>JAUCSE010000069.1 GCA_030445275.1 Mucilaginibacter sp.
ACATGTATAAATTTTGAATGTGAAACGAATCGCCATTGTCGCCGGCATTGGGTATAGATTGCCCCTGCCCTCTCGGACCAAAGGATAGCTCGCCTACAAATGCAGCTTTTCCTACTTTTTTCTTCAAGCCCAGATCTATCATACCTATTGATATGGAGTTATTATCTGTTGCAAAGCTAGTAGGGATATTGGTTGGCTTATGGGCAAAGTCATATTTATAATATGCATCTACTGAGCCGGTTATCACCAACGGCGGATCGCCCGCCACTTTGGTACTGTCTTGTGCCCTAACCTCAAAGGCTGCAATAGATAATAAACATAAGAGTAAACATACTTTTTTCATGATAACGATTTAATTGTTGATAAATTTTGTTAATTGTTTGATTATTTATATATAACAAACTGCAATACAGTGATATAGCATCACTATTAATTTTTTATTGTCGGCATAAAAAATCCCTGCACGGTTGGCTACGTAATTTCAACAAGCTCCTAACCAACCGCACAAGGTATTACAGATCCCTAGTTTTAAGATCTTAGTCCTCCATTATTAAACCTGGGCCGGAGATTTAGCGTTTTTATCAAAAAGACCGCTTAAACTAATCTCCTCTTCTTGAGCCGGGTAAACTTCAATACCGTGGTCAAATACATCAATACCACCCAAACCTGTTTCTCCGTGTTCTTCAATACGCAGTTTCCAAGGGTTAGGTAATTTATTAATGATATACATCATGCTAAAGGTTACTATAAATACAGCGGCTGTAATAGTGAAACTACCAATGGCCTGCGCCTTAAGTACACCAAAACCACCACCATAAAACAAACCGGTAACCGGAGCTGAATTATCAGCGCCTGTAGGGCCTGTAGCGCCAAACTGGCCTGATGCAAATAAACCTAATGATAAAGTACCCCAGATACCGCAAAGACCGTGTACAGAAACTGCACCAACCGGATCGTCAATACGGAACCACTCAATAATATACACGCCGGCAAATATTACGAAACCGGCAACACCACCAAGCAAAATTGCACCCAGCGGGCTTACCCAGTAACAAGGGCAGGTAATAGCCACAAGGCCCCCTAAAAATCCATTAATGGTAAATGCCAAATCGAACTTGCCTTTTGTTGGACCATACCAAAGCGCAGCAAGCATAGCAGCGAAACCACCGGCACAGGCAGCAAGCGTAGTATTGGCAGCAACACGGCCAATCCCTTGCATATCCATTGCTGATAATGTACTGCCCGGGTTAAAACCATACCAGCCAAACCATAATATAAAACCACCCACGGCAGCTACTAATAAGTTATGACCAGCAGGTAATCCGCCTTTCTCTTTATCGTCACGGGCAAATATCCTGCCTAACCGTGGGCCTAATACCATTGCACCAGCCAGCGAGGCCACACCACCAATGGTATGCACTACTGTTGAACCTGCAAAATCACGGAATGGTTGTCCTAGTGTTGGTAAGAAACCGCCTGTAGCTCCCATGGTAGCCAGGAAACCATCAGGTCCCCAGGCCCAGTGACCAATTATTGGGTAAATAAATCCTGTAATACCTATACTGTATAAAATATCGCCACGGAAACTGGTACGACCTATCATTGCACCAGAAACAATGGTTGAGCAGGTATCAGCAAATGCGTACTGGAATATCCAGTGTGCCAAAAGCGGAATACCTGTAGCGCCATAAGTAGCAGGAGTGTTTTGCAAAAAGAACCAGTTAGTGATGGTTTTTCCATCGGTTCCAAGTCCGCCCCAGCCAATAAAGCCATTGCCATTACCAAACATAAAGGCATAACCTATGGCATAAAATAACAACCCGCAAAGGCATGTATCAAAAATACATTCCATTAAAACGTTCACCGTTTCTCTTTTGCGGGCAAAGCCAGCTTCAAGCATCACAAAACCCGCCTGCATACCAAATACTAAAAAGGCAGCAACGAGGGTCCACACTGTGTTCACGGTATTGATCAATGCTGTTTCATGTGCGGTATAGGTGTCAGCAGCATGTGCTGCAGTACCAAATACACCAGGCAAAACCATCATTGCCACAAGCACCAGCAATAAACCAATCATCTTTCCTGTTAAAATGGTAGCTCCCAGCGCCCATTTTTCACGTGACAGTTGTCGGACTGCACTCAGGAGGTTGTGTTTTGTAGAACTTACTTTCATTTGTTTTTTAATTTAGTTTGATTGTTTTTTAAAAGTTTAATTTAGTTTGATTGTTGTATTATAAATTCAGTTTGATTGCGATGCAGAAAATCAACAAAAACTCCTCAAAAAGCTTAAAAAATCAACATTTAAGGATGTAATTATTAGTGTTTTTATAAAAAATACAATAATTACTGTGTTTATGTAAATTATTTTCTGAAATTATGCAGTAATTTTAACAATAACAAATATTTAACAAATAAATAACAGTCAAAACAACAATATTTACGAAAATTGTAAATCAAAACTAAAAAACAAGATCAATTTTGATGATTTTAAAATTACGATAGCATATAAATTGCGACAAAAATGATTTAAATTTAAAATATTGATGGTTTTAAATCAAAAAACGAGTGTTTTTATTGATTTAGATCAAAAAACAGAGATAGAAATCATAAAAAATCACATTTTTTGGCCCAAACAATCAAAATTTGATTTAAACACCAATATGAATAGTAAACTAACAGATGTTATTAAACATCATATTTCCGTTAATTTTTATGCATATTTTAAAGGATAGTTCTATTTTTGAAAGTTGACCTTTATTTAAACCGCATATCTTATGTCCAACATCCGATTTAAAGCACTGCAGGACGTTCTGAGCAGAACCATCCCTGAAGTGAAACCTCCTTCTTCAAAAATTTCCGATTACTTCGGGGCCAATGTTTTCGATAAAAAGAAAATGAAGGAATACCTCTCAACTGAGGCCTACCAGGGTATCATTAATTCCATTGAAAAAGGCGAACCAATTCCGCGCGACCTGGCCGAGCAAATTGCTTCCGCCATGAAATCGTGGGCCTTGGGTAAAGGCGCAACGCATTATACGCACTGGTTTCAGCCGCTTACCGGCACCACAGCCGAAAAGCATGATGCCTTTTTTGAACCTACTGCCGATGGTGGCGCTATTGAACGCTTTTCAGGCGATGCCCTATCGCAACAAGAACCAGATGCTTCAAGCTTCCCTAGTGGGGGCATACGCAATACCTTTGAGGCCCGTGGCTATACTGCCTGGGATCCATCGTCGCCGGCATTTTTAATGGCACGTACCTTATGTATACCAACCGTATTTGTATCCTATACCGGCGAGGCGCTGGATTATAAGGTACCTTTATTAAAGGCGCTTAATGTTTTAGATAAAGCGGCCGTTGATGTTTGTCATTATTTTGACAAAGGCATTGAAAAGGTAAATGCCTCACTAGGTATTGAGCAGGAATATTTCCTGGTTGATATAGCCTTATTTAATGCACGTCCTGATCTGTACTTAACCGGCCGCACACTTTTTGGCCATATATCGGCCAAGAACCAGCAACTAGAAGATCATTATTTTGGATCGATACCTGGACGGGTGTATGCCTACATGCAGGACATGGAAGCCGAGGCTCTATTATTAGGCATCCCTTTAAAAACCCGCCATAACGAGGTAGCTCCATCACAATTTGAGTGCGCCCCTATTTATGAAGAAATAAACCTGGCCATTGATCATAACCAATTGCTAATGGATTTGATGGACAGGGTAGCCCGCCGTCATAACTTTAAAGTGTTACTGCACGAAAAACCTTATGCAGGCATTAACGGCTCAGGTAAGCACAATAATTGGTCGCTGATTACCAATACGGGTAAAAACCTGTTATCGCCGGGCAAAACACCAAAGAACAACCTGATGTTCCTTACCTTTTTTGTGAACACCATCAAGGCGGTTTATGAACATGCAGACCTGCTAAGGGCATCCATAGCATCGGTAAACAATGATCACCGCCTGGGTGCCAACGAGGCTCCTCCGGCCATTATATCCATCTTCCTGGGCAGCCAGCTGAATGATGTGCTGGATGAGATAGAAACTTCAAGGATCAGCAAAAAAATAAAAGAAGATAACCTGTTATGGCAGGGCATCCCTAAGATTCCGCAAATTTTGCCTGATAATACTGATCGTAATCGGACTTCGCCATTTGCCTTTACCGGTAATAAGTTTGAGTTGCGTGCGGTTGGCTCATCGGCAAACTCGGCCAGCCCTATGACCATTTTGAACATGATTGTAGCTGATCAGCTTAAAAAGTTCAAATATGATGTTGATAAACTGATTAAGAAAGGCGAGAAAAAAGACCTTGCCTTATTAATGGTGATCAAAAAATACATCAAGGAATCAAAAAATATTCGCTTTGAGGGTAATGGTTATAGTGATGCCTGGGAAAAAGAAGCAGAAGAAAGAGGCCTCGCTAACATAAAAACCACACCAAAGGCACTTGATGCGCTATTATCAGAAAAATCAGATATCCTTTTTGCTGAAACCGGTGTATTTAGTCCGCGCGAGGCACATGCCCGTCATGAAATTTTGCTGGATAGCTTTTATAAAAAACTACAGATAGAGGCTCGCGTTATTGGTGAGTTGGTGATGAATGTGATTATCCCGGCCGCAATAGCCTATCAATCAAAATTGATTGAAAACGTTAAAGGATTAAAAGATCTTGGCCTGGCTGATACTACTTATGCCGCCCAACTAGATATCATCAATAAAATAGCGGAACACGTAAACTTTATCAAAACCAATGTGGAGCAAATGGTTAACGAACGCAAAAAAGCGAACGCCATTGAGGACATACGCCAGCGGGCCATTGATTATGATGAAAAGGTAAAATCATTCTTCCAACCCATCCGGTATAATGTTGACAAACTGGAGCAATTGGTTGATGATACTTTATGGCCGCTGCCAAAATTCAGGGAGCTGTTATTTATAAAGTAACCTCACCATAAAATACGTCATAGCCTGTATGATATAAATACGATATTATACAGGCTATTTTGTGTAAAAAGCAACGATTTTACGTCTATTTTTAGATAGAAATGGGCATAAAACAGCTAAAATTTGTACATTTTCAGTAAGTTTGCCCATGATTTCTTCGCAAAGATATGATCAACGTGGCGTATCTGCATCAAAAGATGATGTACATAATGCAATAAAAAACATTGATAAAGGTATTTTCCCAAAGGCCTTCTGTAAAATTGTACCGGATATTTTAACCAACGATGATGCCTATTGCAACATTATGCATGCTGATGGCGCGGGTACAAAATCGTCATTAGCATATACCTACTGGAAGGAAACCTGCGACATATCCGTATGGCGTGGTATTGCTCAGGATGCTATTATCATGAACCTCGACGACCTGCTTTGTGTTGGCGCTACAGATAATATCCTGCTGTCGTCAACTATTGGTCGCAATAAAAACCTGATACCCGGCGAAGTGATAGCAGCCATTATAAACGGCACCGAAGAAATACTAAGCGAATTACGTGACGCAGGCATCGGCATATACTCAACTGGTGGCGAAACCGCCGATGTTGGCGACCTGGTTCGCACCATTATAGTCGACTCTACGGTTACTTGTCGGATGAAACGCGATGACGTGATCTCCAACCACCGCATACAGCCAGGTGATGTGATCGTGGGTTTAACCTCTTACGGCAAAGCCAATTATGAAAAAGAATATAACGGTGGCATGGGCTCAAATGGCCTTACATCTGCCCGCCATGACGTATTTAATAAAACCATAGCCGATAAATACCCTGAAAGTTATGACGCGGCCATTCCATACGACCTGATTTTCAGCGGCAGTAAAAACCTTACCGACCTGGTTGATATTGGCAACGGGCAAAGTATAACTGCCGGCAAACTGGTGTTGAGTGCCACCCGTACCTACGCCCCTATCATTAAAACCATATTAGATGGTTATCGCAGCCAGGTGCATGGTATGGTACATTGCAGCGGAGGCGCGCAAACCAAAGTACTGCACTTTATTGACGAGCTACATATTATAAAAGATAATCTTTTCCCCGTTCCTCCATTGTTTAAACTGATACAGCAGGAATCAAAAACCAGCTGGCAGGAAATGTATAAGGTATTTAATATGGGCCACCGCATGGAGCTTTATGTACCCGAAACTATTGCTGCCGATCTGATTAAAATTTCGCAAGGCTTTGGTGTTGAGGCGCAAATTATTGGCCGGGTTGAAAAAGCCGAAACGAAAAAAGTAACCGTACAATCAGAATTTGGTGTATTTGAATATTAATTAGATCCAGGCCTATGCTCAGGTTCCTATCGGCACAATCGTCATTTAATCTTTGGATGATATTCCTGGCCGAGAATCTGCTGGTTACCGCGTTGGCTTTGCTATTTGGCTGGATTGTACTTAAACTAAACCATAAGCCTATAAAAGCAGCTTCAGGTAACGAGATATGGGTATGCATTTTAACCAATATCATCAATACCGTAATAACCTACGTTGGCTTTTGGCTATGGAAGCATAACTATATCCTGTTTAGTTATGACCGGTCCTGGCGCATAGCTTTTGATTTTTTAGCGCTTTTTATGCTGATGGACCTGGCCATGTACCTCTTCCATTATTTTATACATCATTCGGTGATCTATAAAGCTATACACAAATTTCATCATCATTACGCAGACCCTATTCCTATTGACCTTTTTGTACTGCACCCTTTTGAAACGGTTGGCTTTGGCTTATTGTGGATGATGACTATCGTGCTATTCAGCTTTAATTTTTATGCTGTTCTTATTTACCTGATCGTTAATGTATTTTTTGGCATCATGGGGCATTTAGGGATAGAGCCCATCCCGGCAGCTATCAGAAACACTGCGCCTTTTAAGTACTTGGGAACATCTTCCTTTCATCATCAGCATCATTTGGATATTCATCACAATTATGGCTTTTACACCAGTATCTGGGATAAACTTTTTAAAACTTATAAAGGATAAAGGAAGAAAAGTGTGCCAATTCCTAACTATACAGAACGGCTCTGCCTATCGGGGATTGCCACGCTTCGCAATGACGGCATGGTTTATTTTCTCCGCAATATGATAACTACTTAATAAAAAAAGAGCGGTGATTTCATCACCGCTCTTTTTTTATTATCAACTACGTTGAGAGATATTAGTTAAATATGTACCTAACACCGATCTGAGCCTGGAAACGTGAAAACTGGCTGATATCTGTTTTATATGAGCTGGTAACAGGTACCAGGTTATTAGCATCAAGATATGGGAATGAGTAGGTAGCCTTGCCGGTAGTAGCATCTTTACTCATATATCTTAACACATTTGTGGCTCCATTGTTAAACCCGCTGTATGAAACCTGGTATAATCCCCAGTTACGATTTAACAAGTTAGTAAAGTTGATCACATCAAAAGTAACTTCGATAGTATTTTTCACTTTACCTGATTTGATGAAGAAATCCTGTGCAAAGTGCAGGTCAAGCCTTTTGTAAGTAGGCAATATAGCACCATTTCTTTGTGCATACTGGCCTCTGTGCTGACTAAGGTATGGGTCCTGGTTAATAAAGTTGTTTAACTGAGTCCAGATCTGTGCTGGGGTACGTGGATCCACAGTTCCATTTGCTGCGGTTGGCGCCTTAACCAACGTAAGATCAGTTTGGTTTTTAGGAATGTACATCAAATCGTTAGTAGCACCGTCATTATTAGGGTCATTAGCGGTAATATATGATATTGCACCGTTATTAGAAGCTTCAAATACCAAACCTACGGTAGTAGCCAAATTTTTAGCATATTGCTTTCGGTATGATACCGTTGCAATGATACGGTTAGGCTGTACGTATGAACTGTTTGACAGGTTATCAGTATTAGGATTACCTGCAATATAGCGAGTGCTCCATATAGTACTTGCAGTTGAACCTCCATCATTAACATCTTTTGATTTGGTATAGGTATAGGCTAAACTGGCGGCAAAACCATCAGTAAAGCTTTTCTGCAACTGACCGGTTACAAAGTATGAAAACCCTTTGCTGGTGTTTTTCATATAGTACAAACCGGTGATAGAAGGGTTTTGGGCAGTAGCTGCTGCAGCTGCCGGAGTTGTATTTTTAGAGTTGTACTGTATCTGACCTTCAACACCCGGAAGCGTTGTATAGCCATCAGAAAGCACCAGATTTTGATGATAAATAGCACGAATATCCTTGGTGTAAGCACCTTCGATAGTACCAATGATACCACCAGGTAATTTCTGGTCAACAGCAAGGTTTGTTCTCCAGATTTTTGGATATTTCAAATTTGGATCAGCAACATCAAGCTCATATGAAGTATTAGCGGTTGCGTTTGCAGGACGGTTTGCATTAACATCCTTGTTAAATATTAACTGTGCATTCTGTGCAGGTGTATTACTTGCAGCACCCTTTGCTATTGTATATGAACCAAATAATAAACCGTTGTTTGAAGCTTGGTTAGATATCCATACAAACGGCACAGAACCGGTAAATAACCCCGAACCACCACGTATCTGAGTTGACTGATCGCCATTAACATCCCAGTTAAAACCTACACGGGGAGAAAGCTGTACTCTGTTTTTTGGTAATTTAGAAACATCAACATGCGTACCGCCCTGGAAAGTTAAAGCCGCAGCATTGCTGTTTGCTGCCAAAGATGTAGGGAAAACATCATAATCAGCCCTTAAACCATAAGTTAACCTAAAATTATCAGTAACATGGTATTTATCCTGTATATAAACACTATAAATAGAGGCTTTTATTTTTGCAAGCGGAATAGAATTACCTACTGCTGAGTAACGCAAAGTGTAAGCTGCAGCAGGTAAACCGTTAATAAAGTCCGAAGCTGAATTATAGGTATATAAGCCGTTATAATCAGGAGCAAAGCCATTGGTGTAGCTTTGGATCTGATTGCTCGTACCAATAGTAAATTCGTGTTTACCTGAATATATGGTAAAGTCATCAGCAAATTGCCAAATGTTGGTATTTAATAAGTTACCGGCGGTGTAAAGCTCAGAACCAAAGCTTGTTGCAGTAGCTGTAGCACCAGTAACAACGTTACCACTCGCATCAGAGGTACCATTACCAATATCAACCATTGGCAATGAACCATTGCCTAAAAACGCACGGTAATCTCTCAATGCTGAATAACCTACCGTAAGTTTATTTGACATGGAGTTACTAACACGGGTGTTTAACTCAACGATACCAATATTAAAGTTATTGTTAATGGTGTAACCTGAACCATAGAAAGGTAAAGTGCTTGGGCCAGGTGCACGGGTTGTGCCATAACCAACACCTCCGTTAACTATACCAGAATTACTTGCAGGCTGATCTTTAAACGATTTTAAATAAAAGTATTTAGCGCTTAAAGTATTGTTTTTGTCAATGTTCCAGTCAAGTTTTACGGTTATTTTATCGCTTGAAGTTCTGTAAACATAGTTTTCGTAAGCACCCGGGTCATAACCATAAGTAGCAAGTTTGGCATTGACAGCATCTAACGTGCTGGCCTGAACTGCTGATACGTTAGAACCGCTTAAACCCGGACGACCTGCTACATAAGCGGTTGCCGGCGGCTGGCTTATTCTTTCCTGCTCACCAGATACAAATAAGAATAATTTATTCTTAATAATAGGGCCACCTATCGCTGCGCCATTTGTATGATAATCAAACGGAGTAATAGGAAGGTTAGATGTACCTGCATGGTAGCCGGTTAATTTGGTACCGCGGCCATAGTAGTAAATGGTACCTTTAACTTCGTTTGTACCTGATTTTACAACGGTATTAACACCCGCGCCGGTAAAGTTACCCTGACGAACGTCATAAGGAGCAATATCAACCTGTATCTGGTCAATCGCATCTAATGAAATGGGTTGCGAACTGGCTTGTCCACCCAGAGTTCCTGATAAACCAAATGAGTTGTTAAACAAAGCACCGTCAACAGTAACGTTGTTAAATGCGCTGCTGCGACCGCCAAAAGATAAACCATTAGCTGATGGTGTTAATTTGGTAAAATCAGATAACGACCGGTTAACCGTAGGCAAATTTTCAATTTGCTGGCGGCTAATAGTTTCGCGGGCACCGGTACGTGATGAGTTGATCACCTTACCTTGCGAACCTGTTACCACAACCTCGTTCAATGAAGTAGTATTATCAGCCAACTGGGCATTCATTTTTTGATCCTGACCAATAGATAAGTTAATACCTTCCTGAACAAAATTCTTGTACCCAATAAAGCTTACTTTAAAGGTGTACGGGCCTCCTACTCTTAAGTTAGGGATGTTGTAACGCCCATCGGCGCGGGTTACGGTTGAATACACGGTACCAGAAGGGGTATGTGTAATGGTTACTGTAGCGCCGGGGATTGCTCCCTTGGCATCGCTAACGATACCATTCACGCTGGCGGTAGTAACCCCCTGCGCAACGGCATTCCTGTTAATCAGGAACATAAAACCGCTTAATAATAATAAAAGAAGTAAAGGCTTCCTCATAAATTGCTTTTTTAAATTATACTTTGTGTGAATTGAATCGTAAAGGTAATTAATAGCGGGTTTGTCAATATTAAATTTATGTTAACAAATTTTATATATTTTTCAACATTTTAATACAAATCAACATTGAATGGAAGCAACCAGATAGATTTAATATAGTATTGACAATCAACTACATTAACTGATCCATACAATAAAAAGCAGTAACAAAAAAGGCCCGGAGGTTATAATATATGATAAACGCAATATAAATTATAATACTACATGCCACATGATGATACCTGGCTGCCTTTTGATACATATGCATCAGATGCAATAAAACAGAAAGAGCCGGCCAAAATGACCAGCTCTTTCTGTTTTAATTGTAGATTGTGGATTAGAAGCTATAACGGAAAGTTAATTGCGCTCTCCAGCGTGAAAGAAAATCATTTACAAAGTAAGGTTGATATTTACCTTTTATGCTATTCATATTTGCCTGATTAAAGGTAAACGTTGGCGTAGTTGTTTGTGAAACAACAGTGAACAATGATACGTCCTGATTTGACGTTCCATAGCTGCGGCCTGAATTTTTATCAATCAGGTTACCAACATTCAGAATATCCATAGATACTTGTAAACGATGCTGATTAACTAAGAAAAAGTCCTGGTTAATCTTTAAATCAAAATGGTTTTCCCACGGGGTACGTGTAGCATTACGCGGCATTACCTTACCCTCATTTTTCTTCAGATCAGCATTACCTTCAATAAAGCTTTTCAAATCACCCCATTGTTGGGCAGCAGTTCTGGTTACTGTGCTAACGCCATTGGATGTAGTGGTCAAATCAACCAGCTTATATTTAGTATAACCATTTGGATCATTTAATTCCTGAGCCGAAGGTACATATACCAGGTTGGCATTATTATTTCCGGTTCTTCCGGTAACATCATCACCATTGATATTTTTTGAATAAGTATAGCTAAATGGCTGTCCTGACTGACCGGTGTAAACTATACCAATAGTTGTTGCCATGCGCTTATGTGCATAGGTAAACTTTTTTGAAACGTAACCAATGATGCGATTTCCCGGATCGTAGTTTGAACGCGACTCATCAAGATTATTTAAACCATTAGTATTATAAGCATAACGCCAGTTTGACAATGCTACAGAGCTTGTACCATCATTTAATGAATATGATGCACCATAAGTATAGGCAACCATTCCTGTCCATCCATCACTGAACGGTTTTTGAAGTTGTCCAGTAATGTTATAAGAGTAACCTTTACTGGTGTTGGTAAGCTCCAATACATCGGTAAATTTGCTATCTACACGGGCAAAGTTGTACCACGGACGGGTACTGTTACCTATAGTAACATCACCTGCAACTGGCGCTGTGTTCAGGTTTTTGTAAAGTATATTATTGATGTTTTTAGTGTACAATCCTTCAATAGTACCTATCAATCCCCAGAAAGGCAGTTTATGATCAATAGCTAAGTTAGCACGGAATATCTGCGGAACTTTAAAGTTAGGGTCAGTAACGTCAACTTCTGTTGCCGGTGGGTTATTTGCTGCCGGTACATAAGCACCACCTAAACGTGCGCTAGGGTCATAATTTAAATGAACAGCAGCAGGAACAGCTGCTCCGTTTGGAGCATACCTGATGGTTGTTACACCCGAACCACCGTATTGGTTAGATATCCAGACCAATGGAACTTTACCTGTAAATATACCGGCACCACCTCTAAGTTGTGTTACACCTTCGCCGTTGATGTCCCAGTTAAAGCCGGCACGCGGGCTAAACAATAATTTTGATTTCGGGCGCTGGTTATTCTGGATGCCACCAAAGCTTGAACTGCTGTTAAACGCGTCGTTTGCAGCTGGGCTGTTAAAATAAACAGGCATATCAATTCTTACCCCATAAGTTAATTTAAACTCTGGTTTTATTGACCATACATCCTGCCCATAAACACTAAACTGCGCTACGTGCATAATGGAAGGAGCCTTATCATTACCACCTTTGGTTGAATAATTTAAGGTATATGCATTTGGAACCGAGTTAGGATCCTTAAATGCAGCTATATTATCAAAACCGGCGGTGGTTTTGTTATAACTGTAAGCACCAGTATATGCCTGTAAAAACACATTATTCGTGTTAAAAAGCTGATTATCGGTACCAACAGTTATGGTATGATTATCTTTATAGATGGTATAGTTATCAGTTAAAGTAATATTATTTTGTTTTAACGAGTTGGCAGATGATGAAAAGTCGGCCCCTATGTTATAGGTTAATCCATCCTGTACAATCTGTACGTTCGGGAAAGGTGAGGTTTCTCTTCTATCACTGATGTTATTGTAAGTTACACGCAAAACATTTGATGAGTTATTTGAAAAACTACTGTTTAACTCAGCCACTGTTGAATTGGTAGTGTTTTTCATGTAATAACCACTATTAGCAAAAGTAATTGAAGTTGGGCTCCGGCTAATATTATAATTGCTGGCATCACTGTAGCTATGGCGTACAGTTAACTTGTTTTTACTGTCGATATTCCAGTCTAAACGGCCAAATATGGATGTTTGCTTTGTTGTTCTGTTGATATCCGTAAAAGACCCCGGATCATAATTGAACCTACTTTTCAAATTGTCACTTATGGATTGCAGCGTGGCCACATTAAATTTTGAACCTGAGCCTGCTTGTGAAGGATCAAAAGCTAATGGATTTGAACTCGTTAATCTTTCACCGTTTACAAAGAAAAATAGTTTGTTTTTAACAATAGCGCCACCTAAGCTGGCCCCAAATGTTTTAGTGTTAAATGTAGGATACTTGGTATCTGTGTTGCCATGGTCACCAACAAAGCCCTGGTTCCCAAAAACATAATAGGCTGAACCATGATAATCATTTGTACCACTTTTAGTTACCGCATTGATACCACCACCGGTAAAACCACCCTGTGTAACGTCATAAGGTGATAACAATACCTGTACCTCTTGTATAGATTCAAAAGGAATAGGATTTGTGGTTGTCTGTCCGCCATTTGTACCCGATGATGATAAACCAAAGGCGTCACTTGCACTGGCGCCATCAATTGTAAACTGATTGTAACGGTTGTTCTGGCCTGAAAAAGAAATACCAGCCGGGCTACCATCGGCATTGCTGGTTGATGCAATAGCTTGTGGAGTAAAACGGGTAAAATCCTGGATACTTCTTGATAAAGTAGGTAAGCTTGTCAACTGACGTTGTGAAACGTTAGTTGATGTACCATTACGTTCGGGGCTGATAACCGCACCTTTTTTTTGACCGGTAATAACTACTTCAGATAGATTTTTTGAAAGATCATCTAAGGTGATATCAACCTTTAACGGCTCTCCTAAATTGAGCACCAGGTCATTAATTGTTTTTGGGTTATAACCAACAAACGTGATTTTTAAGGTATAAGGGCCACCAACTCTCATATTCGGGATGGTGAATTGTCCTGTAGCTCTTGATACAGTACTATAAACAGAGCCCGAAGGTACGTGAGTGGCTACCACAGTAGCACCAGGCAAAACACCTTTAGCGTCTTTAATAATACCTGTAATACTACTGGTTGTTACCTGTGCAAAGGAAAAACTTGCGGTAATTAGCCCAATAAAAAAAAGAAGTAAATGCTTCCTCATAAATTCTTGTTTAATTATTCTTTTTGTTAATTAGCTGCAAATGTAGGCAATACTCTGATTTTCAATGTTAAGTTAGTGTTAACAATCATTGTATTTTTTTCAACAATTTACAAAAAATACCATTATTATTTAGGGAAATCAATCCATTTAATATGACATTTGTAATTTCCCTGTTACCTAATAAGCAAATGGCATCTGATTGTAAATAATATATTAACTATTACTTAAGCCTGTGTTCTATTTTCTCATTTCGCCCCTTTTACTTAGCTTTGGGCCATTAAAATTAGAGCCTGTGTATACAACACGGGGTAGTTTTAATCCGTACAAAGCAAAAATTTAAATTTTAAAAGTATTATCATTAAAAATATGGACTACGATTTAATTGTTATAGGATCAGGTCCGGGTGGTTATGTAGCAGCCATCCGCGCTTCCCAACTCGGTTTAAAAACTGCCATTATTGAAAAAGAATCACTTGGTGGTATTTGCCTTAACTGGGGCTGTATCCCTACTAAAGCTTTATTAAAAAGCGCCCAGGTGTTTGAATACCTTAATCACGCTGCTGATTATGGGGTAACCGCAACTGGCGAGATTAATTTTGAAAGCGTTATAAAAAGAAGCCGCGGCGTTGCCGATGGCATGAGCAAAGGCGTTCAGTTTTTAATGAAGAAAAACAAGATTGATGTAGTAGTTGGTTTTGGTAAATTAAAGTCAAAAGGCGTTGTTGAAGTAAAAGGCAATGATGGCTCAACCAAACAAATTACTGCTAAACATATTATTCTGGCTACCGGCGGCCGCTCACGCGAACTGCCAAACATTAAACAGGACGGCAAAAAAGTAATTGGCTATCGCGAGGCTATGATATTGCCTAAACAGCCAAAATCAATGATTGTGGTTGGCTCTGGCGCTATAGGTATCGAGTTCGCTTATTTCTATAACGCAATAGGCACCAAGGTTACCGTTGTAGAATATCTGGATAATATTGTACCTCTGGAGGACGAAGAAGTTTCAAAAAACCTTCACCGTATACTTAAAAAACAAGGCATCAACATCATGACCAGCGCTAATGTGGAGTCTGTTGATACCAGTGGTGAGCTTTGCAAGGTAAATGTTAAAACTGCTGCTGGTGTTGAAGTACTGGAGGCCGAAATTGTTTTATCTGCCGTAGGTATCTCTACCAATATCGAGGGTATAGGTCTGGAAGAGAATGGTGTAAAAACCGATAAAGGCAAAGTCCTGGTTGATGATTTTTATCGTACCAATATTGAAGGCGTATATGCCATTGGCGATATTGTTAAAGGACAGGCCCTGGCACACGTAGCATCAGCCGAGGGTATTATCTGCGTAGAGAAGATTGCGGGTCACAGCCCTGAGCCTTTAAACTACAACAACATTCCGGGTTGTACTTATTGCTCGCCTGAGGTTGCTTCTGTAGGCTATACTGAAAAAGCGGCCAAAGAAGCCGGTTATGAAATTAAAGTTGGTAAATTTCCTTTCTCAGCATCGGGCAAAGCCAGCGCAGCCGGAGCTAAGGATGGCTTTGTAAAATTGATATTTGATGCCAAATACGGCGAATTCCTGGGTGCACACATGCTAGGATATAACGTTACCGAAATGATTGCCGAAGTAGTTACCGCACGCAAGCTGGAAGCTACAGGCCACGAGATCATTAAATCGGTACACCCACACCCAACCATGAGCGAAGCTGTAATGGAAGCAGCTGCAGCAGCTTATGACGAAGTGATACACTTGTAAAATATTAAGTCCATTGACGATAGCCGATAGTCCATAGTTATTTTTAACTTTAAGATTATCGGCTTTTTTGTTTGCTATATACTATGGTCTATTGACCATCGACTATCAACCTCTTACTATGAAATTGCATACCATAGATACTGGCTTTTTTAAATTAGATGGCGGCGCCATGTTTGGCGTAGTCCCAAAAACCATCTGGAACAAAACCAATCCGGCCGACGAAAACAATCTTTGTACCTGGGCCATGCGTTGCTTATTGGTTGAGGACGGTGACCGGCTGATATTAATTGATACCGGTATTGGAGATAAACAGGATCAAAAGTTTTTTAGTCATTATTATTTACATGGCGATGCTACCTTAGATAGTTCTCTGGCTGCCCTGGGCTTTCACCGCGATGACATTACTGATGTATTTTTAACTCATTTACATTTTGACCACGTGGGCGGCGCTGTAGTCAGGAATGGTGATAATCTGGCACCCGCATTTAAGAACGCTGTTTACTGGAGCAATCCACAACATTGGGACTGGGCCGTAAACCCTAACGACCGTGAAAAAGCATCGTTTTTAAAAGAGAATATATTACCTATACAACAGAGCGGACAGCTACAATTTATTGATGCTACCGATGGCGTACATTTTACGAAGAACTTTAATATCCGTTTTGTTTATGGCCATACCGATGCCATGATGCTGCCGTTGATAGGTTATAAAAACAGAAATATCCTTTACATGGCGGATCTGCTGCCGTCTGTAGGGCATTTGCCGCTACCCTATGTAATGGCTTATGATATGTTTCCGTTAAAAACCCTTGCTGAGAAAAAACTCTTTCTGACCGAGGCTCAGGAAAAAGATTATACCCTGTATTTTGAGCATGATCCTATTAACGAGTGCTGCACATTGCAGCAAACCGAAAAGGGTATCCGTGTAAAGGAAACTTTTAAGCTAAGCGAGCTTTAAATGCTAACCTGAATATTCCAGAATATCACCAGGCTGGCAATCAAGCGCTTTACAAATAGCATCCAGGGTTTCAATCCGGATAGCTTTTGCCTTACCTGTTTTTAATATAGATAGATTTGATATGGTAATGCCTACCCTGTCACTCAATTCGTTTAATGACATTTTTCGCCTGGCCATCATTACATCAAGATTAATAATTATGGGCATAGTTTAAATGGTTAAAGCCTGTTCTTCCTTAAGCCTTGCCCCTTGCTTAAATGCTTCGGCCAAAATAAACACCAATATAGCGCATATCAATATCCCAAAGTCATAACTTGATGTGTTCACAACTTTCATTGGTAAATGTATCAGCATCTTTTGCTCGTAATAACCGACTAGCTGGGTCACGTAATCAATTAATGAATACAGTGCAATCATTATCCCTGTTGTTGTTACCAGTTTAATACAATCTGGCTCAAACATGGTACCACCAGCTATGTTTAAAATTATCTTATTTATAGTAACCGCTATCTTTATAATGATACCAAATAAAATAAGTTCAAACAGAAACTTCAATATTGTAAGGGCCAAAGAATCATAACGCCTACCGCTTTTTACTTTTACATCACTATAAATGTTAATATTTTGCAAAGTATAATCGTTCCCTACCTTTAATTCATTATCTGTTCCATGTGTTATAAAATCACCCTCAATCACCGTTGATAAAGCAGGCCCTGATACCGGGGTTGCATCATCTAATCCCCGACTATCGTTTAAGCCATCCTTAAAGCCCCGCACTACATCCATAGCTCCGTTTTGAATGATAAGCAAACCAAAAATTAGGTAAACCAAAATCTGTAAATTCCGTATTTTTTTCATTACGATATTCTAAAATAATATTCAAATAAAATTAAAATTTATTACAATTCAAACTTTATTTATTGATTATCAATAAATTTTAATTGAATATCAAAAGTATAATTTTTAGTTTTTTATTTGACATTGCTATTGCCATTGTCAATTTATATGTTTTATTTTAGAAACAAATTTATAGCTTTACACGTTCTATTCAGAATATATAGAATAGAGGTTTATTAAATAAATGAGACAACTCAAAATAACTCAATCCATTACTAATCGCGAGTCACAATCGCTTGACAAATATCTTCACGAGATTGGTAAAGTTGATTTGATTACTGCCGAAGAAGAAGTAATATTAGCCCAAAAAATACGGGAAGGCGATCAGGCAGCATTGGAACGTTTAACTAAAACCAATTTACGCTTTGTGGTATCTGTTGCCAAACAATATCAAAACCAAGGTTTAACACTGGGCGATTTAATTAACGAAGGTAACTTAGGTTTAATTAAAGCAGCTAAACGGTTTGACGAAACCAAGGGTTTTAAATTTATATCATACGCCGTTTGGTGGATCCGCCAGTCTATTCTGCAGGCCATTGCCGAGCAATCACGTATTGTGCGCTTACCATTAAATCAGGTTGGCTCATTAAGTAAGATTAGTAAGGCATTCTCAAAACTGGAGCAGGAATACGAGCGTGAGCCATCGCCAGAAGAGCTTGCCGACATACTGGAAACCACAGTTGATAAAATTTCGGATACGCTGAGCAACTCAGGTCGCCATGTATCAATGGATGCGCCATTTGTTCAGGGCGAAGAAAATACCCTGCTTGACGTATTGGAAAACCAGGAACCCAATACCGATTCGATATTGATCAACGAATCATTATCCGAAGAGATTAAACGTTCCCTGTCAACCCTTACTGAGCGCGAACGCGAGATCATTGTACTATTCTTTGGCCTGGGCACCAATCACCCGCTTTCATTAGAAGAGATTGGTGAAAAGTTTAACCTTACCCGCGAGCGTGTTCGCCAAATCAAGGATAAGGCATTGCAACGCTTGCGTCATACTTCAAGAAGTAAAATACTGAAATCATATTTAGGTTAATCGTAACCTGAAAACATATATAAAAAGCCATTGGTGAACAACTGATGGCTTTTTTGTTTTGTATAAACTTTAAGATCTGGGCCTGTAACCGGTTAATAAAATAAGAATTGAGGACTCACAAAATTTAAATCAGCAATACACGTTATTTAGCTGATCTTTTCGTAATTAAGCTAATGTTCAAGTCGCCCGCAATTGTTTGGTATTTTTACCGGTCATTACTTTTATGGCATGCTACCATTAGCTTGGTTTGTATTTACTATATTCATCAACATAAACTCACCATATTTGCTTCTGTATTTTTAAAGCTTGCCAGCTATGGTTTTGCCGTAGGCTATCAGCATTATAATTTCTCGGCAAACAAAACATTCTTTTATTTCCGCAACGCGGGTTACACCATCAGGCGTTTATATCTGTATATGTTTAGTATTGATATAGTAATTTATGCAGCGCTTTTATCATTATCCTTCATCCCATAAAACTTGAACCCCCTCATTTTAAAAACCGACAGTGTACAACTAGAATTTGATGGACGAAAAATATTGCAGGATATTTATCTGGATTGCAAACAGGGCGAAATTGTTGGATTGCTGGGCCGGAACGGTTGTGGCAAATCATCATTACTACGCATTATTTTTGGCACCCTGACACCCGGTTTTAAACATGTAAGCATCAATGGCGAATATATTGCCAAAGGTTATCATAATACAAGAATCGCTTACTTGCCACAGCACAATTACCTGCCTCCTGGCATCAAAATTGAAAAACTGGCCAGAAATTTTATCGACAAGATATTTTGGGACGAATTTACCAGCCTTGACATATACCGTAATCATTTTAACAAAACAGCAGCACAATTATCAGGCGGTGAGTTACGACAGCTGGAAACCTTGATGATCATTTATAACAAGGCTGATTTTATTTTACTGGACGAACCTTTTACCCATATATCGCCCATACAGGCCGATCTGTTTAAACCTATCATTAAAAGATGCGCCCAGCATAAAGGTTTTATTATAACCGATCATCAGTACAGGAACATTATTGACATCAGCGATAGGATAATCCTGATCAGCGATGGGAGCACCAAACACATTAAAACCACCGACGACTTGATTACCTGGGGATATGTAAGTCATTTAGACTAAAATAATGATGATCAAAAGCTAATATAATTACCTAAATTCCGTTATCAGTATTGAATTTAATATTCACATAATAAAAAAGTAATTTAGCTTTACCAGAACATTATTTATGACCATTCCAATTTACCAGGCCGACGCATTTACCGATAAACTTTTTGGCGGTAACCCCGCTGCCATTTGTCCGCTTAAGGAATGGCTGCCCGATGCCACCATGCAAAAGATAGCCATTGAAAATAATTTGGCCGAAACCGCATTTTTTGTAAAAACGGATAATGGTTATAAACTACGCTGGTTTACCCCCGAGTATGAGATAGATCTATGTGGCCACGCAACGCTGGCATCGGCACATATACTATTTTCCGAATTAGGTTTTGAGGGCGATGCCATCCATTTTGAAACCGTAAAAGCCGGGACGCTCATTGTAAAAAAAGATGGAGATAAATACATGATGGATTTCCCGTCAAGGCCACCAATACCCATTGAACCACCAATGGGTCTGGCCGAAGCCCTGGGTGAAAAACAGCCTCTCGCTTTTTTCAGGTCAAGAGATTATTTCTTGGTTTATGAAAACGAGCAGGATATACAGGACATTACCCCCGACTTTTTTGCGCTGTCAAAAATGGATACCGTTGGCGTAATTGTAACTGCACCTGGTAATAACTCTGATTTTGTGTCGCGCTTTTTTGCTCCCGGAGCGGGAATAGCTGAAGACCCCGTAACCGGTTCTGCTCATTGTAACCTGATACCCTACTGGGCCAGAAAGCTTGGCAAAAACAATCTGCACGCCTACCAGATCTCGGCCCGCCGCGGCGAATTATGGTGCGAGCTAAAAGGCGACCGTGTACAAATGAGTGGCAAAGCTATCACTTACTTAAAAGGCGAGATCCGGTTTTAGCTATAAGCCAGGCCTCCTGGTTTTTCTGTCAGGCCAAATTGATTTAATTTTGTTTAATTAATAAATCTTCCTGATATTTATAAAAATTAGTATGTACATACATAAATACATATTAGTTATATTGTAAACTAACTATAAACTTTACGGATGGAATTTTTTGATGCTGTATTTAAGGAATTTACCGGCTTCTTTGGCTTTGGTAATTTAATAGATATTTTAAAATCAGGCGACTATGGTAAATTACTTACTTACCAGGGTATTACCGCTTTAATAATTCCGGTTATGCCATTTTTTTTGGTGATTGAAATTATACGGGGCGCGTTCTTTAAAAAGTTCAAGGTCATCCATTATAAACTTCCTTTTTTCTCCTACGTTTTTAATGCATTTATTGGCCGGATTATCTCCATTGCTATGGTGGGTATTTGCATTGGCTTGTTTGAAAAGTATGCCATTTTTAAGCTATCATTTACCTGGTACTGGTTTATTTATGGTTACATTGTTTGGGAGTTTGGGCATTTTATATATCATTATTTAGGGCACAAAGTAAGGCTTTTCTGGTGCTTGCACTCTACCCATCATGCTCCCGAAACCATGAACCTTTCGGTAAGTTACGCGCACTTTTTCCTGGAGGGGCCTTATGCCGATTTTATCAGGACCACTGTTTGTATTTTACTGGGCGTTCCGCCTGCTATGTTGTTTGTAATTATGTTTATTGATGGCTTTTGGGGCGGCATGATCCACATTGGCGAAAACCTGATTGATGATGCCCGACTGGGATTTTTAAACAATATTATACTTACACCCTCGCACCACCGGGTACATCACGCCAGGAACGTCAACTATATGGATACCAACTTTTGCAACCTGCTTAATATATGGGACAGAGCATTTGGCACCTATCAGCCCGAAGACCGTAACATACCCATTGAATACGGCATCAGCAGGCCTATGATAAAAAACAGTTTTGCAGATGCTTATTTTGGAGAGATAGTAGCCCTGGCAAAGGATGTTTACAGAGCACCCGGCATAAAAAGCAAATTCCTGTATATCGTGATGCCACCCGGATGGAGCCACACCGGTGATCATAAAATGACTACTGTGGTAAAGAAAAAATATTTTGAGGAACTGCAGCGTACCAGTACCCCCAAAACTGATTTGGCCAACCCACAAAACGAGAAACCTGTGCTATCATAGATCAGCAACTACATTGCATATTAGTTTTGCTTTTATAGGTAATACATGTACCTTCATTATCACTAATGAGCAATCCTATATTTAAATTGAACGGCAGGGTTTGGATTGAAACCAATAATGAAAAGGTATTGGGGCACGGCAGGGTTGAACTGCTGGAACGTATACACGCATCAGGCTCTATCAGGCAGGCAGCTCTGCAAATGAAAATGTCATACAAGCAAGCCTGGGACCTGGTTAATCATATGAATGATCATTTCAGCGCCCCTGTAGTGATATCGCACCGTGGCGGTAAAGGCGGCGGCAATGCCGTAGTAACTGAACATGGTTTAAAAGTGATCCGGGAGTTCCATTCATTACACCAGAAACTGCAGGAGTTTTTAAAGGATAACACCAAAAGTATCCAGTTATAATCCCCCTTACCCAATTAAATTAATTCCCTAAAACTGATTAAAGTTTCAGTCAAAATTGCAAATTTGCGTTATATAAAATTAAATATAACGAAATCATCAATGAAGAAACCTTTACTTTTAGTTGCATCCATCATATTTCTATCTCATTTAAATCTTAAGGCACAGCAAACTGATACAGCGAAGCATGTTTTTCAGCTCGGGCAAGTCAATATCATCGGCACTAAAGATAGCCTGCGATCTGATAAGCTCAGCTCTGGTACCGTAAACCGTTATAACAGGCTCACCGTTTCAAACGCTTTAAACCTGTTGCCTGGTATTACGCTTACAGCGGTAGGTCCCCGGAATGAATCGGCGGTGAGTGTTCGTGGTTTTGATGTCCGTTCGGTTCCTATTTACCTAGATGGTATTCCGCTATATGTACCTTATGATGGTTATGTTGATCTGGCCAGGTTCAATACTTTTAACTTATCAGAGATACAGGTAGCCAAGGGCTATTCGTCGGTTTTATATGGCCCCAATGCCGAAGGTGGTGCAATTAACCTGATCAGCCGTAAGCCTGTTAAGCCATTTGAACTAAATGCTGTTGCCGGTTGGTTAAGCGGGGGGTACAGGTTGAACACTAATATAGGCTCAAATCTGGGCAAATTTTATTACGAAGTATCCGCATCGCAGTTAAAACGTAACTGGTATCCCTTATCATCATCATTTGTTCCAACAAAAACCGAAGATGGCGGTCACCGTGATAATTCCTATAATAACGATGTGGCAATAAGCGGTAAGGTTGGCTTTACCCCTACCAGTAATCAGGAATACGCTGTAGGTTACAGCTACCAGCACGGCACTAAAGGCACACCGGTTTATACCGGTGACGATGCCGCTAATGCCTTATTTAAAAATCCGCGTTTCTGGAAATGGCCAAACTGGGATACCCAAAGCATTTATTTTCTGAGCAATAACCGCATCAACAGTACCAATGTGATCAAAACCCGCTGGTATTATGACCAGTTTAAAAACAACCTGCAAAGCTTTGATAATGCCTCCTACAACACCATGACCAAACCTTATGCCTTTACCAGCATCTATAACGACTACACCTTGGGTAGCAGCATTATGTTTGAAAATACTTCTTTTAAAAATAACAGTTTCAGCGTAGCTGGTCATTTTAAACAGGATGTGCACCGTGAGCATAATGTTGGCGAACCCGTTCGCCGCGATGCTGATAATAACTTTACTGTAGGCGCCGAGGATACCTATCATATCACATCGGCATTAAAAGCCAATGTTGGCGTTAGCTACATGAACAGACGCAGCATTGATGCCCAGCAATACACCAACAATGTTGTAAGCGATCTACCTGCCAACAACAACAGTGCCTGGAATTTGCAGGGTTTGTTACAGTATGATATTGACAGTACCAATACTATAAGTGCTTCCGTAGCACATAAAACCCGGTTTGCTACCATTAAGGACAGGTATTCGTACAAGTTTGGAACAGCCATACCTAATCCGGATCTGAAAGCGGAGGATGCCCTGAATTATGACCTGAGTTACCATACTTTACTGGCAGGTAAGCTTACTTTACAGGCATCTATATTCTACAGCAAGATCAATAATCTGATACAAACCGTTAACAACGTACAGGTTGATCCTAAAACAGGCACCCAGCAATCGCAGGTACAAAATGTAGGCCGAGCCGAGTATTATGGGGCCGAATTTGCCATAGGTTATCCTATTGCCACTCAGGTACGGATAGATGCCAATTACACCTATCTGAAACGCAACAATTTATCAAGCCCGGGCATATTTTTAACAGATGTACCGCAAAATAAAGTATTTGCCTCGGTACAATACACACCGATAAGCAAGCTTTATGTGATGGCCAGCGAAGAGTATAACTCCAAACGATACAGCACCAGTTATGGGACAGTATCCGGTCAGTTTGCGCTTACCAACATAAAGGCCCACATTACGTTAGTTAAAGGATTTGCTGTTGAAGGTGGCGTTAATAATTTATTTGATAGAAATTATACACTGGTAGAAGGTTTCCCCGAAGCTGGTCGGAATTATTTTGCCAATGTGATTTATAGTTATTAAAAACGTATTTGAATTGTGCACAGTCAACTCACCCCGCCGGTCCGCCAGCTGGCGGAGATGACCGGGTGAGTTTAATCATCGAGTAGGTTAGTTTTATTTTAGCTCCCTCTTTACAGTACTCAAAACACACCGTTCTATTAAGTAAATTTGTTCTATGCATAATCGTACCAAGCTTTACCTGTCTTTAAAAAAGCTGCCCCGGGGCAAAGGCTGTGTTATGTTTATACTATTGGCATTCATCATTATTCTATCAGGTTGGAGTTATATCAACAATACAATTGAAACCGGCGCCTACAATTTTGTTTATCCAGCAAATTTTGGCAACCGTATCCAGATTCCGGCAGATAATCCAACCACCAAACAAGGAGTTTACCTTGGGCGAATGTTGTTTTATGAAACTAAACTATCCGCCAATAATACCCTGTCATGTAGCAGTTGCCATGAGCAGCGAAAGGCTTTTACTGATGGGCGTGCATTTAGTCCGGGTGTTGATCATGTGCTTACCAGTCGTAATTCCATGTCGCTGGTCAATTTGCTTTGGGGCCGCAAGTTCTTTTGGGATGGACGTGCCACTGGTTTAGAAGAACAGGCAAGTACCCCATTAACCAACCCGCATGAAATGGGGCAATCATTGGAGGCATCGGCCAAAAAGCTTAGTCAAACACCCGCTTATCCCGCATTATTTAAATTGGTTTATGGCGATGAAGACATTAACGGTAATCGCATTACTAAAGCTATTGCCCAGTTTGAGCGCACGCTGATATCCGCCAACTCCCGTTATGATCAATACTTACGCAAAGCTTATCAGCTCACAGCCGATGAGTTAAAAGGAATGGAACTTTTCAACAACGCTCCCCAACCCGATAAAGGCATCCGTGGCGCTAATTGCGCTCATTGCCACGGTGGTGTTAAAACCTATATGGAGCTTTTTCATAATAATGGATTAGATAGTATACCGAAAGATGCCGGGATTGGCGCTCTTACTGGCTTAGCCGCAGATCGTGGCAGGTTTAAGGTACCCACCCTGCGTAATATAACCCTTACCGCACCATACATGCACGATGGCCGGTTTAAAACTTTGGATGAAGTAGTTGATCATTACAGCGAACATATACAGGAATCAGCTTCCTTAAGCGCTTTTCTGCGTGGCGAATCAAACGAACCCGGTGGACAATCATTAAAGCTGTTACCACGCGAAAAAAAGCAGATCATCGCTTTCCTGAACATGCTTACCGATTCCGCGTTCATCAATAATCCTGATTTTACCGATCCACATTTATTAACCACAAAAACAAAACAACATTAAAATTATACTATGAAAAAGCAATTTCTGATAGCCTGCATAACCCTGTTAAGCTTTACAGCTATCCCTTTTATAAGCCAGGCACAAACAGCCGAAAAACAGGCCATCATAAAAGTAAGCGGCGAGGTAAGTACGCCTTTAACCATTGATGCAGCTTTTCTTCAAAAATTTACGCAAACAACGGTGACCCGCAAGGACAGGGATGGCAAGGATCATACGTACTCGGGAGTGATATTATCTGAGATTCTGAAAAACGCTGGTGTTACCCTGGGTCCCGAACTTAAGGGCGAAAACCTCACTAAATACCTGCTGGTTGAAGCCGGCGATGGTTACCAGGTTATTTTTGCCTTGGCCGAACTGGATAAAAGCTTTACTGACCGCACCATTATTCTTGCCGATCAGGTTGATGGTAAACCATTAGCCCCCGGCGATGGCCCCTACCGCATTATTGTACAGGACGAAAAGAAACCCGCCAGGTGTATAAAACAAGTTACCGCCATGCAGGTGCATTTTGTAAAGTAACACTTACTCAAAACCAAGGAACTCTTTTTGCTTTATCTGTACAGAACCAAAGGTATTGTTGCGGTTTATATAAAACGTGATATGGAAAAAGTCATTATCAAATAGGTAAATGTTGTTAATAGCATCGGCCCCCTGAATATTCATTTTTAATCCGGCATTTTTTGCCTGGATTATTAAATTGCATAAATGCTGTGCGGTTTGCGATTTATAGGTAACGGTACGTAACATAGTGCCGTTGCTTAATTTGGTTCCCTCACCTATTATTATGCTTTCGTCTTTTTTATCAGCACCTATTTTGTGTAAATATTCAAGCGTATTACCATTTACATCCTGCAGGTATTCTTTTTTAAAACCTTTGCCTGATACCAAATAGTTGTGCGCTTCGTCATTGGCCAAATTCGAGATATTGGTAAGATCATTAAGCGTTACACTTTGACCAAACAGATTAGTACTGCAAACAGTCAGCAAGACGATCAGGAGATATCCTTTCATTTTATATTATTCAAATATACTTTTCAACCCATATCAATCGCCCGGATGATAAGTTCTTTGAGCGTGTTTAAGTACATCACTTTTGTAAAACAACACATCCTTAAATTTCCCATCAATAAATCCCTGTGCCTGATCGGTAAAGTTTTTTGATGTTGGATCAAAAGACTGTCCGCCCGTAATAATGCTTTTGGCTTTTACTTGCAGCCCAAACTCAATTGCCGCGACAAAACTATTGCCCGAGTATCCATAACGTTTCAGTGTATTCACCGTACGGCTCTGGAATGATGGCAACTGCCCAAACCCAGATCCGGTTGCACCTAAAGGAATGCTTGGTAGTGTATCATCAAACGTAGTGCCATCAGCAGGTCGTTGGTACCTGTTTATATCGCCCCACTGTATTTTCCATATACCGAAGCGACTTTGCAGGCTTTTTAAAACCTCGCTTAAAAAATGGAGCTGCTGATCGCCGCTGGTTTGAGCAAGCTTTTTCACACGTTGGGTAATATAAGTGCTTTGCTGATCTGTTTGGGGTGGCGGCATGGGACTCATCATCAGCGTCCCCCATTCAATAGCCAGCGTGCTAGCCACCGAGTTTGCGGCGCTATATTTATCCCATTGTTTCAGTATTTGTATAGGCTCTGCTAATGATTGTTTAATCGAGTCGGGGGCATGATCATAAGCTTTGAATAGCGGTGGTAACAGGTCATCAAAAATAGCCAGATAGTGGTCATAGCCTTTGGCTATTAATCCATCAAGTGTAATATGGTCGGCATCCTTTAATAATTTAATAGCTGTAATGGCACGGTAGTTTTCGCCATCGGGTGCCATATAAGCCGGGTATTTGCTTTTATCGGGACTGCTTGTTCCAGAAGCGGTATAGGGTGTAGAGTTGCAATTCTGAATCCATCCGGTAGCTGGGTTTGTATCGGTTACAATATCCTGAAGTGCGTGTACACCCTGCCATTCTGTTGCAGAGGTACTGCCATCAACGGGCAGGCTCCAGTTAAACGTCGGGTTACGTTTGGGGATATAGTTGCCGTACCAAAACACAATATTACCCTGATCATCAGCATAAACGGTATTGTTTGATGCGTTTGATACCAATTCCATTGCTTTTTTATATTCGGTCAACGTATTAGCTTTGGTGATCAGCCATGATTCAAGCAGGGCGTTATACGAGCGATTATTAGCTTTCAGGGCCAGCCATTTACCATTTCTAACCCCCAACACAGGGCCATGATGGGTGTAATACCCGGTTATAGCACGTTGCTCCAACTGATCGCCTTTTTTAATGTTAAGCAGCAGCTTACGGGTAGTAACAGGTTTAAGTAAGCCATCGTACTCATAATACCAATGCCCATCATTTTTTGTTACTTTTTCGGCATACAGATCGCCAACGTCGGCGTAGCTGCTGGTATGCATCCAGCCACAATGCTTATTAAATCCCTGGTAAATAAAAAACTGTCCCCAGGTAACTGCTCCGTAGGCATGAAGCCCTTCATTACTCACCAACTCTACCTCGCTGCGAAAGTAAAAGGGCACATGCGGGTTGATATATAACAAAGCATGTCCCGATGCTGATTTGGATGGCGCTATGGCAAAACCATTGGATCCGGCTTCCCGTTCGTCCACCATGTCATCAAGCTTTGAAGGCTTATCTTTTAGCGCCCCTAGCTTTTGATCGCGACCATTATAAAAACTCTGAGTTTCGGCCAGCTTTATATCTCCGGTTTCGGTAGCGGCTACGCTGCCATCCGTAAACATTAGGGCATACCAGGGTTCAAAACGCTTAAATACTTTAGGCTTTACTTCGGGATGTTTATACAGGTAATAATTAATACCATCAGCAAATGCATCCATCAACTTTCTAAACCATGGAGGGCTGGCTTTATAGTCTTTTATGGCATCAGTACTATCGGCAATGAGTTGCAGTTGTACATCAGCATATAAACTACTTTCGCCATCAGCCTCCGTTTGCCTACCCAGCTGGTAAAGATAATTACGTTCAATACCTTTAAAGTTGTCTTCACATTGTGTATACATTAGCCCAAAAACCACCGCAGCATCTGTTTTTGCATAAATATGAGGTACTCCCCAATTATCACGAATGATGGTTACCGTTTTTGCCAGCGCTACAGCCCTTTTAATTTCCTGCTGATTAAATGTCTGCGCGAAAATTACCGCGGGAGAGAATATTAAAATAAAGATTAAACGCCATTTCATAGTAACAATATTTTTACCTGTTAAACTTACGCCTTGACTATAAAATTGATGAGCGGCTATGCATAATAACCGCAATTTTGATGTTTAAACGCACAATATTTACAATATGGCTGCGTTCATTTTCAATTATTCATAATTGAACTCTGTAACTGATCAATCCCTGCTCAATTTATCATATCTACAAGGTAATAAATTTAGTTTACTGAGGTTGGCCACCAGTAAATATATAAGAGCTTAGGTATTCATTTAGCATGATGTCTGAGATTTAGTTGATACAATATCACACGATATTGCAGTGCGTTCCGGGGTGAGATACGGAACGCATTTTTTATTTGGTTTATTGGTTCACTTGTTCATTGGTACCAATCCTGGTAAATATCAAGTAACATAAATCATCCCTGCCAATGAACGAATGGCACTAATGAACAAATAAACTAATGACGAACCCAATGCTTACGCTCGCTGGCCATTACCAGCAATACCATACGGTTATACGTTGCAAGGCCTTGCGGCTGATTGTTAGCCTTTAAAAAACTATCATAAAAAATACTACTGATGGCGTTCAATCTATTTTCGTACGATAGCCAATAATTTCGCTCTATTACGTAATCCTGATGGGCATCTTTTGATATTGTAGCCTTTAATTCTTTAAAGGCCATCGTATCGCGCCTGGCTAATGAATACATAAATTCGCTAACAGCTAAATGATAGGCCGAATAACGCAGCAAGTGGTTGTGCGAATTTACAGCAACAGTGAATCCTGCAAAATCGGCCTCATCCTCCGCACCATACCCCATCTGGTGCGACATTTCATGGCAGGCCACAAAAGGCCGGTTAAAAACGGGCATCTGGTAATTGATCTGAGCCTCGGAAGTAAAAGGATTATAATAACCCGATGTACTAATATAATTCAGCAAAAACGTTAACAGCGATGGTTTAATACCAGGGTGCCGGGCCCGAAAATTAGCTGAATCTGTTGAGAGCGACTTTACAGCCTGCACGGCAGTTTGGTAAATGGCATTATTGTTTTGAGCCAGATCAGCAACAGTAACACGTGCCCGGGTTATGTTTACACTATCAATAAGCAGTTTGGTTACCGCTTTCAGATCGGCAGTGGTAAAGGCGGTATCCCGCAAATTAAGCCGCTCAGCTGCTGATGGCCTGAAATAATTCATTCCCCAAAAAAGATAAAAAGCCAGTATACCTGTCTGCACACCGATAACCAACCCCAGCAATAACATGCCCACCTTTTTAAACTGTTTTTTAAAAAGCAGTTTAAAAAAACTGATGGTTTTATATACCAGATAAGCTATAACAGCAATATACAATACATCGCCAACGCTAAAAGGAAATAGATTTAAAACCGGATGTAATACCCAACAAATAAATATATAAAACCCGTGCGAGTAATAACGCTCAACCCAAGTCGGGTGGTCAGCCAGTAGCATCAATATAAAAATGGCTAATGCCATCAGTAATATGAGCGCTATTCTTTTTAATAAAGGCTTTTTGCTGAAGTTATAAAACATGGGCTGCGTAAATATAAAGCTAATACCACTCTGTAAAAATAATATTTAAACAGTTGTTAATAATGCTCAACCCTTAAAAACAGATCATAAAAAAAGCCCCGTTTCCGGAGCTTTCAGGTGATTAGGTTAATCAAAAAATCTTTATTTTATAGAAACAGGTATTTCAACAGTATCCCATTTTAAACTGAAACCAGCTTTTGTGATAACATAAACCAATCGTTCCTGAGGGGCAGATTTTTTAGGCGTTACATTTACGCGTAAAGCGTCCTGTTTTTCGTCATAATTAAAAGCACCCATTTGTTTGGCCACTTTATTAAAAATTGCTACCCATGGGCCTTTTTCATTAGGGATCAGAAAAAAGCTGTAAGTGCCTGCCGCAAGTGGCTTACCATCTACTTTTATAGCTTTGGTTGTAGTAAAGGTAGTTGCTGCATTAGCACCTGCTCTCCATACTTTTCCATAAGCTTCAAGTCCACCCCATATTTTACGGCCTTTTACTGATGGGCTGCTATAGTTAATAGTTAACGTTGAACCCGCTACAGTACTGCTTACGCTATCGGCCGGACTTGCGGGTTTTTTATCCTGAGCCCAGGAAACTGAAGTTAAAAGCACGAATGCAAAAAGCAGCCCTGCTTTAAGTTGTAATAATTTTCTCATAGTGTATTTTATAGTTTTATACGGTAAATATAGGATGAAATTTGTTTTCTTGCCTATTTACATCAGTAATAAGTGAAATTAGCCTATCGTTATAAATAACAAACAATTAAAACCAATTGATACACTGTATTGTTATGGTATATGAGGATCATATTGCAGTTAGGAATTGACCTTAGGGTTTCACAGCCATAAGGTTAAACAATTGTTGTGGTTTTTAACCCTTGCCGTAAGGCAGGGGTTTTTTATTACGTTTAGTTTACCCCGGTATAGTTTTATTGATCAGCATCATCTTTTATTTCTTCCCAGTAAACCGTTCCTATATATATGCCGTTTTGAATGGCCACCTTTGTCTTTACTTCCTGTAGTTCGGTCTTGATCTCTTCTATGGGGCGTTCGCTGTTTATAGAGTGATAATAAATTGCATAACCAGTTTTACTGTTTATAAATTTATAATGTTTATCAGCGGGTTTCATAACTCATGGTTTAGCTTTATGCTATATATAATAATCAGGACGGGAATATTGTTTCATTCCGGCCTAAATGTTACATAGCATAAGCTAATGATTAAGTTGGGGATATTAACCCTGGTTGAAAAGTAATGCCGTTTTAGCCAGCTCATTATCCGTAATAGAAGTTGGGTTTTCAAATTGCTGAATGATAATATTTTTAGGGAAACTAATGCTACCGCCTGAGGTTTTAACCATTACACCGGTATCAAATACACTATGATTTTTATAGTCGCCTATTAAGTGGTTATATCGCGCCAGCCTTATCAATAATTCAATAATGGCATAGGTGGGTAAATGGTGATTGGCCATATAGTAAAGATACATCAATGAATTAATAATATTAAATTAACATTACATTAACAATAAAGCAATGCTTGGCAGCGAATTAATATCTACATTTAGCCGCAGTATTATTTACGGTTAAATAAAGTTAATTAACTAATATACAAAACTTTAAATTTTACCGCTATTTAAAAACAAGATCATAAAAGTTCAGATCCATGTCAATATTCCCAAATTCAAATAAAATTTTTTATGATTTGTTTAACAAACTCGCTGCCAATGTTGCCGAAATGGCCACCTTGCTTGATATTGCGGTGAACTCAGCAGATCTGTTTGAACAGAAGTACAATTTTACACATATTGATAAGTTAAAGATAAAAAGCTACGAACTTACCCACCAGATATTTTCAGAATCGGGCAAATCATTGGTTTCACCTTTTCAGCGGAAGGATATGTGCGATTTGGCTGCCGCCGTTGATGATGTTGCCGATAGTATAGCCATGGCATCGCGCAGGATACACCTTTATGATGTACCTAAGATAACGCATCCCATTATAAGCCTGGCAAGTTTAATACTCCAAACAAGCACTGAGCTGCAAAAGGCTATAATTGCGATGAGTAATCTGGGTAATTCAGCACATATATTTGAGCTTTGCAGCAGTATCAAAAAATTGGAATTTCAGGCAGATACTGTTTATAACGAAGCCTTTGCCGATCTGCTGGCTAATGAAACCGATGCTATACAACTTATAAAATATACAGACGTTTTTATGGCAATGGAAACCGCTACTGATAGCTGTGAAGATGCTACCCTTATTATTGAAAGTATCCTGATAAAAAATGGTTAATACAATTTCAACACATTAAAATAACAGGTCATCCCGAATTTATTTCGGGATCCCATAAAGTGGCCAATAATTAGGTGGACTTGCATATGGGATGCTGAAACAAGTTCAGCATGACTTCAATAGGTCTATTTAATGTTTGCCCTGATCTTCCTTCTTATCTTTTTCAGGTGGAGTATCCGGATTATTCATATTGTCCTCATCTTTTTCTTTATTATCCTTCTTAAAGTCAAGCTTGCCAAATTTGTAGGTAAGGCTTACGCCAAATGAGCGTATAGGAATTTGCCTGATGTTTACCTGGTTAAAGTTACTGCCAAATGTAGTAGCACGCTGACCTACATAATTGGCAAATGGATTAGTTGCTGTAAGCCCAAAGCTGAACTTTTTATTCATGATCATTTTGCGCATAGCAAAATTGTAGAACACAAATTTAGGATTAACACCCTGTATGCCTTTTTGTGATGAGTTGTAGTTTCCAAAAAACTCGGCACTTAGGTCATGTCCAAAATTGTATTGCGCGTTCAGGTTTAAGCGGTAAGTAAAGCCACTTACGCTTGCAAAACCCGGGTTTCTGCTAATCCTGTCAGAAAATATCATGTTGGTACGCAAACTCAATTTACTGGTAACCGGCACTGATCCATATAAATTGATACCTGTACGTATTTGCGAACCTAAGTTATACCATTGATTTAAGGACACATCGGTATACGTGACACCGTTTACATTCAATTCTGGGTAAAAGGTGGTGAACTGTTGTATATCATCAGTATTATAACGGTAAAATGCTGCTATGTTGATATTGGCACCTTTTTCAAACGATTTATTGTAACCCAGTTCAAAATTATCGCCCTTCTCGGGCTTTAAATTGGGGTTACCGGTACTGATGTTACGTGGGTCGCTGATATTTAAAAACGGGTTCAGGGCACCATAATCAGGCCGTTGTATACGGCGGGTATAACTAAGTTTAATAGACTGGCTATCCCCAATTTTATGTGAAAACACCAATGAGGGCACCAAAATGTTATAATCAGGAATATTAGTGCCCTGAAAATCGGCTTTGATGGTAGTGTATTCATCTCTTAAACCCGCCTTTACATCCAGAAAATTATGAAACAGTGATGTGGAGGCTGAAAGGTAATAAGCATATATCTTACTGTCATAAGTAAAGCCATAGGTTTGGTTAGCGTTAGGTACAAACACACCATTCAATAAAGTATCGGTAACAACATCATTATTGATATGATTAAAATCGAGTTTGGCACCCGTTTCAATCGTAAAGTTTTTACTTACCGGATGGGTGTAATCAACAGAAATATTAGTTTCCCTATCCTTACCCGGGTTGTTGTTTGATATACCTGTTGATGGCCTGTTTCCGGTTAAAAAATCTGTTTGCTGAAAAGAGCTAAAAGAATTATTGCCAAAACTTTCCGTATACAATACATCAAGCTCCTGCCCTTCTTTTTCAAATGTTTTTTTGTAACCAACACTCACATCAGTTGAGGTACCGTTAAATTTACTTCTGGAATTACGGATATCTGCAATATCCGACAGTAAATTACCTGCCGCGTCAACCTGTCGGGTATCCTCATTGGTAACACCATTGCCATGATTACCGAAATGATTAAAACCAACAGACGCGTTCAGATCATCATGTTTGGTTATGTTCCAGGTAAAGTTTAAGCCTGATTGGTACCCGTTACGGGTAAAGTTATTGCTGCCTTGCTGTAACAGCGTGGTTGCATTTTTTAATGAATCTGTTGAGGTACGGGTGCGGCTATTGGGTGAGTTACTGTTAATCTGAGCGTTGCCGCTAAAAAAGGCATTCACCCCAAAATTACCTTTACGTACATTGAGGTTAAACGACCCATTTTCTCGGCGGGTACCTGCCGATAGATTAACGCTGCCATTAACTCCTTCAACCCGGCTATCCTTTAAAATAATATTGATGATACCGCCGGTACCGGCCGCATCATACTTTGCACCAGGACTTGTAACCACTTCTATACTTTTTATCTGGCTGGCTGGTATGCTTTGCAAGGCATCGGCCAGGCTGGCACCAAAAATACTGGAGGGTTTTCCGTTTATTAAAAAGCGAATGTTGGCGTTGCCCTGCAGTTCCACATTACCGTCAATATCAACCGTTATTTGCGGTACTTTCTTTAAAATATCGATAGCTACCCCACCCTGCGCACTCAGGTCATTCTGCGGATTATAAACCAGCTTATCTATTTTGTTTTCAACAGTGGGCACGCTGGCGGTTATGGTTACACCTTTTAGTTGGTGCGGCATAGGGGCCAGTTTTATTTCGCCTATAGATACGCTGCCGCCATCTTTAACAATTACATGTTCAATGGTAGCACGCTGATAGCCCATAAAATCGGCAGTAACTTTGTATTCGCCGGCTGGTATATGATCTACCGTGAAATTCCCCTTAGGGTCAGTACTGATACCATTAAAAGGTGATGTGCTGCCTTGTTTATAAACAGATACAGTAGCATAATCAACCGGCTGTTTAGTAGCTGCATCGGTAACCTTACCATTTATTTTGCCTTTGGCAGCGGGGTTAACCTGGGCTTGAACCTTTGTAAAAAAAACAACAAACAGAAACAGTATGTAAACGGCCTTCATGGGTACTAGTAGTGATTAAGCCGCGAATTTGAAAAGAAAGATTGGATAAAAACTGGATTTTATGAATTGTTGTGTATTTGTTACAATAAGGTTAAATTAACACCTATATACTTGTTACAAAACACTAAAATATAAGCACTAAAGTACCAGCAATGATGAGTAAGGCTCCTGATGCCGTTTTTAATGTAAGTTGCTCGCCCAAAAACAAAACGGATAGCGCAATGGCTAAGGCAACACTCAATTTATCAACCGGTGCCACCTGCGATACCTTGCCTAATTGCAGGGCTCTAAAATAGCAGATCCAGGATAAACCGGTTGCACAACCTGAGAGTATAAGGAACGTCCAGTTTACTCGCGTTAAGCCACTAATACCCTGGTTACTGCCTTTAAACAATACAATGGCCCAGGCCAATATTAATATCACCACGGTACGTATGGCTGTTGCCAGATCAGTATCAACTCCTTTGATGCCTATTTTGGCAAATATTGCGGTCAATGCGGCAAACAATGCCGATAGTAAAGCGTAAATCCACCACATATTGAGTAATCAGTTTTGAGTGCTGAGTAATTTATTTTAATATCTAAAATATCTAAACTAATAGAAAAGTTTTAATTATATCTTACAAAACTCACTATTAAAACTGTATAAACTCTGTTTATACTAAATGCATAGCCCCTGCTATCATTCCGTTTTAAATTTGTTACTATAGCCATCCTAAATTTATTCAGAATTATGCGATAGTTTCGCTATGTTTAAATAGCATATTATATAATACTACTTGTTAATGAAGTATTTCTTCGGCCTTATACTATTTGTTTTTACTTATACGGTACAAGCGCAAACCTATACGCTTGATCATTATCTTGAACTGGCCAAAAATAACAGCCCCCTGCTTAAAGATCTGAAAAACCAGATAGCCTCAAACCACCTGGATAGTTTACGCATTAGGGCAGTTTACAAACCGCAGGTAAACGCAACAAGCGCGGGTCTTTACGCACCCGTTAAAGATGGCTATGGTTATGCTGCCGCTATCACTAATGAGCATACACTTAATGCCTTGCTAGGCATCAATCAATCATTAGATAGCAAGAAGAATATTGCCGCCCAGGTTGATGCCATCACGCTTCAATCCCAATCAGTAAATAACACCTCTAAGATATCTGAGCAGGATCTGAAAAAAGCAGTAACAGCACAGTATATAGCTGCTTATGGCAGTTTACAACAATTAAAATTTAACCAGGAGGTTGTAACCCTGCTTAACCACGAAGAAGATCTGCTTAAAAAGCTTACCCGTGCCAATGTTTACCGCCAGAGCGATTACCTTACTTTTCTGGTAACCTTAAAACAACAGCAATTGCAGTTGCTTCAGTCGCGTATGCAGTACAAAAACGACTACTCCACTTTAAACTATTTAACAGGTATAGCCGATACCACTTATATAGAACTACAAGAACCCGGAATTCACAAAACCTTTAGAACCGATATTAGCAACAGCATATTTTTTAGTCAGTATAAATTAGACAGCCTTAAACTGGTGAATGGCCGCAGCCTGGTTGATTTTGCCTATAAACCTAAAATAAACCTGTTGGCCGATGGTGGTTACAACTCTGATTTTTCATCACAACCCTATAAAAACTGGGGTTTAAGTGTGGGCTTTAGCTTTACCCTGCCTATTTACGATGGTGGGCAGCGTAAAATTCAATATCATAAACTATCGCTGCAGGAAGATACCCGCAGAAGTTATAAAGCTTTTTTTGATACCCAATACCGCCAGCAAATTGCCCAGCTAAACCAGCAAATTGAAGGTACTGAAAATTTGCTGGCACAAATTGATGAGCAGATGAAATTTTCGGAAAGTTTGATCAAGGCAGATACCAAATTACTACAAACCGGCGACCTGCGCATTGCCGACTTGATACTGGCCATTAACAATTACCTGAGTATCAAAAACCTGAAAACACAAACCAATATAACCAACCTACAGCTTATTAATCAGTTAAATTACTGGAACCGATAATATGAAATTTAAACAACTACATATAGTTACCTGCTTGTTGCTCCTGCTGTTATCATGCAAAAGCAAAGACCAGCCGGCCGACGGTGGGGATGCCGCGGTACCATCACAAACACCGGTTACCGTAACTACCGTAAGTGACAGCACCCTGGTTGATTATATTGACCTGAGCGCTACTTCAGTTTTCTTGCAAAAAAACTTTGTAAAGGCTAATGCCAATGGCTACGTGCAAAAGGTAAATACCCTGCCGGGGCATTATGTAAGCAAGGGCGAAACCATTTTCGTCATAAAAACAAAAGAAGCGCAAAGCATCGGTAATAGCATTAATGTATTGGATACTACCTTTAAATTTTCGGGGGTTAACCGAATTAAAGCACCGGGTAACGGATATATTACTCAACTAAATCATCAACAGGGCGATTATGTACAGGATGGCGAACAACTGGCCATCATCAGCGATCGATCCAGTTTTGCATTCGTGATGCAGTTGCCCTATGAAATGCGCCGTTATGTGCAAAACAATCAGGATGTACAATTACTTTTACCCGGCGGCGAAAAGCTAAACGGTAACGTGACATCTGTAATGCCATCGGTGGATACGCTATCGCAAACACAGGGTATGGTGATCAGGGTGAACAGTGCAAACCTGATCCCCGAAAACCTGGTAGCTAAAGCCAGGATCATCAAATCAGCAAGAATCAGTGTCGCTTCATTGCCTAAATCAGCCATCCTCACCAATGAAACTCAAACAGAGTTTTGGGTAATGAAACTCATCAACCCAACAACGGCTGTAAAAGTTCCGATAACCAAAGGCGTTGAGAGCGGCGACCGGGTAGAGATATTATCACCCAAGTTTTCGGCAAAAGACCAGATTGTAGTGAGTGGAAATTATGGGCTGGCAGATACAGCCAAAGTTAAAATTGTTCAGCCATGAACCAGGCAATAGATAAGGCAGAAAATATTTTCATTTTTTACAGGAAACCTCTTTTACTGGTTTTGTCGCTCATTTTAATGGGTGGTATATATGCTTATACTAAATTACAAACCTCGCTTTTCCCTGAGATTACCTTCCCTAAAATAAAGATCATTGCCGATGCCGGTTTGCAGCCGGTTAACAAAATGATGATCACGGTTACCAAGCCTTTAGAAAACGCGATAAAGCAAGTACCCAACCTACAACTGGTACGCAGTACAACTAGCCGGGGCAGCGCTGAAATATCGGCATTTATGGATTGGAATGCAGATATAGACCTAAGCAAACAACAGATCGAATCGCAGATTGCCAAAATACAAAATAGCCTGCCGCCCGACGTAAATATTTCGGTAGAAAAGATGAACCCCTCTATTTTACCAGTAAGCGGCTATACACTGGAGAGCCATGAACGGTCACCCATCGAATTGAAGCAGCTGGCCACTTTCACGGTTAAACCTTTTTTATCGCAGGTGAGCGGTGTTTCTGAAATCAGGATAATAGGTGGCAAAACAAAGGAATACTGGCTGGTGCTTAACCGCGAAAAAATGACCGCGCTTTCCCTAACGCCAGACATTATAAGCAGTACCCTTGCTCAAACTAACTTTATAAAATCGGAAGGCTACCTGTCTGATTATAAAATGCTTTATCTCACGGTAACTGATGCAACTGTAAGTGCCAAAGATCAGCTGGAAAACATCGTGATGAGCAATAACCGTAAAAGGGTTGTACGGCTTAAGGACATTGCTGATATACAGATAAGCGAAGGCATTGAGTACACCAAAATAAACGCCAACGGGCATGATGGCGTATTGATAGCGGTAATTAAACAGCCCGATGCCAATCTGATATCGCTATCAACAGATATGGCTCAACAAGTAGCCGCGCTTCAAAAAATACTACCAAAAGACGTTACTATAAAACCCTACTATGTACAGGCAGATTTTGTTAACGATTCGGTTAAAAGCGTTACCGATAGTGTTTGGATCGGTTTACTATTAGCCATCATTGTAGCCATAATCTTCCTGCGTTCCTTAAAGGCAAGCGTTACTATATTAATCACCATACCCATTACTTTATGCCTCACGCTTATTGTGCTGTATATAATTGGCTATACCTTTAACATCATGACACTGGGCGCTATAGCAGCTGCCATAGGTTTAATAATTGATGATGCCATTGTAGTTGTTGAGCAAATTCACCGCACACACGAGGAGCATCCCGATGAGCCTACCAGCAGGTTACTTAAAAAAGCCATTGATTACCTGTTCCCGGCCATGATAGGCTCATCCATTAGTACCATCGTTATATTTGTACCTTTTTTATTGATGACAGGTGTTGCAGGTGCCTACTTTAAAGTAATGACCAATACCATGATCATTACCCTCATCTGTTCGTTTTTTGTAACCTGGATAGGTTTGCCGGTCATCTATTTATTCCTTACCCGTAACCATCACGGCCATTCGGAAAATGCAAAAGAACAAACACACGAAGTAAAAAGGCAGGGCTGGGTTTCTTTCTTTATCCTGCGCCCCGTTATGAGCATTGTTATCATGCTCGGGCTCATCGCTGTTATTATTTTTATACCCTCCAGGCTCCAAACCGGTTTTTTACCGGATATGGACGAGGGTAGTATTGTGCTTGATTATACATCGCCGCCAGGAACTTCGCTCCAGGAAACTGACCGCATGCTTAGGGAAGTAGAGAAGATCATCACCAAACATCCGGATGTAGCCGCCTATTCGCGCAGAACGGGGACACAAATGGGTTTCTTTATTACAGAACCCAACACGGGCGACTACTTGATACAGCTTAAAAAAGATCGCAAAAAAACAACAGAAGAGGTAACCAGCGACCTGAGGAGCCAGATAGAAAAAACACAACCGGCCCTTCGGGTTGACTTTGGGCAGGTGATCACCGACATGTTGGGCGACTTGATGAGCTCTACCCAACCTATCGAGATCAAAGTTTTTGGCGACGATCAACAGATGCTACAAACTCTTTCCAAACAAATTGCGGCACAGGTTACCGCAGTTAAAGGTACTGCCGATGTGTTTGATGGTGTTGTAATAGCAGGGCCATCTGTAAACATCATCCCTAGCTACGCCAAGCTTGCTCAATACAACATTACCCCTACCAGCCTGCAATTTCAGGTTCAAACTGCTCTTGACGGTAATATTGTCGGTAATTTGTACGAAACCAGGCAATTATCACCGATCCGCATAGTTTACCCCGGCAACCGGTCGCTAAACATAGCGCAGATAAAAAATCTGAATATATTTTTAGCTAATGGCAAGTTAATACCCATCAGTGAGTTGGCACGTGTTGAGATAAAATCAGGCGATGCCGAAATTAACCGCCAGGACCTGCAATCAATGGGCGTAATCACCGCCAGGTTAGAAAACAGCGATCTGGGTACCGTAATACCAGCTATTCAAAAAAACATTGCCGGTAACATTAATTTGCCCCCTGGTTACCATGTTGAGTATGGTGGAGCTTACGCCGAGCAACAGCAATCATTTAATGAGCTTTTAATCATCCTTATTACTTCGAGTTTATTGGTTTTTGGGGTGATCCTTTTCCTATTTAAGCAGTTCAGGATAGCATTTTTGATACTGGTAATGGCTGTTTTAGGGATTTCGGGAAGCTTTTTAGCCTTATTTATTACCAATACGCCGTTAAATGTGGGTAGCTATACCGGTTTAATCATGATAGTAGGCATCATTGGCGAAAATGCCATATTTACCTTTTTACAATTTAAGGAAAGCCTAAAAGAAAAAAGTGTTGATGAGGCCATCATCTACTCCATATCAACCCGTTTAAGACCCAAATTAATGACCGCCCTAGGTGCCATAATAGCGCTTACTCCATTGGCATTAGGCATTGGCGCAGGTGCTCAACTACACCAGCCCCTGGCAATTGCTGTTATCGGAGGCTTTTTAGTGGCGTTACCCTTATTGCTGATAGTTTTACCAAGTATGCTAAGGATACTTTATCGTCCTGGCTTACCTCCTGTCAATGAAAATCATCTTCATTAAAACAATTTTTCTACAGTTTTTAATGATACTTTCACTATTATTAAACTTAAAAAAAAATCAAAGGGGCCGTAAGGGTAAAAGCGGCTACTGGTGTTTTACAATAAAAATAAGTAGAAACATGAATTAAACAGGATGAAGAGCTTTAGATTTACACTATCGTTTATGACAATTAACCATAAACAGCCTTTGCGCAAACCAGAGCGTTATACAGTTAATAAAAATCACGAAAACCGGACCTTTGAGTAACCAAAAGAGCAAATTTTGCTGATACGCTGATCTATTTAAAATTAAAATTTAAAAGCATTTACAAAATTGTTAATGTGCTGGTATTCAAGCATCCATAGTAATTTCCATATAAAATATTCGTGAAATGTTTATGAAGTTTTTGCTTTCTATGATAATTTTTTACGAAAAAATGATACTTTCAACGCGTAATCGCTATCTTTAACGTTTCCTATACTATATGATTAAGAAAACTGATTTTGTTTACTCCCAGGAGTCTGAACCTCATCGCATTCGTACAAAAAAGATTTTAAAGCAGTTTCCACAATTACGGAAACTGATAGGTAAAAACCCTAACACCATATTTGCCATTATCGGTCTGGTAAGCTTCCAGGTAGTTTTAGCCTGGTTTTTACATGATCAATCATGGTGGCTTATTTTTGGTGCAGCCTATTTATTAGGTGCCTTTGCCGATCATGCCTTGTTTGTAATGATTCACGAATGTACCCACCAGCTATTGTTTAAAAATCGTAACGCCAATCGCTGGGCTTCTATGTTTGCCAATTTACCGCAAATATTGCCAAGTGCAATATCTTTCGAAAAATATCACATCAAACACCACTCTTTTCAGGGTGTACATGAGCTGGATGCCGACCTGCCCAATAAATGGGAAGCAAAACTAATCAATAACTCATTTTTTGGCAAAGCCATGTGGCTGTTATTCTTCCCGGTTTTCCAGCTTTTCCGTTTATCAAGACTTAAAGAAATTCATCCTATCGATGGTTGGATAATTACCAACTTTGTATCGCAGGTAATATTTACAACAGCCATATGGTATTTTATGGGCTGGCCCGCTGTGGCATTTTTATTGTTAAGTTTCTCCTTTTCTGTTGGCTTACACCCGCTAGGCGCCCGCTGGATACAGGAGCATTATCTTACCCACAGCGCCGAGCAGGAAACTTACAGCTATTATGGTAACTTTAACGTGGTAGCCTTTAATGTAGGTTTCCATAATGAGCATCATGATTTCCCTTCTATTCCATGGAACAAACTTCCTGAAATAAAGAAAACAGCGCCAGAATACTATGAAACGCTGTATTACCACACTTCATGGACCAAGCTATTTTTCCGCTTTCTGTTTGATCGCGAGATATCATTATTTAACCGCATTCTGCGTAAAGAGCGCGGCCGGGTTGCACTAACCGACGTGTCAAAACCCGATGCAGAAATGACTACGGCTGACACGCTAAAGCCAAAGCTCGCTACAGTAAGTATCAACGAATAATATCTAAATAAGAAAGGCCCTTAAAAGGGCCTTTCTTATTTAAAGACTCTCCGGTTCATTTCAGATCCACCAGAAACATGAACAAATGATGAAGAGCTGAAAATCAAATAACAAGAAATTATAAAATAATTTATCTTTAGCTCCCTATTAATTTAGACTATGGTTGAACTGCGCTCATTTTTTTCTCATCACGAAGATCTTACACAAGTAATTTTATATGCAGGTATTATAACTGGCCTTTGGTTTGCCGAAATGGTAGCATCGGCAGATGGCATTAAAGATAAATGGAAACACTCCACTGTAAATGCCTTATTTATTTTTACAGCATTACCCATACAGCTGCTATTAACCACTTTTGTTGTTTTAATATCCTCATGGGTTAATGTGCATCACTGGGGGCTTATTACTTTTATCCCATATCATTATAACCGTTGGGTATATTATATCAGTTTATTTATGCTGCTTGACTTGTGCGAGTACATTTATCATGTTACCATGCACAAAGTGGAGGCTTTATGGAAGTTTCACCTGGTTCATCATAGCGATCTTCAGGTTGATGTATCAACAACTACCAGAGAGCACCCTTGCGAAACCGGCATACGTACCTGCTTCCTGATGCTTTGGGTTTTTATTTGCGGCCCTGCTATTGGCGTGCTAATTTTACGACAAACCTTCCAGTCATTTTCAAATATTGTTGCCCATACTCAATTCAGATTACCAGAAAGAGTTAACCGTGTTGTTGGATTGGTATTTATAACTCCTAATCTGCACCATGTACATCACCATTACCAGTTGCCCTACACCGATTGCAATTACGGTGATGTGTTAAGTATCTGGGACAGGTTATTTGGCACCTATGGCAAATTAAACAAAGAAGAAACCGTGTTTGGTATTGACACGCACATGAATGAAGAATTAAACGGCAGTTTTATAAGCGCTGTTAAAATTCCCTTTCAAAAATTTGAACGCAAGCAGCCTCAACAGGATAGCTATTAATCACCTGTTCAACGTTGAAAAATTAATTAACACTTGTAATAATCTATATAAAATTCAGTATAATTGCTAATATTTTTAGCATTATGGATTTAATAAACACAGCCGGGCAATTCATTATATTTAGCCGGTATATAGGTCAGCAAGTGGTGATCCGCAGCCTTTTAAATAACGAAATATCTATTGGCACACTTACCGGTATCAAACAAAATGGAATGATGGTTTCGGTTGATGGCCTGGGCAGATGGATACCATTTTATGATAATTTTGTGGTTTGTGAAGTTAAACTGCTCCTGAAAACACTAAAAGAATTAACCCCAACTATTACAGCTACAGCAAACAGCTTGCCCGTAAAGGCATTTATCCCCCCTTATTATCAGCAGCTGGGTTTTGATGTACCCGTTTTTATTTCGCCGGGGCATGCTTGCAATTGCCGGTATGTACAGGAACTTAATTTGGCCGATTACCGTTCAGCAGAGGAAATTTTCCAGCAAAATACCCTGCAGCATGCACTTGAATCAGCCTAAAAAGAGGCGTTATTGTAATCATGATTTTAAGGTTTTCATAAGTAATCTGCTGGTCATATAGACCATTGTTCACATGCTATGACCATTTAATTAATACGATATTCATACTTTTTTGGTTAATTTGCATTATTATTTGCAATAAATATAATGACCAGATCAAAAAAATTAAAATTGATTATCCCTTTTATCACCCTGATTTTTTTAGGGGCCTTTGCCAAACACAGGCTGTTTGATAAAACGGTACAATCTGGTACGCTCAGCAGTAAGCAAATGAATGAAACATCAGGAATAGCAGCCTCATCCATCAATCCTGATATTTATTATGTACATAACGACAGTGGCGATACCAGTCGCTTTTTTGCTATAAACCCAAATGGCAAGTTATTAACCACTATCTATTTCAATGGCGATAAAACTAAATATCTAGGTGTGAATGACTGTGAGGATATAGCTGTAGGTCCGGGGCCGATGAAAGGCAAAAGCTATGTATATATAGGTGATATTGGCGACAATGGCAGCAGGTGGCCGTATATTACCATTTACCGTATCCCCGAAAAAAAATCATGGGCAACTGATAGCCTGAGTAATGTTGAAGCCGTACCACTTCAATTAAAATATCCGGATGGCCCCAAAGATGCAGAAACACTGATGATTGACCCGGTTGAAAAGCTGTTATATATAGTTAGTAAACGCCATGATACTGTATCTGTTTATACAACACCGTTAAAGTATGCAGCTAATGATACCCTTACCCTGACAAAACGCGCTAAGCTGTTTTTCCCTGGCTTCAGACCATTTAAATGGATAACAGGCGGTGATATATCAAAAGACGGGCAACAAGTGTTGTTAAGAAGCTACGACAAGGTTTACTACTGGCGGCGCGAGCCTCATGAACATATTTGGGATACTATGGTAAGAAAGCCAGAAGAATTACCCTATAAAACAGAAAAACAGGGAGAAGCAATAGGATTTACGCCTGATGGTAAAGGATATTACACTACCAGCGAAGGTGTGTTTGCACCCATTTATTATTACAATACTCCAGAATAGATTTTTCCTGAACCCTGATTTTCCTGATCTTTAATTTGTCATGATGAACAAAGTGAAGCATCTATTCTGCTACATGCATACTCCTGAATAGATCCTCGTTCCTCAGGATGACAAGCGTTTAAAACCAAGTTATTGTGAGCTAGCGCTCACAATAACTTGGTAATGTTTTTACTTTTCAACCCTAATCAGCGTAACACCATGCGGAGCTATTTTGGTACTGAAAGCTTTGCCAGTTGCAACAATAAATTTTTGCTGCCATACATCTCTGAATTTAGTAAAGCCCTTTAATGCAGGATCATTTTTATCAAGGTTGATGGTTTGATATTTATCAGATATGTTGAATATACCTATGGCTTTGCTGCCATCTTTAAGCTCTTTTACCCATATCTCATATCTGTCGTTTTTGATGTACCTGTTTGCTCCCTTACCTAAAGCATCCTGATCAATAGCCAGTACTTCATCATTTGTTAACAAACCGAGTGTAAACCTATCCAGATGCCCCATATCGCAGCCTATTAATAGTGGTGATGAAAGCAAGCTCCACAAACTGATATGGGTGTACTGCTCATCATAAGTAAGGCGGGTGTTATGCAAACTTGGGCCCCACCCTACTTTACCTACAACCAGCATGTCTGGATCGTTAAAATGGCCGGGCTGTGAAAAAGGTGCCGCCTTATCCTGGTTAAAACCAATTGACGATAAACTTCTCCAGGTATCCTGAATATCGCCCGTGGTGCGCCAGCTGTTGCCGCCAACCTCTGCTCCCCATTCCCATACACTGCCCCAACCATACTGGCAAAGACTATACATGATATCACGGTTTATTTTATCCAACGCGCCGCGCATTACCTGATAAGGTTTTTTCAAAGCAGGCAGATCGGGGTTCGCCGGTGTTACTTCTGAATAAGAGCACCAATCGTATTTTAAATAATCAATACCCCAATCGCCATAAGTTTGGGCATCCTGCTCTTCATGCTGCCAGCTGCCTAAAAAGCCTCCACAGGTACGCGGCCCCGGCGATGAGTAAATACCTATGCGCAAGCCCAAACCATGAACATACCCGGCAAGACTCTTCATATCTGGAAATTTACTGTTGGCTACTATTTTACCATCAGGCAGGCGCTGTTCTGCTTCCCATCCATCGTCAATATTGATATAGGCCCAACCATGTGCGCTCAATCTGTCGACCATTGCTTTGGCCGATATCCTTACTTTTTTATCATCAACACTTAATCCCCAGGCGTTCCAGCTATTCCAGCCCAGGGCTGGTGTTAAACCAATTTTATCGCCAATAATAATAGTGAAATCTTTGGTTTTGCTGCCCAGCCTGTTACTTACTGTAAGTGTTACTGGGTAGCTCCCTTTTTGAGTCACAACACCAGAAATAATACCCGTGGTCGCATCCAGTTTTAAGCCATCGGGCAAACCCTGAGCCTTATATACCAGGGGTTTTCTGCCGGTTGCCGGTATCAGGTATAAAAACGGATTCCCCGGGCGTGCCCCAAAAACATCAGCGCCATTTATTTTTGGTTTGGCCGATGGATATGGCGTAAGTATATAAGGTGTTGTTTCGGTTTGAGTTAGTATTTTACCCGATTTTTCGTCGTTAAAAGTATAGGTAATGGTATATGATTTTTTCTCTAAGCGGGCTATCTCAAACGAGTAGGTAAATGGTTTGCTGCTACTAAAAGCAGCATCATTAGTTTTTTCGTACAAAACAGCACCGGTTTCAGGGTCGGTTACTTTAAAAGTTAACTTACCTTTATAGTCGTAATGATTGGTGGTAAACAACTTTATTGACTTATTCAAACTGTTACGATCGCCATAATCAAAGTCAGCTTCAGTATTAATGCTTACATGATCCATAATATCTGCCATGCCAATATTAAAGTTTGTACCATATATACCACCATCGCCGCCGGTATCATAAATACGTACAGCTAACACATTTTCCTTATCCCATAAAATGGCTGGATTATTTGCAGCTATAGTATAAGTACGCGGACCATAGAAGCTACCTGTTTTGATATCTCCGGTTTTACCACCAAACCTGCCAATCAGTTTACCATTCAAAAAAAACTCATCGTTATCATCAACTGTTCCCAGGTTAATACGCACGCTATCCTTTAAAAAAGCTTTTTCTTTTAAGGATGAAGGGATCACCACATGGATACGATACCAGCCGAACCCGTTATAATCAGGATGTCCTTCCTGCTCCCAGCTCCGGGCCACATTAACAGCTGCCCAATGCTGATCGTTATAGGTTGGTGATGCCCACTGTGCCGAATCGCCCACGGCCAGTTTCCATCCTGTGTTTAATGGAACATCCTGTGCCAAAGCCCTTAAAAAGCCCGCAGCCAAAAAGATAAGTACAAGTAATTTTCTCATTCAGGTAATTTATTTAGGTATAACAGTGTGTTTGCTTTATAACAGTTCAGGAAGCCGCTAAATATACATTATTTAGAAAGTTTATGAAATGTATAGTTAACAATTATTGTTTTATTAACAAAAACTTTCCATAAATAACGCTAAAACTTAACCTGTTGTTTATGATTAGTTTTAATGCAGATGATACTTTTATGTATTGAAAAACAACACATTATGAAAAGGAAATTTTTAACAACTACCCTGTTAATTTGCTGCTTTTTAGCCAGTTTTGCATCCATCACGGATTTTTCGGGCATGTGGACCGGCACCCTGAAAACCGATACCGGCGAAATGTATCCCCTGCTTTATAATTTTAGGGTTGATGGCGATAAACTAACCGGTACTGCCAAAACACCAAAAGGGGACCTGCCCATTGATGATGGCAAAATTACCGGTACCGACTTTAAATTTACCGTTACCTTAGGCAACATGGAAATTGAGCATTCCGGTAAATTTTATGGCGATTCAGTTGGGGTTGATATTGCCGTAAATGGTACAAAAGCGCATAGTACACTGCTGAGAAAGAAGTAAGCACCTCACCTAAACGGCGAAGCCCTCATGTAATGATCCTCTCCAAAGGAGAGGACTTTGATAAGCTTAAATAAGCACCGGATTCCCTTTTCTGAATCCTGTGAGTAAAAAACCCTCCCCTTTGGGGAGGGTTGGGAGGGGCTATTTATCCGTAGTATCCCGCTCCACCAAATCCATACCACATTTAGGGCAAACACCTGGTTTATCTGAACTTACATCCGGGTGCATGGTACAGGTATATTTACCTTTCTTTTGATGTTTTTCACTACCCGTTTTGCTACTACCATTACAGGCATTAAAGGCAACTAATGATGATGCAGCCAGGGCAAGAATTATAATTAATCTTTTCATGGTTATTTATTTTTAATAAAAGAGGCAAAGCCAAACAGCGATGCTACCAATACACCCAGGGCAGCCAGCATACTTACTATATCGCGGATGTTTTTACCAGCCCAGCTCATGCCAAAGTATTTATGCAGAAAAATGAAGGATAGTCCTTCGGCACGCTCAATTCCGGCAACTTTGGTGGCCAGTTTCGAGGTAGTAGTTTCAATGTACCAATTACTGCCATCGGGATAACCAATGCGCTCAACCGGCAGGCGTTTGTTGATAAAGCCATATTCGTTATCAAACTGTTTAATCACATCTATCTTAACCCGGCCCGCAAAAGTTTTTAATGGCGAACTATGATAATAAGTGCTTAAAAAACGGGCATAGTCCTCATCGCCAAGCTGCTGTTCTTTACCGGTTAGGGTATTAAAGTATAAGACCTGCTTTTTATTATCAACCACCTGGTAATAGGTGTTACTGTTAAAGCTAACCACACCTGTTTTTTTAATTATGCTATCGGCTACAGGCAAAGTTAAGTTTGATACACTTAGCTGTTTGCGGGTTATCACCTGCCCATAATCTGCCCTATCAGGCTTGTTATTGTACAGCTTTACAAACAAATGAAAAGCTCCGCTCACCACAAACGTGAACATCACAAAGGATACGATAAGCCCAATTTGCCGGTGAAAACGATGAACAAAACGTTTGTCTTCTGTGCCTTTGGCTTTCCGGTTTTGCTGTATAGTTTTAAACTTTTTCCAGAAAAGGCCATAAATGGTTAAGCCACTGATGAGTGAAAATAGCATCACACACATAATGATTAACAGGAACACATTACGGAAGGTATCACCCGCAATATCAGCTAGGAATTGCCAGGTATGAAACTGTTCAAATGTCCATAAAAGTATTTTACGGGTATTGTTATTAAAAGTGCCCATACGGCTCTGCCCGGTTTCGATGTAAACATCCATACCATCTGGCCGGTTTAAGGATACCTTCCAAACGGGCAGCAGGTGATTAATAGGTTGGTATTGCCCATCGAAAGAGGTTTGCAACACAACGCTTTTCAGGGTAGATGTAGAATCCTGTGTAAAAAAACGGGCAAGATATTCGGCATATTGCACATCGCCATTGGGCAACAACACGCCATCAATTGCTGAGTAATATTTGTAAATGCTATCCCTTCCTAATACCTGGTAAAAGGTTCCTTTGCTAAAATTAATCAGATTAAAATTCCGCAGATTTTGCAGGTTATTCTTATCCATTATTTGTTGAATGGATAAACCCGGTTTCATTTTATCCCGTGATAGCGGTTTAAACACCTCTTTAGCAATTACCGGCCTGAACCAGTTTGACATAAAAGGGTGCGACAAGCCGCTCAGTGTCCAAAGAATTATGGGTATCAGGGCTATTAGCCCTAATACCCGATGCCATTTATAAAAATTGCTTTTTACTGTTGATGATGCCATGATCAATATTTTGAAAAAGAATAACTGATACCTAAAGTGTAAGTACGTGGAGGTGCAGCATTATAGGTATCGCCATACTGGTTGCTGGTTACTGTAGTAGCGTATAACTTGTTGGTCAAGTTAAGTACATTAAACCAGATACCAGCCCCTTTTAACACGCTGCTCTTCATATCGTAACCTAAACGCAGGTTATAAATATCATATCCACTATAAGTTTTGGTATTAGCTGGATTGGTATAATACTGGTTAATATGCTGCCACTCAGTAGCTATCCTGAAACCCGGCAGATATAGTGGTTTATAAGTCAGTTCGGAGTTGGCTATCCAGGCAGGTGCATTGTTCATGCGGTTGCCGTTATAGCTAATAACCGTGCTGGTTCCATTGCTGGTGCGTACCTCGCTATATTCCACATAGGTATGCCTGGCGTTGGTACCACTAAACCTAAAGGTTAATTCCTTAATTGGAGCCAGGGTCAAAGCATACTCAATACCCCGGTGACGGGTAGCGCCCGCGTTTTGGTTTTGGGTGGTATTATCGGGTAACAGCTGACTAATGATCTCGTTATGACCTTCCAGATCAAACAGGCTCATCTCAAAATATAGTTTTTTGTTGAATGCCGAAAACCAGCCGCCTACTTCATAGTTATCAAAAGTGGCTTGCTTTAGCGGTGTTAACTGCCTTGAGCTATATAGATCACCGGTTTCAGGTGGCTGAAAACCCACGCTGTAATTGGCATAGAAACCTTTATTATGACCCAGATCATAAGTTATACCGAGTTTTGGGGCTACAATATTGAAGTTGTTAGTTTCCTGCTGCTTATATTTAGTACTTCCGGTAGGTAAGCCGTTAGTAAAATCATAATGTACACGATCATAACGCAAACCACCAACAATGCGCAGTGCTTCAACTGGTTTTATTTCATACTGCATATAGGCGGCGGTATTGAATAGTTTAATGTTGTAGTTATCGATATACCTGCCAGTATTGGTAAAGCCGGTGTAATAGTTATTCTGTACATCTTTATCAATATTCAGGTATTGGGCGTAGTACGAGCTTGGGCTATCATCCATATAAACACCTGCAATTAAGCGCGAATGCAGAAAGTCAAAGTCAGCACGGTGTTGAGCCAGCAAGCCGTAGCTTTTAAATTTTTGATCATTAACTTGTCCGTTCGAGCTTAGGTATTTTCCTGTATTATCCCGCACATCGGATATATAATAGCTGGGCAGTTGTGCGGTGGAATTATCGCGGAAAAACAGGGTCACAAAAGTGCTGTTCTTATCATCCCATTGGTGATCTAAACGGGTGCTGGCCCTGAATGATTTTACCTTACGATAAGTAAACCGTGAATTGGCTCCGTAGCTGCGATTATAAAAATGAGCACTATCCAAACTGCCTGGTGTTTGCGTGTTCAGGTAATTGTAAGCCGCTGCTGTGGTTAAACGGGTAGTGGCATTAAAATCATAAGTTGTTTTAAAGTTGCCGGAGTATTTATCAAAATTGGAATAATCCTGCCAGCTATTTTCCTGGTGGGCAATATACCCGCCAACATACAAACCGAATTTACCCTGGCTAAAGCCACCGTCGGCATCTACCCGGCGATAATGATAATTATCGCCCTGAACAGAAACATTACCAGCATAACCTGATGGCGGCCCCTGTGTAATAAAGTTAACCGCCCCACCGATGGAATTACTGCCATAAAGTGATGAAGCAGGCCCTTTGATAACCTCAATATCTTTAACGCCCGACATATTGATCTCATACAGCGAGTTGTGGTTAAAAATACCCGTAGGGCGTATGGGTAACCCATCTTCCATGTACAGGTAAAGCGCATTATAGGTAATGGGTTGACGGATGGCCATAGTATGCTGCTCATTACCTAAATTAACCATGTAAACGCCGGCCACTTTATTTAATAACTGATACAAAGCAGTAGCCTTAGCATCCTTGATTTGGGTAGAGTTTATTTTACTGATGGCGATAGGTGCATCCTGCCGCGCTTGCCCTTCACGGCTGGCGGTTACCACTACAGGCTGTAGATCTACAGTCGATGGCTCAAGAGCTATATCAAGATATTGTCTCTTCAAAGCGGTTACATCAATAATACGCGAGTTATAACCTACCATAGCAAATTTAAGCTGGGTAATACCATGCGCGTTAATGGTAAAATGTCCCTTTGCATTAGTGGTAGCCAGCTTTTCGCCGTTAGTAGCATTTACTTTACAAACAGAAGCCCCTACCAGGGCCTCATGTGTATTGACATCTATTACGGTACCTTGCAGGGTAGTTTGGCTATAAGCCAGTGTTGAAAATGATAAAAAAAGTATAAATAGAATTAGATATTTTTTCATGAATAATGAATCTGGAGCATATAAAGCCCCGGTATAAAACTTTAGTATTAGGACATGGGTATTCCCGGGAAATTTTGAATTAATACTTCTTTTCGCCACTTGTCATTTCGACCGTGGGGAGAAACTATCTCTTGAGCGGAAGCGAAAAACCCTATACGATTAATACATCATGTATAAGATCTCTCCTCGTGCCTCGTTCGAGATGACATGGGAGAAATAATAGCGCATATGCCAAAGCACACAGCAAAGCCATCAATTTAAAATCCGGGAAAAATAAAATGGAAATTATCCTAATTGCGGAGGGCGGAAAACTGCACCTACAGGTTTAACCGGCAGAGTACAATCATAAGGGGTTACAATTACTTGCAACAAGCTGGAGTGAAATTTAATTTCAGTTGAACTGACAACATAAACTTCCTGAAAGAGGCTCTTTTGCGATTGCCTTTCATCGCTGGCCTGCTTATCCTCTGCCTGTTTGATCTTTTTCGCAAAATAACATTTACCATCGCAATGCATCCAGGGCTTATCCCGGTTTTCGCAAAGCTTGGTGGCAATGTAGTTTCTGTTCAGTTCAAAACCCGCATAAATAAAAAAACGCGAGAAATTAACTGTAACCAGCGAAACGATGAGTAAATAGGCTGTTAAACGTTGCAGCATGTTGCCGCAAAGGTAGCAGCTATACGTTTAATAAGCAATGGCAAATAAAAATATTAATTACTCTCGCTTTAATGTCGTCTGCAAATGCTCGCCCTTGTAAACAATATGTAACACAATGGAATCGCCATAGAATTTGCCCGTATGCGGAGCATTGCCATTGGGTACCGGCACATTGAACGAAAACTCATTACCGTTAATCATACCATCGGTAATGTTTACTTCGCCTTGCGGCATATGTGCAGTACCGGTAAGTGTATCACTATCTACCTTAAAAACATAACGGAGGGAGAAGTCATTGCTGCCTGCATCCGCCTCAGGCAATTTTACCTTACCAACCCAGGTTCCTGTTAAATCGGCCACCGCGGCAAAACAAACCACCATAAGCAGTAGCAGAGCAGCGGTTATCAACATCTTTTTCTTCATGGCAATCTGTATAATACACAGGCATACTTAAATACAGACACCTTGTTAAAAAGTTTTAACCGCACAAAAAAACCTTACTTAATAAGCAAGGTTTTAATCCAAATTTAGTTATCTGGCTTATTTCTTTTCTTCAGGTCTTTTTAACACCGAGTGTATTTTTGCACCATTGATCTCCAAATCAATAGCAGTTGAATCGCCATAAAACTTGCCGGTATGTGGTATATCCATACCACCGGTGGCCACACTAAATGAAAAAGTAATACCATCCGTTTTACCCGCAGTTATCGGGGTGTCGCCCTCTGGCGTAAGTGCAGTTCCTGTTAGTTTATCGCCATCAACTTTAAAGTTATATAACAATGGATATTCAGTGCCATCGCCCATAACTAATTTTCCGACCCATTTACCATTAAGGTCGGCTATTGCTGCAAGGCAAACTATAAAGCAGCTCACCAGCATTGTGGTAGTAAAAATCTTTCTTTTCATAATGTATTTTTATTTACCTAATATAAAGTGTTTTTTGTTAAAAATCCATTAAGTATAAATTATTTAAACGGCTTAATTATTAACCTTATGTAGCTTAAAAACAACTTTGCTATCCTATTTATTTTGATATATTAACTGAATGTTATTTAGCGGCGCAAATAATTGTTTAATTTTGGCCCGATGAAAAAAGTGGAAGTATTAAAGCTGATGGACTTGGTTGAAGATATCAGGAAACTTGATGAATTGATTGAGCTCAGTCGTAAAAATAAGACCTCTGCTTTTGTACTGAATCAATACGAGGCCAAAAAGATCAAGATGGTAGGTTCTATTATTAATGAACTGGCCAACCCACCTATTCAATCTATGGAGAGCTATTTCCTTATAAAAAAAATACTCAACAAATACTATCCCAACATAGCCGAAGATGAGCAGATGAATAATAGTGATATTGGGAAAATTGTGGCGGTTATTGAAGGGTAAGGTTTAACTCATAGTTGCTTAAGCTATTACTTTTACGCTTGTTGACAATAGTTCAATACCGCTCATAGCCGCGGAGGCCTAGTTACTTTTGGCTTGATCCAAAAGTAACCAAAAGATCAAGACAGAAAAAAGCTTCCCCCCACAAGGCAAAACACCCGGGCCCGCTTTTCTGTCTGGCCTTTACCCGCTTTTTGATTTACATCAATAAAACTTCCTCATTTTGATAATCCTTTAATTCGGTAAATCCTGATTCAGACAACTGCAGCTCGCTTCAGATGAAATCAGGCAGAACAATGGTGGCCTGGGCAGGGCAAAGACCTCGTGCGGCAAAGAAGCCTAAAAGAAAAAAAGCATTTTTGTTTTTCTGGCTACAAAAGTAAAAGGCTCCCGCGGCCATAGCGGTACTAAACAATACTACTACTGCTTTTTACCATTCTCAACACTTTTAATCTCCTCTTTACGATCTTTTTTAAAGTCGAAATTATCATAATTCGCCGTTTGAGGAATATCTATGGTAAAGCTTGTCAGCGGGTCAATTTCAACCGTAATATCTTCCGCGATCAGATCAACCACATGACCACCGAACGCTTTATCAATGGATAAAAAATGAAAATGATAACCGGCAATATGTGGCCCCTCCATAAACTTCGGGATCCTGAAACCTATCAGATCGCCTTGAATATCGGTATGATCAAAAAAGTGTTGCCTGTCAAGCATTGCAGCAAGGGGTAAATATGGTTTCGCAACCGGGGGGAAAGCACGGGCTTTAACCAGTTTAAATTTACCGCTTATATGTATGGCGTAAATACCGTTCTGATTGGTAAGCAGGCTATCCAGATAGCTGTAAAACGCAGCCTTATCTAACGTCCCACTATGTTTATACACTTTAACTGGGCGAAAGAAACAGGCAATTGCATAGGGTGTTTTACCGGTATCTGCAAGCGATGTAGTTTTACCGGTATACCGGGTTTGATATAAGTTGCCTTTAAATAATAAAAGTTCGCCATCAACCTGGGCCGGGGCCCCTAAGCCAAAATCGCCATGTTGTTTTAATTGTTTATAGGGATAGTAAGCATCATATAAACCACCGATAAAAGCAGAGGCTAAACCCGCACTAAACAAGTTATTTTCATTTGGCTTTGTTGGTTTTATTTTTTGCTGTGCAGTGGCTGTAAAGTTAAGGCCGATAGCAGCCAATAATACATAAATGAACTTAGGGGAGTTTTTCATATTAAATGCATGGTAATTGTGGTAACAAAGCAATTGCTTTTTTGGCAGTTGTACAAATATTTATTATCTACAATATAGTAAAACCACTTAAATTTTACTTTACCCTTACGGGGATACTACAGAGGGATGTTAGCTTTGCATATTATTTAAAAGCGATAACATGAAAATAGAAATATGGTCTGATGTGATGTGCCCTTTCTGCTATATTGGTAAACGCCGGTTTGAAGAAGCTTTACATCAATCCGGATATCAGGATCAGATAGAGGTGGAGTGGAAAAGTTTTCAGCTAAATCCAGATATGAAAACCAATCCCGATTTAAATATTGTACAATACCTGGCTGATACAAAAGGCTGGACGGTAGACTACTCCCAGCAAATGCATGATCATCTGACTCAAATGGCAGCAGAAGTTGGCCTTACCTACCATTTTGACCAGGCTATTGTAGCTAATAGCTTTAACGCCCATCGTTTTAGTCACCTGGCCAAAAAATATGGCCTTGGCGATAAGGCTGAAGAGGCATTATTCAAAGCATATTTTACCGATGGACAGAACATTGACAAGCAGGATACATTGATAAAGTTAGGTGTTGAAATTGGTCTTGATGCCGAAGAAATAAAACAGGTGCTTGATGCCGATACCTACGCCGATGATGTAAAGCATGATATTGCCGAGGCTCAACAATTGGGCATACAGGGGGTACCATTCTTTGTGCTAAACAATAAATACGGTATATCAGGAGCACAGGCGGTTCCTGTATTTCAGGAAACAATTGAAAAATCATTTACCGAATGGCAGCAGGAAAACACCAAACCAGCATTAACTATCATTGAGGGCGAATCATGCTCGCCTGATGGTGATTGCAATTAATAAGCTACCGGGGGCATTCGTATTTATATAACATACGGATGCCTTTTATCTCCATCCCAACCTTGATCTTTTATCCTTTCTGTAAATGATCATGATGCCCCGGTTATTCTTATTCAAGTTTTCCATGGCAAACTACTACAACGTGCAAACGGCATATATAAATATTTTTATAATAAGCTGAAACAATCCTATCTTTATTGCACGTAAACAACCTTATCATTTAACGCGCATATGAACAGCCCTTACTATAAAATTTTCATTTTTCTGGTTTTAACTATAGTCATTAATGGCTGTAAACCAGATCCGGCTGTTTATCCAACTAAGATTGTACCTATCCCTGGATATACCGGAAAAGATCCGGAAACCAATCCGGTTGCAGGTGAATATTCATTAAAAGGCACTTTAAATGGTCAGGCTTTAAACTGGCAGGTAACTGATGATTCTGATGGCTGGGTTGCCGGATCAGTAGCGGCCACTTCAAACGACGAGGGTGGTATCGTAGGCAGCCTTACCGCGTTAATATCTAAATCACCAGTATTTCAACCACAATTAGGAATTGAATTTGGATTTATTCATACTACTTTTGATAGTAAATCAGCCGCCTTTAACTCCTTCATTAAAACAGGCTTATGGAACTTTCGCAATGAATTTCCTGCAGACGATCAAAAATTTGTATCTATTACTTATACCGATAAGGATGGCAACTTATATTCAAGTAGCAAAGGTACCCAAACCAGTGGTGTAAACATTATATCAACTACTTCAATACCTCCACAATCAGGCATGGAAGAAAGCCTTAAAATTAAACTTACATTCTCGTGCAAATTATATCCTGTAGAAGGCACTGGTAATCCTTTAACATTAACTAATGTAGAAGCGACTGTGAGGCTGGAGAATCTTTTGTAATTTAATCTCGTTAACTTAAATCCAGCTTAAAGTAAAAACCGGTTTAGCATATTTAATCACAAATTAATTGCTATATATTTGTAGCCGTAAATAAAGTGTAAAAAATACACGTTTACTTGTATATTAAATTCATGATCGACTCTCCGGGCTTACCTGTTTTAACATCAAAAAAAGCGCTGCGCATTGCTGTAGGGGCTATGTTTTTTATGGCGGGGTTAAGCTTTTCAAGCTGGGCATCGCGCATTGCTACCGTACAACAAACTATGGGGCTTTCTGATGCCGGTTTGGGAGCAGTGTTATTTTCGCTACCGGTAGGGTTAATGTGTTCCTTGCCGTTTTCTGGCTGGATCATCACTAAAATCGGCAGCAAAAAATTGCTCATTAGCGCTTTAGTGCTATATGCCCTTGCTTTAGTATGCCTGGGCATGGCTCAAAATACTTTTCAGCTTATTATTTGCCTGGTATGTTTCGGCTTTTGTAGTAATGCTGTTAATATATCCGTTAATACACAAGCCGTAATTACCGAAGAATTATATAAAAAACCAATACTGGCCTCTTTCCACGGCTTATGGAGCCTTGCCGGATTTGCCGGTGCAGGTATAGGTACTTTTATGATAGCCAAAGGCATTGCGCCTTTTCATCATTTTTTATTGATGCTGGTAGTTATTATTATAGGCGTAATAGCAGCTGCACGGTATCTAAAAGATGATAAAGTTGCCAGTTCCGGCCCCGTATTTGTAATGCCTGATCATTCCCTGATAAAACTGGGAGTCATAGCTTTTTGTTCCATGATATGCGAAGGCGCTATGTTTGACTGGAGCGTTATCTACTTTAAAAAAGTGGTACTTGCTCCAACAGCTTTGGTAGGTATAGGCTTTACTACATTTATGTTCACCATGGCCGGCGGCAGGTTTGTTGCCGATTGGTTTGCACACCGGTATGGTTTAAAACGCACACTGCAGGTTAGCGGTTCATTAACAGCCACAGGGCTATTGATAGCTGTTGCCTTTCCTTATGTATACACCGCCATGGCTGGTTTTCTATTGGTAGGTGCAGGGGTATCATCGGTAGTACCCATGGTTTACAGCGCGGCTGGTAAATCAAAAACCATGCAGCCTGGTGTTGCCTTGGCAGCAGTATCAACCATTGGCTTTATGGGCTTTTTAGTTGGGCCGCCTATTATTGGTTTTATTGCCGGTATAGCTACCCTACGGGCTTCATTTGTACTGATAGCCGCTATGGGCATTTCGGTCGTGGTAGTTTCAACTAAAGCTAGGATCTGATCATTCTTTATTCAGATCAGCCTTGATAAAATAAAGGATGGACACTATAAACAAAAAGGGCATTATAATATTATAATGTCCTTTTTGTTTATAAAAAATGTATTCTTATTTCTCTGCCAGCAGATCATTAGTCAGTTTTTCAAATTCACTGATAAACTCGGTGTAATATTCGCCGGTACCAGGGCCGCTGAAACCGGTATGTATTTTACGTACATCGCCGCTTTTATCAATAATAATGGTTGTAGGGAAACCAACTACTTTGGCAAGCATAGGCAGGCTTTTAGCCGTTTCAACCTTATTACTGGTATAACCGGTTATTAATAACGGATAAGGTACATTGAACCTGTCTTTTATTTGCTGTAATGCTTTCTGCGATTTCTCAAAGTTGGTGGTACGCTCATAAGCCAAACCTATAACTTCAACACCTTTGGGTTGAAACTTTTTGTAATAATTTACCATATAGGCTGTTTCGTCCATACAATTAGGGCACCACGAACCTAATATCTGCACAATAACAACTTTATTTTTATAACGGGCATCCTGTAGCGAAACCTCTTTACCGGTAATATCCTTAAAAGTAAAATCTATTTTTTTATAACCCGGTTTAAGTGCGGTGAGCGAGTAAGCATCGGGCAGTTTGGCATTCGCGTCTTTAACCGCTGTCCAGGGTTGCACGGATGAGTAGCCTGCATAAAACTTTCCATCGGTTATGGTTTGTTCATCTGTAATAGTTGCTGTAAACGTGTAAGCATGGCCGCCATCAAAGCATGATAAATACAATTTATCGCCCGATACGCTTCCTTCCAGGTAGCGATAATCACCCGTTGTGGTTAAAAACGTCCCCGTTAACCTGGTGCCATCCTGCTTAAATTCGCCAACGGTAGTATCCCTGCCATCTCCTTCACCTATAATAGCCGACCACCGGCCTCCTATGTTATGAGCCGGTTTAACAGGTGCTTTTACAAATCGCCATGAGGTGTTGGGAGTTGCTGTAAATTCAACGGTTGCATCACGTTCGCCCAAATGCCTTACCCATTGTCCCTTTAAATTACCGCTATCCAGCTTTAATTTAAACTCCGAATTGAATAAAGGCATGTGTATAAAAACAGAATCGCCCCGGGTTGTAACATCGGTCACTTTAAATCTTTCTGCACCGTTAATGATATCCAGTTGCTGTTTACCAGCTACATCTTTTACATCAAAATTAAAAGGGATATCAGTACCCGATGCCGTTTTTAACGCACCACGCCATACACCAGTTTTAAGTTTGGTTTGGGCAAATGATGTCTGTAAGATTAAAGCAAAAGATACAGTTGTTATTATTGTTTTATAATACATTTTTAAAAATAGTCTACTAAATTGATATACTTTATCAAAAGTATAAAAAGAAGCCCACTATTTCAACACTCCGCGAGAAATTACAATTCTTTGAATTTCAGATGTTCCCTCATATATCTGTGTAATTTTAGCATCGCGCATTAAACGCTCCACATGATATTCTTTAACAAAGCCATAACCGCCATGAATCTGCACAGCCTCAATAGTTGTCCGCATAGCCACTTCCGAAGCAAAAAGCTTGGCCATTGAGCCTGCCTGAGTGTATGATTGTCCGTGATCCTTTAACCAGGCAGCCTTAAGACATAATAAGCGTGCAGCTTCTACTTCGGTTGCCATATCGGCCAGTTTAAACTGAATGGCCTGCAGATCGGCAATGGTTTTACCAAAGGCTTTGCGCTCTTTTGAATATTGCACAGCCAATTCCAAAGCCCCCGAAGCTATCCCTAAAGCTTGCGCGGCAATACCTATCCTACCACCTTCTAAAGTGCTCATAGCAAACTTAAACCCGAAGCCCTCGTCGCCAATGCGGTTCTCCTTAGGAACTTTAACATCAGTGAACATTAATGAGTGCGTATCTGAGCCACGTATTCCCATTTTATTCTCTTTGGGTCCTATGGTAAAACCCTCCATTCCTCTTTCAACAATAAATGCGTTAATGCCGTGATGTTTTTTTTCCGCATCCGTTTGGGCTATTACTAAATAAGTTGATGCCGAACTACCGTTGGTGATCCAGTTTTTGGTGCCATTAAGCAGGTAATAATCGCCCATATCAATGGCAGTTGTTCGTTGTGAGGTAGCATCTGAACCGGCTTCAGGTTCCGAAAGGCAAAACGCGCCTATTTTTTCGCCTTTGGCCAGTGGTATCAGATATTTTTGTTTCTGGGCTTCGGTACCATATTTTTCAAGGCCATAGCAAACCAGTGAATTATTTACCGAAACTACTACCGACGCAGAGGCATCAATTTTTGAAAGCTCCTCCATAACCAATACGTATGATATGGCATCCATACCACTACCACCATATTGTGGCGAAACCATCATACCTAAAAAACCCAGCTCGCCGAGCTTTTTCACTTGTTCGGCCGGAAATTTTTGATGTTCGTCGCGCTCTATTACTCCGGGCTTTAATTCTGTTTGTGCAAAATCGCGCGCAGCCTGGCGTATCATTAACTGTTCTTCTGTAAATTCGAAATTCATAATATTTAAAAAACTAAATATAGCAATTACTATGCGTGCATAGTAAAAAATATTACATAAAAAAAGAGAGTCTTTTTCAAGACTCCCTTTCCCCTAATTAATTTAAACTATTGATTAAACCCAAAACAAAGAACAAAAAATCTCAACTTGGGCGTCTGAGAATTCAAAAAAAAATGTTTTTCACAGGTAGGTGATTTTTAATTTTTTCATAGATTATCAGCAGGGCTATTAGATGTAAACAATTTTGCTGCCACAATTACAAAATGACACTTACTTAAACGTCAGTAAATAGTTGTTCAGACATATATCTATTACCAATATTTTTTTCGAACTTTAATTACTTATTATTATTTATTTATTTTCCGATCCTATTATCTTATTATTAATTATCTATAAATACTTATGCTACTTACTGATTTTGAATACCTTAGCAACTCTGACGAAGCTTTTAAAAAGAAAGTGGCCCTTCAAATTAAGAACCTGAGAAGACAAAATCAAGTAACCCAGGAAAAGTTTTTTAACGAAACCAACATCAATATTGCCCGGCTGGAGTCCGGCAAAATAGATATCAGGTTAGATACTTTAAGGAAAGTTTGTTATTATTTTGATGTTTCTTTAGCAGGTTTTTTTCAAGGCATCTATTAAACAGATATTTTTATTGCTAAATTGCTATTTCAGATTCTACTATTCCATACATCCTTTGTATTTTATAACATACACTTAAAAATTTATGATCAAAAAAACTGCATCTCAAACTATTATAATATATGTATTGAGTTTTTTACTATTTACCGGATGCAAGGATAAAGCAAAAAATTATGCCGATAACGACCCAGTATTTAAGAATATAGATGCAACTGTAAAACCGGGCGACGATTTTTTTAAATATGCCAATGGTGCATGGCTTAAGAAAAACCCGATCCCACCGGCTTATGCGTCATGGGGCATAGGAAACGTAGTGGAAGAAGAGCTGCGCAACCGCATGAAAAAAATTAATGAGGATGCACTTAAAGCTAACGCCCCCAAAGGCAGCAACACTCAAAAAATAGGCGATTTTTATTACAGCGGTATCGATACCGTTAACATTGAAAAACAAGGTTTATCACCACTCAAGGATGAACTGGATAAAATTGACCTGGTAACAGATATTAAAGGCCTGGTAGATGAATTTGCGCACTTAAAAACCATTGGGGTTGAAACACCAATAGGCGCTTATGCTGGTCAGGACAGCAAAAACAGCTCAAAAATAGTATTGCAGCTTGATCAGGCAGGTATAGGTTTGCCAGATCGCGATTATTATTTTAATACTGACGCACATAGTATTGCCGTACGTAATGATTATCAGCAAAAGCACCTGCCAACAATATTTAAACTTGCAGGTCTGCTACCAGATGCAGCCATTGCAGCAACTAAAAAAGTGTACGACCTGGAAAAGTTTTTAGCCGATAGTAGTCGTAAACTAGAAAACCTACGCGATCCTTATCATAATTATAATAAGATGCCACTGACTGGCTTAAATAAGCTGGTTCCTGAGGTGGATTGGAAATCGGCATTTGAGCAAATGGATTACAAAAATGTTGATACGGTTATTATTGGTCAGCCCGAATACTACCGTGCCTTTAGCAAGGCTCTGAAAACTTATAGCATTGATGACTGGAAAAACTATCTGCGTAAAAACCTGATATCAGCATTTGGCTCTTATTTAAGTAAACCCTTTGACCAGGAGCTCTTCCGTTTTTATGGCAAGGTGCTTAACGGCAGCAAAGAACAATTGCCCCGCTGGAAACGGGTACTGGATACCGAGAACGGCTTAATGGGCGAAGTATTGGGGCAAATATTTGTAAAAGAGTATTTTCCCGAAAAAACAAAGGAACGTTACGTAAACCTGGTTGAAACCATGCGCGCCACCTTCAAAGAACATATTGAAAAATTGGATTGGATGAGTCCGCAAACAAAAGAAAAAGCATATTTTAAGCTGAGAAAAGTAATGCCTAAGGTTGGTTATCCGGATAAGTGGAAAGATTTCTCGACACTTGAAATTAACCGTGGCCCCTACGCACTTAATGTAATGCGCGCTAATAACTGGTGGCATAAGTACAGTGCTGCCAAACTAGGAAAACCGGTTGACCGCACCGAATGGGGCATAACACCGCAAACCTATAATGCTTATTATAACCCATCAAACAATGAAATTGTATTACCTGCGGGCATATTTACTATCCCCGGAGCTAAAGATGAGGATATTGATGATGCCGTTATATACGGCTACGCTGCAGCATCAACCATTGGTCACGAGATGACACATGGGTTTGACGATGAAGGCCGGCAGTTTGATGCTAAGGGAAATTTAAAAGCATGGTGGTTACCGCAGGATTCGGTAAAGTTTACACAACGTGCTCAAATGCTGATTAACCAGTTTAATGGCTACAGTATTTATGGGTTACATGTAAATGGTAAAGCCACACAAGGCGAAAACATTGCCGATCTGGGTGGTATTGTTATTGGTCTTGATGCTTTTAAGAAAACCGATCAGTATAAAGAAGGCAAAACTCTTAATGGTTTAACACCACTGCAACGATATTTCCTGGGTTATGCTTTAGGCTGGCTTGGGCAGGACCGCCAGGAATCATTATCAAGCCAGATATTAACGAATCCTCATGCACCCGGCTTTATGCGCGTAAACGGGCCATTTACTGATGTGCCTGAGTTTTATGAAGCCTTTCATATTAAAAAAGGCGACAAGATGTGGATAGATCCGGATAAACGGGTGAAAATTTGGTAATTCACAACTTATAAACCTATGTCATTGCGAGGCACGGAGCAATAACATAAAGGAAATGTATTATATATTTGATCAATGCATATCATTCAATTTCTACAGGAATGGTGGGGCCATCAAACATGGTCGGAAATTATTGCTGTAATAACCGGGTTGCTCTGTGTTTATCTGGCGGCGGTTAATAATATCTGGAATTGGGCCTTTGCTATTATAAGCGTTGGCATTTACATTTTTATATTTTTTGAAGCCCGGCTTTATGCCGATATGGGTCTGCAGTTTTACTTTATATCCATGAATATTTATGGCTGGTATAATTGGAGTCGCAAACAGGGCACCAAGCGTAAAACCCCTGTATTAATGATCAACAGGCGCGAAATCATATGGTCATTGTTAGCCATTGTTGTTTTTACCGTTTTATTGGGTTCGGTATTAAAATATACAACAGCATCATTCCCTTACCTTGATAGTTTCTGCACGGCCTGTAGCCTGGTTGCGCAACTGTTTTTGGCACGCAAGATATTGCAAAACTGGCTTATCTGGATATTTGTTGATATTATTTATATAGGTGTTTATACCTACAAAAACCTGCATTTAACCGCCATAATGTACGCTGCCTATACCGGCATGGCTATTTTAGGATACCATGACTGGAAAAAGGAGTATAAAAGGCAGGTTATCAAAAACTAAGCTACAACTCCTTACGCATAATATAATCATTCATCCAATATTTTCCTATCGGGATATCCTGAATGTAGGCTATTTTAAAGCCCATTTTTGCATAAAACGACTTCGCGTTATTATACCGGTTTACATTGAGTTCAAGCGTACGCTTACCGGCCTCAACTGTCCTTTTGATAACCTCATTGATCAGTATTTTGCCGTAACCCTTACCCTGGGTAACCGGCAGGCAATACAATTTATGCAATTTGTAAATATCCGGATTCTCTTCGCGCGGAGAATAACCGGCAAAGGCTACCGGCTGTTTGTCTTCGCTCAGCAACAAATAGGTTTGGGTATTGGTTGCAATCTGTTCCCTGATCTTATCAGCCGCATAAATTTCGCCCAGCATAAAAGCTATTTGTTCCTTATCCAATATAGGTCCATAGGTTACCCACCATGTTTGGTCGGCTATCTGGCGGATAGTTTCAACGTCGTTTATAGTTGCTTTTCTGATGGTGTACATATTAAAATCCTTTTATACTGATAATTCTAACTTTTCTCTTCCCATATCATACATAAGTGCAATATGGTTTCAACTGCTTTTTGCATATCCTGCACCGAAACCCACTCCTGCTTGCCGTGAAAGGCATGCTCGCCTGCAAAAATATTGGGGCAAGGTAATCCCATGAATGATAGCCTTGAACCATCGGTACCTCCTCTTATGCTGCAAAGCTTTGCCGTTAGGCCGGTACGATTAATAGCTTCCATAGCATATTCCACAATCCGCGGATGCTCATCAAGCACATTTTTCATATTACGGTATTGCTGGGCTATGGCTAAAGTATAGGCAGAGTCAGGAAAGTTTTTTAATACCCCATCAGCTGTTTTACGGATAACATTGGCGTGTTCATTTAGTTTTGCCTCATCAAAATCGCGAAGGATAAAATCAATACTCGCGGTTTCTACATGACCCTCTATCGCTACCGGATGTATAAAACCCTGCATCCCCTCCGTATGCTCTGGTGATAGATCGGCAGGCAACGCCGCCAGGATCTGGCCGGCAATTTTTATGGCGCTTTCCATTTTACCTTTAGCAAAACCCGGGTGCGAGCTTACCCCTTGTATAGTTAACCTGGCCCCATCTGCCGAAAATGTTTCATTTTCCATATTACCAGCACTTTCGCCATCAATAGTATATGCGGCATAAGCACCTAGCTTGGCAATATCTACATGATCAACTCCACGGCCTACCTCTTCATCTGGTGTAAACAATATCCTGATGTCTCCATGTTTTATTTCGGGATGATTTATCAGCTGGTAGCAGGCATCCATAATTTCGGCAACGCCGGCTTTATTATCGGCCCCTAATAAAGTAGTACCACTGGCAGTTATCACATCATTGCCTAATTGATTTTTAAGATCGGGATGTTCTGCCTGTTTCAGTATCTGTGAAGTGTCATCGGGTAATACGATATCCTTTCCCTGGTAATTTTTATGTACAATAGGTTTTACATCTTTGCCGCTGCAATCAGGCGCGGTATCCATATGCGAGCAAAAACAAATTACAGGTACCTGTTTGTGTGTATTTGAGGGTATGGTAGCATACACATAACCATATTTATCTAGATACGCATCCTTTACACCAATGGCCAATAATTCATCAACTAACAACTTTCCTAAATCTTTTTGCCTTTCTGTTGATGGAAATGAAACAGAAGAGGGGTCTGATTGCGTATCAATGGTAACGTAACGCAGAAAGCGTTCAGTTACGGTGAAGTTTAATGATGAATTAAGATTCATAAAGCTTTACATTAGTAAAAATCCTACCGGCAACCGTACCTGGCTGGTTCCAGTTGTAAATATTGATTAAAATTTAGCATTGAAAAAATTTATTCTGTTTTTTGTTATTTCTTTAACAACTGTAGCCGCAAAAGCACAGGGAGGGTATAACTATTCGCAATTTGGCGTAGGTGTTGGGGTAGGTTATGGGCGCGCATTTGCCGATACCAAAAGGCAAGATTATCATCCTGCGTTTAACATTAACTTTGTTTATAACTATGGCCCTTTTATACCGGTAGCTCTTGAGTTTCAGTTTGGCACACTATCCGGCGGCGGGCGTACTATTGATAAAGACCCCTATGGCAGGATATACAAAAACAATTATAAAGCACTAATTTTGCATGCCGATCTGCAAGCCGGGGATATTATGGACTACTCCAACAGCAATTTTTTAAATATGCTTAAAAATTTTTATATAGGTACCGGTATTGGGGCAATAAATAACAAAATGGCCGATATACAACGCACCAATTTGTATCCTCAAAACGGGCCTATTGGTACCACTATCGGATTCGAAGGAAAAGACAAAAGCACCAATCTGCTCATACCATTAAGATTTGGTTACGAGTTTAAAATTTTTGACTCCTATGATGAGCCATCTTATACTATCACTATAGGTTATCAGCACAACATAACTTTTGGCGAAGGACTTGATGGTTATAACGATAACCCCGATAAGTTTAAAAACAATGCGCCAGACCAGTATGCCCAACTTACTATAGGTTTTAAATTTAGCTTTGGCAACTCAGTATCCTATACTAAACAAATCAGACATTCCCAGTTTTGAATATAGAAGAACTACGCGATTATTGTCTGCAAAAACCAGGAGCAACTGAAGGTTTTCCTTTTGGTGAAGATACTTTGGTTTTTAAAATTGGAGGTAAAATATTTTTACTCGTGGGCCTTTATAGCGGCAACCGTTTTAATGCCAAATGCGACCCCGAACGGGCTGTCGACCTGCGCGAACGCTACTCAGAAATAATTCCCGGTTATCACATGAACAAGAAAATGTGGAACACCATTTATATGGATGGGGCCTTAACCCGCAAGCTGCTTTGTGAACTGATTGATCACTCCTACGAACTGGTAGTTCAAAGGCTGCCTAAAAAAATACAGGCTGAAATTGCCGCTTTAGAATAGAAACAAGAGATACGAATCAAGAACCAGGATAAATGCACCTTTTTTATTCTTGACTCTTGTTTCTTGACTCTTGGCTCTTATAGATTATATTTGGGCAATAACTCATTCTATGAAAATAGTTCTATCAGCTTTATTTGTTTGCCTTATCACCCTATCGGCAAAAGCCCAGTTAACCCCGTTTGAGCTTAATAAGGATAAAAATTATACTGCCTCTTATGCCCAGGTAATTGATTATTACCAAAAATTGAATAAGCTGTATCCACAGCAAATGAAAATGATCAATTACGGCACAACTGACATAGGCAAACCACTTACCCTCATTGTATTGTCGCAAGATAGAATATTTGATCCCGCATTGATCAAAAAACAAAACAAACGGGTACTGCTCATTAACAATGGTATACACCCCGGCGAACCCGAGGGGATTGATGCAAGCATGATGATAGTGCGCAATATGCTTAAAAAAGACCAGCTACCCAAGGATGTGGTTATTTGCATCATCGCCTTGTACAATATTGATGGCAGCCTAAACCGCGGCCTGAGTCGTGTAAGTCAGAACGGCCCGGTGGCTTATGGCTTTAGGGGTAATTATCGTAATCTTGATCTTAACCGCGATTTTATAAAAGCTGATAGTCGCAATGCACTGGCTTTTACCCAAATATTGAATACCTGGAAACCAGAAATTTTTCTGGACAACCATACTAGTGATGGCGCCGACTATCAGTATGTGATGACCCTGATTGAAACTCAGAAGGATAAACAAAACCCTATCCTGGCCGATTACACCACCAAAACACTGACACCTTACCTGTACAACCACATGAAGAAAAGTGGTTACGAGATGATCCCATATGGCGCAGGCGAAGAGGGTTTACCGGATTCGGGTATTGTTAGTTTTTTGGAAACACCCCGCTTTGCCACCGGCTTTGCAGCCCAGCATAACATTATCAGTTATATTACAGAAACACATATGCTCAAAGCCTTCGACAAAAGGGTTTACGCTACCTATGATTTTATGCAGCATTTGATAGACATTAACCAGCGCGACGCTAAACTCATAGGTGAGTTAAAGCAAAAGGCCGACGAACAAGTATCCCAACAAAAAACCTTTGCCCTGAACTGGGTTGCCGATATGCAAAAGATAGATACCATCACTTTTAAAGGTTATAGCGCCGAATATAAAACCAGTGAGGTTAGCGGCCTAAAACGCCTTTATTATGACAGGGATAAGCCTTATACCAAAACCATCAACTATTACAACACCTACAAGGTAACCGCCACCGCCGATAAACCTGTTGCCTATGTTATTCCGCAGGCATGGGGTAAAGTGATTGACCTATTTAAGCTAAACGGCGTAAAAATGCAGCGGCTGGCACACGACACCACCCTGAACCTGCAGATGTATTACATTGCCGATTATAAAACACCGCAGAAACCATATGAAGGGCATTATCTGCACAGCAATGTGAAGTTAAACCCGCTTGATATGCCCGTGAAGTTTTACGGCGGCGATTATGTGGTATATACTAACCAGCCCATTAATCGTTATATTGTAGAAACTTTAGAACCGCAGGGTGTCGATTCATTTTTTGCCTGGAACTTTTTTGATTCGGTATTAAGCGAAAAGGAATATTTTTCGGACTATGTTTTTGAAGATATTGCTGCCAACCTGCTAAAAAAAGACCCCGAATTGAAAAAGAAACTGGATGATGCCAAAACCAAGGATCCGAAACTAGCCGACAGCGCTCAGGCACAACTTTTCTTTGTTTACCGTAACTCGCCCTATTTTGAAAAAACGTATATGCGTTACCCGGTAGGCCGGTTATTAACCAATACTAAACTCGATTTAAATTAATGGAATACCTTATTGTAACACCCGTAGCATCAATCATATTTGCTATTACGTTGATCACCTCGTTATATGCCTTTTACAACCAAAACGTATTAGGCAAAATGATGCTGCACCCCTACAGCGTTTCGCGCGGACAGGGGCTTTTTACATTGATCACCAGCGGGCTTGTCCATCGCGATACCATGCACTTGTTGTTCAATATGATGTCGTACTATTTTTTTGCCTTTCAGCTGGAGCAGGTTATCGGGCACTGGCAGTTTGGTTTGTTATATGTAGTTAGCCTTGTTTTGAGCGATATGCCATCAGTACTTAAAAACAGGGACAATTATAATTACTATAGCCTTGGTGCATCAGGGGCTATAAGTGCCGTAATTTTTGGCGCGATACTGTATTTCCCACTGGCCAAAATGGGGTTGATATTTTTACCTATCCTTATACCCGCCTATGTGTTTGGTATTCTATATTTAGTTTATTGCACATATGCCTCCAAATACAGTCGCGACAGTATTAACCATGATGCCCACTTGTATGGAGCTTTGAGCGGTTTGATGATCACTATTTTGCTTAACCCGCCGGTATTGCCTGCGTTTATTCAGCAAATTAGCGGGGCAATTCAATCGATGCTGCACTAACCGGGTTACCATCGATATCAAACAAAAAGCTCATCGGTTCTTCCGGATTTTTGATGATCTCAAATAACAGGAAACCCCAGTTTTTCCAGAAGTTTTCTAATACCTGGCCATAAACTTTGGGTACCCAATCGTCAAACAAGGGTTTACTGCTGGTGCCGCGCAGTGGCATGGCTTCGATGTATATAATATCCTCTACCGGTAAAATATTATACTCGGGCAGGCGGTTAAACAAGTAGGCGGAGTAAAAGAACCGGGCGTTCAATTCTTCAAACTGTATTGGATGCAGTATCCGGTCTTTAACCTTTTCTGTTGCTTGTTTGTGGTAACTGGTGTTGGCACCGTTATCCTGCAGGCAAATGATCAGTCCGAAGTCTTTTATCCTTAATGAAAAAGTAAGCGTGTTGATTTCATCGCGATAGCCAAACACATCATCAGCATTATCAACTTTAAATAATAATAGACTGTACGGTTTAAAACCATCCAGCTCAATAGGCAGGTTTAAGCTTTGCAGCATCAAATGCAGCTGACTAAACTTATGGATAATAGCATGCGACATGCTAAACTCCTCGCCCTGTGCATGCTGCTGCTTGATGCCAGCCTGTATCTCGTTGAATATAATGCCATATAATAACTTACCGGCCCATTGAAACAGTTTCAGATCATCCAGCTGCTTTATGGCTTCGTAGCCTGCTTCAAAGGCGGCGGATATTTCGGCTTCCAGCGGTTCAAGATATTGCTCATTGATGGTGGCACTGCAGGGCAGTTTCAGGTCTTTATAAGTAGCCATGCTTTCGTCAAGCAGTTTAAAGGGTTGGTCCTCCAGCTTATAACGACTCATGAGCCACTGCGGAAAAACCTGTATCTTTTCTTCTTCAGAATTTAAAGCCTGTCCGGTTAGGAAACATTTGCTGTTACTGAAATTAAAACGCTCGAACGGTGAATAAATTTGTGCCGACATGGACGCAAAGATAAGGATGAATGCAGATGTGCGGATATCCAGATTTCAGATGTACAGATTTTTTTACATAAAACAGGGTTTAGAGATGTGCAAATGGTTTAGAGATGTGCAAATATGCAGATGTGCGAATGTGCATATTTTTTTACCTGAAGCATGGTTTATTACATTTCTTATATTATCTACACATCTGCATATTTGCACATCTTAAGTTTTCACATCTGAAATTAATTTCTTATATCATCTGCACATCTGCATATTTGCACATCCGCACATTTGGTTTTTAACATGGAACTGACATATCAACCCTTTGAACTGCAATTAAAGCACGCTTTTACCATAGCCAAGTTTTCGCGCACCTCAACCCCGGTAATGCTGGTGCAAATTAAACATGAAGGTTACACCGGTTACGGCGAGGCCTCTATGGTGCCCTACATGGGCGAAAGCCATCAAACCGCTACAGATTTTCTGAGCAAGGTTGATATCAGCCAATTCAGTTATCCTATTGATTTTGGGGCCGTGATCAATTACCTGGATAGCATTGCGCCCGGTAACCCGGCTATCAAAGCTGCTATTGATATTGCCCTGCATGATCTGGATGGTAAAATAAAGCAGCAACCTTGCTGGCAGCTGTTAGGCAGCAACCTTGCCCAAATGCCGGTAACCAGCTTTACCATAGGCATTGATACGCCCGAAATGATCATTAAAAAAGTAAAGGAAGCTGAAGGTTTCAAAGTGATCAAGGTAAAGCTTGGCCGCGATACGGATAAGGAACTCATCAGCACTATACGTTCGGTTACCGATGTACCCCTTTATGTGGATGCCAACCAGGGCTGGACAGACTTGCAACAAAGCCTGGATATGACCTACTGGCTGCAGGAACAAGGTGTACAGCTTATAGAACAGCCCATGCTTAAAACCGATCCCGACAGCAATGCCTGGCTCACCGAGCGCAGCCCCATCCCTATTATTGGCGATGAAGCTGTACAGCGTTTTGAAGATGTAGACAAGGCCAAAGGTGTATATACCGGCATCAATATCAAACTCATGAAATCGGCAGGGATATATGAGGCTACCCGGATGATTAAAAGGGCGCGGGAACTAGATCTGAAAATCATGATTGGCTGCATGACCGAAACCAGCTGCGCCGCCCTCGCTGGTCTGGCGCTGGCTCCGCAAAGCGACTGGGTTGATCTGGACGGCCCATTCCTGGTGAGCAACAACCCCTACCAGATGCCGGAGTTTACCGATGGCAAATATGTGCTGAATAATGATGCAGGATTGGGTATCAGATTTTAAATTACCACTAATTGCACGGATTAGTACGAATAGCCTGTTATGCCTTGCAGTGTTCCGTGTTCGGATGTTCGCGTGTCCCCAAAACCCGAGCAAGCCCCGAACAAAATCAGAACACGAATCCGAACAAAAACCGAACATATTGAAAATCAACAATATAAATTGTTTTAATTGTTTCGAACAATATATATAGCGAGAAAGGCGGCGATTAGAATACCTGGTCATCCCCGCCAGCCGGCGGATGGACCACCTCTTCGCCTGCGGTGGAAAGAGGGTGTTTGAAAAACATTCCTCTCCACGCGTCATTGCGAGGTACGAAGCAATCTCTTTAGGGCAAGTAGTAGACTTGCATGATGAGATTGCCACGCTGCGCTCAATGACATGTTATTTTGCATTGTCATCCTGAGGTACGAAGGATCTATTCGCCGAAATGCATATCGCAAAACAGATGCTTCACTCCGTTCAGCATGACAACTATTATAAAAAATGACCTAGTGACGCAATGCCCTAATGACAAAAGCTATTTATCACTCAACATAATCGGCGTTCCCTTGCCTCCGCCAATAATGATCACTTTGGCATTGGGTGATAGGGCTATTTCCTTTTGGGCTTTGATGGCTTCGTATTGGAGTTGCTTGTCTGACAGGCCGGTGGACAGGATTTTCTGATAATCGGCTATACCTTGCGCCTCTACGCGCTTGCGTTCGGCTTCCTGGCGTTCCTTTTGCAGTACAAACTGCATTTTCTGGGCATCCTGCTCAGCATTGATCTTTGATTCGATGCTGGCCCTTACCGAAGCGGGCAGGGTAATGTTACGCACCAGGATCTGCTGCAGCTCCAGTCCCCTTTTGGCAAAGTTTGCAGTAATATAGCGGTTTATTTTATCCTGAAACTCCTGGCGCTTGGTGGAGTACAGATCAACAGCGGCGTAGTTAACCGCATTGTCGCGAATAGCAGTCCGCGAAACCGGGCGGACTATCTTATCAATGTAGTTTTCGCCAATGTTCTGCATAATATAAGGAGCCTTATCCGGACTTACCTTATACAGTACCGAAAGATCAATGGTAACTTCGAGCCCATCGCTCGATAATACCCGGATGGCATCATCACCTTCCTTTTGGCCCTCGTTATTCACGGCGCTCATGGTGTACGTTTGGGTCTGAATATCAAACGTGGTGATCTCCACAACAGGGTTAATGATGTGCAAACCGCTTTCCAGTACATTATCCTGTACTTTACCAAAAAGGGTTTGCACACCAACTTTGCCCGGTTCAATAACTTTAAACATGGATAGTAGTAATCCAACGGCTACCATAACTATTCCGGCAGTGGTTATAATCCCACTAAACCTACCGGCAGGTTCTGGTGAACGTTTGAGCACTATACCCACAACGAGCACAATAACTCCTAAGATTGCTATAAACATGCAATGAAGTTACTGCTTTTTTTGCGAGTTCTTTACGTCTTTTAACAGTCTTATTTTCAATACAATAATTACGCCTCCAAGCAGTATGGCAGCGCCCAGCATAGTAAAATTTTTATCCGTATTTGCCTTGTAGGCTACAAACAGGCATAAAACAATACCTACTGTGTACAATACGTTCAACACTAACTTAAAACCCATATTAATATACGCTAAGGTTAGGGTCAATTTCTGCCGCCCAGGCCAAAATACCACCCTGCAAATTTGAAAGATTAGTGTAGCCTAATTGCTCCAGTTGCATAATGGCTGCCGCACTGCGTTTTCCGCTGCGGCACATCACCACAACCGGTTTATCTTTGCTTACTTTATCGGCTTCAATTAAAATGCCGCCAAGCGGTATTGATTGTCCACCCAGGTTTGATGTTTCATATTCAAAATCTTCTCTTACGTCAATCAGCTGAAAATCTTCGCCTTTATCAATTTTTTCTTTTAGTTCCTGTACGGTTATCTCGTTCATGTCAAATAAAATTATAATCCAAAGGTAGCTTTTTTTCCATATCAAATAATTAAGCCCGATTTTTGTAACAATCCATGCACAAGTGCGTTTTATGTATAATATTGCACAATATTTGTGTTTTGATACAATTACGTGTCTTAAAACATAACGATAGAGGGTTAAAAGCTTACACAGCTATAATACTCTTATCACTAAAAATATCATATAGATGAAAAAAGTCACACGCTTTTTCTGGTTTTGTTCAGGAGCGCATATCGATACTCTAAAAAAATATCCTATTGAGCATAACAAATATGTAGGTATTGGCGCCACCATATTTTTCACCGCCTTGTTTGCTTCGCTATCAGGTGGTTATGCCATGTATTTTGTTTTTAACGGGGATGCTTTTGCCGTAGGCTTTGCCATTTTATTTGGCCTGATATGGGGTACCGCCATTTTTAACATGGACCGCTACATTGTATCGAGTATTAATAAAGATGGCAGCACCAACCAGCAGATATTGCAGGCTTCGCCACGTATTTTGCTGGCCATTATGATTGGGGTAGTTATATCGCGCCCGCTTGAACTCAAGATATTTGATAAAGAGATACGCCAGAAATTAAAAACATCGTACCTGAAAGGGCAACATCGTAAAATTGATACCCTCGAAAAAACCTATCAGCAAAAATACGCGATGGAGATGGGTAAGAACGGCGACCTCAAAAAGGAAAAGGATTCGTTGGAGCGGGATATTAACCGCTCTCGTTTTCAGCTTAATCAGGAGGTTTTTGGCGACAAAACCAACCAAACATCAGGAATAACCGGTTACGGCACCTACGCCAAGCAAAAACAGGCTGTATTGGAAGAAAAAGAGAGTCGCCTGAAAACTGTGACGGACAATCTGGGGCAGATGGACCAGTACCTGGCTGCGCGTAAGGACTACGAGGGCTTGAACAGCACCCGGCTTTTCTCCGAACATCAGCTAGACAGTTTAGCCAATGTTGCCGGTTTCAGCGATCGTAACTGGGCGCTGGGACAATTGACCTATAATGAGAATGGTACGCGCGATCTGGATACTTACCTGGCTATATCATTCATAGGCTACCTGTTTATATTGTTTGAGTGTTTGCCGGTATTTGTAAAGCTGATGTCGCCCAAGGGGCCATATGATGTGGCCATCGCCAAAACATCAGAGGCCAACCTCCACTTTGCCGAAAAGGATAAGGACCGCGATATAGCCGTTACCGATAACATCTACGATCATAATGTAGATACCGATATTCAACGACGAAAGAAGATCATCAGCTCACAATCAGATTATGATTATGAGCGGCATAGTTATGAGTAAGTAGATAATCGGCATAATAAACGCGTCATTGCGAGGTACGAAGCAATCTCTACGTAGGCCGGTCAACTATGCAAGTTTGCTCTGTACAGTATAGAGATTGCTTCGTACCTCGCAATGACGTGAATTTTAATTATCTAAAAACCTTGTACCCTACCACCCTTTAAGCTGTTTCAAATAAGCGGTTAATTCATCAGCTATAAACTGATGTTCTTTCATATCGGGGTGCTGGCCGCAACCCTGGTAATATCTTTTAGTGAAAAAATATCTAGATACTTTTTTATCGCCGCTGGTATTAGCTTGTTCGGTAATAGCGGTTAGGTAGCGTTGCAGTGCTCCGTTTAGTTTTTCGTCGGCCATGGGGCTGCTTAAGCAAACAATATCGGCATCCGGGTATTTTTGCCTTAAGGTTTTGATAAACTTAAAATACACATCGCAATAAAGTATGGAGTCCTGTACGCCATCATTTTGGCCCAGGCATACGGTAACTACATCGGGCTGGTAACGTTTAAAATCCCAGGCAAGGGAATCATTGCGTAGGTAAACCTTATCAAACACATGAGGCATAGATATACTCATACCACAACAACTGTGCACCAGGCCTATGCCCGACACAGAGGTGAGCTGCCACTGCGCATCAAGATTGCGGGAGGTGAGCGGGCCATAGCTCATGTAAGCGTTATGCTGATCGTACCATTGGCCTTTACCACACGGTGTGGTTGATACATCCATAGAAGCTCCGCTGGTAATAGAATCGCCTATGTACTCAATTTTATGTTTCGGTTTGGCAGGCGGTGGTAACAGCTGATGGCACCTGATCCCCACAAAATCAATATATCCCATCTGCGATTCGGTATCTTTACAAATAACAATGGTATGCTCGCCATTGGTAAGTCCTTCGGCCACGGTGATCACATTTGTTTTACCGGTTGTTTGTATGCGGTAAGGTTTGTTGTTATCAACGGCTATTTCCAGGTAATTATGAGTTTTACCATATTGCACTTCATCGTTGATCAGTAATTCGCACTTTTCACCCTTAAAGCGGGCTTTAATATAAACTCCCGGCGCCCACATGCGAGGTTTTAAAGGGTTTGAAAAATCAATGCGTCCTACGTATTGTATGTTGGCATTATTAGCTTTATACAATTTAAGATGATCACTTGCATTGGCACCCAGCGATAGTTGCAGGAGCATGGCAAAAAGTAAACCGGTTATATATTTTATCATAGCAGGCAAACAATATAGCGGTAAAATTAGTGATTTAACAACACGGCGTGCACACTTTTATATTAATTATGGCTTATTATAGTTTGCCTTAAACGCAAAACAGGCTACCTCAATAATGAAGCAGCCTGTTTTGCTTAGAAAAAATATTATTTATTGCTGATTCTGATCGGCAGGATCGTCGCTTGGTGTACCTACTATTTTGTAGGCTTTATTACCATTGTTATCAGTTGTTTCCTGGTAATAAAAGCCATCAGGAGATACAAAAAGCTTCTCGCCATTAATCTTTATCTTTCTGCTGTCGTCAGGTAACTGGCTAACAATATCACCTATTTGAGGTGCTTGTTGCACATTGCCATTACCACCGTTATCAGTATTCAGCTCACCATCTTTACCTGCAATAACATAAGAGGCAGTTCCGTCATCTTTAGTGATCGGTTGATAGTAAACACCGTTTGATTCATAATACTGCTCGCCATTGATCATGATTGATTGAGCATCTTTAGGAAGGCTTTTAATTTCGGCCCCTACCGGTGGTTCAACCACAGTATATTGATCATTCACTTGCTGATAGTATAAACCATCGCTATAGTAGTATTGATAATCGCCCCAAAAAAATGGATAATAACCAAAAGGTAAAAATCCTATGCTAAAACCAAGACGTGGTAAATAGTATGAGTTGTAGTAGTTACGGTATGGATAGTAATAGTGGCTACCAAAGTACCCACCACGGCCACCATAACGATAACCTGCACCACCACGATATCCGTAATTATTGCCACCATATCTGTAATATGTGCCACGGCCGCCGTTATAGCTGCTTCTGGCAACACTGGCATATCCACGGTTACTACCACCATAAGAGCGGGTTGCTACACCGTTACTAGTACGGTTAGCACCAGGTGCTACAGCTATATTGCCACGGTTTCCCGTTCCGTAAGTACGTTGTGGAGCTGCAGTTACATTGCTGCGTGTGGCAGTACCATAAGTACGTTGTGGAGAAGCTACTGCAGCGCGTGAACCGCCGCCGCCATTAAAAGACGGGCGTGAAACAGAGGCATTGCCTCCTGAAGACCTGGAAAAACCACCGCCTCCACCGCCGCCTGATGATCTGGCGCCACCGCCACCGCCGCCACCACCGCCTGACGACCTTCCACCGCCGCCGCCGCTGCTGCGTTGTGCATCAGCATTAAAAGCTAAGGACAAACACAAAAGGCTACCTAATGCGAATGAAAATAAATTTTTATATGTCCGTTTCATGATGTAAGATTTTTAACATGACCAGCTGGTATTTTTGCCGGTTATAAATATATAGACTAATAAATGTATAAACGGTTTAACGCGTATTTAATTATTTTTAACAAAAAGCACACCAACATTTTTTAAACTACTTAAAAAGCTTAATTATAAGCCATTTAGTTAATCCAACTCCTCGGCAATAAACAGGAATGGTTGCTTAAATTGCAGCGTAAAAAAACCATCGTTCGTGGTTTTATAGCGGTTTTCACCTATTTGTTCTAATCCGCTATAACTCAACTCAGTTACACTTGTTAACAGCCTGATCATCTCTCCAGCGGGTTTCCACTTGCTAAAACCGGTGTTAACCGCATAAATTTTTTGCTGTTCATGAAATATAACCAGGTTAATTTTACCTGCATATAACAAATAATCATCCAGTTCAAGCTCATCAGTAATAACGTTAATTGCCGGATAATGGTTGTCTATTAAATATTTAAAAGCCGCTCCTGTCAATGTGTCATCACCGGCAGGCATCAGTTTAATGTCTGATTGTAAAACTCTTTGCTCCTCATTACTGATCAGCCAATCAACCTTAATACCAAAAGTATCCAGTTTCTCGGCCGTAAGCGAGGTGGCTATCACCGTAGGGCTCCATTCCAACAACTGGCCCAGCAATTCTTCTGGAAAACTTTCCATTCCTAACACCAACAATGCAGGCTCCTGTTTTTCACGTACAATATGGTGCGAAGACATTTTTTAAAAGTAACCAGATTTTATGAATATTCTATGAAATTATTTTGATTTCGGAATCCGGATGTTCGATTTCAGAATTGTTCTGATCTTGGTATAGAAGGGAATAACATTTCCTCCCGGCCCGCAAAAATTCCTTAATTTAGGCCATAATGAGGCCATCATCTCCCATTGATAAAATTACAGCACCCGTAAATAAGTTCATACACCAGGAACATACCAGTGGTATTGTGCTTTTTATAAGTGTTTTAGTTGCCATTATCTGGGTTAATTCCCCCTTTGAATACCTGTATCATCAACTGTGGGACATTCATTTTTCTTTGGGATTTGGCAACCATATACTTGACCATTCCCTTCATCTCTGGATAAATGATGGCCTGATGGCTGTTTTTTTCTTTGTGATAGGGCTTGAACTGAAAAGGGAGTTTATGGCCGGCGAGCTATCCACCATCAAAAAAGCCTCGCTGCCTATGGTTGCCGCCCTGGGCGGGATGCTGGTACCGGCCCTCATTTACTTTATCATAAATAAAGGTGCCGCATCTGAACATGGCTGGGGCATACCCATGGCCACTGATATTGCCTTCGCGCTTGCCCTGCTTTCCATCGCAGGTAAACATATTCCATCATCAGTAAAAGTATTTTTATCGGCATTGGCCGTTGCCGATGATCTGGGTGCAGTATTGGTAATAGCCATATTTTACAGCTCACATATAGCACTGGCTCCATTAACTATTGGCGTATGGCTATTGGTGGTTTTGCTTATTGGCAATAAGATGGGCATCAGGAGCATTGCTTTTTACCTGATAGTGGGCTTTGCGGTTTGGGTTGCCTTTTTACTATCAGGCGTACATGCTACTATTGCCGGTGTCCTGGTGGCTTTTACCATACCTGCCCGTACCAGGATCAACGAAAAAAATTATGCTGATAGCCTCCGTAAGTTGCTGTTTGACTTTGAAAAAGTCATACCCAATAACAGCACCTTAACCACACCTGAGCAGCACGATACTATTGAAAAAATAAAGAAACTAAGCACAGAAGCCGAAACCCCACTGCAAAAAGTAGAATTCGCGCTGCATCCCTGGGTAGCTTTTGTGGTGATGCCGCTTTTCGCCCTGGCCAATGCGGGCATTGTGATAGGGCCACATTTCTTTTCGTCGCTGGTTAATCCGGTAAGTATGGGAGTAGCCGCTGGTTTACTGGCAGGTAAATTTATAGGTGTGCTGCTGGCTACCTGGCTCATGGTAAAATTTGGCGCGGCTTTACCTGCCCAATCTACCTGGAAACAGATTGTTGGTGTGGCCCTGTTGGCTGGCGTGGGTTTCACGATGTCGCTTTTTATATCGGGCCTTGCCTTTACCGACACCGAAATGGTTGATCAGGCCAAATATGGCATTCTGCTGGCATCGTTGCTGGCCGGTGTGCTTGGGGTGGTGGTGCTGAAGAGGTCTTGAGTTTTAAGTGGTGAGTAATCTGTCTATTAGAAAAAGTATATTTTGTCATGCTGAACGAAGTGAAGCATCTAGTCGCCTATGAGCAAGGTTTAGAATAGATCCTTCGTTCCTCAGGATGACAAAGTAATATTAACACGGTAAAACTCAGAACTCACCACTCAAAACTATTTACCCAGCTTCCCATATACATTCAACGGTGTTAACCTGTTCTGAAATATCATTAGCGGACTGTTATAAAACCTGATAAAATCATCAGCACTTACCTGACCAGGATATGGCACATAATAATGATCTGTACGCCCATTACGCCAGGCCATAACGTATGATAATTTATGTTTCGATAGCGTGGGTAATAAAACATTAGTCCACCAGTTGGCCGAGGGTATTTGCTCATAACCGGTTTCGGGCAGGCAGGCAACCTTACGGTGTTTGGTGGCTATGGTATCAACAATGGCCAGGCGTTTATCTAAATTAGCCTGATAATCTGTAATACTTTTATAGCAGTAATTATCAAACCCAATAAAATCGACGTATTTATCGCCCGGATAGCGTTCTAGAAATTCCTTTTCTGATTCAAAGTCCGCTGTAGAATATACGATGAGCAAATTATGCAGCTTTTTCTTTTTGCGAAGGTAACGCACTGTAAATTTCCATAACTTTTTAAACTCTTGAGGCGAACTGGTATTTTTACACCACCAGAACCAGTTGCCGGTAAGCTCGTGAAAAGGCCTGAAAAGTATGGGTATTGCCTCGCCATTCGGACCTTTCAAGCTGTCCAGATAGATTGCCGCTTTATCCAACCAGCTTTTATAAACACCATGGCAGGATCCTCCGGATAATAGCTCTTTGATGGTGTGTTGCGAGGTGTCCCAGGCGGTTTTACCATTTACAGGATTATCCATGTGCCAGCAATAGGTGTTTATACCACCACGCCCGTAAGCCTCCTGTACCAGTTGCTTTTGCAATTTAAAAGGTATGCCATTAATATCATTAATGCTATCGTGTTCAATTTTGGCCAGGTCCCAGCCATAGATAGCCGGGTATGATCCGGTAACACTTTTTACATCTGAGCGACCGTGTTCAAACCTCCAGCCCATTCCATAGGCGGTATCATCATGATGACCAAACACAATACCGGTATCCTGCAAGCGCTGCATACTATAAAAAAGCGCTCTTGTTTCGGTGGAAGCTTTCCTATCACTGGGTTTACGTAATTGCGCGTTTGCCTGCAAGCTAAAAAACAGTAAAAATAAAATCGTGATAAAGTTTAAAACTACCTTCATATCAAAAACGCCTGGACGTTGTTAAATATCTTCTTATTTTTTCGGAAAGCAATGCAATGACTGTTCAGATTTAAATTTTACACTTTATTAACTATATTTTTATACCTGCATATATTGTATATAAATTATAACTATTACGTTTGCAGGCAATTGTAATTTTAACTTTTAACTCAAATGGTCAGAAGCTTAAACTCAATTTAACATGCATTAAAATTCACCTGTTTAACTTACACAGATCGGGTGTGTATTGTAAAACCTGACCTATATAGAGCATCGTCAACTCGGTTTCGTCAGATAAAAGCAGAAAAATTGCCTGATAGCTACAAACAAATGCAATAAGTTTATTGTAGATTAACCATAATTAATTACATTATTATTGAAATACTACCATATCATATTTAATGGATACAGCAGAAAGCACAACACCGGTATTAAAGAAGAACTCTAAGTTTAAACAAAGCGCTATCAACTTTTTTACCGACCTGTATAAGATTAATCAATTCATTCTGCGTTTTTTTCGGGAAGCTTTTGTGGCTCCTTTTGAACTTAAAGAAATAATGCGCCAATGCTTTGAGGTGGGTGTGCGTTCATTTACCTTAATAACGGTAACCGGTTTTATTGTTGGGGTAATATTTACCAAACAATCAAGGCCATCCTTATCTGAATTTGGAGCAACTTCATGGCTGCCATCATTGGTATCCATAGCTATTATGCGTGCGCTGGCACCTTTGGTTACGGCCCTCATAGCATCGGGCAAAGTGGGTTCAAGTATTGGCGCCGAACTGGGCTCTATGCGGGTAACCGAGCAAATTGATGCCATGGAGGTATCGGGTACCAAGCCCTTTAAATTTTTGGTTTGTACCCGTGTGCTCGCTACTACCCTTACCATACCTATTTTAGCTACGTATACGGGTTTTATAGCCATTGTGGGTGGGTTTCTGAATGTATACCAAAATGAGGGCACCAGTTGGAGCACTTTTATACAGCAGGTATTTGAACCTCTTACTTTTATTGACTTTGTAGCGTCGCTCATTAAATCTATAGTATTTGGTTTTACCATAGGTATTGTAGGCTGCTATCAGGGTTATAACTCCACTAAAGGAACTGAGGGTGTGGGTAAAGCGGCCAATGGCGCGGTGGTTACCGCCATGTTCCTGGTATTTATTGAAGAAGTTATTATTGTGCAGATAACCAGCTGGTTCCGTTAATACAGGATATGAAAAAGGTAAAAACAAAAGTAGATCATAGCAACGCGGTTATTAGCATCAGAGGACTTAAAAAGTCATTTGAGGATTATGCTGTGCTTCGCGGTATTGACCTTGACCTTTATCAGGGCGAAAACCTGGTAGTACTTGGTCGCTCGGGTACAGGTAAATCTGTATTGATCAAGATCATATCCGGTTTGTTAAAACCAGATGAGGGCGAGATAACCGTACTGGGCCATAACTTAGCCCATATAACCGAGGAGCAACTGCAAGAGTTACGCATCAGAATAGGCTTTTCGTTTCAAAACAGCGCCTTGTACGATAGTATGACAGTGCGCAAAAATCTGGAATTCCCACTGGTACGCAACCGAAAAGGCATCACCCGGAAAGAAATCAATACATCGGTTGAAACCGTACTGGAAGCCGTGGGCCTGTCGCATACCATTAATCAGATGCCGGCAGAATTATCAGGCGGGCAACGTAAGCGTATCGGTATTGCACGCACCCTGATCCTGAACCCCGAAATTATGCTGTATGACGAACCAACGGCCGGCCTTGACCCCATAACCTGCATCGAGATCAACGACCTGATTAACGAGGTGCAACAACGTTACAATACCTCGTCCATCATTATAACCCACGACCTGACCTGCGCCAAACAAACCGGCGACAGGATATCTATGCTGCTCGACGGGCAGTTTCAGCGTACAGGTACTTTTGATGAGGTATTTAATACCACTGACGACAGGGTTAAACCATTTTTTGACTACAACTTTATACAATAGAAAAAAGACATTATACCATATCATGGATGCATCAGAAAATAAAAAAGCAGTTATAGTAGGCATATTCCTGGCACTTGGCCTTCTATTATTCATACTCGGCGTGTTTACGCTCGGTGGGCAGCAAAAAGCCTTTGTAAAAAATATACATATCAGTTCTGTATTCAGCGATGTTGCCGGGTTAAAAAAGGGCAATAACGTATGGTTCTCAGGTGTTAAGGTAGGTACCATCAGTTCGGTTAAATTCATTGGCCCATCGCAAGTACAGGTATTTATGAATATTGATGAGGCTACTCAACAGTACATACACCGTAATGCAGGCGCCAAAGTAAGCTCAGACGGGTTGATAGGCAACAAGATCATTGTTATTGACGGTGGTAGTCCGCAGGCTCCTGTAGTTCAGGATGGTGATGTGCTACAGGCCGAAAAAATGCTATCGACCGATGACATGCTGAAAACCTTGCAAGACAACAACCAGAACCTGCTGGCTATCACCACCGATTTTAAAGCACTAAGTCATAAAATACTGGAGGGTAAAGGAACTGTAGGCGCGCTAATGGCTGATAGTACCATGGGCATACAGCTGCGCAGCGCCATGCGTAATTTGCAGGCCGCTACCCAAAGCGCAGCAACCATGGCTGTGCAGCTTAACAGTTTCAGCAATAAAATGAACACTAAGGGCGGCTTTGCTGATAAACTGCTTACTGATACTGCTACGTTTAACCGGATAAGTCAGGCCATTAATCAACTGCAAAAGGCAGCTGCAAACGCATCAACCTTAACCGATAATTTGAACAAAGCCAGTAATAAGCTAACCACTACCGACAATGCTATTGGTGTGTTACTGAATGATCCTAAGGGAGCAGTACAGGTACAAACTACGCTGAACTACCTGCAGCAAAGTTCCATTAAGTTAAATGATGACCTGGAAGCTGTGCAGCATAACTTTTTATTACGGGGCTTTTTCAAGAAGAAAGAGAAAGCAAAAGCTGATAGTTTAAAAGCGAAATAAACCCTGTTTTGTGATATGAGCAAAGGAAGTACTTTATTAAGCATCATTACCGCTTTTTTTGCGGTGCTAATGATTTTTATAGCATACCTGATCAAGTACAAAAAGAAGGTAGACATTATTGCAGGCTATGATGAGCAAATATATAAAGACAAGGACGGCCTGGCCAATTGGGTAGGCGGTACATTGATCATCATGGGCATACTATGCTTCCTGTTCGCCATTACGGTTATTATTCTGCCCAACTACACCACGCTCATGATGGCTGCTTACGGCATCACTGTATTTGTGTTTGGGTTAATTGCAGCTACCGGGAGAAACAAGTATAAATTATGACGTGAGCACTTGAACTGGCTCAAAATGTTACAAAAAAACATGTTGGTAGTGTGAGAAAAATGAAAATTATACAAAAGGTTATAATTATAATATTGTTTACACTTCCGGGGACGTTAATAGCTCAAAAAAAGAATGCGCAGCAAACTCTTTTATGGCAAATAAAAGATCCTGTTTCTAACCACATATCTTACCTTTTTGGAACTAACCATATTTTCGGCTCATCATGGTTGGATTCAATTACTATGGTAAAAGACAAATTTCTGCAATCAAAACACGTGCTTGTTGAACTATATCAGGCCAAGCCAGATACAAATTTTGTTAAAATTATAGAACAATCTTACAAGGGACCACCCATTATTCCACGTGAGGTTTTTAAAGGGAAGTATTATGCAATCGTTAAAGAATATGTAAAATCCATTGGTTGGGAGGATTTAGATAGTCTATTTAGTCAAGATCATGGGCAGCCATTATTTTTATGGGCCTTATTAGGTCAACTTGCGAGCGATCATGCAACCCGTTTACATATGATTGTTCCTGGTGAGGATAATATTGATACCTACTTTGCAAAGCAAGCTATTGCTTCTGGTAAACTGCAAAGTAATCTTGATGATAGTCTTAGCCTTTACAGTAGTTTGAATAATGCGGGTAACCCAAAATTGTTAGCTAAACAGATAGGAAAACATGCAGCGTTTTTACTGGGAAAAGAAAGCTCAGTACCTAACGGACTTGATATTAATTTTCGACTATATAAACCTTAAATGTATATATCATTTTAATAAAACAGCTCCTAAGAGTGCTGAAAGAAGTGGATTTGACCTTACACTCCGTAATAACCAATGGATGCCCCAATTAAATAAGGCTTTACGCGAAGGTGATTGTTTTATTGGGGTTGGATTTGGACACCTGGGTTATAAAGAAGGTCTGATTAATCAACTTCGCAAAGCAGGATTTGAAGTTACACCGGTGTCAATGAAACGCGTAAAAAAATAAAGAAAAGTTTTTTGATTTGTATTCTATCTAAATATTCCGCCACCAATTCAAGCATAAACGCTTACTTTTTTAATATAAATTATAAGCCGTACCTATTCCTAGATCATTCCCGGAAAATCCTCCAGACTTTTATAGTATATGGATGCATTGCTCCCGCTCTCTTCAATAGCCCATACCGCCATGGTATATAAAACGGGCTTTAAAGCTAGCCCTGAAGTAGTTAGACTATAGGTAACATATGGGGGTACTACAGGCTTTGCTTCTCTGACAAGCAGGTTATCGGCTTCTAACTGTTTCAAATGCTGGATCAGCATTTTTTCAGTAATGGCTGGTATCGCTCTTCTTAATTCATTATATCGCTTACTGCCCGATAATAAATGAAACAGGATGATGGGTTTCCAATGCCCTCCTATCTTATTCATCACATAAGTTACGGGGCACTCTTTGAAGGCTGTTTGTTTATTTTCCTGTATGGTTGAACTTGCTTTGATTGCTGTCATTGATACACACTTTAGGGTAAGTACTTGTATAAAAGTAAGTACGAATATACCTTTGTTATCAACAAAATACAAATTTATGAAAATCACCCTCACAGGATCATTAGGAAATATAAGCAAACCGCTGGCTAAACAATTAATTGATGCCGGGCACCAGGTAATCATTATCAGTAGCAATCAGGATAAAACAGCAGACATTGAAGCATTAGGTGCAATAGCTGCTATTGGTCTGGTAACAGATGTAGATTTCCTGACCAAAGCCTTTACCGGGGCCGACGTAGTATATACCATGGTTCCGCCTAATTTTGGTGCATCTAACTTTCGTCAATATGTTGGCGGTATCGGTAAAAATTACGCGGAGGCTATTCAGAGATCCGGCGTATCACGGGTAGTTAATTTAAGCAGCATTGGCGCGCATCTTGATGAAGGCACAGGCCCAATCAAAGGATTGCATGATGTGGAAACTGCACTAAACAAGCTGGAGAATGTAGCTATAAAACATCTTCGCGTGCCATTCTTTTATGTCAATTTTTATGGCAATACAGACATGATTCGGCATCAGGGAATCCTGGGTTCAAATTATGATAGCAACACCCGCCTTGTCATGGTTCATCCCGAAGATATCGCAGCTGCAGTGGCCGAAGAAATCCAGCCCCCCTTTACCGGAAAAAGCGTTCGTTATTTAGTTAGTGACGAACGTACTACCGGCGAAATAGCAACTATTTTAGGCACTGCGATTGGTAAACCTGAACTGCCCTGGGTTGAGTTTAATGATGAACAAGCTTTTAACGGAATGTTGCAGGCTGGGTTACCAGAAGAAATTGCCCGAAACTTTGTAGAAATGGGAACCGCTGTACGCAGTGGAGCATTATGGCGGGACTACGATTTAAACCAACCTACTATTACAGGCAAACGGAAACTGGAAGCATTTGCAAAAGAATTTGCAATAAAGTTTGCTAATGGTTAAGCGGAAAGCAACCATTAATTTGTCATGCTGAACGGAGTGAAGCATCTATTCAACGACAGGCTTGTTGGCGAATAGATTCTTCGTTCCTCAGGATGACAAACTAAAAACCAGCGGATGTATAACTATTAAATTACCGCTTTTACACCAGGAATTTTTAACAGCAAACTTGCCAACAGAAATGAACCTATAACTGCTAACGGAGCAACAAACAACAACTTAACAGCCGGATCAACACCCCAAGGTTTTAGTAGTACCGATAAAGAGATCAACACTAATGGATGGAAAATATAAACCCCAAAAGCAACTCTTGATAGTTTTTTCAAAAACACCGACTGGCCATTCCATTTTTGTTTGGCAATGCCCAACAGCGCAGTTATAATAAATATACCGGTAAATTGCTCCCAGCAGGCATACATTAATGATTGCCAGCACCCATGCCCGCTAAATGTTTCATTAGGGCTGTTTGTAGCAACTTTAACATAATAAATTACGGGAAAAATAACCACTATCATTATTAAAACCATAACAGAAAATCCCTTACCCGTTTTATAACTAACCTTACTAAGCCATTGCCCCCTTGATGCTACAATACCCAAAGCAAAAAGGGCTATATATTGCACAAAATGCCCTAACTGAAAACCTACCGGTGCTAGCACCCAGCCAACCGGAAATTCACATCTTACCAGATAACTGCCCAAAGCTAGTGTTAATGCAAATAAAATAATCACAAAAGCACCGGGCACTTTCTCTAATGAAAATGGTTTGCTTTTAAATAGCAGCATAATACCCACATAAAGCAAATTGAATAACAGTAGGGCAGCCACAAACCACAATACCCCAAAATCTATCCAGGGATGAAAACCGCCCAGGTATTGTATATAGGTAATATCATGACCTTGAGCAAAGCGGTAAACCTGGAAACTCAACACGGGCGATAATATAAAAGAGTAAAATATAAGCGGGATACCTAAGCGTTTTAACCTATCAGCAATAAAGCGGGTCGGGCCTTTTTTATGATAGGATGATTCCGTAAAGTAGGCCGATATAAAAAAGAAAAAACCCATGAAAAAAGACTGGTTAGTGGCCACAAACAAAGTCATGAACACCTGTGCTGCAACATTTGTAGTTTTTTCGCTGTAATACCAGCCTCCGGGTGCGCCATAGGTAACAAAGGCGTGGTGCAAAATCACTAACACCGTAAGCACTACCTTCAGGTTGTCAATATATATTATTTTATCAGTCGATTTATGGTTCGCGGTAACAGATGGTACAATTTTTTGCATTGTCACAGGTTAAGTTAGGTTCAAATACATCTATAAGGATGCATTTTTTACGGATACGTTACACCTGTTAATAAATTTATTTGATCAATTGACCCGCTTTACGCTCTTCGGGGGTTAGTTTTAGGAATTTTTTATAGCTGGCATCAAGGTAGGTGGTGAGGCTAAATTCAGGGCTGGTATAGGTTTTAACCGATGGAATATAGAGCAGTATAAAATTATTCATATCATCGCCGGTTAAGGGCACATATTTGGTTAAATTATCAGGACTAAAAACCTCGGTTATTTCATCTTGCACTTGTTGGCTCTGTATAAATTCTCCTTCCTTTTTACGTTTCTTATCATCTTTTGTCCAATAGTGCAGCCTGAGTGCAACACCACCCTTGTAATAACCCGTTTTGGGATCGCGCTGGTAAACCATCGTTTGCCCGTGAAAATCAGGATCCTTATAGCCGCTTGCAGGCGCTTTGATCTCAGTGCCGTTTACTTTTACCTCCTCAAGCGAGGTTTGTTTTGGCGTTAAAAACACTTCCCGCCCCAGTAAGTTGGTGAGCAATACAGTATCTGGCCGGTAAAAGGCACCTGTAAATACCAGCAGGTCACCCGTTTTTGCCGGAATGCTGAACCTTCCGAGTTTATCGGTCACAACCACTTTAGTGGTAGTCTTATTTTCAATCTGGATACCTTCTAATACTACGCGGGTCTTGTTTTCCAACACAGTACCATTCTGCATACCTTGCGCACAGGCAACAGATGTGATAACACAACCAATAAAAACCAAAAGCAGGTAACGGAGCATTTGCAAAAATAATCAGAAGATGCGGTTCACCAATTATTGGCTATCTTTTTTTAACTAAAATTAACATTTAGTATCAAATAAAAGGGTGCCCCAATGAGGGGCACCCGGGTGATAGGTATTAGGTATAAAAATTATTCAATATCAATTCGCTTGTCGTTACCACTCTCCTTTTTATGCGGGGTTTCTTTTCCCTTAGCAGCTTCATTCTGTAGTTTTTTCAGCATTTCGCTGCCTATCAGGGCATCTATCATACCATTGCCGCCGCCGTCTTTACCGCTCACCAATATTTCAGGTACCAACTTGATGCCGTTGCTGGCCAGGGCTTCGGCTACGCGTACAATGGCATATTGTTCGGTACCCATGGCCTCAGTTTTTTGTTTGGTTACTTCCGCTTCGGCCATACCTATGGCCTTGATCTTGGCGCCTTCGGCAACACCATTCACTTCGGTGGCATTGGCATCGGCCTTGGCGTTCACTGTTTTAGCTTCGGCATCGGCCCTGGCAATGGTGATCCTTACTTCGGCATCAGCTTTAGCGTTGATGGTTTTTGCTTCAGCCTCACCACGTGAAGCTGCAACTTTTGAGGCAGCCATCTGGGTATTGATCTCCACCTGGCGGGTTGATTTTACTACCTCGGGCTGCATATCGGCACCGGCGCGGGCGCTTTCAAATTCCTTACGTTCAATTTGCGCGTGGCGTTGTATCTCATAAGTCATCTTCTCCTCTTCGGCCAGTTTACGGTCGGTAAGGGTTTTCATCAGCGCAGCAGGTGGCACTATATCACCTATCAGCGTATCCACTCCAATTACGTTATAGGTTGTCAACACCGCGCCTATATGATCGCGGGCATCGCTTTGCCTTTGGATACGATTGGCCAAAAAGCCGATCACATCACTCTTTTGTGCCGAGTTACGGAAATAGTTGGCAATAGTAGGCTCCAATACCTGCGATACCAAGTTTTTCATTTTACCAAAACGGGCAATTACCTTTGGAGCCTCGTTACGTGGCACATGGATGATCTGTGACACATCTAAATTGAACGTAAAACCATCAGATGACCTTACCGTAATGGTACACAGATTTTTATCCAGCTCATGCGCTTCGGTACGACTATCGGCCCAGTTAAGTACAATGTTGGTTGTTGGTACAATTTCAACCGCATGGGTGTAAATGTTAATAGGGTGCTTACCCGGATCAAGTGGATCTTCCCAAACACCTTTTTGACCCCGATGAACAATGTTACCGTGTTTAAAAGCATCACCACTGGTATCTTTACCCTCAGGGCCAACAAAGGAGTTTACCACACCTACATAACCAATAGGTATATAGGTCATATCAACCTGTTCAACAATTACAAACCAGGGGTTCAGGTAATAAGTACCGGCCAATATCACATCCTCCTGCAAGCCCTTACGGCCGCCGGCATTAATAAACGCTATAGGATCCTGGTAGTTTTTATGTCCCGAAACCGATTCGCCGGCAATCTCACCTTTATCCAGCGGCTCACCATCAAGGGTGGTTACTATACCCACCTTGTTTTCGTGTATCTGCGTAATGGGCACCATCTCAATTTCAAACAAAAAGGTGTTGATACGATAACTACCCGGGGTAAGGAATGCCGCCTGCGGTCCTTTTTGTCCGTTGTTATCCAGGAAAGCGATGGCATTCTGAAACTTATCACAGTCAACAGGTTTACCCAGCACACGGCCGGTATCCAATATTGCTCCATCTTTTGCTTTTACCAATCCAAGCTTATTCTGCTCAATAATGGTAAACGGTTCCATGGTAATACCATATTGCCATGGCCACATTCCCCAATACAAGCCCGGTGCCAGGGCTTTGGCCTGCATACCGGCTTCACCGTTAATGGCAATAATACGTCCATCGGGCAGGCGCGATTTGCCCGACAAGGTGAACTTTTTGACCACCAAACCAATACGGTTATCCGGCACGATGACCATACCGAAAAACACACGCAAAACAAATTTGTACATCATCAAAATCAGGATGACAGGCACAGCCCACCAAAACATCATAATTAGATTGTTCATTTTTTTAAAGATTTAAGTATTTGATTTTTTTAACGGAACCCTTAAGGTGCGGGCCCTCACAATAACTTATAGCTTAACTGGATTGGAGTACCTCGGCTATATAGTGTCATTAAGACGGTTGTAATTTCAGGATGTTACAACCTTTTTTAAAAATATTTTTTGGTGGGTGATTTTGTTCTGAACCGGGATTCATTGGATTTCTCACGGGTTAATTTTCATTGGTGTTCAAGAGGGCTTCGCCGTTAAAGGATTAATAGGATTTTGATCAACTTAACATAATGTCCTTTTGCCTTTTGCCTTTTGCCTTTTGCCTTTTGCCTTTTGCCTTTTGCCTTTTGCCTTTTGCCTTTTGCCTTTTGCCTTTTGCCTTTTGCCTTTTGCCTTTAATTATATAGCTTAGATAAACTTTTATGCTATCATGAAAACTTACAGCTTTTTATTATTTGCGGTCGTATTGTTCCTAATAACATCATGTAAACCTTCGGTTACTACAGCGGCGCTTACGGGTAAATGGAAATATGTGAAAATCGAGCATCCAAATGCCAGTCCGCCTGATACAGTGAAAAAAGCTGAACTGGATGAAGCGGTCCCTTATATTCAGTTTACACCCGAAATGAAATATCTGATTGTATGGGGTGGTAAGTTTTTATCACATGGAACTTTTACCCTTAATGGCAGCAATATGAATGTAAAAGAAGTACTACCCGATGGTAAAACTCGCGATTTTGTTTTTTATGTATCGGAACTGACTGATGACAAAATCATTTTTGAAAGCACTGGTGTAGATGGCTCCAAGGTTACGGCTTTAAGAGCGAGTAAGTTTTAAAGGAAGTTCAGAGTAGTGAGTAGTGAGTAGTGCAGGAAAAAACGCAAGTATTTTTTGTTTTGTCTTTTGTCCTTTATCTTTTGTCTAATAATCCAAAAATATTTTATCCAAGAAAGGTGATATATCCGTTATAATTTACACATAGTAATAAACAGTAAAACAATGGATGCAGTTAATTTAGAAGAGCAGGCTGCAAAAAGGCAGCAACTTTTTATAGCGCTATATCAAAAGGTTTTCCCGGCTGTGGCCAAATACGTGAGCAAACATGGTGGCTCATTTGATGAAGCTAAGGATGTATTTCAAGATGCGCTGGTAAGCTATTACGAAAAAATCAGATCGGCTGATGCGGCTATTAACAGCAGCGAAGGAGCTTATATTTATGGCACCGCCAGGTATTTATGGATCAAACGTTACAAGGAGAATAACCAAACCACGCTGTTGGATAATAATTACATAATAAATATAGCCGACGAGCCAGATACAACCCTGGCCGAAGATAAACTCTTAACCTTTTTATCAACTACCGGTAAACGCTGTATGGAATTGCTCCGCTCCTTTTACTATGATCAGTTACCCATGACCAAAGTGGCGCAGCTGTTCGGTTTTTCGGGGGTACGCTCGGCAACGGTACAGAAATATAAGTGTATTGAAAAAGTAAGGGAAACGGTTAAACAAAAAGCATTAACGTATGAGGACTTCCTTGAATAAGATAGCACAGATAGAGGCGCATCTGCTCAAAAAGGAAAATCCCGCTGATGCCCTGCTGTTTGATGCTAAAATACTACTCGATAATGAACTGCAAACTCATGTATCGCAGCAGCAGCAGGTTTATGGCCTGGTAAAGCGGTATAGTCGCAAACAATTAAAACAGGAGATAGAAGTTGTACATCTGCAATTATTCACCCAGCCTGAGTATTTGAGTTTCAGGCAAAAAATAGCCCGTATATTTTTAAACAGGTAAGCAAAATCATTACCTAAAACCCAACATTTTTATGAATATCGATAAACAGGAATTCCGCAAATATGCGGTCATGCACCATGCTATTGCCGGTTCGCGGGTAGATAGTTTTATTTCAGGAGTCGAAAAAAGTGCCCTCCCCACAGCCATGACACCTTATATAACCGAGGAGCGCGAAATGCGTGTGGCCCAGATGGATGTATTCTCGCGCCTCATGATGGATCGTATCATCTTCCTCGGTCAGGCAGTTGATGAGAATGTAGCCAATATTATACAGGCACAGTTGCTGTTCCTGCAATCAACCGATGCCAAAAAGGATATACAGATGTATATCAACTCTCCCGGTGGTTCGGTATATGCAGGCCTCGGCATTTATGATACCATGCACTTTATAAGTCCGGATGTAGCTACTATATGTACAGGAATAGCGTTATCCATGGGCGCGGTATTATTGTGCGGCGGGGCTGCGGGCAAACGTGCCGCGCTGAGCCATTCGCGGGTAATGTTGCACCAGCCATCAGGCGGGGTACAGGGTATGGCATCGGATATTGAAATAACCGCCCGCGAAGTATTGAAATTAAAGCAGGAACTTTATGAAATACTGGCCAAACACAGTGGTCAGACTTATGAAAAAGTACACACCGTATCAGACCGTGATTACTGGATGATTGCCAGCGAAGCCAAAGAGTTTGGGATTATTGATGAAGTGTTGGCTTAGGGACTATTGGACGGAAGGATTTTTGGACGAAGGACGGAAAGATAAAGGACTAAGAAAACCTCAGCAACTTGCGCTCGTCTGTGACCACAGGTGTTGGGAAAACAAAAAGGAGTGTCATCGAACGAGGAACGAGGAGAAATCTTATGCGATTAGCAATTAAAGCTTTGCATTACGTATAAGGTTTCTCTTTCGCCCCCTGCCTCTGCCGCCCCTGCTCTATCGATAAATGACAATTTTTTTAGAAATTTAATCTTACCAACATCTGTGGTCACAGACGAGCGCAAGAAAGTCCTATATCTTTCGTCCAAAAATCCTTCATCCAAACTCAATGCCCTACCGCAACAGCATCAGCGCTTGCTTCTACCTTATGCTTAATAAACCGTTTACCGATCAGTAATATCAATAATGCCACTATTGCCGATGCTGCCATAACCCCGGCCATGGGCAGTGGACTATGGCTTACTATTAAAGTAATACCAATTGATGATAGAGAGCCAATGGCCATTTGAAAAGCGCCTAAAAGTGCCGATGCAGCACCCGCATTCTTGGTAAATGGTGCAAGCGATAAGGCTGCTGTATTTGGATAACAAATACCCACACAGCATAAAACCCCAAATATCATTACAATGGTACCGCCAATGCCAAACCAGCCATTTAATGATCCGATTAAAAATATCATCGAGATGATCACCATGCAAATGAGCGTAACATTTACCATTTGTTCACTTTTATATTTTTTTACCAATAAGCTGTTCACCTGGCTCGAGCCTATAAAACCAATAGAAAGTATAGCGAAGATCCAGCCGAATGATTTTTCACTCACCTTAAATACTTCGATAAATACAATGGGCGACGATGACACGTAAGCAAACAGCCCGGCAAATGCAAAAGCGCCACTCAGGGAGTAAGTAAAGAATTGCGGATTTTTTATCACCTGCAAAAAATTACCAATGATAGGTATTGGTTTTAAAGAGTAAGTTGGATCGGGTTGGTAACTTTCGGGTAAAAAGAATATCACCGCCAGCAATATCAATACGGCAATAATGGTCAGTATTAAAAATATCACTTCCCAGCTAAATGCCGCGCTTACATAACTACCAACGGTTGGCGCCAACATGGGCGAAGCGCCAAGTACCAATATCAGCAGCGCAATCACTTTGGCATTATCCTCAACCGGAAACAAGTCGCGCACCATGGCCATGGAGGCCACACTTGCTGCACAGCTGCCTATCGCTTGGAAAAAACGCATCACGATAAGCATTTCGAGCGTGGTAGAAAAGTAGCAGCCTATGGATGCTACAATGTATACCGCCAGCCCAAAATACAGTGGATTTTTACGCCCAAACCTATCGAGTAATGGCCCATATAACAACTGCCCTACCGAAACACCAATAAAAAAACTGGATAATGACAGGGCAACCTGATCTGTGCTGGTATTCAAATGTTTGGCTATTGACTTAAAAGCCGGCAGGTACATGTCGATAGAAAACGGTGCTAAAGCCGTGAGTGAACCTAATATGAGTATTAATGATAAGTAACGTTTTCTTGTCATAATAAATTTTTAATAGATGGCCGATAAACCAGGGTCAATAGATATAGTTACGGGATAAATTACCGGTTATGAGCAGGGAAAGATAATCAGCTACGAGTGTCCGGATAGAAACATGCTGCTAAAATAAAGCTTTAAATCAGAAACCCATATCGTTGTTTTGTCATTTGTTCATTTAGTCTATGGGCCATAGCAGATAGTAAGATTGATTTTTCGTATCCACTATAAACCACAAGTGTTCGGAAAATTATAAATTCAGGAATAGCTAAAAATGCAAATACTTAATTATCAGGCGTTCATGCATGTTCATGAGCGTTCACGGAGCGTGAACGTGAACAGTATAAGATTTCTAATCAATCTAAAACGCTTCGCCTAAATTAAGGCTTATAGATGAGAAGCCTTTGCTCACGCCATAATCCAGGCTAATATTGGTACCCGATTTTTTGTTGAATTTAAAACGCAGCCCTGAACCACCTGCAGGGTGCCAGTAAACAAAATTATGGCTATTGGGTTCGGTAACGGAATTTACATTGGCAAATAAAACAAAGCCCAGTAAACCATTACGGGTTATATCGCGCCGGTACTCGGTTTCAAAATAAGCCAGCCGCTCGCCACGGTACCTGTTTTGCTGAAACCCACGGCCTGATCGCTGATAAGGCTCCCAACCCAGGCTGGGCAGATTAAGGTATGGGGTACCGGGCGTTAATGATGTCCAGTAATAGGACCAGAACGCCAGCACATTTTTAGGCCCCGAATGGGTTAAGGATATATACTTACGTACATCAATATATAAAGACTGCCAGTTATTATGACTACCCAACATCCTGGTATTAACTCTGTAAACTATATTGGCATAGGCTCCCGGCAAAGGGTTAATAGAGTTTTTACGGGTATCATACAATAAATTAAAAGTAGCTCCTGACGAAAAAACATCTTTGTTGGTAGCTGTGCCATATTGATAACCTGTAAAATTACGCAGGTTATTTGCCCCATCGCTATCAATATCTGTGAAATAATCCAGATCGTAACCTAAACCTATGTAAAGGTAAGGTTTGATTTTTTTTAGCACAGTTTGATAAAAACGAACATATTTATAGTTCACCAAAAAGCGGTCATCTTCTGCCTGTTTACCACCTAGGCCCCAGGTGTACTGCGGGTAAACCATTACCCGTGTATCCCCTGAAATATTCCATTGATTACCATTTAACCAAATGTTTGATTTGATGGGTAAGCCATACCGGCCCTTAAAATTAAAATATGGTGTAAATACAAAGCTGGAAAGATTAGTTGTTTTCTGCTCGCCCAAATAAAACGCTAATGAGGTTGATGTAAACAGTGCCTTGCCACCACTCCGGCCGTCAGATGATGAGATCGGTAAAATAGAAAAGTACACCTTCTTTGTCTCTATAGTTGATATCTTCCGGGGTTTTATCTTCAGTACTGATCTCGCCACATCAATCAAATCTCTCTGAGCTATTGCCGTATCATTACTAATTTTAATGGTATCAGGAATATTAGCAAGATTTTGTGCCATTACCATAGCCGGACCAAAACAAAAAATCAGTACTAAAAATACTTTACCCATTATATATTAAACCCCATATTAAAGCGCGCTGTTTGTAAATTATCTGTTATACTAATGAACAGGACAGCTAGTAAACATTTGAGATTTCGGATGTTCAATTTCGGACTTCATATTTCGAACCTTTAATTTAAATGCTTTTTTAAAAGAGAAACTATCCCAAATCAGAAATTGAACATCCGATATCCAACATAACAATGCCATTAAATTAATATAAAAAGCCCGCAGTTTAAATAAACTGCGGGCTTTTTAACTATTATTAACATTTTAGTATTGGGTAGTTGTGGTATGATGATGACGTTTGGGATGAGCTCTGCGCCACGCACGTCTTTTTTTCTCGTCCGACCGGCGTTTTTCGTTACCTATAATGTAACCACCACCTGCACCAATAGCGCCTCCAATTAAAGCGCCACCTACATTGTGGCCAATTAAACCACCTGCTACGGCACCACCGGCACCACCTATAATGGCACCCTTACCTTGTGGACTTATACCTTTTTTCCTGGTTTGTGCTTGTGCGTTAAAAGTTAGGGTTAACAGAGCCACTACAAATAAGCACACATATATCATTAACTTTTTCATAAATATACTGATAAGTGTTAAAAAAATTATCTCTGATAGTAACTATGCAAATAGCACGCCGCATATACAAAAAGTGCCTTAAATGGCAAAAAAAAGACAATTACTACTTTAAGACCCCAAGCGCTAAAATCGAAAACTGTATACTTCTGCCTGCAATATTATGATTGCCGGGAATATGAGTTAGTTTTAATCAGGGTGTCATTTGCCAACTATTATCGGCATGCAGGCCAGTTTTTTACTTCACAAACTGATTGATGATCAAAACCCCTACTAAACCAATAACTGAAACTAATGATTCCATCACTGACCATGACTTAATGGTATCCTTGATACTCAAGTTAAAATACTCTTTATACAGCCAGAACCCAGAATCATTAACATGCGAAAACGCCAGGCTGCCGGCTCCTATTGATAACACCATCAAATTAGGATTTACATGATTTTGTACTACTAACGAGGCTACTATACCGGCTGCCGTTAATCCGGCCACGGTAGCCGAACCCAAACTAATACGGATGATGGCTGCTATTACCCAACCCAAAACAAGCGGCGGCATGTTAAACTGTTGTAATTGCGCAGCTATTTCATTACTTACACCGCTGGCTGTTAGCACCTCTTTAAAGGCACCCGAACCGGCAATAATGAGCAATATCAACGCGATATCTTTTATAGCATCAGTATAATTAACTGCCAGCTGGCTCATGCTTTTACCTTGTTTTATACCCAAAGTATAAGTTGCAACAATAAGGGCTATCAGCATAACTATGGATGGATCGCCTAAAAAGGCAGCAAGTTTTAATATCGCAGGATCTTTAATACCTAAATAAGGAATAAGCGCGGTAAGCATCAATAGCATAACCGGTAACAGCGCAGTAAAAAAGCTATTAAAACCGCCAGGTAATTTATCTTCAGGCAGCTCTTCGGCCCTGAAGGTAGCCAGTGGTTCTGATGGTATTTTTTTCAGGAACCTGGCAAATACCGGTCCGGCCAGTATAATGGCAGGTATGGCAATCATTAAACCATAAATAAATGTAGTAGCCATGTTGGCGTGGAACAACACCACCAATGCCGATGGCGAAGGGTGTGGCGGCAAAAACCCATGGGTAACAGACAGGGAGGCCAGCATAGGCAAACCAATATACACCGCAGGTAACTTATATTTATACACTACCGAAAATATTAGCGGCACCATCAGCACAAAGCCAATACCATAAAACAAAGGGATACCTATTATAAAACCAGCCGTTACCAATGCCCATTGAATATGCTTTTGGCCAACGGCATTAACCAACACTTCTGCAATTTTTTGAGCCGCACCACTTACCGCTACCAATTTACCCAACATGGCACCCAGGCAAATAATAATAAGCAGCTGCCCCATAATATCGCCCATGCCTTTTTGTACCGATGCGGTAACTTTATTTATGGGGATACCCAGCATTAGGCCTGCTGCTATGGATACCAGCAAAAATGCTATAAAAGGGTTGACCTTAACCCAGCTCACTAATAAAACAAGCAGGATAATACAGATCAGGATAGTAAATAATGCCATGATATCAAACCGTTATATGTATAGGTAAATAGCTTAATAAAATTAAGCCTTATGTTATCGCCTAAAGTAATAACAATATTTGAGTTTAGGATTTTTATAGATAAAACCTTTACAAAACTACACCCTACAATCTCTCATCGTCTGTGTACTTACAGACGATGATTTACAAAGTTGCCTGTGAGGATACAGACAGCGGGAAAAGGCTTGTCATGCTGAACGTAGTGAAGCATCTATTCTGAGTCTTGCATATTGGCGATAGATCCTTCGTTCCTCAGGATGACAAACATCATTATCAACTCTTTATTACCGGCAGCAAAATGTAAAACTCAGCGCCTTTTCCCTCCTCGCTTTTAACGGCAATTTCACCATGGTGCAGTTTCATGATCTCGGCCGACAGATAAAGCCCAATACCAAAACCAGATAGTCCACGGGTACTTTCATCCTCAACCCGATAAAAACGCTGAAATATTTTTTGCTGATTCTTCTGTTTTAAACCTATACCCTGGTCTTTTACACTTATCTTTAAATTTTCACCCTGCATTTTAGCTGCAATGGTTATAGTTGTTCCTCTTGCCGAATACTTCAAAGCATTATTGATCAAATTACCAATTACCTGGGCTATTTTTTCTTTATCTGCAACGATCCTGATGGCCCGGCCCGCTTTAAATATGATGTCATGCCCTTGAACCGCCGGCATACTATCCGCTATCACTTCGGTAACTAGCGCATTAATATCAAAAGTCTGAACACTTAGCTGCAGCTTGCCCGCTTCAATTTTTGAAAGATCAAGAAAGCCATATATCAGCCGGGTCATCTTATTGATCTGTTTTTCAGATTTTTCGAGGGCATTGATCAAAAATACATCGTCTGCTTTTTGAGCCTTTGTTACCAGCAATTGTGTATATGCCTTAAGCGAGGTAAGCGGTGTTTTTAACTCATGGCTCGCCATGGTTATAAAATCATTTTTCATGATCTCGTCATGCTTCTGCTCGGTAATATCATTGGTAGTACCCAGCATTCGTAAAGGTTTATGCTGATCATCATAAATAACCTTTCCGCTGGTTCTTATCCAGCGTATTGATCCTTCGCCTGTTGTTATACGTACTTCATATAAATAAACACCGGTTTTTACCGCGTCATCAAAAGCCTTGAGGATGATATGTCTATCATCCTGGTGAACCAGATCACGGAACTCTTCGGAAGTAACTTTTTCTTCCGGGTCAAGACCAAATATTTCGGCAAGCCTTGGCGAGGTAATAATAACATTATTTACCACATCAAGATCCCAAATGGCTATACCAGTAGCTTCCATAGCCAGGCGCAGACGCTCCTCTGTATCTTCAAGCAATTGCCTGGCTACTACCTGTTTAGTAACTTCGGTAGCTACTATCATCACACCAACTACCCCATCAGCTATATCTTTAACGGGTTGGTAAACAAAATCAAAATAAAACAAGTTATGGTGCCCGTTACGGTAAAGCCATACTTTTGTTTCATACCGGTAATGTATATGGCCACTTTTATAAACACCCTGTAATAGCTGCACGTAATCCAACCCATCAGCATCTGGTAAAGCAAGAGCAAGAGGTTTGCCTATAATATCATTTTGCTTTCCCCACAATTCAAGTATCGGCGGATTGGCCGATTCAACAATAAGTTTTTTTCCTTTCAAAAAACTTATGGCCACAGGGGCCTGCACTATTAAATCATGAATACGTTGGTCTGCTGATGTATTTTGATCGTTTTTTTTCAAAATCGTAATTAAAACAAAAGCCAAGTGTAAATCAGCTCTTTTTGCAGTTCAATAATATAAAAAAATAGTTAAGTTTGTGCGTCACTTTATCTGATAATTTTTTTTGCCTAAGCTATCAAATTTATATATATTAAGCATCAGTTTAATAACCATACTTGAATACCTTTTCGGCCTTTTCACTTTTTAATATTTTTTATGTCAAAACGTATTTTAGTATTGGATGATAATCAGGACATATTAGATATTGTTCATGAAACACTAACTTATGAACAGTTTGAGGTTAGAAGCACCTCTAACAGTCTTGATGTACTACCTTTAATGGAACAGTTTTTTCCAGACCTGGTGATATTAGATTATCGGGTAGCTGGCACTACGGGTGGCGAAATTTGCAAAAACATTAAAACCCATCCCAAATTTGGTAATATACCGGTCATCATATTTTCGGCGTATTTAAACAATGATGATCATCTGCTTAATTATGGTTGCGATGGCATAATTAACAAGCCATTTGACCTATCTGAACTGGTTGAAAAAGTTAACAACCTGATATAACGCCACACACGTATTCGCCACACTACAGTTTCCATAATACCAGGCATAAATAATATTAAAATACTTTATTTCTATGGCTGAAAACAGCTATAATCAATCATTTTATTCATTATCATAATAAGTAATTGATAAATAAGTAAAAAACACCTGTAAAAGGCTTGTTAAATTAACATTTCGACCAAACTTATAGCTAAAAACTCCCAATTACTTAATAGTTTACATCCATTATTAAAATATTAACAAATGTTTTAAATTTGTTATAACTACAACAGTAACAAGCATTAATTCCTAAATCGTATTATGGGCATTCAAGCAAATTCAAACGAGCCTATCAACGCTCTGCATACAAAGTTGCCATTGTGCCCGCGATGCAAAACTGAACTTGATAACCGGGTGCCCAGAGGTTTTTTTGTAAAAAACATGCTGTTCTTCCTTCCATTGAAGCGTTATCTTTGCTATAAATGTCAACGCAAACGTTACATATTCTATTAAATTAACCGTTGATTTATTTTTTACACCCCAAAGAAATCAATTCCCACAAATTAGTAGGTTTTAACTTGTGACATACAATTATTGATAAAGGTATTGTATATTGAACCCCTCTTATCTATTTGTAGTGGCCGACCTAAATTTAAGTACTCAAAAACGTAAAAAGTATCACTGCTCAAAATGCGGTGAACCCTTCCATTTCCAAATGCGCAGAAGCTGGTTTCTGAAAAATGTATTCTTCTTTTTAAACGTAAGAAAGTATTTTTGTGCCAAGTGCAAAAGATCAAGCCTCATCTTTATTGATAAACACGATCAATAACAAGTAAGTATACCGTCTATTAAAATTGACATCTGGCATAATTTACGTCCAAATTTCCAGTTGTCCTCTTCGTATCAGATTATCGTACAATTGATATCCCGCTATCGTTAAATTGAATTTTTAAGAATTGCCAAAAGTTGGTATAAGAATTGTATAGTTTAACAAGTACGCTTTTAATTTAACTTAAAAGAAACCAAAAACATACTTACTTGAAGAATATGAGACGGATACTAGCGGTAGATGATGATAGCGACATCTTGGAGGTTTTACAATACATATTGGAAGATTCGGGCTATGAGGTAATAACTCTTACCGATGGGCGCTATCTTTTTGATAAAATCAAAGAAAACCAGCCCGACCTAATACTATTGGATATTATGCTTGGCAATTTAGACGGCCGCGACCTTTGCAAAAGGGTTAAAGCTCATAAAGAAACACATGATATACCGGTTATTTTAGTATCAGCAAGCCACGACGTTTCTGATTCCATGAATCAAATTGGGGCCCCTGACGATTTTATAGCCAAACCTTTTGATATTGAACACTTATTGGGAAGGATAAAGCGGCAATTTAACGCGGCTGCTTAAACTATAAAAGAAAAGCAGGTAACAATTGCTGCCCTACTATTCTCTTGGCTCTAAAATTTTATAACGCGTTATTCAATATTGGTATTAAATGCCTTCTCTCTTTTAGCGCGGTTGCGCAGTTTAAAAAACACAATCAGGTTCATGAAATGCATACCACCCAGTATGAGTATGATCCACCCAACCTTATAACTTAATACCTCAACTACCACCTGTGCATTGGATATGCTGCCGGTTTCTTTAAGGGCCAGGCTCATATAGCCAATGTTTACCAAATAAAAACCAACCACCAATAACTTGTTTACAGAATCGGCCAGTTCATTATTGCCATGAAAAATATCAACCAGAAAAATGCGGCCATTTTTAAATAATACTTTGGCCACCCATATGGTTAAAGCGATGCTCACCACCAGGTAAACAACATAGGTTAAAATAAAATAGTTCATGATCGTATTGTTTTATATGTTATTAATTATTGAATTTTCAGTAAAAATTGAAATTTATAAATAAAAAAATTATTTCTTAAACATTTTAAATATCGAACCAAAAAACCAGTTCTCTTCAGCTTTTAGCATGGTTTCTAAGGTTGTATTTACATTATTGGCCAGTTTGCTGATATCCTTTACTGATGAGTTAAATGCTTTAAAAGCCGGATCCTTTTCATCACCCTTAACCTCTGATAACTGCCCCAGTATTTTAATCACCGGATCAAGCTCCCGTTTCTTGCGTTCCTCGGCCACCCGCCTTGCAATAATCCAGGTATCCTTTTCGGCATAAAAATATTCCTTGCGCTCGCCGGTTTTGTGTTGTTTTTCAACCAAACCCCAGTCAATCAAATCACGGAGGGTCATGTTGGCGTTACCGCGGGATATGCTTAGCTCAGCCATCACTTCTTCGGTAGTTAAAGCTTCGGGCGAAACCAACAGCAAAGCGTGCACCTGAGCCATAGTACGGTTTATCCCCCACTCTGATCCCAACTTGCCCCAGGCTTCAATGAATTTTAACTTTGCTTCGGCCAGTTCCATGATACAAATGTAACGAAGTTTTTAAACTTTCAAAAAAAAATGAAAGATAATTTAAAAAATACTTTACTCCTTCCCAATTACTCACAACTAAAAACTCATCACTTCTTACCCCCCAACTCCTTATCAATCTTCTCATTCCATTGTTGTTGGGCGTATGGATTGGTGCCGTGGCTGGTTTCATTATCATACTGCTCCTGCATCACATTCATTTCATGAAACGATTCCAGGTATACTGCACCTACCGGGCCATCATAATTATCAACGGTAAACTTTTCCGCTTTTAAATTTTTCTTAAAGTGCTCGGCAATTATCTTCACAATATCAAAATGCCGTTGTTCGTGATTCAGACTGTAAGCGTTCCGGCTGCCATCCTTTACCCAACAAGCGCTTTTAGGTACATAAGCTTTAACACTTAAATGTACATTGACTATACCTTTAACCACTTCTACTTCTTCATTATAGCCTATACTGGGGAAAACTTCGGCTTCATATTTTCCGCCTTCGGGTTTTGCTCTGAAATCATCCCAACGCAATGGCCTTTTGCCCGAATAATAAACGGTATCGCCTTCAGGCTGCTCGGTATAATCAGTAAAAATGAGGCGTACACTTTTGGCCAGCTTAATATTGGTATCGGCCTCCCGGTTTATCCAGGTATTGAAATAGATTAACCCATGCTCAAGCGCATGACGTAATATAGGTTCCGCATCTGCTTGCTGTTCGGCTGGGCGACTATAACCTGCGCTGCCGGTATAGTCAATTAGCTGAATACTTCCTTCATCTTTCTGCAGGTAAAAAGATAATGTCACGCTTACCCTACCCTCCACATTTCCCCCCGGTAACAAGCTTTCATCAAGCCTGAATTTTTTGATATGCATTATTACCGGCCTCAAAACCTTGTTAGGCGGCCAGGTGAAATTGATAAACTGTTTAATAGCTGCTAAAGTCCCTCCTTTCAGGTCAACACTATATTTACCTGCAGTCTTTCCGGGAGGTAAAAGCCAGGCAATTGCATTACGATCGTCGCGTTCATCTGTAACACCTGCTACGTAAAATTCTTTAGGGAGTACAGGCAATTGTTCATTATTTAACCCAATGGGAGTAGTAATTTTTTGTGCCTTTAAAATCTGCGGAAAGGTCAAAGCCATAACTATCAGCACCTTGCTAAATAACTTTAGCCGATTAAAAAAATTACCCACCAAACCCAATGCTGCCCCTGCACAATATGCCATGTTATATAATGCTTTATTATCAAATAAATTGTGGCCGTAAATACTATTTAATTACTTTTGGCCACGATGCCAGCTATGGTAATGTTCAACAATTTTAAAGTTTTCCACACACATATTATCTTAAGTATTACCTTCGTTAAATTAAAAGTGTTTTCCACATTTGTTAATTACTTATGTTAATTACCCTTTTTCGTTTCGCTAATTTCGCACCATCGTTAGTATGCGCTTTATGATCAAAATTAAATACATTTCCCTGTTAATCCCGGTATTTATTGTTTCAATAGCCCGCGCCCAGCAAAACCCCGCCTCGCAGATCTACCGCACTTATCATACGGCTATTGATCTGATGGACAAGGGTAAATACGTGGCCGCTGCCGAGCAATTTCGTTCGGTAGAAGCATCCCGGGTTAAAACAAGTACCCAACCCCAGTTTGAGTCTGATCTATCCTTAGTGAAGGAAAACAGCCAGTACTACGAAGCTTTTTGCGCCCTTAATCTGGATAATGACGATGCCGAAAGCATGTTTCTGCGCTTTATTAAGGAGCACCCCGAAAACCCCTTAACCAAGCTTGCCTATTTCCAGATCGGAAAATCATACTTTAAACAGGGCAAATACGAGGACGCGCTGCGTTGGTTTGATAAGGTGCAGGCCGGTGAGCTTAACGGACATGATAATACCGAATATAAATTCCGTAAAGGCTACGCTTATTTTGCTACTAACGATTTTAAAAATGCGCAATTGCTTTTTGCGGAGGTAAAAAACAAAAGATCGGAATTTACTGAGGATGCTACATACTACTTTGCTTATATAGCATACCTGAATAAAGATTATCACCTGGCGCTGGCCAATTTTGAAAAACTTAAAAATTCAAAAAAATACGAAAGAAGTTATCCATACTATATATCAGCGGTTTACTTTTTAGATAAACGGTATGACGATGTGCTTAGTTACGCCGTACCTATTGTGAACAGCACCCATCAGGAACACGAAACCGAAATGCTGCGCATTATTGCCGCATCATACTTTGCCAAGGCCGATTATGATAACGCGGTTCAATACTACGGCCGTTTCCAGGATCGGGATCAGGGTAAAACCCAAAATACACAGGACAGTTACCAGATAGGTTATACTTATTATAAAGTGGGTAACTATGCTAAGGCGGCTACTGAGCTGGAGCGTTTGATTGAGCAGGGCGATGTATACAGCCAGAGCGGTAATTATACTTTGGGCGATGTTTTCCTGAAAATGAACAACAAGCAAAGTGCCCGTAACGCGTTCTTAGCAGCCTCAAAATTGACTTACGATAAACAACTGCAGGAAGACGCTTTATATGAATATGCCAAACTATCCTACGAGCTTGACTTTAATACTGATGCATTGGCGGCAACCCGCTTGTATTTAAAAAACTATCCTCGCTCGCGCCGTAATGATGAGGTGAAGATATTATTGGGCGAAGAATTATTAAACTCACGCAACTACAAGGAAGCAGTTGAGATACTGGAACCTATCCCTAACAAATCAGAAAGCGCTCAGATAGCTTATCAAAAAGTTACTTATTACCGTGGCCTGGAATTTTATAACGAGCGGGCCTTTGAAAATGCCATTGGTATTTTCCTTCGTTCACTAAAAAACCCCATTGATACCAAAACCCAGGCCCTTACTACCTACTGGATGGCCGAAGCCATGTATGAGGTACGTAAATATAATGAGTCGGTCGAGAACTTTGAGCTGTTTTTAAGCATGCCCGAAGCTAAGGAAACCGATTTAGGCAACTACGCCAATTATGCCTTGGCCTATGCCGCCTTTTATGGTGAGCAATACAAAAAGGCTGCTAATTATTTCGAGAAGTTTTTACGTGGGGATGTAAAGGATAAAAATACAGAGAACGATGCCATTACCAGGCTTGCCGATAGCTACTTTGTACTGAAAAGTTATGGCACTTCATTGGATTATTACAACCGCATTATCGCGATGCACAATCAGGGCGAGGATTATGCCTTATTTCAGCGAGGTATGATACAGGGGTTACAGGGATCATTGGATACCAAGATCAGTACGCTGAATGATGTGTTAAGCACCTTCCCTAATTCTGACTATGCCGACGATGCATCCTTCGAGATCGCTTATACCTACTTCCTTAAAAATGACGGCGACCGGGCTAAAACAGATCTGACCGCCATGATCCAGAAATATCCGCATAGCAGTTATGTTCCGCGGGCGCTGGTTACCATCGGGCTAATTGATTACAATGCCAACCGTGATGATATGGCCGTTGAATCATTTAAAAAAGTGGTACAGGATTACTCCTCAACCGATGAGGCTAAGCAGGCGCTTAAACAAATTGAAAAGATATATACCGATAAGGGCGACGCACAAACATTCATTACCTACGCCACAAGCACACCTATTGGTAACTATACCACCTCGCAACAGGAAGACATCATGATCAATGCCGCCAACAATCTTTACTTAAGGGGCGATTGGCAGGGTACTGTAGGTGCGGTGAACGCGTATTTTGATAAATTCCCGGGCAAGCAGATTTATGAAAAACAAGGCAGGTTTATCAGGGCCCAAAGTTTGGTTAACCTGAACAGATCAGCCGAAGCTGTTGTCGATTACAATTCCATCCTTAACGACTGGACCAGCGCCTATACTGAAAAATCATTGATCAGTATGGCCAAATTATATATCTCACAGAAAAAATATAATGAGGCAGTTGTATTCCTGAAAAAACTGGAAACCAATGCTGAGTTTAAAGAGGATTATTCCTTTGCCATCAGCAACCTGATGCTTTGCTACGCGCAAATGCAAATGCCTGATGACGTGCTGAACTATGTGAAGCAGGTTAGAAATAACGACAAAGCCGCGCAGGAAGACAAATTCAAAACCGGTTTATACGCAGGTCAGGCTTATTTGCAAAAGGGCGATACCACTACCGCTGTGAAGGAATTTAATTACACAGTAACCAACACCAAAACAGTAGCCGCTGCCGAAGCTAAATACAACGTAGCCAACATCGAATTTTTAAAAGGTCGTTACAAAACATCGCAAAAAATGTGTTTTGACCTGGCCAAAGAGATGCCAAACTATGATTACTGGGTAGCTAAAACCTATATTTTGCTGGCTGATAATTATGTGAAGCTGAAGGACAATTTCCAGGCTAAAGCTACGCTGCAAAGTATCATTGATAATTACAAGGCCGATGATGATATACTACCGATAGCTAAACAAAAACTGGGAGTATTAACAGGTAAAGCGGTTAAAACAACGGCCCCGGTAACTGATACAAGTGATAATAAACCGGCTCCGGCTGATACCACCAAAACCGGTCAAAATTAATCAGGATGACAAAGAATAATATGAAAAGACAAGCAATGAACTTAAAATACATCTTTACGCTGCTTACCTTAATAATAGCATTATACTTTGTTCCTGCACAAGCACAAACAAAGAAACCGGCCAAAAAAGCCACCGCGAAAACAGTAAAAAAACCTGCAGCAAAAACAACTACTGCTAAAAAAACAACTGCGCCAAAAAAGGCTGCAACGACAGCAAAAGCGGCACAGGATACCACTAAAAAAGGTGGAGCTAATAACAATAATCCGGAAAATACCAGTAGCCTTTCTGAAGAGATTGTAGTCACCACAGCTTACAAGCCTGTATTGGCCGATGCGGTAAAAATCCGTCGCAATCCTGATCTGGAGGATAAAGTGCCGTTTAAAGCGCCTTTGGCATACACCCCCCTGGATAAAAGGCAGGAGCAAAACTCCGAGATCAGGCAGTTGGAGGCAATGAAAAGGCCACCAGAGCAGGATTCTGTATTATTAAACAACTATGTTAAAGCGGGCGCCGGAAACTTAAAAACCCTTTTTGGCGAAGCTTATTTTGCCAACGGTCGTGATGAAGCCTTACAAGTTGGCGGATACCTGAAACATTTTTCGCAATCAGGCTCATTAGAAAAACAAAGTCAGAGTAAGGATGATGTTGGCGTATTTGGCAAAAGTATATTGGGCGATAATAACATCAGCGGGCGTATAACGTACAACCGCATGGGTACCAACTTTTATGGCTACGATCCAAATAATCCTGTAAGTACCTTTGTTCCCGGAAAACAGCATTTTAACACCATAGGTGGCGAGGCAGAGCTGGCCAAAAACTTTAAAGATGTAGAAAATGATTTCACCTATGCTTTAAAGGTAAAAGGCTATGCATTTAGTGATGCGTACAATGCTCGCGAAAACAACTTTATTATATCGGGCTTTATTAACCAGACTGTTAAACAGTTTTACGCAGGTTTAAGTGGTTCGCTTGATATAAACAGTCAGAAGGATAGCTTATATAAAATTAACAATAACATATTAAGACTTAATCCCTACATCAAATTCCAGGGCACCGGCTATAAAATTGACGCGGGTGTAAACATTGAAAAGGAATTTGGCGAGTTTGGTAAGTTTTACATTTTCCCTGCTGCCAAACTGGAAGTACAGGTGGTTCCAAAATATGTTCGCCTGTTTGTGGAGGCTAAAGGTGATATCAACAGAACCTCTATCCGTGATTTTGCCAACATCAACCCATTCATTGGTCAAAATATTGACATCAAAAACTCAGTTGATCAATTGGACATCAGCGCAGGTTTAAAAGGCACTCTGGCTCCGGGCTTAAGCTTTAAGGCTTCCGTGTTCCGCAATAGCGTTAAAAACCTGCCCCTGCTGGTTAGCAATTTCGCTGCCGAGGGTAACAAGTTTAAGGTTATCTATGATGATGGTAAAGCCCGCATAAACGGCTTTAACGGCGAACTTGACTTTAAAGCCAGCGATGCCTTTAATATTTTTGGCCGTGTTGAGGTTAAGGACTACCAGCTTGCTTCAGAAGCCGAGCCATGGAACCTGCCTAAATTTCTGCTAACTGCCGGTACCACTATCCATATTGATAACAAGTTAAGCATTAGTGGCTCATTGATGTTCCGCGGGGCGACTAAAGACAGAGTATTTATGATCACTCCTGGGAATGGTGCATCGGTGCAAACCCCGGTATCGATCTCTTCATTTGCTGATGTGAGCGGTAGCGCTGAATATAAAATAACCAATAAAATATCGGTATTTGTACAGGCAAACAACATCTTAAACAGAAGCTACCAAAACTGGTTGTACTATCCTAACTACGGATTTAATATCTTTGGCGGTGTCGGGTTTTCATTTTAAGCCCTTTGATGTTTTATAATAAACCGTATTTTTAACGAATGGATATAGCCAATTACTTAAGCGAACTGCTTGGCCGGCATGGTAAAATAAGTGTGCCGGACCTCGGCTTTTTTACGCAGGTACGTGTAGATGGTTATTATAACGATGCCGAAGGCAAGTTTTATCCACCGGGTTATCGGGTACAATTTAGTCCTGAACCAGTAAAAAATGATGATACTTTAGCCTATTATATTGCCGAAAAGAAAAACATCTCGCTGGCATCATCCAAATACTTTACTGAAAAATACATTACCGGCTTAAAACAAGAGCTTACCACTAAAGAGGCGGCTTTTGCAGATATGGGCTGGTTTTATATAAACGAAGGTCAAATTGCATTCAGACCCAATGAACAGCATGGTAATGAGCCTAATTTTTATGGCTATGCACCTGTTGCCATTAAAAAATTACACCAGGAGCCGGAAACACAGTTTCCTGAGAAACTATTGCCAGATTCGTCAACTCCAACTGAAACACTACACCAGGAACCTGAGGCACAGGTGGTTCCTGAAACACTGTTGGTAGATTCGCCAGCACCAAACGCAACAGCCAACCAACCCGAAGAATATATTGACGATGAACAGGAAGAAAAAAAGCGTTCAATAAGCGGATGGGTAATTGCATTGATTATTTTAGTGATCGTTGCTGCGGCAGCGTACGCTCTTTATCAGTACAATCCAGGCCTGTTTTTTAATCAAAAAACGGCAAAACCTATTAATGAACAACCCAAGCAACAGCCAGCTACAATAGCTGATTCAGCTAAAATCGATACACAAAAAATAGCCCCGGCAGTTTCGGATTCATCGGCAAAGGCAATTTCTAAACCCGGTGCAGCGTTAAATAAACCGGTAGCAAGTGTTGATACGGTAGCCAAACCCGAATATGTAATATTTGCCGGATCATTTCGTACAAAAACAAAAAGTGAACTGGCTGTTGAAAATTACAAAAGCATAGGCATTGAGGCGCGACTATTAACGGGCGCGGGTACCGGCAGGCTTATTAAAGTAATTATAGGTCACTTTGCCACCTATAACGAAGGCGAAGCTGAAAGACTAAAATTAACCAAATCAGGAAAACTAAGAAAAGACTCTTACACGCAAATTATTAACCAAAAGAAATGACGTTATTATTATTACAGCAAGTAGCAGATACCGCGAAACATCTGGCAGATACCGCCGGCCACTTAACTCAACCCCTAACCACACAACCCGAAGAACTACGCTTTGGCGACCTGCTGATAAAAGGTGGCTGGGTAATGGTACCTATTGGTATTTTGGCTGTTTTAGGTTTGGTGATATTTTTTGAACGTTATTTTACCATTCGCAAAGCGTCAAAGAACGAATCGAACCTGATGATGCAGGTACGGTCCAGCATACATTCCGGTAATTTGGAATCAGCTATAGCGCTTTGCCGCAATAATAATTCGCCGCTTGGCCGTATGCTGCAAAAAGGTTTGTTACGTATCGGTCGCCCGATAAAGGATATTGAAGGCGCTATTGAAAACGTAGGCAAGATTGAAGTATCTAAACTGGAAAAAAACATTGGTATTCTGGGCATCGTAGCCGGTATTGCGCCCATGTTTGGTTTTCTGGGTACTATTGCGGGTGTAATCAAGATATTTTATGATATATCAAAAACTGATAACATCAGTATGGGTGTTATATCAGGCGGTTTATATGTAAAAATGGTGACATCAGCCGCTGGTTTAATGGTGGGTATTGTGGCCTATGTATGTTACCACATTTTAAATATGATGGTTGATAAGGTAATTTTGAGTCTGGAAACTGATGCCATTGAATTTATTGATCTGTTAGAGGAGCCAAGCAAATGAATTTAAGAAAAAGACATAGAGGTGCATCAGCAGAGGTTCATACATCGGCCATGAACGACATTATGTTCTTCCTGCTTTTGTTTTTCCTCATCGCGTCAACAGTTACCAACCCAAACGTGATTAAACTGGTGCTGCCCAAATCATCAAGCGGGCAATCGGTATCCAAAAAAACAATCACCGTATCGGTAACTAAGGATTTGCGGTATTACGTTGACAAAAAGGAAGTTCCTGTTGATGCCCTGCAAACTACCTTATCGGGCTATAAAACCCTGGCAACAGAACTAACTATCGTTTTATATGTTGATAAAACTGTAGCCATACAGGATGTGGTGCAGGTAATGGATATAGCACAAAAATTAAATATTAAACTGGTTTTGGCAACGGAACCGAAGGGGTAGTTTGCGGTGGGCAGTTTACAGTTAGCACTATCCGTAAATAACAATCGATATTACCCATTAAATAAAAAATAGCTGCAAACTGCCCACGGGCAACTGCAAACTGAACAAATGGACTACAGGGAAGAAAATAACTATCCGAAAGCGTTTTTGGCAACAGGCATAATTTTGGCCGTGTTGATACTGGCATGTTATTTTATTGTGTTTAAAAATCCGCCAAAAATGGAGGATGGTACCGGCGGTATACTGGTAAATTACGGAACCGTTGACGAAGGTATGGGCAGCGATTACATGAGCGTAGAAGAGCCTTCTGTAGCTGAAAAAGCAAACAAAACCAAGCCCGATAAGGTAACTCCTGAAAAGCCAAGTGAAGATAAGCCAACACCCGAAACCAGCGATAAAGCCGTAGTAACCCAAAATACCGAGGATGCTGCCGAAGTTGCAGCCCCCACCAAGAAACCAACCAATACCGTAGCCGCGGCACAACCTACAAAGACACCTGCCAAGCCTACGGTAAATCAAAACGCGCTATACAAAGGCAAAGCCACAACCGGAACCGGCGAAGGTGACGGAACCGGCAACACACCCGGCAACCAGGGCAAGCCAACCGGAACAACGCTCACTAATAATTATAACGGAACTGGCTCTGGCAATGGCGGCAATTTAAATTTAACTCAACGTAGTTTTGTTTCCCGCCCAACGGTTGACGACGGAAAACGCCATAGCGGCAAAATTGTTGTGGATATAGTGGTTGACAAGGATGGCTACGTAATACAAGCCACTGCAGGGGCACGCGGAACTACCATATCTGATGCCGGCCTGTTGCAAGCCTGCGAGGATGCCGTGCGTAAATCAAGATTCAATGCATCTGATACCGCCCCCGAAAATCAAAAAGGTACCATGACCTTTGTATTTAAAGTAAACTAGAAGTCAGTTTGCAGTTTTGAGTTTGCAGTTTGCACTTCCAAACGATAGCTTTGCTGCCCGGTAATGCTCTTAAGTAAACTGCAAACCGGCAACTGCAAACTCAAAATGGACTACAACGCAACCATTCAATACCTATACACCCAACTACCTATGTTTACGCGCGATGGCGCGTCGGCTTTTAAAAAGGATCTGACCAATACGATTGAGCTTTGTAAACGTCTTGACGATCCTCAAAATCATTTTAAAAGCGTGCATATAGCAGGCACCAATGGCAAGGGCTCTACATCGCACATGCTGGCGGCTGTTTTGCAAATCGCTGGATATAAAACGGGCTTATATACCTCACCGCATTTAAAAGATTTCAGAGAACGCATCCGGGTGAACGGGCAAATGATCAGCGAACAAACGGTTATTGATTTTGTGGCCGCTCATCATACTGATTTTGATGAGGTGGCCCCTTCCTTTTTTGAAATGACCGTAGCCCTGGCTTTTGATGTTTTCGCAAAGGAGAAGGTAGATATCGCTATTGTTGAGGTCGGTCTGGGTGGCCGTTTGGATTCTACTAACATCATTACCCCACTCCTTTCGGTGATCACCAACATAGGCTGGGATCACATGAATATGCTTGGCGATACCCTGCAACTGATAGCAGGCGAAAAAGCAGGCATCATTAAACCCGGCATCCCCGTAATTGTTGGCGAGCTGCAACCCGAAACCGCGCAGGTGTTTATTGATAAAGCCAAACAGGAAGGCAGCCCTATTGAGTTTGCATCTGAATCCTGGAACATTGAAGAAAATTCAAAGGTCAAAATCCAAAACTCAGAAACACAGATTGAATACACTAATCTGGATATAACTCATCACTCACAACTCACAACTTACTATTTACAGCTTGACCTCACTGGTACCTATCAGCGCAAAAATGTAAAAACGGTTTTGTCGGCTGTTGATGAATTGCGCTTACAGGGTTTTATCATAACCGATGCTCATATAGCAACCGCCTTAAAACAGGTAAAAACTTTGACAGGCTTGCACGGCCGCTGGGAAGTTTTAAATACCCAACCCCTCACCATTTGCGATACCGGGCACAACCCCGATGGCATACAGGAAGTTGTCAAAAACATTGCCGCAGTTGATTATCAGCAACTGCATTTTGTAATAGGTATGGTGAACGATAAGGATATAACCAAGGTTTTAGCTATGTTGCCAACCAATGCCATCTATTATTTCTGCAAGCCGGATATTCCGCGTGGACTGGATGCAGAAAGTATAAAGCAGCAGGCCGAGAGCTTTGGCTTACACGGCCAGACTTACCCATCAGTAAAAATAGCATTGCAATCGGCACAAAGCAATGCCGGGAATAATGACCTTGTTTTTGTTGGCGGCAGCACCTTTGTGGTAGCCGAGGTGGTGTGAGTTAATTGCTGAGTTATTGATTTATTGAATAGAAAGCTCTTTACCACTCTGCAAATTCTGGTTCAAACAAATTCAGAAAATTATGCTTAATACTTAACGAAATATTTACTTTCATTATCTGTATAAAGTTCTATTTTAGCTTTTCTTAAAATCAACATACCTCACGTTATTATATATGACATATCTACCATCAGCAAACAGATATCAAAAAATGCAATACCGTCGCTGCGGCAACAGCGGCATCAAGCTTCCGGCTATTTCGCTGGGTTTATGGCACAATTTCGGGCATGTGGATGTTACCGAAACTTACCGCAAAATTTTACACCTGGCTTTTGACAGCGGCATCACCCATTTTGACCTGGCTAATAATTACGGTCCGCCTCAGGGCTCGGCCGAAGAAAATTTTGGCCGTATCTTAAAAGAAGATTTTCGTGGCTACCGCGATGAGATGATCATATCAAGCAAAGCCGGTTATACCATGTGGGATGGCCCTTATGGCGATTGGGGTTCAAAAAAATACCTGGTTGCCAGTCTTGACCAAAGTTTGAAACGCATGGATCTTGACTATGTGGATATTTTTTATCACCACCGCCCTGATCCTGAAACACCATTAGAGGAAACCATGGCATCTCTTGATCTGATCGTTCGCCAGGGTAAGGCTTTGTATGCCGGTATCTCCAATTATCCTGCTGAAGAAGCCGCAAAAGCTATCGCTATTTTAAAGGAATTGGGAACCCCATGTTTAATTCATCAGCCTAAATACTCCATGTTCGTTCGTGACTCGGAAGAAGGCTTATTGGACGTATTGGGTAACACCGGTGTAGGCTGTATACCGTTTTCGCCATTGGCACAAGGCTTACTGACCAATAAATACCTGCATGGCATTCCGGAAGATTCAAGGGCCGCAAAATCAACCGGTTTCCTGCAAACCAGCCAGATAACCGAAGAAAGATTAACTCAGATAAAACAATTGAATGAGTTGGCCTTGAAACGCGGGCAATCACTGGCACAAATGGCGCTGGCCTGGCTGCTTAAGGACGATAGAGTAACCTCTGTATTAATCGGAGCAAGCCGTGCCGAGCAACTGGCCGATTCATTAAAGGCATTGGATAATATCGTATTCTCGGCTGATGAATTAGGGCAGATAGAGAAGATATTGGCCCTCTAGCCCCGCCAACTGGCGGGGGAACTGACTTGCACTTGATTATAACAAGTGTAAGCCACACCATTATATCTAATTGTCATCCTGAACGTAGTGAAGGATCTATTCGTAACCCTGCATATAGGAGAATAGATGCTTCGCTACGCTCAGCATGACAAAGTTTTTAAAACACCTGTATATGAGCAATATCAATTGGGGCATTATTGGTTGCGGTGACGTAACCGAAGTTAAAAGCGGACCTGCATTTAAAAAAATAGCAGATAGCAATCTGATAGCCGTAATGCGTCGTGATGCTGCCAAAGCTGCTGACTACGCTCAAAGACATCTGGTAAGCCAATGGTATAGTGATGCTGATAAATTAATGGACGAAGCTGGTGTAAATGCCATTTATATTGCAACACCGCCTTCCTCTCACCTCGAATATGCCCTAACTGCCTTAAAAAAAGGGCTTAATGTATATGTGGAAAAACCGGTTACCCGCAATGCCGCCGAGGCCCGCGCTATGGCCGAAGCTGTAAAACAGGGAAATTCTAAATTAACAGTGGCCCACTATCGCCGCGCAGTGCCCATGTTTTTGGTAGTGAAAGACCTGATAGATAAACAAAAGATAGGCGACATATGCACGGTACAGATCAGGATGTGGCAAAGCCGCAAGCCCGCTCTGATTGCTAAGGTTAAGGATAACTGGCGTGTTAATCCGGAGTTGTCAGGCGGTGGATATTTTCATGACCTTGCCCCCCACCAGCTCGACCTGATGTTGTTTTATTTTGGCGAGCCTGAAAAGTATCACGGTTTTTCACTCAATCAATCAAACTCCACCACCGCCGATGACCATGTTTGCGGACAGATACTGTTCAAAAACAAAGTTGTGGTTAATGGTTCCTGGTGTTTTAATGTAGCCGAAAATCAAACCACAGATACCTGCGAGATCATTGGAACCAAAGGTAAAATCACGTTTCCGTTCTTTGGCAATTATGTGAGCTGGAAAACCGACACGGAGGATGAAACGATAACCTTTCAGCATCCGCAACACATCCAACAACCCATGATCGAAAAAATAGTAGCCTATTTTAAAAACGAGGGCCCAAACCCCTGCACCATTGAGGAAGCTATTGTATTAATGGATATTATGGATGCGTTTACTAAATAGAGGATATTTCGATTATCTCATTTATAACCCCAACACGTCATTGCTGCGAGGTACGAAGCAATCTCTATGCTTATACAGAGCGAACTTGAATAATTGACCTGCTGATGTAGAGATTGCTTCGTACCCCGCAATGACGCGTAAAGTAGTTTAACGCGTTAAGGCAACAAATTATCAACCCTTCTTTTTAGGCACTTTAGCGCCTTCCTTACGTGCCTCAGATAAGCCGATAGCTACAGCCTGTTTTCTGCTGGTTACCTTTTTACCGCTGCCACTTTTAAGTTTACCTTCTTTCATTTCGTGCATGGTTTTTTCAACTTTCTCCCCTGCTTTTTCCGAATACTTTGCCATAATTTTAGTTTTAAGTAGATAATATTAATCTGTACAAAATATTTGCCAAAACTATCTGTGCCAATTTTTGAGCGCGGAAACATCCCTGGCTTTGAATTATAAAAAAATAAAAAGGATAAATTTATTGTACCCCAATTATTGTTATCTTCAAACATCAGATAAGGATCTATGTTCTGTCACCAATTAAAAACGTTGAAACTCCATTGATATGCCCACAAAAAAACTAATTGCACCTTTTTACGAACGACTTGCATTAACATTAATAGGCTTTCTTGCACTTGGGTACCTCGTTGTTGTAGGCAAAGACATACTTGACCCCATGGTATTTGGGTTTATATTTGCCATACTGCTATTACCGGTTTCCAATTTTTTAGAGAAAAAATGCCGTCTTCCACGCAGTGCATCTTCCCTGGTGTCCATATTATTGTTGATAGGGCTAGTTTTTGGCATATTGTACCTGGTAGGCTCGCAAATATCAAAGGTAGCCAGCGATTGGCCAATGCTTCAAACCCAGGTAAAACAGTCACTGCATGACCTGCAGGATTGGGTACAATCAGCCTTTCACATCAATGCCGAGAAGCAAATGAACTACGTTGACAGCACTGCCAAAAAAATCATGGACTCTGGTACCGATGTACTGGGCACAACCTTCGGGGCTATATCATCACTGATGCTTTTTTATGTATTCATTATGATATTTACTTTTTTTATATTGCTTTACAGGCGCTTATTAATCCGCTTTATCATCTGGGTTTTTCGCGATGAAAACGAGCATGTAGTGATGGATATTGTAGTGAATATTCAATCCATATTAAGGCAATACATATTGGGTTTACTTTTAGAAATGGTAATTGTAGCTACAGTAGCCGTTAGCGTTTTCTTACTGATAGGTATAAAATATGCGGCATTGCTGGGTATTATAGTAGGCTTGTTTAATATTATTCCATATATCGGCATTTTTACCGCTTTACTCCTTAGCGCCATCATAACCTTTGCAACGGGCAACGTTAAAGACACTTTAATAGTAATTGGCAGTGTAATAGGCATACATGCCGTAGATGCCAACTTCCTGCTGCCTACGATCGTAGGTTCAAAAGTAAGGCTTAACGCGCTGATATCATTTATTGGTATTATTATAGGCGAAATGATATGGGGTCTTTCAGGTATGTTTTTATCTATACCCATTATTGCCATTTTCAAGATCATATTTGACCGTATTGAGAGCCTGAAACCATGGGGTTACCTGCTTGGCAGCGATTACGAATATAAAAAATCAGCCCCCGCAGAAATGAAGGTTGAGTAACACCTTTGTGACAAAAAAAAATTATGATTTAAACCCGCTTACACTTAAAAGTTGTAAACAATTATTATAAATTTGTTGTGTTAATACCCCTAGACTGATGCAACTTGTATTTGACTCCTCACACCCTGTTTACCGGTGTAAAAAATGTAAACAAACCCTGCATGTTAGACGTAAGAGAAACGTAATTATTAAGAGTATTTTATTTTGGCTTCCCGTCAAAAAATTCTTTTGTCTGCGTTGTCTTAAAACACGCTATCATATTTAAAATAATCACTGAGATTGGTTTGCTAAATTGTGAGCTATATCGTTAATTTAGTGATTTACCAATTGCAATACCTGCAATTGAAAAATCTATCGAAAATGCGCTGTAAGCCAATCTCATTGATCATTTTATGCATCATATTGCCTCTTGTTACACTGGCCCAATCAAAACGGGAGCCGGCCTTTAAGTTCGTGCCTTTAGGTGTACTGGGCGGTATTGACGAAAGCAATCTATCAGCCTATATGCTAGCCGCCACAGACAGCAATAAATATATATGCCTTGATGCAGGCACCTTACACTATGGTATTGAAAAAGCTGTGGCCAATAAAACGTTTACCGTACCCGGCAATCAGGTATTGAGGCAATACATCAAAGGCTATTTTATATCACATGCCCACCTTGATCATATTGCCGGGCTTATCATTAACTCGCCCGAAGACAGTGTTAAAAACATCTATGGCTTGCAAAACACCATTGAAACCATCAAAACTCATTATTTTACGTGGGAAAGCTGGGCCAACTTTGCCGATCAGGGCGAAACACCTGCTTTAAAGAAATACCATTACCAGGTACTTACGCCTGGTAATGAAACAGCCATTGAAAATACCGATCTTCAGGTACAGGCATTCCCTTTAAGTCATTCTAATCTTATCAGCGCCGCTTTCCTGGTGCGAAGCAATGATGATTATGTTTTGTACTTAGGCGATACCGGGCCTGATGCTATTGAAAAAAGCACCAATCTGCAAAGCCTGTGGCAAGCTATTGCTCCGCTGATAAAAGACAAAAAGCTAAGAGCTATTTTGATTGAAGTATCGTTCCCAAATGAACAGCCCGATAAAACACTTTTTGGCCATTTAACCCCGCACTGGTTGATGGCCGAAATGGATAAGCTGGCCGCCCTTACCGGCTCGCAGCCGTTAAAAGGATTAAACATCGTGGTTACCCACCTTAAACCTCCGGCAAGCAGCATCAGTAAAATTAAAGAACAGCTTAAAGCAGCTAACACATGGCAATTAAACCTGGTATATCCTGTACAAGGGAAGGCGCTTAATTTTTAGTAGCTCTTGGTATTGGAGATCGCCAAAAAATCTTTAAATTTCCATCAGCCAAAACTAACCTCTGAATAATGAACAGCCTGAAAAAATTCGTCCTGCTTTGCTTGATGCTATGCAGCAGTATTGCGTTTGCCCAGCAACAAGGCAAAGTGATAGAAGAGCAAACCGTTAAAAGCAACATTTTAAAACGCAGCGTAAAATTTACCATTTACCTGCCTGCCGATTATGAAACTGCAAACCGTACCTACCCTGTGGTGTATCTGCTGCATGGCTATACTGATGACAATACCGGCTGGCTGCAATTTGGCGAGATAAACCGTTATGCTGATAAGGCCATTGCCGATGGCACCATCCCGCCCATGATCATTGTAATGCCCAATGCCGATTCCAGCTTTTATATCAACGCTTATGATGGCAAGGAGAACTATGAGGATTTTTTTATCAAGGAATTTATGCCGCATATTGAAAAAGCCTATCGCATTAAAACCGAGAAAAAATATCGTGGTGTTGCCGGTTTATCCATGGGCGGCTATGGTGCAATGATATATGCTGTTAAGTATCCGCAGCTGTTTGCGGCAGCGGCACCTTTAAGCGCCGGCATATTTCCTGACGACCAGATAGTAGGCATGCCCGATAATAACTGGGAAACCGTACTTGGCCCGCTATATGGCCGCGGACTTAAAGGCAAGGACCGACTAAACAAAGCCTGGCATGATAATTCTGTTTTAGATCTGGTACAGGCTAAAACTACCGAGCAACTGAGCAGCGTTCGCTATTGGATTGATTGCGGCGATGATGACTTTTTAACCAAGGGAAATTGCCTGCTACATATTGCGCTTGCTGAGAAAAAAGTACCACACGAGTTCAGAACACGCGACGGCGCTCATAACTGGACCTACTGGCGTACCGGCATTACCGATGCCCTGGCATTTATTGGCGACAGTTTCAGACAGAAATAGGTTAGATGTGCAAATTTCAAATATGCAGATGTGCAGATGAAGCTTCCATGTTCATAATTAATAAATGTCTTGATACTTGATACTAACTACTTGATACCGTAAAACCTATGAATATTTTAAAAAAACTGCTTTTCTTTTGTATCTTCCTTTCGGCAGGCGCTGTGTTTGCTCAGTCTGCCGGGAAAGTTATGGAAGAGCAAAACATTAAAAGCGATATTTTAAAGCACAATGTAAAATACGCCATTTACCTGCCTCCCGATTATGAAACATCAAACCGTACCTATCCGGTGGTATACCTGCTGCACGGTTATGGTGATGATCAAACCGGCTGGTTACAATTTGGCGAGGTTAACCGCTATGCCGATAAAGCTATTGCCGAGGGTAAAATTCCGCCCATGATCATTGTGATGCCCGACGCGCAGGGAACTTTTTATATCAACTCATACGATGGTAAAAACAACTACGAGGATTTCTTTTTCAGGGAATTCATCCCATCGATAGAAAAAGAATACCGTATAAAGGGTACCAAAGAATATCGTGCCGTAGCCGGACTTTCAATGGGTGGTTTCGGTACACTAGTGTACAGCATAAAACATCCAGAGCTATTTTCGGCAGCGGCGGCATTGAGCGCGGCGGTACGCGCCGATGATGATTTTATGGCGATACCTGACACCCGCTGGGCCGAAGTTTACAGCAAAGTAATAGGTCCGGATTTGAAAGGACGCGAGCGTTTAAATGCCACCTGGCAAAGCAATTCAATACTGGGCCTGGTACAAAGCAAAACCACCGATGAGCTTAAAGCCGTACGCTATTGGATTGATTGCGGCGATGATGACCCTTTAAGTAAAGGCAATTCCCTGCTGCACATAGCCCTTGCCGAAAAGAAAGTTCCGCATGAATTCAGGATACGCGATGGGGCCCACAACTGGACCTACTGGCGCACCGGCATTACCGACGCGTTGGCATTTATAGGCGATAGTTTCAGGCAGAAATAGGTTGGAAATATGCAAATTTCAGATGTGCAGATGATGCTTCCAAATTAAGGAATTGATAAATGTCTTGATACTTGATACTAACTACTTGATACTAATTATCTACTGATCGCTCAAAATATCGATACAGTTTTTCTTTAGTTCAGCAAGCCGGGCGGGTAGTGTGCTGAGTCCCCGTTCATCCTTAATGTTCCTGTATAGTAGTTTGATCAGCGCCAGTGTTTCATCACTTGGATCGCAGGCCTGGGCTTTTTCCAGGTGCGGCAGGGCCTTTTTTATTTTATTGATATAATCCGAATCCACAACAACCTGATCGGCAGGCTTGCCCGAAATATCCTTGATATACAAATAACCCAGCGCCCGGTGAGCCACATAATAATTGGGTTGCGCCGAGGCTACCCGATTATAATAAGTGATGGCTTTAATGCTTTGGCTGTCGTCCTCATATAATTTTGCCAGGCCGTTATAAAAACTGGTGCGTGTTTTTTGGGGTAATTTAGCCGAGTCGGGTAAAATTTGTTCGCCAAGGGTAAGGGCTTTGTCATGCTCATTTTGTAACAGGGCCAAATTAAAATCTGCATATTTATCGTACACTTCATTGGTAGTTTGTGCGTAAGTAACTGCACATAAAGCGATCATAAATACCAATAAAACCATTTTTTTAAGCATAATAGGGATTAAAAGAGAGCATTATAACACAATAAACGCTGGTTTAATATCAAAATTGCTGCATTTTGCACCGTTTTGTACTACAAATCGTTCTCCTTTAACCAGCCCCTCAAAGTGATCAAATCTTTTTTCACCGCGGTTGTAAATTCCTGTTTACTGATGGTTAATTTTTTGGCGCCATCCTGTGCACCGCCCAGTTCATATTCGCAATGAAGACTAAGCGGTCCGTCAATACCATATTGTTTTAATGCCGCGAAATACTTTTTAAAATCAACCATCCCCTCGCCCAGCGGAACGCTTTTCACCTGCCAGCGGTCGCCTTTTTTATCCCAGTAAAAATCCTTGATGTTGGTGGTTTTAATGTGCGGTACAAGGGGTTGTATGGAGGTAGCCCAGGTATCAGCCCCTTCGGTGGTGGCATGCCTGATATCGTACTGGCAACCTATTGATGCCGGATCAAGATCTTTAAGCGCCAGCCAAAGATCCCAAACCGATGCACCAAACAAATCGCCGGAGTGATTCTGGTAAGCGCCGTGGATGTGGTATTGCTTATTTAAAGCGGCCAAAGAGGCCAACTGTTTGGTGATCACCTGCAAATTTGCAGGTATGGTAATGGCTTTGTTATAGTTGAACCAAGCAGTACGGTAATATTTTATACCCAAGGCCGAAGCCGCTTTTAAAATATCTACCGTATATTTTTCATCAGGTTTACTGATATTAGTTACAATGGAGTATACTTTCAATCCGGCCTTTTCAACCGCGGCAACCGCTTTTGGCAGATCGGCGGCCACATTTTCGGGCAGTACATGGCCATCGGGCCGCACGGTGAGATCAACGCCGTCAAAACCTATTTCGGCAGCCAGCGTAGCCATATCAGTATAGTTAAGCCAATGCAGGTGTTTTGAAAATATACTTACCTTAATTTTTTCGGTCGATGAGTTGTTCTTGATCCCTCTATCATTTAAATCTAAGGGATCAGGTATGCTTTTACCCAGTGCGCTCAAACCAAAGGGGATACCGACAGTAGCCAGGGCAGCAGTAGTGATAAATTTTTTCCGGCTGATGGATTTCATAGGCTTTATAAATTGGTTACGCAATATAATAAAGCTGATTTGGATTTTAGCAAAAGAGACCGATCAGTCTAAAATTTCGGCGATCTCTTCAAAGCCTTTTTCCCGGGCCAGATCGGCGGGGAGCTTGCCGCCCTCCATGCGTACATTGGTTTCGGCACCGTTTTCCAGCAGCAGCACCAGCAGCTCGATATTGCCATTTTGCGCCGCCGTATGCAGCGGTGTAACCCCTGCCTGTTGCTTTACATTTACTATGGCACCTTTCTCCACAAGTATCCGTACAATGCCGGTATAGTTGCCTGCACAGGCCGAGTGAATAGGATAAACCTGGAAACCATTATTTGATGGTCTGTTTACATCGGCACCGCTGCTTACCAGGTAGCGGGCAACCTCCTCATGGCCAAAATAGCAGGCCAGGCCCAATGGCGTAAAACCATCAGGAGCATGATCATCAATGGAATTGGGATTAGCCTGAACAAAATAGGTAACCACATCAAGCTTGCCGGCTGCCGAAGCTTCAAACAAATTGATCTCGTTAACATACTTGAGCAATACATCGGTAACCTCGGGCTTTTTATAATAGCATGACAGCATCAGTGGTGAAACCTGGTGACTGGTGACGGTGGTTGCCAATGCAGGAGTTTGCATGAGCAGGGCTTCAAGCTTGCTTAAATCGGCAGTGGTGATGTATTGTTCCAGCTTTTCTATACTCATTATTTATGTTCAGGTGATACGCACGGCTACGGATATGCGTTAAATAAATTAATAAACCCGTTTTTACGGGGACGGTATCAGATGGTTTCCAATAATACTAAAAAATTAAAAATACGATTAAATATTTGTTTAATCTGTTAACTTTATATTTCATCAATTGATGCTTTTTTTGCTGTTGATGAACACAACTAAATTTTTATATGTTGTTTTTGCAAAGTTTACATAGGTAAAATTTTGCGTAAGTTTGCACTAAAAGGATGTTACATCAGCGATGCCGGTAAAAGGAAATCAGTTTAAATCAAATAGTTTTAGGGACGAGGATCAGCCGCGCCAAACAGGCAAAGCCGATAAGGAGCGTGTTGCAAAGAAAAGACTGCCAACGATGCCCCGGTGGGATAAGGATAATGGCCGTGTTGTAAAAATAGCGGGCCTGCTTTCGCTGTTAATGTCTATATTTTTTCTCATTGCCTTTACTTCCTACCTGTTTACCTGGCAGGAAGATCAGAGTTATATATCAACAACAAACGGCGGCTGGCATAACCTGGCAACTGGCAAAACCGTGCAGGAAATTGCCGATAATGGCGGCAATCCGCAGATAGCTCAAAACTGGCTCGGTAAGTTTGGCGCGCTGCTCAGCAACCAGTTTATTTACGAGTGGTTCGGCATAGCATCGTTCCTGTTTGTATTTGTATTTTTTGTACTGGGTTACAGGCTTTTGTTTAAAGTAAAACTGTTTTCTATAACCAAAACAATTGCTTACTCGCTTTTTTGCATTGTATTTACATCAATCACTATAGCTTATTTCCACGCCTTTATTATTGATTACCCGCATTACCTGGAGGGTGGCTTCGGCTATTGGAGCAACCGTTTGCTTGATGCGCAGATAGGTCCGGCGGGTACGGGTGGTTTACTGGTATTTGCGGCTCTTGCCGTACTGGTAATTGCTTACAACATTGATTTTAAACTCCCTGCACGCAGAAAAAGGGCCGCCGAAATGGCTATGGGGAATGTGGTGCCTGAACCGGTTGAACTTATTGATGACGAACCATCTATCCCGGTAGAATGGCCACGTGGTGGCAATAACAGACCAAGGGACAATCAGGCCGACCCAGAAAACATGGCCAAGCCCGAGCCGTTGAAGCAACAGCCATTTGTGCAAAATCCGGTTTTTCATGAACCCGTGGTGCTTACACCCAGCGCATCACACGAACCTGAGGACGAAACAGAAATACCACTCACCATTGATACCAACAGGCCTTTGCCCGAACTCAATGTTGAAAAAAGTGATGACGATAAAGCAAAAAGTCTGGTAAGCCAGTTTGGTATTTATGACCATAAGCTTGATCTGGCGACCTACAAATTCCCGCATCTTGATCTGTTGGAGAACCATGGATCAAACAAGATCTCCGTTAATGCCGAGGAATTGGAAGCCAACAAGAACAAAATTGTTGAAACACTGAACCATTATAATATCGAGATCGATAAGATCAAGGCTACGATTGGGCCAACGGTTACGCTTTACGAAATTATCCCGGCACCGGGTGTGCGTATCTCCAAGATCAAGAACCTGGAAGATGATATCGCGCTGAGTTTGGCCGCCCTGGGTATCCGTATCATTGCTCCAATGCCGGGCAAGGGAACCATCGGTATCGAGGTGCCCAATCAGAATCCCGAAATGGTTTCTATGCGCTCTATCTTATCGACAGAGAAATTCCAGAATACTACGATGGACCTGCCCATCGCGCTGGGTAAAACCATCTCAAACGAGGTTTTCATCGCCGATCTGGCCAAGATGCCCCACTTACTGGTCGCGGGTGCTACCGGTCAGGGTAAATCGGTTGGTATTAATGCCATATTGGTTTCGCTATTATTTAAAAAACACCCTGCCGAGCTGAAATTTGTATTGGTTGACCCTAAAAAGGTGGAGCTTACGCTTTTCCGCAAGATAGAACGTCACTTTTTGGCCAAACTGCCTGATGAGGCTGATGCCATTATTACCGATACCAAAAAAGTGGTAAACACCCTCAATTCGCTTTGTATTGAGATGGATCAACGTTATGACCTGCTGAAGGATGCACAAGTGCGTAATCTGAAAGAGTACAACGCCAAGTTTGTAAACCGTAAAATAAGCGATCCGGAGAAACACCGTTACCTGCCCTTCATCGTACTGGTAATTGATGAGTTTGCCGACCTGATGATGACCGCCGGTAAAGAGGTGGAAATGCCGATTGCCCGTATTGCCCAGTTGGCCCGTGCGGTAGGTATACACCTGGTTATTGCGACTCAAAGGCCATCGGTTAACATTATTACGGGTACTATTAAAGCCAACTTCCCGTCGAGGCTGGCATTCAGGGTACTGTCTAAAATCGACTCCCGTACCATTCTGGATGCCGGTGGTGCCGATCAGTTGATCGGTCGTGGGGATATGCTATTTTCAACCGGCAGCGATTTGATCCGCCTGCAATGCGCGTTTGTAGATACGCCCGAGGTAGAAGCCATTTCAGATTTTATAGGTAACCAAAAGGGCTATCCTACCGCCATGCTCCTACCTGAATATGTAGGCGAGGGCGAAACCAGCAGCGCCAAAGAATACGATCCGGATGATCGCGACCCAATGTTTGAAGAAGCTGCCCGCCTCATTGTAATGCACCAGCAGGGTTCAACCTCGCTCATTCAACGTAAAATGAAATTGGGCTACAACCGCGCCGGCCGTATCATTGATCAGCTGGAAGCCGCAGGGATTGTGGGTGCCTTTGAAGGCAGCAAGGCCCGCGATGTGTTATATCCCGACGAATACAGCCTGGAACGCTACCTGGAAACACTTCAAAAACCTAAAGATTAAACCTATTAAATTTTATTTGCTCTAAACCAATAATGAAAAATGTGCAGATTTCAGATGTGCAGATTTTCTCTGGAGACTTGATTAATAATTGAAGCATTTTATACAGAGAGAGATAAAAAATTCACTAACTCAATAATTCAATAATTCAATAACTACTTAATGAAAACTATATTCTTATATACCATTCTGGCCATCAGCACCTGCAGCACGGCCTTCGCACAAAAAGACACACAGGCTAAAGCCATATTAAACCAGGTAAGCCAGAAATACAAATCGTACGATGTGATAAAAACAGATTTCACATTTACGCTTGATAATCCACAGGCAGGCGTTAAGGAAACCCAAACAGGTACTTTAATCTCCAAGGCAAAGGCAGGTAAATATAAGGTTACCCTTTACGCCACAGCCGGAGCTAAAGATGTGGATAAAGAGATCATGAGCGATGGCAAAAGTCAGTGGACCTACCTCAAAAAAGATAAGGAAGTACAGATAAGCGACGCTGCCAAAGGCGGCGACGGTCTGAGCAATCCCTCACAAATTTTCACCATTTATGAGCATGGTTACAAGTACCTGTACACCGGCGAGCAAAAGGTAGCCGGCAAAACCTACCAGGTTATTGACCTGACCCCCGAAAATGCCAAGGCCAATATTTTTAAAGCACGCCTGCTGATTGACAAGGTAAAAAAACAAATATACAGTGCACTGCTATTTGACAAAAACGGCAATAAATACAACTACACCGTACGCACCTTTACCCCTAACGCACCGGTTACCGATGCCACCTTTGCCTGGGACGCTAAAGCCCATCCCGGTGTTGAGTTGGTTGACCTGCGATAACGCGCTTGGTTTTACGTTGGATGTGATACAGGTAGTTGGCTGTGAGGACGCAGCCAACGGGGAGATTATATTAATATCCCGCCGTCGCTCGGCTCCTGCCGAGTGACGACTATTACCCGGCGTCCCGCCGCCGGTGTAAGCAATTAAAGATTCTTTATTCCGTTCAACATCGCAGGCCGGAGGCCTGCAAATAATGGTCACTCGGCTGGAGCCGAGCGACGGCGGGAGGTTGTCATTTCGAACGAGGTACGAGGAGAAATCTTATACGATTTGCAATTAAAGCTTTGCTTCACGTATAAGATTTCTCTTTCGCACAACGCTCATGCCCCCCTGCTCTATCGAAATGACAATTTTTTATTAAAAGTTACTCTTCCCAACACTTATGTGCTCCACCCGAGCGACGGCGGCGACAAGGGAAACCGTACCACGTTCAACGTAAAACCCAAACCTACTTCTCTTCCGGTTTTACGCCGTTGTTGGTGTTGTCACCAACAACTTACTTCTCTTCCGGCTTAGGCGCTCTTTTATCGGGCATTGGGCCGCGTTGGTGAATGATCAATCCGTTCAGGAAATTGCGGAGGATCTGATCGCCGCAGGGTTTAAAATTGGGGTGGTCATCGGCGCGGAATATGGCGCCCAGTTCGGTTTTGGTGATCCTGAAATTAACCAGCTCCAAAACTTTTACAATATCATCATCGGTAAATTTCATCGCTACGCGTAGCTTTTTCATGATATCATTATTGCTCATGCTATGGGTATTTTATTATATGGAAATATCTATTTTAACCTTTTTGTTCTTGATCTTTTCGCCTTTGATCAGCTGTACGGCCCGTTCAATCTTGTTGCGTTTTACGGCAGCGTATGAGGAATAGTCCAATACTTCTATCAAACCTACATCCTCTTTAGCCAGATCGCCTTTTTTGAGCAGCAGACCTACAATATCAATCTTGTTTACCTTATCTTTTTTACCTGCAGCAATGTATAGTGTTGCCCAGGGCGATAAAGGTGGAACAACCGGGGTTTCCGGCAACTCCTCAATCTCGGGCATTTCTTTCAGATAAGCAGGCTTTTCATCTGGCGATAATATCAGGTATGAGGTGCCTTTGGCATGCATCCTTGCGGTACGGCCATTACGGTGTGTGTAGGCTTCCTCATTATGGGGCAGCTGGTAATGCACTATATGTTCTATTTCGGGTATATCCAGTCCGCGGGAGGCCAGATCGGTAGTGATCAATAAACGGTGACTTCCATTTCTGAATTTCAGTAACGCTCGTTCCCGGTCGTCCTGTTCCATACCGCCATGAAATATATCATGCGGCAATCCGCGATCATATAATAAGTCGCTGATACGCTCTACCGCTTCCCGGTGATTACAGAATACCAATGTAGCCTCGTCCCCTATTTTACAGATCAGCGCGAACAGGGCATCCAGTTTATCAGCTGCTTCGGCTATTACCGCTTTTTGTTTGATATCCGGGGCAGATGCGGCGTTGGTCAGGTAATCCAGCTCGATTGGTTTCACCATGCCTGTAAAGGATGGGATCTCGTCCATTTTGGTGGCCGAGGTAAGGATGCGTTTTTTGATAGCCGGCATTTGCCTGATGATATAGGTCATATCCTCCTGGAAACCAAATTCCAGGGCTTTATCAAACTCGTCCAGTATCAGGGTATGAATAGTGTCAGTGCTAAAGCTATGTCTGCGCAGGTGATGCGCAATACGGCCAGGGGTACCAATTAAAACCGCTGGTGGCTGCGACAGGTTGTTCCGCTCAATTTTTACCGGGTGACCACCATAACAGCAGTTCACCTTAAAACCACTGCCAATCGTCCTGAAAACCTGTTCAATTTGCAGCGCCAGCTCGCGTGATGGCACCATGATAAGTACCTGTACGGTTGGAATGTTTGGATCAAGCAAGCTCAGCAAGGGTAGTAAAAAGCCCAGCGTTTTACCCGAGCCTGTTGGCGAAAGCAGTATGACATCACTTTTCTTGGCTGCGCTAATGGCAGCCTCCTGCATTTCGTTAAGGGCATTTATTTTGAGGTTCTCGAGCGCTTGTTTGATCATTATCAATGTTGATTGTGCGCAAAGATAAGGTAAATAAAACAGGCACTTTAAAATTTGTCATGCTGAACGTAGTGAAGCATCTATTTGCGACAATGCATCGCTGGCAAGGACTCACCCCAACATCGCTGCACTTGTTAACCTTCTCTTCAGCTTCGCTGGAAAGAGGGTGGAGAACTTGAATAAAAACGCGTCATTGCGAGGCACGAAGACAACCGACCGGAGGGAGCTCATTAATACCAATAAAAACAAACACAACATTAATAATCTCTATGCTGTACAGAGCAGACAGAAAAGTTTACACTTAATAATTGACCTGCTTTCGTAGAGATTGCTTCGTGCCTCACAATGACGCGCGGAGAGAAATACGCCCTTCATCCCTAAAACGAGGGGCTAAAATCCTCAAATTTTATTTTAAGCCCTCCCCGCCAGCTGGCGGGAGGGTTTGGGTGGGGTTTTTATCCTGTATATATTTAGCTATTTGGGCGGCCTGCTCATGTGTCAGATCGCCGAAACCTGTATATTCCCACTCACGCATATTATCATCAAAAACAATATCGCCTAAATCCACTTCTCCCTCGCTTAGTTTAAATACACCTGTTATCTGGGTGGTAACATCTGGTATGGTTTGGTGCACAGGTTTTATGGTGATAGATCGCTCACCATCTGAGGTATATAAACTATAGTCTGCCGGCTTGATCATCGCTTTAAGTATTTAGGTAAAAAGACAATCGTACAACCATTTTGTTTATTTTATTACATTAAAAATGACACCTTTTTACCAGCCCATAATTTGCATCACTCTGGCAAATTCGGGCTGTAAACCGGCATCAATCTGTACGTTTTTTCCGGTAACCGGATGGGTAAATGATAAATGCGACGCGTGCAGCAGCATGGTGTTCATATCCCAGGTTTCGGTGAACAATTTGTTCTGCTTATTACAGCCATGGGTACGATCGCCAATAATAGGGTGAAAAATATGACTGAAGTGTTTGCGCAGCTGGTGCATGCGGCCGGTTTCGGGCACAGCCTCTACCAGCGAATATCGTGAAGTAGCATGCGCGCCCAGCGCTATATCCAACTCGGCACGTTTCAGGGTGGTGTACTTTGTAAAAGCATCCTGCAGGGTGCCGTTCTCCTTGCGCAACGGGTAATCGATCTCTTCCTGATCAGGTGTATGGCCGCGCACGATGGCCAGGTATTTTTTATGTACCCGGTTTTCCATAAACTGCTGTTGCATGGCTATCTCAGCCGGCTTATCAAGTGCAAACAGCAATATGCCGCCGGTTTTTCTATCGATACGATGTGCCGGATTTACCTTTTGACCAATCTGATCGCGCAGCAACTGCAGGGCAAACTCTGATGCATCAGCCGCAATGGGCGACCGGTGTACCAGCAAACCATGCGGTTTATTAATGGCAATCAGGTGTTCGTCGCGGTATATGATCTCTAGCATGGGCTCTGTTTCAAAGTGCGAAGTTACACCCTCGGGACTAATTTTCATTTTAATAAGTACATCCAACTAAAAAAAATATTTTAAATAGGGTGGTTTTTATATCTTTAGTACAAACAAAAATCTTTTCAAAAAATGGCCACTCACAACGCAACAGCAGGCAGCGCCGCTCCTGACGATATTAACACCGCGCCAACGCGCTTATTTTCGTTAGATGCCCTGCGTGGGTTTGATATGTTTTGGATAATGGGTGGCGAGGAGATATTTCATACACTGGCAAAAGCTACTAAATCGCCATTTTGGGAGGCTATTGCCTTGCAATTCACTCATCCCGATTGGAACGGCTTTCATTTGTATGACCTCATATTTCCACTATTTTTGTTTATGGCCGGGGTGTCAACCCCATTCTCCGTTGGCCGGGAGTTGGAAAAGGGCAAAAGCAAAGGGCAATTAACCTTAAGGGTTATAAAAAGGGCCGCCATACTGGTAGTACTTGGCATCATCGCAAATAATGGGTTAAAAATTATGCCCATATCTGAGATCCGTTTTGCCAGCGTACTTGGTCGTATTGGTATAGCCTATATGTTTGCCAATATCATTTACCTGCACAGCCGCGAGCGGTGGCAAATGGTATGGTTCTGGTTTTTTATTATCGGTTACTGGCTGCTGTTGAAATTTACATCGGCACCGGGCTTTCCGCATGGCGACCTCACCATGCCGGGTAATTTTGCATCGTACATGGATCGTGTGTTACTTCCGGGCAAGTTATACCTGGGTATCCATGATCCGGAAGGCTTGTTTTCAACCATACCGGCTATCAGCACAGGTTTACTGGGGATTCTAACAGGCTCGCTGCTAAAAAAGACCGGCATTAAACAAATGCGAAAAGTGGCTATCATGGCTGTTGCCGGGGTTATTTTTCTGATCATCGCGCAAATATGGAATCTCGATTTTCCGATCAATAAAAACCTGTGGACAAGCTCGTTCGTGATGCAGGTAGGTGGTATAAGCCTGCTGCTGATGGCCTTGTTTTATTACATTATTGATGTGCTGGGCTACAAGAAATGGGCATTCTTCTTCAAGGTGATCGGCATGAACTCCATACTGATCTATATATCGGGCCACTTTATCAAATGGCAATACACTACCGATGGCTTTTTTGGCTGGATTGGTCAGCTGGTTGGCGATCCTTATAACCTGGTGGTAATGGCGGTTTGCTTTATCATGGTGAAATGGCTTTTCCTGTATTATTTGTACCAGAAGAAAACATTTTTAAGAGTATAATAACAAAACGCGTCATCTAAAGGAGCGATAGCGTGGCAATCCCCAACTATACAGAGCGGACCTGCTTATCGGGGATCGCCACGTCGTTCCTCCTCGCAATGACGCGTTTTTTATTAATCCTGTAATCTGAAAAATCTGTTTAATCCCGGTTCAGACAAAATCAACGGTTGATCCACTGCTGCTGCTCTTCAGGCGAAAAGAATGTCCAGACCATGATGCGGCTTACCTTTTGTCCCTGCGACATGTTGATGGTTTGTACATCAGTTGCTCCTGCCTTTTGCAACGCGTTGTACAATACCCGCAGGTTTTCCTTTTTAGATACCAGCGTAGTGAACCATAAGCATTGCTTGGCAAACCGGGTACTTTGCGTAGCCATCTGCTTTAAAAAGGCAGCTTCGCCGCCCGGGTACCACAGCTCGGCATTTTGACCACCGAAGTTTAGTACGGGCTCTTCTTTCTCTTTACGTGCATTCAACCCAAGATTATCCCATTTACGGCGTGAACCCTCGGCAGCCTCTTTGATTGAAGCATGGAACGGCGGATTACAAATAGTAAGATCAAACAGCTCGCCGGGTTTTATGGCAAACACAAAGATATCGGCCCGGTGCTTTTGCAGGCGTAGCTCGATCGTATTTTTTAACTGGGCATTATGATCAATGATGTTTTGTGCCGATGCAATAGCCTCCGCGTCAATATCCGTACCCACAAAGCTCCAGCCGTATTCTTGCTGACCAACAATGGGGTACACACAATTGGCTCCTACACCAATATCCAATACCCTAACCTTTTTACCCTTGCGCACAACACCACCATTTGACGTAGCCAACAGATCGGCCACATAGTGTATATAATCTGCACGACCTGGTATTGGCGGGCATAAATACCCGGCAGGAATATCCCAGTAGTCAATGTTATAATGGTGCTTTAACAAGGCACAATTCAACATTTTTACTGCGTCGGGGTTGGAGAAGTTGATAGTTTCGTTCTCGTATTTGTTTACCGCCACAAAGGGCCTTAATTTTGGAGCGGCCTTCATCAGCGCCTTAAAATCGTATCCCATGCGGTGCTTATTGCGCGGGTGCATGGTAGCTTTAGCTTCTGGTTGGTTTGGGGCTGATTCTGGCAAGTTCGTTTTTTTAAGTATGATTAATATTTGGCCTCACCCTGCCCTCTCCAAAGGAGAGGACTTTAAAACTCTTTTGAACCCTCTCCTTTGGAGAGGATTTAGGTAAGGCTAAATAGCTTTTAAGTATGAATTTATCCTACAATGCTGCCTAAATTGGCAGGCGAGTAGTTTATTGATTTTAATGTTTTATTATCGGCAGTACGGTATACCAGGTATAAGCCGTCAATCTCCTTATAGTGCGATTCGGTGCCGGCGGTATTGCGATAATGCTCAATAGTTTGGTTAGCTTCCTCAATGGTTTTACAGGCCTTGCTCATGTTAGAGCGGTGCACCTCGTCAAACAATTCCTTAAACTTTTCGCCCAGGCCAAATTCCAGTACCGCGCCCGATAATACATATTGCAGATCGCAAAGGGCATCGGCCACTTCAACCAGGTTATTATCGTCAACGGCCTGTTGTAGTTCTTTCAACTCTTCGGCCAGCAATGATATACGCAGATCGCAACGCTCTTTTGAAGGGATAACGGGTGCTGCTATAATAGGATGTTTAAAGGTGCTGTGAAACTCAGCTACCTGGTTTAATGAGTTTAAATCTTTGATCATGGTATTTCTAGAACATATATAAGCGCTGCTAAGTTATCAATTAACCCAACGGCTTTCAAAAAATCGTTGATTTTATAGTAACTGCTATATAAAATATCAATGTTATATAATATACAATTAATATTAAAATGCCGAAATTAGAAAACTAAAAATCAACAGTATCATTATTAATAATCACTTAACATAGAGCAACTTTGTTAACATAAACATAATATTAAAATAGTTTTTTATTAACTTAGCTTTGTGCCGAAAAATAAATTCAAAATACTGTTGAATTTTCTCAATCATTTACATGAAGAACGATAAAAAAACCGCAAGCAAGGAAGCCCGTAAAGCCCTTAAAAAACAATTAAACGATAAACTGTTAACCCAAATTAAATCAGTAGTAGGCGAATTTGAAACTGATTTGAAAAAAGTGAGCAAAGCCATTGAAAAAGCTTCAAAAAATCTAGCTAAAACTTTGGTTGCCAAAATAGGCAGCGATAGCGCTACTCCAACCGTAAAGGTAGCAAAAGAGAAAAAACCGGTTGCTGTAACTGTTGCTAAAGCAACTGTTGCTCCGGCGGCAAAAGCCGCTGCTCCTAAGGCAAAAGCTGTTGCCCCTAAAGCAGCCACTACCCCTGCAGTAAAAGTTGCTGCCAGTAAAAAACCGGCACCAGCGCCAGTTGCCGCAAAACCAGCCACTAAAACAGTAGCCAAAAAGCCGGTAACTAAAGCATAACAAGGTTAAATAACGGGTAACTTTATAAAAGTACTTTAAGCATAGCTTTGCTTAAAAATAAGCAAGTCTGTAATGGACTTGCTTATTTTTTTGCCCTCGATTTTTAATTGGCTCAATCTGGCGGTATATTTATTCCACATAATTTTATCCTGGTTACAGCAGTATTAAGGCTGTGGATTAATTTTTAACACATCGTAGTGGTAATGTAGTGTCTGATTACTATAATCAGGTTAAATTACCTTATAGTTTTGTTTAACAGGCAAAAAAGAGCACCTATCCATATTTCACAGTTTAAAATCCTTTAAATGCAACAATTACCCAAGCGGCTTTTATCAATTGATGTGCTCCGTGCCATTACCATGTTACTCATGATATTTGTTAATGATGCCAGTGGTGTAAAAAACATCCCGGAATGGATTGATCATGCCCCGGGTAAAGCCGATGCCATGGGTTTTGCCGATACCATATTCCCGGCATTTTTATTTATCGTAGGCCTGTCATTACCCTTCGCCATAAAAAACCGGCTCAACAAAGGCGATTCATTTATATCTATTTTAATTTACATACTTACCCGAAGCGCGGCGCTGATTATTATGGGGTTTTTCCATGTAAATTTTGAAAGCTATAGCACAGCCGCCATCCTACCCAAACCACTTTGGGGTATACTGATCACTACCGGCTTTTTCCTGATATGGCTTGATTATCCCGAAACGTTGGGTAAAGCCAAAAAATACACTTTAATGGGGCTTGGCATTGCCTTACTTATTGCCATGGCCATCATATACAAAGGTGGCGATGACCTTGACCCAAGATGGATGCGCCCATCATGGTGGGGTATACTGGGTATTATTGGCTGGGCATACCTGGTATGTGCCATTGTTTACCTGTTGGCCAAAGGCAAATTAAACGTGCTTATACCCGTACTGATAGCCTTTGTTGCCATAAACATAGCCCGCCATGCAGACCTCTTCCACACCAGGTTATTTTTAATAGGCGATGCATCATCAGTAAGCTTAACTATGGGTGGCATCGTTATATCCGAGGTATACGCGGGTCTTGTTGCACTCGGTAAAGCTAATCGTGTCTGGATAGTTTTTGGACTTACAGGTATATTACTTATCGCGCTGGGGTTGCTTATACGTCCTTACACCGATGGTATTTCCAAAATACGTTCAACGCCTTCCTGGGTATTTATTTGCAGCGGTATAACTATACTGGTATTTGAACTAATGATATATCTGGTTGATGTAAAAGGCAAAAAAAACTGGTTCAAGATTATATGGCCCGCAGGTACCAGTACACTTACCTGTTATTTACTGCCCTACTACCAGGTTTCGCTGCTTTACCTATTCCATATTAGCTATCCATCAATTTTAAATAATGGCTTTATTGGCCTGGCCCGATCTATGGCTACTGCTTTTATATTGATCATTATAGTGGGCTTTATGGAGAAAAAACGGATAAGATTAAAAGTTTAATATGATAGCCTCACCTAAATCCTCTCCAAAGGAGAGGACTTTGATTAGCATAACTAACATATTCAACTGCCTCTCTTTGGGCTACTCTGCGTACACACCTTTATGTAATAAAAATATATTGTCATTTCGAACGAGGTACGAGGAGAAATCTTATACATTTTGCATAGGAAATGAGCAAATTCGCATAACAGGGTGTACAAGATTTCTCTTCGCACCCCGCTCATTCCACCGCTTGCTCATTCGAAATGACATTTTCTTTTGCTTAAAACTTGTGCCCACCATCTCCTTTGAAGAGGGCTGGGGTCCGGCATTTAACACAACAACCTACTAACGCCCTAAATCATAACCTAATGAATATTCAATCACAATTCAAAAAATGCAGCCTGGCCAAGGCCCTCCTTTTCCTGCTGCCGTTTATGCTGCCCGCCTCTGTACTAAAGGCACAAACAATCACCAAAAAACAAAAATATGTAGTGATAGGTTATGTTGGCGGCTATCGCGGCGTAGCCGATATGAGCATGGTGAACCCTGAAAAGCTTACCCATATTAACTATGCCTTTGTAAACGTACGCAACAACCGGGCATGGCTAACTCATGAACGAACCGACACCACCAATTTCAGGAACCTGGTACTCCTTAAAAAGAGAAACCCAGCTCTTAAAGTCCTGATATCCATAGGCGGCTGGACCTGGAGCGGCAATTTCTCCGATGCCGTACTTACAGATACTTCAAGGCAGGCTTTTGCGGCCAGCGCGGTGGCCATCATCAAAAAATATAACCTTGATGGTATTGATATCGACTGGGAATATCCGGCCATTCCCGGCAATACGGGCAACGTTTATCGTCCTGAGGATAAAGAGAATTATACCCTGATGTTTAAAGCCCTGCGGCATGACCTGGATATACTGGAAAACCAAACCGGTAAAAAGCTACTGCTTACCACAGCAGTTGGCGGTTTTAAACGCTTTATTGATCATACCGAAATGGGTAAGGCACAGCAGTATCTGGATTACATAAACCTCATGACCTATGATTATTTTCAGGACAGTCTGGGTATAGCCGTGCACCACACTAACCTGTATGCATCCAAGCAATATAAAACAGAGAACTATGCCGATAAAGCGGTATCAGACTTTATAGCAGCCGGTGTACCGGCCAGCAAGTTGGTATTGGGCGTTGCATTCTACGGTCGGTCGTCCATAGTGTTAGATGCGGCACAAAACGGACTGGGCATGAAAAAGGGTGAGCAGATGCGCGTAGGTGGCTATACCCGGATCAAAGACAGCCTGATCAATCAAAAAGGTTTCAAATACTACCGTGACCGCAATGCCGAAGCCCCTTATCTGTTCAATGCCACCACTAAACAGTTTATCTCGTACGATGATGAATGGTCAATAAAAGCCAAATGCAAATACCTGGTAAAACACCATTTGGCCGGGGTTATGTTTTGGGAGTATGCCGATGATAAAAAGGAGTACTTGCTGAATGAGATTGATGCGAGTTTGAAAACGAGGTAATAAAGACGCGTCATTGCGAAGCAATCTCTACATAAGCAGGTGGGTCATTAAAGGTCGCTCTGTATAGCATAGAGATTGCTTCGTACCTCGCAATGACGTTTTAAATTTAGTTGTCATGCTGAACGCAGTGAAGCATCTATTATACAACATACAAGTTTCCGAATAGATCCTTCACTACGTTCAGGATGACAGGTTTTTATTTTCCTATCATCTGCACATTTGAGACAGCGAAGCCCTCAACGGAGTTAATCTGCACATCCGCACATCTACTTCTTCCTTCCCAACCACATTACCGCGTTTTCAAACAGTTTGTTCTGCGTGTCGGAGGTAAAGATCTGGTCGCCGTGGCCCATGTTAATGTACAGCATGTTGTATTTGGTGTTTGTCCACACTACGGGAATATCACCGCTCCTGAGTATGTCTTTTTTACCCAGGGGATAATTTTTAGGATCAAGCGTTACCAGCACTTTCACATCTTTATTCAGCCTTGGACTTGGTCGCCAGCCATACCACTCATTAATGGGCGATATAAAACTGGCCGGGATATCCTGGGTTACCGCATGCTTCCTGTCGTCAACAATTAATTTAGCCGGTAATGGAGGCCAGCTGTTATTGTAGAAAACCCCGCTGCCCAAAAAGCTTAAAAACCAGGGCCATTTGGTGTCCTTATCGTTATAACCTGCCACATGGAAACCCAGCCATCCACCGCCGTGTTCCATATATTTTACAAAAGCGGCCCGTTGCACCTCATTCTGAGGAAAATCATCGAGCCAGATGATCAGCTGATAATTTTTAAGGTTATCATCGTTTACATTTTTCCAGTTGGTGGTAGTATCAAAGGCGAAACCTCTTTTTGCCGCTAACCTTGTAAAGTATTGAATGGCATCTTTAGCAAAATCAACATGGTCTGACTCAACCGTTGTGGTATACAAGGCCAGCACCTTGAATTTAGGGCTTTGCGCAAAGGCTGCAGTGCATAGCACAGCGGTTATTACAAGGCAAAAGAGTTTTTTGAGCATATACATATCAATTATTTTTTGGCGGATGCCCAGAAAATGGCGTTCGTAACTATTTTAACCCATGCCGGATTATCCAGCAGGTTTGGCGAGTGGCCCATAAAAATATAAACGTTACGGGCTTTCTTATGCTCGTTAGTCCAGATCACCGGGTGGTCGCCCATTTTTATATCGCCCTGCGGATCGTACGTTGATTCATCAACGCTGGCCAGTACATGCACGTTAGGGCGCGGGCTTTTATCATAGGTGTACCACTCTTCCTGCTGTATAATAAATGCAGCAGGTACCCCCTTCATTACCGGGTGCTTTTTATCCTCTACATTCACCGTGCCTTTGGCAAAAGTTTCAATGTAGTTTTTATAAGTAATACCACCCATAAATTTAGAGAACCACTGCCACTCGTGATAACCATCAAATTCGCCTAAAAGGGTAGCATGATGAAACCCTATCCAGCCGCCTTTGCCTTCGTCAATATACTTCTGGAAAGCAGCCATGGCTTTATCCGTCCAGGCATAAGGCACATAATCCAGCTGAATAAACAGTTGATAGTTGCTTAAAAAAGCGTCATCAATTTTATCAGTATTCTGTATGTAATCAATAGTAAAACCCTTTTCGGCGGCCAGCTTATCGAGCCATATTTTGGCCCGTTTTGAAAACTCAATATGGTGCCCACCATTTTCATACATGGCAAGCACCTTAAAATGTTTGGTTTGTGCATTAAGATTAAAGCAGGCAAATACGCCGATACAGATAAGCAACAGTAGTTTTTTCATAGATGATTTAAGTATTATATCGTTTTTTAGGTTGATGTTTATTTACCCAGATCTGCTTTGAACGATGCCAATAATTGCAGACTGCTTGTATTTAATCCGATAAAAAGTCTGGTATCCTCCACCGACCATGGATGCCCCCGCCGGTAATCCCACCATCGGTACTCTATTTTTGAGTAATCATTGGTGATGCCGGTTTCAATTGGCTTTTCATAATAGTTATATGCTCTGAAAGTGTAGCCGGTATCGCTCACGGTAATATCCACATTAAACCTTAGCCAGTAATAATTCCCGGAAGCACTGGTGATCACTTTGAAAATACCGGTTCCGCTTACCATACCGGTTTCCTTATTAAAAGTACTACCCTTTTGCTGCCCGGGGAATGTTTTTAAAAACCATTTGGTTGCCCGGTTATACAATTCAGCTTTAATTAAACCCTTGTTCGCCGTGTAATCTGCCTCATAATTGATCTTCCCTTTTTTCATGGGAATATCAATCTTAATGGTGTTCTTTTGAGCATAATTAGTCAGAGGGCACAGCATAAAAATCATCAGAAGCAGTTTGTTGATAACAGGTATTTGTTTCATCATGATGGTACAGATTTTCAGGCTATTTAACGCTTATCAAATATCAGGATTTAAGGTTATATAAGGATTTTATCAATGCCCTACTTTACCACTACGCTGCCCCGATTGGCGGTACAGAATAAAAAGATTGCCCTATAATTGCCACCAGCCTACAATCAGAGCCATGTTATGAAAAACTTTAAAATACATCTGCTTATCACCTTATTGATCATCTGCGGCCTAACCTATGCCACGGCACAAACATCAAAACCACGCTTTAAAGCCATTGCCATTGCCGAAACCGGCGGCGGGCATGCCCTATTTGACGCTGCCGCCAAAGTATGGCTCAACAAGCTTGCCGCCGACAGTAATTTCACCATCGACTACATCACCAATACCCAACCCATTACCAAAGAATACCTGAAACAATATCAGCTGTTCATTCAGTTGGATTACCCACCCTATCCCTGGGGTAAAGAAGCCCAGGAAGCTTTTCAGGAATACCTGGAACAGGGTAAAGGCGGCTGGATAGGTTTCCATCACCCTACCCTGTTGGGCGTGTTTGATGGATACCCGATGTGGCAGTGGTACTCTAAATTTATGGGTGGCATTGAATTTAAAAACACCATACACGGCGGCACAACCGCACTGCTTACCATTGAGGACAGGAAGCACCCCATTATGGCAGGCTTACCCGCCACATTCACCACCCGCGACGAATGGTACACGTACAACAAAAGTCCGCGACCAAATGTGCACGTACTGGCCAGCATTGACGAAAATACCTTCGTACCCGACACCACCATTAAAATGGGCGATCACCCGGTGATCTGGACTAACGAGCACATGAAAGCCAAAAACATTTACATAGCCATGGGCCATTTCCCCGAACTTTTTCAGGATGAGGCATATACGAGGCTGTTAAGGAATACGATATTCTGGGCGGTAAAGCGCTGAAGCCTCACCTAAATCCTCTCCAAAGGAGAGGACTTTAAAAAACTCCCTGATTTCTTTTCCTGTCAGCAGATAAGCTTCGGACGAAATCAGGCAGAACAATGGTGGTCCGTGCGGTGGCAGGGGCATAGTAAATATTTGCTGAAGAGAGGATAATGTGCGATCCGTCGGCTGGCGGAGGGGCAATTGTTTACAGCCCGTGGTTCTGCCTGATTTGCAGGGTAAAGGCCTTGAGCGAAAAGAAGCATTTCTGCTGACTTGATTTTTGGTTACTTTGTATCAAGACAAAGTAACAGCCTTAGCGGCAATTGAGCGCTATACGATTTGCATTATTCACCCTGAACAGCACATGTACCCCGCAATGACGCGTTACCCTATATTACCACTACAACCCCTACTAACCCTTATTAAACACCCTGATAATCAACACATAAACCCCACTACAAACAAAACATTACCCTTTATATAAAAATGTTTTTTAAATTACCTTTTTAAATGCCCGCTACTTCAGTTATCTGATACTATAAGTGTTATAAAACATTTTTTAACCCGTGTATGAATAATTTTTATTGATGAGGAAAATCATTTTATTGATTATTATTTGCCATGCTTTAGCCTGTACAGCTACCGCCCAAACTACTCTTGGCATACCCGCCATAAAAAATTATACGCACACCGATTATAATGCCAGTACCGAAATATGGGATGTTAAACAAGACAAGAACGGCATCCTCTATTTTGCCAATAACGATGGCCTGCTCACCTTTGACGGCAGTTACTGGAAAATATATCCCCTACCCAATAAAGGCACTATCAAGGCCCTGACCATCGGCCCTTCGGGAAAGATCTTTGTAGGTGGCCAGGACGAAATTGGCTACTTTTTTCCCGATGGCAACGGCATCCTGAAATACCACTCCATCAAAAACCTGATGCCGCAAAAGGCCCGGCAGTTTGCCGATATATGGAGCATTGTATTATTTAAGAACGAGGTGTTTTTCCGCACGATTGAGTGTGTGTTTGAATACAATGGCAACGAGATCAAAACATTTGACGCACCCGGTGGCTGGCGTTTGCTGGCTAATGCGGGCGCTCAACTATTTGCCGAAGATAAGGACGAGGGCTTGATGCTTTTTAAGGATAATCAATGGCAGCTGTGCCGCACGCTGCTCCCAACTGCGGATATGCACATCACCGGGGTAATGGATTATAACAAAGACACCGTAATGGTTACCACCCTAAAGCAGGGTTTGTTCTTGCTAACCGGCACAACCCTCATCAAAAAAACAACCGCTATTGATGCCTTTTTACACAGTGACCTGGTTAATTGCGGCAAAAAGATAGGTAATGACCGCTATGCCATAGGTACCAAGGCCCGCGGACTTTTTATTATTGATGGCAAAGGAAACTTGATCGAACGGTTCTCCAATAATGAAGGCCTGCAGAATAATAACGTGCTAGGCCTGCTGCTTGACCGCGATAAAAACTTGTGGCTGGGTCTGGAGAGCGGGGTCGATTTTATAAACTACAGCACCTCCATTAAACGTATTTATGCCAGTAAAGAAAACCAGATCAAAAGTAATTCGGTAAGCGTGTTTGATCATAAACTGTTTATAGGCACCTCAAACGGACTGTACAGCGTTCCGCTTAGCCCGGCGCAAAAGGACATCAGCAACAACAAGGGGACATTTACCGAGGTGGACAATACCAAGGGCCAGGTATGGAGCTTAACCGAAATAAATCATCACTTGTTGATGGGGCACGAGAATGGCGCTTTTGTAATTAACAATAACCAGGTTAAGCCCATAACCTCTTCCAGACAAGGTGTGTGGCGATTCGTGGCTATCCCCTCATCGCCAGATGTTATTGCCGGTACCTATACCGGTTTACAGGTGATCAGGGATAACAACGGTAGCTATACGGCCAACGAAACGCTGGAGGGTATATATGAATCACTGCCCACCCTGGCCAGGGATAACGATAATGTAATATGGGCATCGCACTCGTACAGAGGGGTGTTTAAAATACAGCTATCTGCCGACAGAAAAAAGATCATAAGGTACAGCCAGTATACTGATCATAACGGCTTGCCATCGGTATTGAACAACCATGTTTACTTTATTAAGAATAAGATACTCGTAGCAACCGAAAAAGGTGTGTACGAATATAATGCCGGCAAAAATAAATTTGAACAGTCGGATTTTTTCAAACCTATATTTGGTGATACCTCCATTGAAAATTTAACGGCAGATGTATCCGGCAATATCTGGTTTATAAGTAACCAACGCGTTGGTGTTATCGATTTTAGCAAACCAGCCGACGGAAAATCCTACACGGTTATTTATTTCCCTGAACTGGCCGGGCAAACCGTAAAAGCAGCAGGATACCTGTATCCGTATGATAAGGAAAATATTTTTATCGGTTCAAATAATGGGGTATTTCACTTAAACTATCGGCAGTATGTGCAGTCGGAAACCAGCCTCAGTGTATTGCTGACCACCGTAAAAGCTATTGCCGAGAAGGACAGCCTGATATTTGGTGGTTATTTTATGAAGGATAATCAGGTAGCCGCCAACCAGGGCGATAAGCAGGTCACTACCCTGTCCAATCACTGGAACTCCTTTCATTTTGAGTACTCCTCAACCTTATACGCCCAGAAAAGCAACGAGGAATTTACCTATAAACTGATCGGGTTTGATAACGAATGGTCAAACTGGTCGGTAAAAACGGAGAAGGATTATACCAATCTGCCCTACGGTAAATATACCTTTTCGGTAAGGGTGCGTAATAACCTGGGCAATGCCTCAGCCCCGGTTAACTATACTTTTATAGTGGAACCAGCCTGGTACCAAACCATCTGGGCCTATCTGTTTTACGGTTTATTGATATTATTAGCCATTTATCTGGCGATAAAAGAACAACGAAAAAGGTTCGACTTGCATCAAAAGAAACATGAGGAAGAACAAAAACGCCTGAGTTATCTACACAGCCTGGAGCTCGACCGGAACGAAAAAGAGATCATCGCCCTGAAAAACAACAACCTGGAGGCCGAACTGAACTATAAAAACAAGGAACTAGCCACCATTACCATGCACTTGGTTGAGCGTGGTCGCATTATGCACAATATCAGGGAGGAGCTGACCGCCAATATCAAGAAACTGAACCAACCCGACCTTACCCATGAGTTCAGGAATGTTTTTAAACTGGTAACCGATACCGAGAAAAAAGATGACGACTGGGACCACTTCGCCATTTATTTTGACCAGGTACACAACAATTTTCTATCCATCATGAAAACCAAATTCCCGGGTCTTAGTCCTACGGATTTGAAATTGTGTGCTTATTTGCGCCTTAACCTTACCTCCAAGGAGATAGCCCAGCTGATGAATATATCGCTCAAAGGTGTAGAGATCAGCCGGTACCGTGTACGCAAAAAACTGGCGCTGGCCACCGAGGTTAATTTGTATGATTTTTTGATTGATATTACGAAAGCCCCCCTGTCATCCTGAGCGTAGCGAAGGATCTATTTACCAGCAGGCACATCGGCGATTAGATTCTTCGCTACGCTCAGAATGACAAACTTTTATGCTGTGTCCGTTACTCGCGCTGACCCTAATATCACCACAACGTCATTGCGAGGTACGAAGCAATGACGCGTTTTTTAGTTTGCCGCTGTTCTTGTTGTAAATAAGATAATCAAAGCCCTCCCGCCAGCCGGCGGGGAGGGTTGGGAGGGGTTTACTTATATATTCTCCCCATCAGCGGATCATTCCAGATGATCTTCTTCAACTCTTCGGGGTTAATAATACCCTGCTTGCCATAAACTATCTTTCCATCCGGGTCAACCAGCATGGTGTAGGGCAGCGCGCCGTCCCATTTGGGGTCAACCGCCTCAATCATTTTATATTTATCATCGCCAGTATATATATAGTTGGGACCAGATGCCTGTTTGCCTTTCAGAAAGCTCAGCGCCTTATCCTTGCGGGCGGGATCATCAGCACTGATGGTTACGAACTCCAGCCCCCTGTCGCGATATAGGTGCATAATGGTCACCAGCTCCGGGAACTCCGCTACGCAAGGGCCGCACCAGGTAGCCCATAAATTAATGAGCCGCAGTTTATCGGTTTTGTTTTTTACCAGGCCGGCAATACCCGCGGCATCAATGGCATCTATCTTTACCGGTTCATTGGCCCAGGTTACTGTTGCTTTTTGTATCCAGTCCTGCTTTTCTGCCCATTTAATAGAGCAGCCAAAGGTTTTAGTTGTGGGCACGACTACTTCCTTGCCGGCCAGTACTGCATCAATAGCATTGCGTGCATCCAGCGAGCGTGGTGTTTTGGCCGGGTTCTCCATATCATCAATACGGCCATTATAGCGCAGCTTCCTGTCCTTGTCAAAAATAAAGATGTGCGGCGTAGCCACCGGACCATATTTATTACTGGTGATCTCCGTTTCGCCATCATACAGGTAAGGAAAGTTAAACTTCCTGTCCTTGGCACGTACCTTCATATCCTCAAATGAGTCACCCACATCGCTGTATCCCAGCTCATCCAAACGTAGCGAAGCCGGGTTATTGGGGTTAATGGCCACCACTTTTACACCTTTGGCGGCATAATCGCTGGTGAGTTTCACCAATCTATCCTCATAAGCCTGCGATGTGGGGCAATGGTTACATATAAACACGACAGCCAGCACTTTGGCCTCCTTAAATGATTGCAGGGTATATGTTTTTCCGTCGATGCCCGGCAAGCTAAAATCGGGCGCACTGGCACCGGTGGCTAATGTGGCATGGCTTACCTGTGCAAAGGAAAACCGCGCCATCATCAGTAAAACAATAACCGGTATAAAAAGAAACTTCTTCATGTGTTTAAAATTTATTATTCATGTATAGCTACAGCCAGCAGGTACCAGGCAGTATGCGGCAACCATTGCTCGGCCCAGCGCCAATCGTAATCCTTATGTATCTGGGCATAGGATAAATTAAAATCAATATCATTTTCGTCATTCAAACCCGAAGTAACACCGTTTACAATACCACCGGGGGCATTGGTGTATTCAAACGTGCCAAAGAAACCATAGGCCGGGTTATTATGCCCGGTGCCCTGCAGCATACTGGCATCAAAAGGGTTTAGGCCCAATATCCAGTTGAGCTGATCAACAGCGAAGGTTTCCAGCTGATCATGGTAAGCTTTATCATCGGCAAACAAACCAGCGGCCAATCTCGCGGCGGCGGCCATAGAGCTCAGCCTTGCGTTTTCGCCCTGCCACCACGGTGAGGCATCACTACCCTGCGGAAAGAAGAACGAAGTACGCCTTTTACCCAATGTATCCTGCACTAATTGGCGACTGTAGCCGAAAGGATTGTTTACCTCATGCGTAACCTTCAGCTCAAAATCAAACGAGGCTTTGATGGCTTTTTTGATGGATGCCTGCGTTGCCTGATCAGCATATAGGTAATAATAGATCAGGCTGGTTACCGGCAGTCCGGCATCAGATGGATGAAAGAATGGGCGGTCGGTGCTATCGGCTTTCCAATAGTTCTGGTACTTATCCCAGGTGGATAAACGACCAATCAGGTTATTAGCCCGTTTGGTTGCTGCTGCCAGATAATCCGGCTTTTTAGTGGCTTTGTACAGTTCGGTGGCGGCGCTTAGCGCGCAATAATCGTCCAAAATATTCTCGCGACCATCAAAGGTCATGAGTTTGTTATTGGCTTCCAGAAATTTAAAAGCATTCTCGGCAGCCTGCAAATATTGAGCGCTTGTAAAATCACCATCTACTTTTAGGGTTGATGTCATAGCCAATGCAGCAATGGCTATCCCTCCGCCCGAGCGGTAACTGGTTTGATAGCGGTGCCAGTCCTTATTTTCAGAGCTATTACTAAATGGCTGATCTTTGGTTTGTTTGATGCGATAGGATGCGTCCTCGGCACGGATCACCCGGTCCTTTGCCAGCTTACCCGGCCCCGGAGCTGATACCGACCGATAAAACGAGCCATTTTTGGCCTGCATCCTAACCAGGTAATCGGCGCCATAGGTAGCCTCATCCAAAATACGGCGGTTGATTTGCCTGAAATCAGTAGTTGTTTTTTTATCGAGGATCTCCTTGGTTTTGAGCAGGCTCCATACCACCAAAGGTATTTGTTGCGGATTAAAATACAGCGAGAATGACAGGTGCGAGAAATGTTTGCCATAATCGCCGGTGGCATCGTACCAGCCACCATGCGCGTCGATGGTATCTTTGGCGCTGCCGGCCAGCAGTAAATGGTGATCGGCCTTATCAATTTCACCCGCGCCGCGTTGCCCCTTAAAGTAGTACACCACATCCGATAGGGTAGCCTGCTCCAACACATTCTTCCCTATTTTAAAGGGATATGAGCTGATCTTTTTACCTGGTAGACTGATCTGTACCTGGTAGGTGCCATCGGTAATAAAACCGCTAAAATCAAGATTGTAAAACTCCCGGCCTTTCCAGCCGGCCACAGCGCCACGATACATAGGCTTACCTGTAAACACAGTTTTACCATCGGCATCAATTAATTCAAAGGAACTGATGGAGTATTGCTTATCCGTAACCACGATAGCCCTTTTTGGTTTGGTATCTTCATAACCTACCTGGTTTATTACTATTTTAATCTTTTGGGCAAAGGTTGCCACGGGCAGCATAATGGTTATGATCAGCGTAAAAAAATTCAGTTTCGTTTTGTTCATAGATCAGGATATTAATACGTTATATAAATTTATAAAAATTGAAACAGGGCGTTTTTTTAACTCCCCTCTTGAGAGGGGGCGCATTAGATATGTGTGTTGGCGGGGGTGTGTTCGTCTGCGTAGTAGCCCCCCTTGCCCCTCAAGAGTGGAGCCTATCGCGCACATTCCTTTTCACGCATTGTGCTCCGTCAGAAGCTACCCATTTGTAGCACCTCAGTACCTATTAATTTTATGCCTCGTAGAGGCTACCCTTTCAGCAGCAGATCGTTTATCTGCCAATTTGAGGTTGCACCTACGGAGCAAACGACATTCTATTCATTTATGATACAAACAGGTAGCTCCTAACGGAGCATACTTGCTCATGTACATATCTCGGTTTACAGTTCCTGCACTGTCCGAAGCCTTTGACTTCGGACAGTGCGAATTTCCCAATTCCCCTCTTGAGAGGGGGGTGCGCCAGGCTTGTATGTTGGCAGGGGTGTGTTCGTCCGCGTGCAGAAACACACCCCTGCCCCTCTCAAGAGGGGAGTCGCCTCCCAGGCCTATTGCGCAACCGCCACCGCGTACAAACTATTATGCCCGGTAACATACAACGTTTTTCCATCCTTGCTAAACGCCAGCGAAGTTGGGCGTTCAGGCACTTTGATTACGCCGATTTGTTTGCCCGTGCTGTCATATTTGTAAATCTGTCCGTCGGCTATAAATACATTACCCTTCGTGTCAACTGCCGAATCAAACTCGCCACGCTCGGCAAAATATTTCAGATCGCTCAGGTAACCTTCTTTGCTTACGCTGAGCTGTACGGTACGTTTATCATATTCATCGGTAGTATAAACCGGCTTGCCGGGATAGGCCGCAGCCAGCGCACTTGAACGTGCCAGGTCATACACCACCGGGATAATGGTTACCCCATCGGCAGCCACCCAGCATTCGGCTGGCTTGTTGACCGATACAGTATTAAAATCATGAAAATCGCGCCAGCGGTGTGCCGGGTAAAGCGCCTGATACACCGTTTTGCCGGTTGGCATGGCTTCCTTTTTCAGGAGTTGGATCGATTCATCCGGGTTTTCGGGATCAACCGAATAAACCAGGCTGCCGAAACCCGAATTGCCCCATCCGCTAAAGGAAGTACCGGAAGCATCCACCGGGTTTTTAAATTCTTCAGGCTTGCCGTCGACCAAATAACCGGGCTTGGGCACATATTTAAAAACCACCAGCAGCTTATCGTTCTGATCACAGGCCAGCGATAATGGCTCCCATGGATAATCGGCCAAAGGTGTAATGGTATTGGCAGCGGCCTCCCATTTATAAATACGGCGCATGCGGGCTTCGCTAAAGTAAACGTTGCCCTTGCTATCGGTACACAAGCTGTTGGCAAACTCAAAGCCTGAGGCCAGTTTTTTCACGCTTCCGCTTTGAGCTGATTGCTCATTACCACTGTTGATCACCAGGCGGGTAAATTCCCAGGGACGCACCGTAGTATTACTACCTACGTCATACAGCGGATCAGTTGTGGTGTACTTGATCTGACTATAATTGTGTACGTTCAGCAGCTCCACATTTTTATTGTTCCAGCTGCGGATGGAGTATGGATAAGGTTTATTAACCCTGATCACCCTAAACATATACAGGTTGGCGAAGGTCATATCGCTGCTGTTTTGCAGCTCCAGCGGTTGGCATTCGGTGCTTTCTCTGCTTTCCTCTTCCAGTTGCAGGGCGTATACTTTCCAGTTGCTTACTTTGTTAAACCGCACCTCGTTGCGTACATGGTGCTCTACAGATAAGGCATAAATGCGACCCGGTGTTGTGGTATTAGACACATAGGCCCCCGCGGTGGCATAGGTATTGGCGCTCCATATATTTTTGAAGGTACCGCCTCCGCCGTCGGTTATCCAAAGGCTCCAGTATTGGGTATCCCACATATCGCTGTCGTTACCCCGGTAAAGGCCCTGACCGGTTTGTTCGCCGGGTTTGCCCATGCCGCCGTGACCACCTAAAAACTTCACATCATTCATATAGGAATTTTCTCCGGCCGTCCACTTACAGGCTACCGCCCGCGGATTAATACGACCTGATGACAAGCCAATCCCGGTGACGATATTAGTACCTCCTTTAGCCGTTTCTATCATGGGTACCGGTCCGCCGAAACCACCGAATGCCTGCGTGTTATCTTTTAACAAGATCTGCGTAGCAATGGGATTAAGACCGATGAGTACTGTATTGGGTTTCAACTTCAGCGTTTCGGTAATGCGGTACCTGCCCGATGGTATGTAGATAGCCGGGTATTTGTCGATAGCATCCTGTATGGCTTTAGTATCGTCGGTTTCGCCATCGCCTTTGGCACCCAGCGTTTGTAGATTGGCCCAGCTAGCAATCGCCGGAAAATCGGGGATGTCCTTTTTGGCCGGGGCCGGGAATGCTTCCAGTACTTGCAGCTCTTTAATAGTTTTATAAACCGGATCGGCAGTAAGGCCATCCATCTGCAGACCATAGATAAAATTCTTCACCTTATATATAGCGCCTGCCCCATCGGTTTGGGTTTTACTGCGGCGATAGGCGGCCAGTATTTTTACATCACGGCAATCCACATTGCGCAGGCTGATCTGGTTAAAGGCATTATCCTCATTACTGATGATGATGGCCGGACCGCTTACATTGTCAAACCTGCTATCCTCAATAAACAACTTTTCATGATAATTGGGATGAATCTCGATCACCGTGGGCACGTTTTTTACATTCATGCGCACAATGGTTAAACCGGCCTCCTGGGTGCTGATGGCGGCTTTACGCTGACCTTCAAAATAAGTGTCCACCATTATAAACTGCCATCCGGGTGATGGTTTGGTGGTCAGGATACCATAGTCGCCGTTAAAAAAGCGAACGTCCTCCATTTCATTACCTACGTCAAACATGCCCGCTTTACCCTTGCCCGCGTCAATATCCACATGGGCTATAAAACTGTGCTGGGCATAGTGCGTGCGCAGCGCCACAGCCACGGGATTACCGTCCTCAATTTTCAGGTTGATGTTGGAGAGCGCGCTGTAAAAGGTGGATGCTCCAGCGTCAGATACGCCTTCTTCACCTGGTTTTGAAAGGTTATTTACAAACCACAGCATGTATTTAGCCTTGCCCTTATCTGTACTATCGGCCACCTGGAAACCCGACGAGTTTTTGGCCAGTATAATAACAGGTCGGGTTTTACCATAACCTATCAGACGGATAGCCCGCGGCACAAATATAGTTTTGCTGATGAGGTATTTCCCTTCGGGGATAAACAACACGCCGAAATTATTTTTATCCTTCAGGTCTTTAATGGCTTGCTGTAGTACATCAGATACATCTGTTTTTCCATCGGCCTTAACCGGGTATTTATCGGGGGTAAAGTAAACAGCTTCCTTATCGTCAAGGCGCTGCTGGTAAAAGGACTTGCCGGCAGCAAACGCTGGTTCATCGGCAGGAGGTTTGCCAAAACTGATGGTATAAGTAAGCAGTATCAGTACAGTTAATAATAAAGGTTTCTTCACAACAGGAATAATTGTTATATAAATATGGTTAGCTATCTCCAGTAGATTGCCCGTTAACAAAATTCAAGATAAGTTTGGCCAGTTACTATTTTGATAACACTACATCACCACTACCTGATTAAACATCCAGACATTATATCAAATTAGTTACAATTGTTGCCGGGTGCCGGAGGTACCTGGAATTGCTCTTGTTTTTACGTGTTGTCATCAACCAAAATCCCCATGATCAAAAACGGTAAAAAAACAGTTCAAAAACAGCAAAAAACGCATCAAAATCGACAAAAAACGATCAATTTACCGCCTTAGTAGTGGTAATGTAGTGCATAAAAACTATAAAATGGGTTAACTTTATAGCATACTTGCAAAGTGTTATAACCTGAATAAGACGACATTAACGACACTTGTTTTTTAATTTTTTGATGCATCAGCCCCTCACTTCCGGTTCAATCATGAACTGTATTGTCGGGGTGATTTATAAACGTATAATATGAGAAAATTCCTGATCGCCACGCATGGAGCTTTTGCCAAAGGGGTACAGTCGTCGCTGGATATGATCATTGGCGAAACGGATAATGTGTTCCTAATTCAGGCCTACCTGGATGAAAATGTGAGTGTTGAGGATGAGCTGGCAACCGTTTTAACCAACGTTACCCCTGAGGATGAGCTTATTATCTTTACCGATCTGCTGGGTGGCAGCGTGAATAATATTATGCTGCGCGAGGCCCTGAAAAGCAATGTGCATATCGTATCGGGCTTTAATCTTCCCCTGTTGATTGAGATCATCCTCGGCGATACGGATACTCCTGCTAATGAGGTAATTGAAAGCGCCATCACCAATGCAAAAGAGCAAATGATTTACGTAAATAAACTGATAACACAGCAAAATGATTAAGCTTACCCGCATTGACGACCGCCTGGTACACGGTCAGGTTGCCATGACCTGGACACCCTCCATTGGTGCCGATTGCCTTATTGTAGCTAATGATAAAGTGGCTAAGGACGATTTTATGAAAATGACCCTGGGCCTGGCCAAACCAGCCTCGGCAAAATTGCTCATCAAATCACTGGCTGATACGGTTACCTTTTTGAATGACCCACGCAGTCAGCCACTCAAAATATTAATACTGGTCAATTCCGTTCAGGATGCCGCCGCGTTAGCTGCCCAGGTAAGCGAGATACAGTCGGTAAATTTTGGTGGTATCCGCACCAAAGAAGGTACCAGGTCCATAGCCAAAGCCATTGCAGTTACTGAGGATGATATCGTGACCATCAAAGAGCTGCTGGCTAAAAATATTGAACTGGAAGTGAGGCAGGTACCTACCGATAAAAAGATAATGATAGATACATTAATTTAACCCATATCAAGTGCTGGTAACATTCCTATTACTTACGCTGATTGCCGTTTTCGGGCATTTTGAGGATTTCCTGGGAACTACCCTGCTGAGCCGTCCGCTGGTTTTAGGTCCGCTGGTAGGTTTGGTGCTGGGCGATGTTACCCAGGGGGTAATGATAGGCGCTACGCTCGAGCTGATATTTATGGGTAACATCAAGGTTGGCGCGGCCATCCCACCCGATATTATTACGGGTGGTGTGCTGGGTACCGCGTTTGCCATCATGTCGCACAAGGGGCCTGCCATCGCGCTGGCATTGGCCGTACCTATCTCTATACTAGCCGAAATGGTGATCAGCGGGCTGTTTGTTTTCAGGGCCGTGTTCAACAAAAAATTTAATCTATATGCCGAAGATGGTAACTATAAGGGCATTCAGCGATTGCATATTCTATCAGGTTTATTGAAACCAGTTCTCATGGGCATCATCATTTTTGTGGCGCTGGAGCTGGGTTCAACCGCTATTAAATCGTTTCTGGATATGATGCCTGCCTGGGTACAATCGGGCCTGCAGGTGGCCGGTAATATGTTGCCCGCTCTGGGTTTTGCCCTGTTGATGAATCTCATGTTCAACAAAAGGGTTGCCCCCTACTTTTTCCTGGGCTTTATGTTGGCGGCTTTTTTAAAGCTGCCCATCATCGCCATTGGTGGTTTGGGGGTGATCATCGCCCTGATAGTTACCCAGGATGCACCAAAACCTGCCGCATCAACCGATGATGATTTTGATTTTGACGATGCTCCTGCTGAAACTGCACCTACTGAACCACAACATAAACTAAGCAAAGGCACCTTACGGAACTTATTTTTCAGATCTCTCACCCTCGAAGCTAACTTCAACTTTGAAACCTGGCAAAATACAGGGTTCGTCTTTACAATTATCCCGGTATTAAAAAAACTGTATCATACCAAAGAGGCTATGGCTGCTGCGCTTAAAAGGCATCTGCAGCTATTTAATACCAGTCCCTACGGCTCTACGCTCATTGTAGGTATTACGGCCGCCATGGAAGAACAAAATAGTCAGGACAAGGATTTTGATGAGGAATCTATCAGCTCGGTTAAACTGGGCCTGATGGGACCGCTCGCCGGGGTATTTGACTCCCTGTTCTGGGGTACTTTTAAGGTAATTGCTGCCGGGGTAGGTACATCGCTGGCTATTAAAGGTAATATACTGGGACCACTGCTTTTCCTGTTGATATTTAACGTTCCACATTTGCTGTTAAGATATAACCTGACTTTTATAGGTTATAATGCGGGCACCAAATTTTTGCAAAACCTGAGCAAAAGCAACTTGATGGATAAGCTAACCTCTGGCGCGGCTATATTGGGGCTAATGGTTGTCGGCGCCATGCCTGCCACCTTGATGAATATCAAAACACCACTAAACATTGGCTCTTCCTCATCGGCAGTTGGGGTACAGGCTATATTAGACCAAATAGTACCGGCTATGATACCCCTCGGACTTACCTTTTTGGTGTATTATTTTGTAAAGAAACAGGTAAAAACCACCTGGCTGCTGTTAGGCCTACTGGTATTGGGTTTTGCGGGCAGTATAATTCATTTGTTTGTATGATAACTGGCATAGGCGTATCACCCGGAATTTCCATTGGCAAAGCTTATTTGCTCCATAAACAGCAAGCCACCTTAACTGGTATTTTGTTACTGAATGACAGGGATGTAGCCATCGAAACAGAAAAATTCAACAACGCTGCTGCCTTATCAATAAGTGAAGTAGAAACCATAATTGCCGGGTATGATACTACAACAAACAGTACCGAAGGCCTGGATATACTAGAAGCCCACATCGAACTATTAAGCGATCCGCAGATTAAGGATGATGTAATCGAAAAAATATCCAAAGAGCGCAAAAACGTAAATGATGCCGTGATAGAAGTGATCCGTGATGCGGTACAGTTATTCAAGAACATGGACGATGAATACCTGAGTGCCCGCGCAGCAGACGTACAGGATATTGGCGACAGGCTACTCAAAAATTTAAGTATCACAGCTAAAACTCCTACCCAGCAATATGAACCGGACACCATCATCATTGCCGAAGATCTTACGCCATCTGATACCATCAGCATGGATATTATCCATGTTATCGGCTTTGCCACTCTGGTAGGCAGCCGCACCTCGCACGCGGCAATAATTGCCAAATCAAGATGTATCCCAGCAGTTGTTGGTTGCGGAGAGCAATTGAATAGTATAAAGAACAATGATATGCTTATCCTCGATGGTCAAACCGGACAGATCATTATTACCCCGGATCAAAATACCATTGAACAATATCAAATAAAACGTGAAACCTGGTTGGCGCAAACCGCCCAACTCAGATCCTTAAAAGATACACCCGCCTTAACTACCGATGGCACTATCATAAACTTATTGGCCAATATAGGTGATGCCGGCGATATGGAGCAGGCCATTGATCTTGGCGCCGAAGGCTCCGGACTTTTACGCACCGAACTGCTCTTTATGGGTCGTGATGCTTTGCCTACGGAACAGGAACAATTTGAATTTTATAAAGCCGTAGCGCAAAAGGCCAAAGGCAAACCTGTTATTGTACGCACGCTTGATATCGGGGGCGATAAGCAGTTGCCCTATTTCAATATTCCGGCTGAGCAAAACCCTTTTTTGGGATACCGAGCCATTCGCATTTGTTTAGACAGGAAGGATATTTTTATTACCCAGCTTAAAGCCATACTCCGGGCCAGCGCATTTGGTAAATTAAAGATCATGTTCCCGATGATATCCAATATACAGGAAATCAGGGCGGCAAAAGCTATTCTGGAAGAGGCCAAAGAGGAGCTGATCAAAGTGAATCTTCCCTTTGATAAAACGTTGCTGGTGGGTATCATGATCGAGATACCATCGGCAGCCATAACTGCCGATCTGCTGGCTAAAGAGGTTGACTTTTTCAGCATCGGCACCAATGATCTTTGTCAGTACACACTCGCGGTTGACCGTATGAATGAGAAGATCAAAGACCTGTACGATCCATACAACCCTGGCGTACTCCGGCTGATAGCTTATGTGATAGAACAAGGACACAAACACCATATTGAGGTAGGCATGTGCGGTGAACTAGCCTCAGATCCTAAAGCTACGCTGCTATTATTAGGCATGGGGCTTACCGAATTTTCCATGAGCGCTATAGCTATCCCGCAAATTAAAAACATCATCATCAATAACGGTCTTTCGGCTGCTAAGCAGGTACATCAGCGGGTAATGAAAATGGACAGTTCAACTGCCATCACCGCATATTTACAGGAGATAAACACATGATAACAAAAAATTATATTATTACCGCCGCCGAAGGGATGCATGCCCGCCCGGCAACCGCTTTGGTAAAACTGACTAAAAGGTTTACATCTGCCATCAGCATCAAAAAAGGCGATCGTACCGTTAAACTGAACAGCTTGCTGAATATTCTGGGGTTGGCTATTAAAGGCGGTGATACCATATCAATCACTACAGATGGCGAAGATGAAGTTACAGCCTCTGTTGCCATCGATACATTTTTTCAGGAAGAATTAAAACACTTATAATAAGGCAAATACCAAAAATGAAGATCACGATAACAAAAAATGAGCGGGAATTTAATGAAACAGCGGCATGGCGTATTATTGGCCAGATGTTGGAGAAACCAACCGCCGTTATAGGCCTTTCAACCGGGCAAACCACGATAGATATGCACCACATTGTATCAGACATTTATAAACAATATCCCTTTGATGTATCGCGCATAACGCTGTTTAATGTAGATGAGCTGACCAATTTACCCCGCGAATACGCAGGCAGTTGTTATACCATGATCCTGAATCAGATTGCCGGGCCGCTGGGCATACCTGACGAAAACTTTATTATGCCCCCCACCCTAAGCGATGATTTTGAAGCCGAAAGTCTGCTTTTTGAACAACGCCTTGCCGAGCGCGGCGGTGCCGATCTGCAGATGCTGGGCATTGGCAGCAATGGCCATATAGGTATTAATCAGCCCGGCACACCGTTTGAAAGCGAAACATGGGTATCGCCAATGGACCCCGACTTTGAAGCCCGTGTACGCCGCGAAACGCAGGTGCCAGAACATATTATACTGGGGGGATTGACGCGCGGTGTAAAAAATATTATGCACACCCGCAAGCTGATCCTGATAGCCAAAGGCGCTCACAAAGCTAAAATTATTGAACAGGCCATACTTGGCCCGGTTACTACCGATATACCCGCCTCTATTGTGCAATTGCACCCCAATTGCGAAATTTTATTAGATGCCGATGCCGGCGCGCTGATACATGAACGTATAAAACAACGGGGATATAATTTTTAAAACTTTACTAACCAAACCTCCATCATGGGGCCTTATAACAATTGTTGTAAGGCCTTTTTTATGTTGAATTTAGACTTACGGAGTTTTAAAAACTGCGTAAGTCTAATCACTAAATAAACGCGTCATTGCTGAGGCACGAAGACAACCGACCAGAAGGAGCTCATTAATACCAATAAAAACAAACACAACATTAATAATCTCTAAGCTATACAGAGCAGACCTGTGAAGCTGACCTACCTGCGTAGTGATTGCTTCGTGCCTCGCAATGACGTGATGATTAAAGTGGAACATCTGAACAAATAAAAAGCCTCTATTCTCCAATCTTCCTGAACGGAAATAAATACCTATTCTCCCTTAAAAACATTTTCTTATACGATAATATTTTAATAATTGCGTGAGGTTTAGTAATCTTGTTTATCTATTACATCATCTATGCCCATAAAACACAGTTCAGCTTTACCTCCAGAAATGTTAAGGGTATTTGAAACATTACCTCACCCTTATCTTATACTTTCAAAAGAACTGTACATACTTACGGTTAGCAACGTTTATACACAGCTTACCAATAAAACCAGGGCAGAATTACGCGAAAAATATTTGTTTGATGTCTTTCCGAAAATTCCCGCTTGGTCGGCCGGTGAGGGTGGTATAGCCTTTTCATTAGAGCAGGTATTGGCAACCGGCAAACCGCATCAGCTCCCCGTAACACGTTTTGATATTCCAGACCCTGATCACGATGGTCAGTTATTGGAACGTTACTGGAACACTGCCCACACACCAATTTTTGATCAGGAGGGCGATATCAGCTATATTATTCACCATACCGAGGATGTAACGGAGCAAGTACTTGCTGAACGGGCTTTACAAGCCAGCCTGGAAAAGGAAAAAGAACTGGCCGCGAAAGCTACGCAGATTAGCCAGCAGATGGAAAAGCTTTTTGAGGAAATGCCTGCTCAAATTGCCATACTGATGGGTCCGGATCTGGTTTATGAGTTTATAAATCCGCAATACGAAAAAGAGCTTTTCTCAGGTAGTCGTAGGGTACTTGGGAGGCCGTTACTCATGGCCTTGCCCGAAGTTGCCGGTCAGCCTATTTGGGATGCCCTGCAAAATGTTTATAAAACCGGCAAAACTTTTACCGGTAAAGAAATATGCATCCCCCTAGCTAAAGAAATTGGAGGTAAACCTGAGGATCATTATTTTAATATCGCATATCAAGCCATCAGAGATGAAAAGGGAAAGATAACCGGTGTTTTAAGCTTTAAATATGAAATAACCGAACTGGTTATGGCTAAAAAGCGCCTGGAACAAACTCAAAAAGAATTACTCGCCTTAAATGAAGGTTTGGCGCATGCCAATGAAGAAATACAGGTTACCAACGAGGAAATACAATCGGCCAATGAAGAATTAAGTACTACCAATGAAGAGCTGTTTCAGGCACAGCAAGACCTGCTGAAGTTAAATGACGAGCTGGAAGAGCGGGTTGAACTACGAACTCTCGAACTGCTAACGGCCCAGGCAGAAGCAGCGGGTCAAACCGAAAGGCTTAAAAGATTTTTCATGCAAGCCCCCAGTGGTATTTGTGTATTTGATGGGCCCAATCTGGTATTTGAACTGGTAAACCCACCCTACCAGCAACTTTTTCCCGGGCGTAAGCTTGCCGGTAAACCATTACTGGAAGCGCTGCCCGAATTGAAGGATCAGCTGATAGTTGATATTTTAAAAAATGTGTATGCAACCGGTAACTCTTTTGAAGGTAAAGAAGTACTGATACCGCTTGCCCGCACGGCAAGCGGGCCCGTAGAAGATCGTTATTTTACCTTTATTTACCAAGCGCGACATGATGCTACAGGTAAGGTAGATGGTATTTTGGTTTTTGTTTTTGAAGTTACCGAAACGGTGCTTACCCGGCAAAAAGAAAAGGAAAATGATCAACGTTTCCGCTTTTTACTGAATGCCATACCTCAGCAGGTATGGACAGCCCGACCAAATGGAACACTTGATTATGTAAATGAAGTGGTTTGCAATGATTTTGGGCATAATGCCGAAGAAATTATCGGGCATGGCTGGCAGGCCTTTATCCATCCGGATGACCTGCAGAATTGCTTAAAAAAATGGCTTACGGCGCTAAGAACCGGGCAGGAATACCTGGTAGAATTTCGCTTAAAATTTCAGGATGGGCAATACCTCTGGCATTTGGCCAGGGCTGTACCTTTAGTTGAAAACGGCAAGATCAAATTATGGTTGGGCACCAATACCGATATTGATATTCAGAAAACCAATGAACAAAAGAAGGATGAGTTTTTATCAATAGCCAGCCACGAATTAAAAACACCGCTTACCAGTATAAAAGCATTTAACCAGCTGATGATGCGGATCAATGATCCGCAAAAACTGGCCGGCTTTGTTCAAAAATCAGCAGCGCATGTATTACGGCTTGAAAAACTGATTAACGACCTGCTGGATGTATCGCGCATTAACGCAGGTAAAATGGAGTATAACATGGAAATCTTTAATTTCCGTGAAATGCTGATAGATACTATTGATGGTGTACAACATACTGCACCAACACATCAGATCATCCTGAAAAAAACAAAAGACCTATTATACACCGGCGACCGGTTCAGGTTAGAACAAGTGGTGAATAATTTATTAACCAATGCTATTAAATATTCGCCCGGTGAAAATAAAGTGGTTGTTAATTGTGTATTGCACGAGGATAGCAGCCTGATCGTATCTGTTCAGGATTTTGGTATCGGTATTGAGGAAAAAGACCTTACCCGGTTATTTGAGCGCTATTACCGGGTTGATAATACGGCCATGCGTTTCGAGGGTCTGGGCCTGGGGCTTTTTATTTCGGCCGAAATTTTAAAAAGGCACCATGGTAGTTTTTGGATTGAGAGTGAGCTTGATAAAGGTTCTACTTTCTTTTTCAGACTCCCGCCTGATAAGGTCAAAAAACAGAAACCAATTATTCAGAGCGATCAATATTACCAGGACAATACCATTACTCTCAGTTATAATCAATCAAGGAAGCGCATTGATGCCAGTTGGAAAGGCTATCAGAATTTGGAATCGGCACAACGGGGGTGCTTACGCATGCAGGATATGTTGGTAAAAAACAAAGTCCACAAAATATTTAATGATAATACCTACGTACTGGGCAATTGGTCTGAAGCGGTGGAATGGGTAGCCCAGGAATGGTTTCCGGCATTGGAGAAAGCCGGATTAAGACACTTTGCCTGGATCGATTCGCCAAGTGTATTCAGTCAGCTATCGGCCCGTAAAAGTGTTGATATGCTGCCGACTAACATTGCTATGCGTTTTTTTAGGGATGTAACATCAGCAGAAACCTGGATAAATAAGCAATAGGCATTAAACCTCACCCAGATAATCTTTCAGCAATTGGTTAAATTCTTCAGGCTGTTCCATATTGGGCATGTGGCCGGCATTTTTTACGATGACAAGCTTTGCCCCGTTAATTCGGGTTTGCATGTATAAAGCAGTTTCAACAGGGGTAAATACATCCTGATCGCCCACTACGATAAGAGTTGGGAAATTGATTGTTGAAAGCATAGCCGTATGATCTCTCCTTTCGGCCCTACCTAATTGAACAGCTGCCGATCCGGCAGGATTTGTATGTATCATCATATCCGTAAGATGCTCAACAACCGCCGGTTTAGTTTCAAAAGTATTTTTACACAGATAGTTATGTATGTTTTCTGTGTTGTACTTTTCCATACCATATGCTAACAGGTTTTTTGAAAGTGTTACCCGGTTTTTATAACTGGTTTCGTCTTCGGCCCTGGCATCGGTATCAGCCAGCACCAATCCTTTAACCAGGTGCGGGACCAGGCGGTAAAGTTCTAAAGCTACTTGTCCTCCCATTGCCAAGCCAACAAATATGGCTTTGTTGATGGCCAGTTCGTCCAGTAAATAAATGATATCAAGCGCCAGTTCATCCAAAAGAACTATCGGATCTGTAGTTGTGCTTTCACCATAACCCCGCAGGTCAGGGATAATAAGCCGGTGTGTTTGGCTAAATACTGGCGACTGGTAATTCCACATGCTGCGGTTAAAAGGCTGTCCGTGTATAAATACAATAACATCCCCTGCACCCAGGTCATCATATACCAAATTAATACCCCTGATCTTTAGTTTATTTGTCATAGTGCTTTGTTGTTTGCGATATCTTATGATACAAATATCTCACAAAAGTATTAATTTTATATCCAGAAATAATATTTACGAGAAAAAAGTATCACAATGAGCAAATTATCATTAGATAAAGGCCGGATTATACAGAAATTAAAAACCCGGGAAGCGCTCCTATCCAAGGCAAATGAATTATTAAAACAGGGCACTGAGATCAATGTGGAGTTAGTTGCGAGGGAAGCAAATATTTCGAAAGCAACAGCCTACCGGTATTTCTCTGGCGCTGATGCCTTAAAACGGGAAGCATCATTACAATTGAAAGCCAAAACAAATGATGACCTTTTTACAGATTTAAATGATAATGATCTGCCTGGAAGAATTGAACGGCTTATTGAATATCACTTTAAACTTTTTACTGAAAATGAAAATGAATTCCGCCTGTTTCTGAGTTCGGTTATTGGCGAATCAGTTATTCATAAAAACAGCCAGTTACGGGCGGGCAGACGGGTGGCCCTGATCAGGGAAGCCTTGAAGCCATTACAAATATCATTAAGTCCAGCCGTTTTTGATAATATGGTTAATGCATTAAGCGTTTTTTTCGGCATTGAGTCAGTAACCGTTTTGAAGGACGTGTGTAAGTTAAGCAATGAGGCAGTATTACAAACCTGGAAATGGTCGGTAAACAGAATAGTTTTTTTTAAAGATTAATTACCTTGCATATGCAAACCCATTAAGCGGGCAGCATATAGGTCATCAGCTCATCCTGTAGCTGTTCTGCAGTTTTAAAAAGTGTTTTATCGGTTATATAAAGGTCAATATTGATGTCCTCTCCTATTCGTTCTTCTTTGAATATATCATTAAACTTAAAATATTTTAACGAAAAATTCCAGTTATCTTCCAGGTAAGCAAAAAGCTGCGAATCTGCAATATTTAACATAGTATAATTAATTACCACAAATGAATCAGGATTCAATTTTTTAATACATTTCAATATTTCCTGGTTATAGGCTATCCAAATCCTTAAAAATTCTTCGGTATTGGCATTGTAAAATTTCTGTATTCTGCGAGATCGTCTTATCTTTTGCCATACCAGTCTTGACAAGTATTTACGGGCCATGTATTTTTTGTCGATAAGTTTAAAATCGCGCCTTAGCAATGAGCTTACTACAGATTTATAATCGCGCAGGATCACAAGATAACAGGCATCGGGTAATAATTCCTGGTAAACATCTAAAAACAGGCAGGTACGTGGGTCTTTCCATCCCCACTGATCATACAATTGTTGTTTAATTTTAATAATACCTTTTAACTTTTCCTTTTCATAAATAGAAAAATTATCTATCGGGGCATCAGTTAAACCAGAGACTGGCAGGTTGTTATCAGCCAATACTTCTTCGTGCATTTTTAAAAATTCTATATCTTCAAAATGACCGTCTAAATTACCTAAACCAGGTCCCAGTTGCCTTTCGCCTAGTTGTAAACCACATTTGGTGAGCCAATGTGAAATAAGTGAAGTTCCGGAACGGTGCATGCCGGCAATGATAAGGGTTCTTTTGTGCATAGTTTAAAAGGACAAATGATTTAAAATACTTAAGCAGGCGGCTTAAAAATTATCAGTCACTTTACTTGAAACTTTTTCGACAGAATGAAGATTGTTAATGATATAATAAATCAATAAAGAAGTGCTTTGTTCAATGGTACTTTGACCTGTATTTATATACAGATCAGCATCGTACGGCACATCAAACTGATCATTGATACCTGTTAAATTTAACAGCTTATCGGGGTGTCCCTCGGGCAAAAGCGCTTTTTTATAAAGCCCTTTGGTATCGCGGACAATTAGTTTATTGACCGGGCAGTCAACATGTACAATATTTACATGATCGTATTTTTCGGCCAGCTCACGCCTTACATCATCATAAGGGTTTATAGCGCTAACAATGGTAACAATACCCTGAGCCGAAAACCGGCTGGCAATAAAACCCAGCCTCTTGATGTTCTCGCACCGGTCATGTTTGGAAAAACCAAGATCTTTGCAAATTTCACTGCGGTATTCGTCGCCGTCAATTATTTCGATCTTTATACCAAGTTCAGTTAGCTCGGTTGCAACACATTTTGCCAGTGTTGTTTTACCCGCCCCGGACAGGCCGCAAAATAATAGTATCATACCCAATAGTTAATTAGTAAATAACATCTTGAGAAAGTCTTGCAGGACACTTTCTGAACGTGAACTTATAAAATTACTTATCTGTTAAAGAGGGTGGTATTGTAAATAATTCTTTACAATAGGTCAAAATAGTTTCGTTAAAGAAAACTACCGGGGATAAAAAGCTTTAAATAAGAGCTTCAGGGCTGTTTTTAATTTAATTTATTGCGCTACGTGCAATCACACTAAAATGCTACACCTAACAAAAATGTTACGCTTTTCCGGGTGATAAAAGCATTTAAAATCCGGTGAAGTAAGGCTCAGTGCAATATTTTGAACATGAGCTCTTTCATCAATTCGCCATGAGGGGCATTTGATTCAACGCCTTTACTTTTCAGATCATATTCGCGCAAATAACTAATGATCTGCATGGTTTTCTGGTAACTATAACTACGCCCGGCCTGTTCATAATCTTTCACAAAATAGGGATTTACCCCTAACTCACGCGCCAGGTTTTGCTGCGACTTATCTTTTACATAATGATACGCCAGCACTTTACTAAAGTAATTATTTAAGTTACCTAACACCAGTACAATAGGGTTAGCCTTAGGATTGGCTTCAAAATAATTGATGATCTGGTTAACCTTATAGGCATCTTTTTTACTCAGTGCCGATTGCAGTTCAAATACATTGTACTCCTTACTAATGCCAATGTTATCCTGAATATGTTTCAGCGTAATTTCCTGACCGGCGGTTACATTAAGCATCAGTTTCTCCAACTCATTGGCCACTTTCGACAGGTCATTACCCAGATATTCAGACAGCATTGCTGAGGCCTGCGCGTTTATCTTATATCCTTTATCACTTATATATCCCTCTATCCAGGCCGGTATTTTGCTATCATATAACGGGGCCGATTCAAAAACCAACCCGTTTTTCTCAATGGCTTTGTAGGTTTTTTTACGCTTATCAAACTTGCCGTATTTATAGCAAAATACCAATATGGTACTTGACAATGGGTTTTCCAGGTAACTCAACAAAGGGTCAATTCCTTTTTTACCATCATCGTCTTTACCCCATTTCATATCCTGGGCTTCTTTTACCAGCACCACCTGGTAATCGGCCATCATAGGGTATCGTTTGGCCGCGTTAAGCACCGCCATGATCTCGGTATCTTTACCATAAACCACGGTTTGGTTAAAACCTTTCTCGGCTTCGGGCAACAAGCTATGTTCAATGTAATTACTTACCAGGTCAATAAAATATGGTTCCTCGCCATGCAGCAGATACAAGGGCTTATATTTACGGTTCTTAATATCTTTTAATATCTCTGCTGCGGTCATTCTTTTTAATTCAAAAATAAAAATTGCGAAGCATTCTTGAACTCCAAATAGAAAAAATACTATGTGAAAAACTCAAAAGTCAAAAATGCTTATCAATTTAAGCTTCAAAAGTAAAAATTGCGAAGCACTCTTGAACTACAAAAAAGAAATAAACATGGCGTAAAAAATTCAAAACCGATGTTGAGTCATAATTGAAAAATATAATTTAAAATTTTGAAAATGGGTACCAGCCAAGCCCCATTTATATTTTTTACTTTTGACTTTTTACTTTCGACTTAAAGAATGGATCTTTTACAACCGCTTAATCTTCCACCTTACCCTTTTAAAATAAGTGATCAAAACGGGCAGTTAACCTTATTTGATGAGATCCGGAAAAAAAACATCATTATTACACCCGAAGAGTGGGTACGCCAGCATTTTGTGCAATACCTTATTAAACAAAAAAATTACCCTCGTTCCCTTATTAAGCTTGAAGGTGGTATGAAACTAAACGGCTTACAAAAACGGACAGACATTGTGGTATTTAATACCGAAGGGAAAAGAATTTTAATGGTAGAGTGCAAAGCCCCGTCAGTAAACATTGACCAAAAAACATTCGATCAGATAGCCCGTTATAATATGGTACACCAGGTGCAGCTACTGGCGGTTAGCAATGGATTGCAGCATTATTATTGTCATATTGATCTTGATAAACGGCAATATCATTTCATGGCAGAGTTGCCAGCATACATAAAAACGGTTTAAACAAGGGCTACCAGCGCTTGTATCTTTTCAAGCAGCTCATCAGGTTTAAATGGTTTTGATACATAATCATTCATACCGGCCCCATACACTTTATCCTTTATATCGATAGTTGCTGAAGCTGTTAGCGCGATGATAGGTATGTGTGCCTTTTTTGAGTCGGCCATTTTTCTGATCTCATGAGCGGCATCAAAACCGTTCATGACAGGCATTTGCAGATCCATCAATATAATATCAAAATTACCGTATTGCATAAATTCAACCGCGCGTTCTCCGTTTTCGGCAATGGTGGGTATTATTTTCCATTTTGATAACAGCTTTTTCATCAGCATCACGTTCACCATGTTATCCTCCGCAATAAGTACTTTTAGGCTTGTTAAACCATGTTCATCAGTTTCCTCAACCTGTTTAGAAACCTTCACCGTAATCATCTCTGTTGATATAGGTAAACTCATATTAAATGAAAAATCAGACCCTACACCAATTTTACTGGATACCGCAATTTGCAGACCCTGCAGGTCAAGCAATCGTTTTACAATAGCCAGCCCAAGACCAGTACCGCCATGTTCACGCGTATAAGCTAATGACTCCTGCATAAAGGGTTCAAATATGTTGTTAAGGTTTGCTTCTTTAATACCTATACCTGTATCCTTTACTGAAAACTTAACAGTAACCTTATTATACTTATTTTCAAGACAGCTCACCTTAACCCATATATTTCCTGTTTGGGTAAATTTCACTGCATTACTTACCAGGTTAAAAATAACCTGTGTGATGCGGATGGGATCGCCATACAAAACTTTGCTCTTTAGCTGATCATCAATAACCAGGTTAAATTGCAAGCCCTTTTCTTCGGCTTTTAACATTTGTCCGCCGCAAATATTCTCCATCAGTTCAACCAGGTTAAGATTGATATTTTCAAACACCAACCTGCCCGATTCTATCTTATTAAAATCAAGCACATCGTTTACGATAGCCAACAGGTTATTTGCCGAAAATTTCAGTATCTCCAGGTTTTCTTTTTGTTCGGGTCTTGGGCTGCCCATCATCAGCAAATTGCTCATACCCATAACCGCGTTAAGGGGTGTACGGATCTCATGCGACATAGTTGAAAGAAACTCCGATTTGACATGAGCCGATTTTTCGGCCTTTTCAACGGCCTTTTCAAGCTTCTGATTAAGCTTGGCCTGTTCTTCGCCACTTTCCTTAAGCTGTTTAATATTCTTTAAAAAGGAGGCATAAAATTGACTGTGAATAAATATGAGTACTATAAAACTGGCAAACAAGCTGATAATAATTGTGGCCTGATCTATCTTATCGGGTTTAATACTTATGATGTAGTTACTGTTATATTCAATAAGCAGAAAAACCAATATAGGCACCGCGTTTAGGGAAGAATAAACCAGCCCCCAGAACTGTCCAAGCATATAATAGCTGAATACAATAACCACGATAACCACCTGTACCGATACTATATTTATGGTTTGCAGTGATAGGTAAACAATACTGGCATTAATAAACGTACCAATAATAAGCAACGTGTGTGATATGCCCCGCCAGTTGGGTCTGTAGGTTAATGCTTTAAACAATACAGCAACGCTAAGCATTAAAAAACCGGCCGTAGAAGCCAATAAAGGTTGTCCCTGGAAATAAACGCTTACAAACAATGCACCCGATGTTATAAATACCAGGAAAAGACCATAATATAATAAACGTATCCGTGCCTGATTAAGATAGGATTGCTCCCTTGAAATTATTTTGTATATGGAAAAGTTGAAAAAACTTACACCTTCTTCACGCATATTCAATCAGCAAACATTTTAATTAATGCAACCACCTGCAACCGGCTATCCTGATATTTGACACCCGATTGCAGATACTACAATTTGCAGCGAATATGCTATGCAATTAACCAGCCAAAGCGGCCAGGTTTTCTTCCAATATAGTTAGCTTGGCTTCGGCATCAGCTTTCTTTTTTTGCTCGATATCAATAACCTCAGGTTTGGCATTGCTCATAAAGCGTTCGTTAGTAAGCTTTGCATTTACTGATTTAAGAAAGCCAATAAGGTACTCTTGTTCTTTTTCAAGGCGGGCCCGCTCTGCAACCGGATCAACGGTTTCATTAAAAGGAATATAAAACTCATCAGTTGAAGCCAAAAAGTTGATGGCTCCGGCTACTTTATCCTTAGCCGTTGAAAATTGGCTTATATTACCAAGCCTGCTTATAATGGCCTGATATTGCTGATAATTTATATCTGTATTTGTTTTAACAAAAAGTTCAAGCGGTTCTTTATCGGCAATCTGTTTTGTTTTACGGGTGTTCCGTATGGATGTAATAACGTCTTTAACAATCTCTACATCACTTAGCAGCCGTGCATTAATTTCCCCAACATTTGGTAATTGCGCTACAATACAACAATCCTTTTCTGTGCGTTCACCAAACAATTCATCATGCCATAATTCTTCGGTAAGGAAAGGCATAAAAGGATGTAGCACCTTCAGTATATTTTCAAAGAATTGAACGGTGGCTATATAGGTAGCCTGATCAATTGGCTGCAGATAAACAGGTTTGATCATTTCCAGATACCAGGCACAAAAATCGTCCCATACCAGCTTGTAGGTGGCCATTAAAGCTTCTGATAAGCGGTATTGCTCAAAATCACTTTCAATTTCGCCAAGGGCCTGGTTAAAGCGGCTGCCAAACCATTCTATAGCTATAGCATTGGGATTTTTAAGATTTTCATCAACCTCCCAGCCTTTAATCAGTTTAAAGGCATTCCATATTTTATTGGCAAAACCACTGCCTTGCTTACAATAACTTTCATCAAACATCAGGTCGTTACCGGCAGGCGAGCAAAGCAGCATACCTACCCTAACTCCATCGGCTCCATACTGATTGATAAGATCAATGGGATCAGGTGAGTTACCTAATTGTTTTGACATTTTGCGGCCCAGCTTATCTCTTACAATACCGGTAAGGTATACGTTTTTAAAAGGCGCTTGTCCTCTGAACTCATGCCCGGCCATAATCATCCTGGCTACCCAGAAAAACAGGATCTCGGGAGCAGTTACCAGATCATTGGTTGGATAGTAATAATTAATATCGGCATTATCAGGATCTTTAAATCCGTCAAATACAGATATTGGCCATAACCATGACGAGAACCAGGTATCAACTACATCTTCTTCCTGGGTTAAATCCTGAATTGTGAGTACCGCGTCTATCAGTTGAGCTTCAACCAGCGCTTCCTCAATATTTTTAGCAATAACATATTTACCATTTGGAAGATACCAGGCTGGGATCTGCTGCCCCCACCAAAGCTGACGGCTGATACACCAGTCCTTCACATTCTCCATCCAATGGCGGTAGGTGTTTACAAATTTTTCTGGGATCAGCTTTACCTCCCCATCTAACACATAATCAAGAGCCGGTTTGGCCATCTCCTCCATTTTGCAAAACCATTGCATAGAAAGTTTTGGCTCAATAACCGCGTCTGTACGTTCAGAAAAACCGATCTGCGATTTATAGTCCTCCACTTTTTCCAAAGCGCCGGCTTCTTCCAGCAATACGGCTATTTTTTTACGGGCCGCAAAACGGTCTTCACCAACTAATATCTGCGCCTTTTCGTTCAGCGTACCATCGTCATTTAAAATATCAATAACCGGCAGATTATGTTTTTGACCCAATTCATAATCGTTCAGATCATGCGCCGGGGTAACCTTCAAGCAGCCGGTACCAAAATCCATGGTTACATACCCATCCAGAATAACCGGTATCTCACGGTTGATCAATGGAATAAATACTCTTTTGCCATGCAAATGCAAATACCGCTCATCATTAGGGTTGATACAAATAGCCGCATCGGCCATAATAGTTTCAGGACGGGTGGTAGCTATGGTTAAGTAGTTGCCGGTTGCGTGTTGTGTGGTGCCAGTAGTTTCATCCGAACCCGGCAACTCGTCACTCGCAACTGAATACTTGATATAATAAAGCTTCTGATTAACTTCTTTACGAATAACTTCCTCGTCAGATACCGCGGTTTTCCCCTGCGGATCCCAGTTTACCATGCGTATACCACGATAGATCAGACCTTTTTTGTACAAGTGAATAAAAGTATCAATCACCGCTTCGGATAGTTCCTCGTCCATGGTAAAACGGGTGCGATCCCAATCGCACGATGCACCTAACTTTTTAAGCTGCTCCAGGATAATACCGCCGTATTTATCTTTCCACTCCCAAGCATAAGCCAAAAACTCGGGCCGGGTGAGGTCTTTTTTGCTGATGCCACGCTCTTTGAGCATAGCTACAACTTTTGCCTCGGTGGCAATACTGGCGTGGTCTGTACCCGGAACCCAGCAGGCATTTTTACCTTTCATGCGGGCGCGGCGCACCAGTACATCCTGTATGGTATTGTTCAACATATGCCCCATGTGCAAAACCCCGGTAACATTTGGCGGCGGAATGACTATGGTGTAAGGCTCGCGCTCATCAGGCACTGATTTAAAAAAATCATGCTTTAACCAGTAACTGTACCACTTCTCTTCGGTTTCTTTAGGCAAATATGTTTTAGAAATACTCATAACGCGCAAAAATAAGGATTTGCACGCTTAGTTCATAGTCCATAGTCGATGGTTCATGGTCGATGGTAAAAATAGAAAGCTGGTAGTTCTAAACCATGGACCATCGACTATAGCCCCCCTCTTTCATCACAATAATTTTACAATAGCACCGTTTATTATATCAACCAAACTTACATGGCCATGAAATCAATGGACTTACACCGTTTTTGGCTTGATATTTTAAAAAGGTCAAAGCTCTCATTTTTTATAAACTGGTTTAACCGTTAAACGGTTCCCACGCCGGTTGCACTCATTTGCTATATTTTATTAACTTTAATTTTTATAAATTCATATGAAATTAAAGTTATCTTATTTGATGCTGGCAGGCGCATTGATGCTGTCGGCCAATAGTTTTGCGGCCGATGGCGGCCCATCACCTAAACCCAAACACAAACCGGCAGTTCCTAAAAAATTTATTGATCCGGCTAATATGGACCTTAGTGTTAAACCCGGCGACGATTTTTTTGACTACGCCAATGGCAACTGGATCAAACAAAACGCTATCCCCGCCAAAGAAACCCGCTGGGGAAGTTTTAACATACTGCGCCAGGAAAACACCGATAAATTACTGAGTTTGCTGAACGAGGTAAGCCAAACATCGGCATCACAGCCTAAAGGCAGCTTAAAACAGCGTGTTGGCGATCTGTATGCCAGTGGTATGGATAGCGTAACTATCGAGAAACGCGGCTATGACCCTATTAAACCTGATATTCAACGTATAGATAAAATAGCTGATCTTGATGCCGTTATTAATGAACTGGTTTACCAACGTGTAAATGGCGAAGGCGCCCCCCTGTTTAGGTTTGGCGTTGGCCAGGACGATAAAAATGTAAATAAATATGTTGCCGGTCTTGACCAGGGCGGTACCAGTTTACCAGATCGCGACAATTACCTCAAAGGCGATGCCCGTACCAAAAAAATACAGGATGCCTATAAAAAATATATTATTGCCCTATTTACCTTAACCGGCAGCAGCTATGAGGAGGCCGCTAAAAATGCAGGTATCATTTTCGGTCTTGAAACTACATTGGCCAAAGCACAATTGAGTCGGGTGGCCATGCGCGATCCGAACGTTACTTATAATAAATTTTCGGTAGATGCCTTTAGCAAAATTACACCACATTTAAACTGGACCACATTATTGCCTCAGATGAAAGCTAGCGGTCAGGATACCGTTCTGGTTGGTCAGCCCGGATTTTTTAAAGTTGCAGATTCATTGTTGGCCGTTACTCCTGTTGATAACTGGAGGGTTTACCTGAAATGGAACATACTTAAAGGATCAGCGCCGGCATTAAGTTCACCGTTTGTAAATGCCAGCTTTGCCTTTAGTCAGGCATTGACCGGGCAAAAGGTACAAACTCCGCGTAACGAGCGTATGAGCGGCCTTGTTGATGGCAGTTTGGGCGAACTACTTGGTCAACTGTTTGTTGAAAAATACTTTACACCGGCCGCCAAGCAATACATGATTAATCTGGTGAACAATTTAAAAGGAACCCTGGGCGATCGTATTAAACGCCTGGACTGGATGAGCCCTGAAACTAAAGAGCGCGCCCTTAAAAAATTGGCAGCATTTACGGTGAAAATTGGTTACCCTGATAAATGGGAAAAATATGATGGTGTGGTAATTGACCGTGGCGATTATATTAGCAACCTGCGCACGCTATCGGTATGGCGCTATAACTTTAACGTAAGCAGACTGGGCAAACCGGTTGATAAAACCCGCTGGGGTATGACACCACCAACCGTGAACGCTTATTATAATCCAACCAATAACGAGATCGTTTTCCCGGCTGGTATTTTGCAGTTCCCCTTCTTTGATTTTAAAGCTGATGATGCTGTAAATTATGGTGGTATAGGTGCCGTAATCGGTCACGAAATGACCCACGGTTTTGATGACCAGGGTCGTCAGTACGACGCGGATGGTACCCTACGCGACTGGTGGACTAAAGCTGATGCCGACAAATTTAAAACGCGCGCAGATAAAGTTGTTGATCAATACAATGGTTTTACCGTGTTGGACACCTTACATGTAAATGGCAAATTAACCCTCGGCGAAAATCTGGCCGATCTGGGTGGTTTAAATATTGCTTATGAAGCCTATAAGAAAACCAAACAGGGCCAGGAAAATAAAAAGATAGATGGCTTTACTGCCGATCAGCGTTTCTTTTTATCATGGGCACAGGTATGGCGCAGTGCACAACGCCCAGAGGCAGCAGCACAACGGATCCTGACAGACCCGCACTCGCCCGAGCAATTCCGTACCAATGCGCCACTCACCAATATTGATGCATGGTACAAAGCATTTAACATACAACCCGGCGATAAAATGTATAAAAAGCCGGAAGACAGAATAAAAGTGTGGTAGATTGAGTGGTAAGTATTGAGTTATGAGTTTTAAAACAAAGCCCGGCTTTCACCGGGCTTTGCTATTTGTTGGGATTTGCTATTTTAAACCCTCTTAGTCTAATCGCATATCACTTAAATGCAAAGCGCAGAGCGCTCAATTGCCGCTAAGGCTGTTACTTTTGGCTTGATCCAAAAGTAACCAAGACCGAGCGTAGCGAGATAATGAACACTTATAAGAAACAAATAATAAGTGAATAACTCAAGACAGAAAAAAGCTTCCCCCCACAAGGCAAAACACCCAGGCTCGCTTTTCTGTCAGGCCTTTACCCTCTTTTGCTCCAATAAAACTTACTTATTCCATTAATTCTAAATTTCAGAAAATTATGGTTCAGACAACCGCAGTTCGCTTCGGGTGAAATCAGGCAGAACTTGGTGGTCTGTGCGGCTGGAGGGGCATAGTAAATATTTGCTGAAGCGCAGGGCCTTGAGCGATCCGCCGGCTGGCGGAGGGGCAACTGTTTGCAGCCCGTGGTTCTGCCTGATTTGCAGGGCAAAGGCCATGTGCGGCAAATAAGCTTCAAAAGAAAAAAGCATTTTTGTTACTTTTGTTGCGACAAAAGTAATAGCGCGGCAATGAGTATTATTTTACTTTCCCTTAACCATACACTGACACAAGCACGATAGTCAATTCCATCCAAAGCATTATCTTTGCAGCCATATTATGATTATCCATCAGTTCTACGATAAGGGTTTGGCGCATGCATCATACGCCGTAATCCGTACAGGTAAAATGATCGTTATTGATCCGGCCCGTAATCCGCAGCCTTATTATGATTTTGCAAAACAGCATGATGCTGATATTGTGGGCGTTATTGAAACCCACCCACATGCCGATTTTGTAAGCTCGCACCTGGAAATTCACGTGGCTACAAGCGCGGTAATTTATACCAGTAAGCTAACCGGCGCCACCTACCCGCATGAAACTTTTGACGATGGCGATTTTATACAGCTTAATGATGTAAAACTAAAAGCCATCAATACCCCTGGTCACTCACCCGATTCTATTTGTATTTTATTGGAGGATGAATTGGGTAAAGAAAAGGCCGTTTTCACCGGCGATACTTTGTTTGTTGGCGATGTAGGCAGACCTGACCTACGGGAAAATGTAGGTAACATAACCGCTAAAAAAGAAGAACTGGCCAAACAAATGTACCAGAGCACCCGCCACAAACTCATGACCTTACCAAAAGGTGTTGTAGTTTATCCGGCACACGGTCCTGGTTCATTGTGCGGTAAAAACATAAGCCCTGACCTGGAAAGTACCATAGGCCGCGAACTGCGCGAAAACTATGCCCTGCAGTTGATGGACGAGATAACCTTTGTTAAAACCCTCACCACAGATCAGCCTTTTATGCCTAAATATTTTGGCTATGATGTTGATCTGAATAAATCTGGCGCAGCCGCGTTTCAACAAAGCATTGATGCTATTAACAGGATAAGTCCTGAAACAGCACTACAACAAGATATTATTATTATTGATGCCCGCCCTAAAAAGCAGTTCAGGAGTGAACATCTTAAAGGTTCTATTAACCTCCAGGATGGTGATAAATTTGAAACATGGTTGGGATCGGTGCTAAAGCCCGATGAGCAATTTTACCTGATAGCCGAAAGTGAGGAAAGCTTAGATATCCTCCTGAAGAAAGCAGCCAAAATAGGTTACGAAAATAATGTTAAAGCAGCTTTGCTATCACCGGCCAATACAACAGAAAGATCAGCCGAGCTTGACCTAGACGATTTTAAGGCAAATCCGGATACCTATCATATTATTGATGTACGCAACTATGGCGAGGTAAATGAAGGCAAAGTATTTAAAAACGCCATAAGCATTCCCCTGCCAGAGTTACGCGAGCGCATCAATGAAATACCAACCGATAAACCTATTGTAATACACTGCGCGGCAGGTTATCGCTCTGCAGCCGCGGCCAGTATTGTAGCTGCTAAAATACATCAGGTACCCGTATATGATTTGGGTGAAGTTATAGTTGACTTTGCTGAAGCGATTCATTAATGATGGTTCATTGATCACCATAAGGAATGATAATTCACTCCCCGGATTAATGACTTAATGACAATTGACTCTATGATAGATAATAACCTGGAAATAGTAACCACGGCCGACGGCTCAAAAACTATTTACAACACCCTGGTAGGTGAGCATTATCACTCCCGTAATGGTGCATTGCAGGAGAGCAGGCATGTATTTGTCAATTCGGGGCTTAACTATTTCTTAGCCGCAGGCAATGTTAAACAGGTAAGCATACTGGAGGTTGGTTTTGGCACAGGATTAAATTTTTTACTGAGTGCTGAAGTATGTACCGAAAATAAAATAGCGCTGCATTATACAGGCATTGAAGCCTACCCGATCAGTGCTGCCATGATGGCTCAAACCGAGTATGAACAATATATACCGGCTCCATTATGGGAAACATACCTGACCTCGTATCCTGCTGCATTAACAGATAAAATTAACCTTGATATCTACAACCAGCTGCGAATTGCACATTGTAAACTCATAGATTTTAAGACTGACCAGCAATATGACATCGTTTACTTTGACGCATTTGCATCAGCCCATCAACCCGAAATGTGGGAACAGGCTGCTATAAGCCATGTGGCCAGCTTTTTAAAGCCCGGAGGCGTATTTGTTACTTATGCTATAACCGGCAATTTGAAAAGAATGCTCAAAGGTCTTGGTTTCAAAATAGAAAAAATACCCGGAGCTCTCGGCAAACGTGAAATGCTGAGGGCAGTAAAGGAGTTCTGAGTGATGAGTTTTGAGTGATAAAGAGAGCGTCATTGCGAGGTATGAAGACAACCGACCGGAGGGAGCTCATTAATACCAATAAAAACAAACACAACATTAATAATCTCTACGCAGGCAGATCAATTGTGTGCTGGTTCAATACTTTGTTATCCGCTCTGTATAGCTTAGAAATTGCTTCGTTCCTCGCAATGACGTTTTGGTTATCTTTTTTTCCTGGCCTCCTAAATCTCCTATCTTTGTATTATACCAAAAAATAATAATTATATGCCGTTACAAGCGCCAGCAACTGCTGCAACACCCGCAACCGGATTTGAACGTCTGCTTCATATTATGGATGATCTGAGGGCAAATTGTCCCTGGGATAAAAAACAAACACTGGAAAGCCTGCGGCATCTTACCATCGAAGAAACTTATGAGCTTAGCGATGCTATTTTGAGCGCAGATATGCCCGAAATAAAAAAAGAATTGGGCGATATTATGCTGCATCTGGCTTTTTATGCCAAGATAGCCTCAGAAACAAACGACTTTACCATTACCGATGTACTGAACAGCGTATGCGAAAAACTGATTAACCGTCATCCGCATATATACGGTGATGTTGAGGTGCAGAATGAGGAAGATGTAAAACGTAATTGGGAGCAAATTAAATTAAAAGAAGGTAATAAATCTGTTTTGGGTGGTGTACCTGCTTCATTACCGGCCCTGGTGAAAGCATCGCGCATACAGGAAAAAGCACGTGGGGTAGGTTTTGACTGGGAGGAGAAAGACCAGGTATGGGCAAAGGTTGAAGAAGAAATGCAGGAATTTAAAAATGAGTTTAATGCCGAAGATGGAACCGCCATTGATCAGGAAAAAGCTGAAGGCGAATTTGGCGACCTATTATTTTCGTTGATTAATTATGCTCGTTTTATAAACATTAACCCAGAGAACGCACTCGAAAAAACAAACAAAAAATTCATTAAACGCTTTCAATATCTGGAACTTAAAGCAAAGGAAAACGGCAAACAGTTACATGACATGAGCCTTGCCGAAATGGATATATTTTGGGATGAAGCAAAAAAATTATAAAAAAAGCTAATGCTGGTGTAGCGTTTTAAAAAAGAGTTGCGTAATGGTTAAAAATGCAATACACTATGAAACGTTATTTACTTTATTTATTACCATTAATGTTATTACTAGTTGAGGCCTGCTCAACTAAAAACGACTATACGGCCCCCCCAGCTCCTTTAGGCACTTTTCAGGGCTTTTTTAAATTACTTGTAAAAAAACCAACAGGTACTGATTATGACACAGTAAAAAAAGTTACCAATCTTATCTTAACAATATCCTCGCCCAACAATTTCAAGGTAACCGGCGATACTGCTACCGTACATGCTGGCAGCAGGGGTTTATTCAAGTACGATGGTACTTATATAGCTTTTTGGGATAGCACTTATAAAGTGGGCCCTCAAACCAAGATTCACCTGGTAAACACCTATCTTTATGCTTACAGCGGTGGATTAAGGTTACAGATTCAACGTGCAAACCAGGCACAGGATTCAATTCTTGTTTATGACCTTAATAAAACTTCAAATTAATTATTGTTTTAATTACCAGTCGTCGCTTTTTTAAGCGGCGGCTTTTTATCATCGCCCCCTCTACCTATGTAAATTAAAGATCAGCGGCACTTAACGTGCTGCTGACTTTTTAATTATTTCTTGTTAATACCCCAACAACATAACGACCAATGAAAATGAAGAAATCATAAATTTAAACAGGTAAAATTGATCATTAAAAAAAATGTTTTTTAATTTGTATCAATATAGCTCCTTACTACGTAAAGGATTATAAATCAACAACAATACACATAAGCGGAATTAAATACATTTAATGCATCCACCCCCTCGCATTACTGAAGAAGAAGTCATCAGCCAATGCAAAGCAGGCAGCCTAAAATATCAGGAAATGCTGTATAAGCTATTCTATGGCTATGCTATGGGTATTAGTTTGCGTTACAGCCTAAATCGCGACGATGCATTGGAGGCTGTAAATGATGCTTTTATAAAGGTATTTAATGCCATACATACTTATAATATTGATAAGCCTTTTAAGGCATGGCTACGTACCATTGTAGTTAATACCGCTATTGACCGCAGGCGTAAAGACCTTAAATTTCAACTGAATGTTGATTTGGATCATGCAGCGCCCATCAGCAGCCATATAGGTACAGTTGATAATTTAAATGTACAGGATATTTTAAAACTAATGAATGAGCTGCCTGCAATACAGCTCACCATTTTTAATTTATACGAAATAGACGGATATAATCACGACGAAATTGCAAACATGCTGACTATTCCGGTAAGCTCATCAAGGGTTTACCTGAGCAGGGCAAAAGAAAGATTAAGAAAAATGTTACGGAAAGAAACACAAAGCCATGGATGAGCAGTTGGATAACGACTTAAGCAACCACATCAGGGAGGTGTTTGATAATTTTGACGACGACTCCTACCCTTCTGCTGATGAGGGTTGGTTACTGCTCAGGGAAAAATTCCCTGAAACGGAAAAGAAGCGTCCGGTTGCCTGGCTTTGGTGGGCAAGTACGGCCGCTGCTTTACTATTATTTGTTAGTCTTGGCGTATGGATGACGAATAAAAAACAACAACCACAAACAATAGCTATAAAACAGACAAAGCAAGAGCAAACATCACTAAGCGATACTGGTAAATTATTGGCAACAAAACAAGCGCCTACCATTACTACTCATCCAGCAGCGGCGACTACTGCATCGATAGCGGATACAGATCGTACGGCGGCTCAATACGCAGCATCAAAAGCACAAGCAAACAAATTAGCACAGGGTACCTCTGCACCTGGTGCAACAGCAATCACAGCGCCTACTAATCAGGTGTCAGTGCAACAGCCTGTTAATAACGTGCTGCTTGCCACCCAAAAGGCTAAACAAGCAGATAGCACCAGAGCTGTCACTGCTAAAACAAATACGCAGCAAATTGCTGCTACTGTTCCTGCTGTTACCGGCTCTAATCCAGTAATCCCGCCAACCGCACAAAATGCGAAGTCAGTCAGTAGTACACAACCACCTGTTGTAACCAAACCGGCTGTGCAACAATTTGCAGTTAATCCGCCAACTGTTAACGGCTCAAATACTATAGCTCCTGCTGCAAAAAATACCGCGGTTTCTGGTAGTTCGGCTACTGTGCCCCAGTCGGTGATTAAAGTTCCTAAGCAAGTGCCACCGCCCAATTCAATGGCTGCGCTGTTTGCAAACGAGAAAAATAATCCGCAAAAACCCGCCGAAGAGTATACCGAAGATAAAAAAGTGCGCTTTGGTGTATATGCGGCTACGTTTTTTAATTACGCCAAAGGCAGCAGTAACCAGATCAATGCAGGTGCAGGTTTTACATCAGAAATTAAGCTTAGTAAAAACATAAAACTATCTACAGGTGTGGCGTTAGCTCAAAATACATTGAGCTATAATGGCTCCGGGCCTCCGTCTAATGGTGATTTTTATGCAGCAGCATTAGCAAAGGCTCCCCAGGCATTAACTTTTGATAGACAGGGTAATTTATTCTCCGCGAATGCAAACTTTCCTGTTCTTAAAAATTACAATGCTAATTTGGTTGGCTTGGATATACCGCTCAATATCAAATATGAATTTAACCCTCAAACAAGCGATGCCTATATTTCGGCGGGTTTAAGTTCGGGCACATTTATAAATGAGGCTTATACATCAGTTTATGGTTACTCTGCATCGTCAGTAGCAGCAGGAGCTTCATCAAATACAACTGATGATGTAACCCGTAAAAATTTTACCGGATTTTATTTTGCCAAAACGCTCAATGTATCATTTGGGGTTGGTTATCCGATGGGTAAAAACCGGCTGATTATTGAGCCCTTTTTAAAATACCCGCTTGATGGGCTTGGTGCACAACAGATCCGTTTTGGGGCAGGTGGTTTAAACCTGAAGTTTAACTTTACAACAAAAAAATAACAATCAGTATCAAGTAGCTAGTATCAAGTATCACGACTTTAGCTTCACTAGTGCGGGATACATAGTATTGATTAGCTAATATCAGGCATCATTACTTTAAACATATTAATTAGTCACGTTAAGTGATTATAGTTAAATGCTTTCCAGAAAATCTTGATACTTGGTACTAACTACTTGATACTAACTAAATCCCTACTTAAATCTGATAGCTTTTACCGGCGATATTTTACTTACCAGCATAGATGGTATGATCAATACCAACAGGCAAATAACCAGCGTACCAATATTCAGCATTAAAATATCGGTTAAGTTAAATTCAACCGGTACAAAGGTCATGTAATAGGATGCCTGATCGAGCTTAAAAAAGTGGGTTTGCTGCTGAAAAAAGCCTAAACCCAACCCCAACGCATTCCCCAACAATAGCCCCAGGCCAATAAGATAGGTTGCATTAAATAAAAACACTTTTTGTATGTTCCAGTTGGTTGCTCCCATGGCTTTAAACATACCTATCATGGAGGTGCGTTCCAGAATCATGATTAACAGAGCCGATATCATATTAATCACCGCCACAACAACCATCAATACCAGCATCACCACGGAGTTTACATCAAGCAGCTTAAGCCACTCAAATATGGCCGGATAATCCTCCAGCACCGTGTATGATCTTAATTTTACAGGTAATATATCATCAAGCTTGTTGGCTGCATAATTGACCTCATCAAAATTTGATACACGAAGTTCGTACTCTCCTATCTGGCTGGGTTCCCAGTTATTAAGCCGGTTTATTAATGATAAGGAACCCACCACAAAGGTTTTATCCACCTCTTCAACTCCTATGTTAAATATGCCCTTTATAGTAAACTGGCGTTTGCGCAATGGCTCCTGTACAAAATACATCAGCAGTTTATCGCCCAATTTTAGTTTTAAACGGTCGGCAGTTGTTTGCGATAGCATGATCTCCTTTTGCGCCTCAACCGAGTCGGCAAAGTCAATCACATTACCAGCCACCAGGTTCTTTCTGAAATATGTCCAATCGTAACTTTTATCAACCCCTTTTAATACAACACCCTCAATTTCATTATTGGCTTTAATAATGCCCGGCTTGGTGGCAAAAGGCATTACATGGGTTATCAGCGGGCTTTTGAGTGCGCGTTTTATAAAACTGCTATCAGCCTTAAATGGCGAACTTTCATACGAACCATTCAAGTCAAATTTCACTATACGTATATCACCTGCAAAACCACGAACTTTTTCTCGTATTTCGTGTTTAAAGCCTTTAACAATGGCTAATGAAAGTATCATAACGCCCAGGCCCAGCATAATACCAATAATGGCAATACGCACTATCAATTTGGAAAATGTGCGTTTTGACTTAAATGTTATTCGGGCTGATATAAAAGAGGCGAAACTCAATGCAGAATGATTTTTTGTACCTTCGCAAATATGCGGTTTTGCTGCTAAACCTGCTACTTTTAAAATTGTTTAACCATAATATTTTATAATAAAAATGCGTATTTTTTTTCAATGTGCTTTAATAACAGTTTTATGGGCAACTACTGCATGTGCCGGGTCTGCTATTTGTATCAATTGCAAACCGGCAAAAACTATAAAACACAAAAAAATAATTCCCGAAATAATAACGGGGGCCGATCAAACTGCACTGTATATTAACTATCTTAAGGGAAAAAATATTGGGATGGTTATTAATCAAACATCTGTTATCGGTAAAAACCTAACACCCAGCGTTGATAGCCTTTTAAGAGCTGGCATAGCTATAAAAAAAATATTTGGGCCCGAACATGGTTTCAGAGGTAATGCCAGTAATGGTGCAAGTGTTAATGATGATATCGATGCCAAAACTAAACTACCGGTTATATCTCTTTATGGTAATAAACATTACAAACCCACACCCGAGGATCTGAAGGCTATTGACCTCATGATATTTGACGTTCAGGATGTTGGCGTTAGGTTTTATACTTATATATCCACGCTGCATTATGTGATGGAAGCCTGTGCCGAAAATAATATAGAATTGATGATACTGGATAGACCTAATCCTAATGGCTACCTGATTGATGGCCCAATACTCGACACTGCAGCGATAAGCCGTTCGTTTATTGCCATGCACCCCATACCTATTAGCCACGGCATGACCATTGCTGAATATGCACAAATGATAAACGGTGAAGGCTGGTTAAAAAACGGGGTAAAATGTAAGCTTAAGATCATCAAGGTTGCTCATTATAAACATTCCCTGATTTATAAGCTGCCAGTAAATCCATCGCCAAATTTAAATACTCATCAATCTATTTCCTTATACCCCAGTATATGCTTGTTTGAAGGCACTGTAATGAGCCTGGGTCGTGGTACATTTTTCCCTTTCCTGGAAGTTGGGCATCCGGCACTAAAAGGTAAATATGCGTTTTCGTTTACCCCCTTAAGTATACCCGGTATGAGCGAGGATCCGCCACAAAAGGATAAGTTATGTTATGGGGTAGATTTAAAGGATTATAGCATTGACCGGATAAGGAGCAAAAGACATATTGATCTGTCGGTATTGATAGAGCTTTACAAAGCATTTCCAGATAAAGCACACTTTTTTAACGCCTATTTTACCAAACTGGCAGGTACACCTGAACTAAGAAAACAAATTGAAGCCGGTAAAAGCGAAGCACAGATATATCAAAGCTGGGTGCCGGGACTAAATAAATTTAAGGCCACACGCGGTAAATATTTATTGTACGAATAACAGAACCAAGCACTATCAAATAGCTAATAACATGAGAATCATATTTATGGGCACCCCCCAGTTTGCGGTTGCATCATTGGATGCATTAATTAAAGCAGGTAGTGATATTGTTGGTGTGGTAACCGCTCCTGATAAACCTGCAGGCCGCGGGCAAAAGGTAAGCGAATCGGCGGTGAAACAATATGCGGTGGCTAATGGCTTGAAAGTGCTTCAGCCCGAAAAATTAAAAAAACCTGAGTTTTTAGCTGAACTTAAAACTTTACAGGCTGATTTGCAGGTGGTGGTAGCTTTCCGTATGCTGCCCGAGGTAGTGTGGGCCATGCCAGCAAGGGGAACTATTAATTTGCATGCTTCCTTACTGCCGCAATATCGCGGCGCTGCTCCTATTAACTGGGTGCTGATAAACGGCGAAAAAGAAAGCGGCGTAACTACCTTTTTCCTGAAACAGGAAATTGATACAGGTGATGTGTTGTTTACCGAAAAAGTAACCCTGAGTGGTCATGAAACTGCCGGCGAGTTACACGACTGGCTCATGAACAAAGGTGCGGGCTTACTGGTAAAAACAGTAAAGGCCGTTGAGAGCGGTCGTTTCCATGAGCATCCGCAAACACAGCTGTTAACTGGCGAGGAGCTAAGACATGCACCCAAAATATTTAAGGAAGACTGCTTGATTGACTGGACTCAACCTACCGAACAGGTATACAACAAAATACGCGGTCTTAGTCCAATACCTACTGCCTATACCGAATTGAACGGAAAAATTTTAAAAGTGTACGGGTCGGAGTTGCAGTTGGATGAACCGACAATAAAACCTGGTGGCTTTCTGACTGACAACAAAACCTACCTGAAATTTGCCGCAAAAGATGGCTTTATCAGTCTGACAGATATACAGCTGGAAGGCAAGAAACGGATGGGTATTGAGGATTTTTTGCGTGGAGTGAAACTGTAGTTTCATTTCTAATACATTCCTCCTCCCAGACTTTTTACTGCTTGCTTAATTTAATAGTTTGCTGTTTTAATTTTTGCGATGTATTATCCAATCGCTCAACACTCTTGCTATCAGGCATGCTTTTATCCTGATAGTTTTCAATCACGGGCATAGTTACCGCTATTTTCAGCGCAAGGTGATAATCATTTATTATCATTCTATTACTGTCGATATCTTTCATCAGTGTAGAAAACTTTTTTATTTTACCCGTGTACTTATGATTGCTGTTTGTTATTAACAAGCGTAACCTTGCTCTCAACACAGTATCCTTAATATCTGATAATGCCCCATTGGCCGAATCATAGTAGTTACCAGACTTGGCTGCATACTTATTAAATGCTTCCAAACTATCGGGCATCCCTGCATAAAATTGCTGCAATCCTGTTTCTAAGTTTTGTAGTTCAGGACGCTTTTTAACAAGATCAGCATAAATATCATCCATCAAAGACCCACCTCTTGAGTACACTTTTTTAATGCTACCTGCTGAATAATCATCTTTTAATGGTTCTGGGGTCTCTGCTTTTGGAGGCTCGGTATTTTTTGCAGGGATGTGATCACATGCAGAACAAAAGATAGCTATAAGAGCCATTGATAATAAGGTAATTGCTTTCATAATGAAGTCTATATTTATTTGACCATGTAACTTACCAATTGTTACCGTTATACTTATTGTTCAAAATCTTTGTCTCATCAACCCAAAGTCAAAATAAATAAACACTTCATTAATAATCACCGGGTTTGTTATTTTTGCAACCGCATAAATTATTACACCATGGCAAATTACAGCGACAGAATTGCACTTTTAAAAACAGAGATCCAACCATTACGTGAACAGTTAATACAGCACGAGCTTTATAAGAATATCAACTCGCTTGATGAACTGACCGTTTTTATGGATCATCACGTATTTGCCGTGTGGGATTTTATGTCGCTACTAAAATCATTGCAGCAAAGATTAACCTGTACCACCACACCATGGATGCCTGCAGGCAATGCCAATACCCGTTACCTGATCAACGAGATTGTTACCGGCGAGGAAAGTGATGTGGATGAGGCTGGTAATCGCACTAGTCACTTTGAACTGTACCTGCGTGCTATGCAGCAAGCCGGCAGCCAGGCTGTTGCCATCAATAACTTGTTTAATGAGCTTAACTTTGGTAAACATGTTGACGAAGCATTGATTATTGCCGATATCCCGGTAGCGGCCCGCAATTTCGTGCAGCATACTTTTGAGGTGATCAGCAATAATAAAGATCACGTTCAGGCCGCTGTGTTTACTTTTGGTCGCGAGGATCTGATACCGGATATGTTTGTAAGCATAGTGAAGGAACTTAGCCAGCAGCTACCCGGCAAAGTTGACATTCTATTATACTACCTGGAACGCCATATTGAAGTTGACGGCGACCATCACTCCCGGTTAGCCTACCAAATGACCGCCGAGCTTTGCGGAGATGACGATAGCAAATGGCAGGACGCAACTATAGCTGTACAAGAAGCCCTACAAACCCGTATTGCGCTTTGGGATGGTATCCTTGCAGCTATAAAGACACCCGTATCTTCTGAATTATAAGTTATAATTTTCCGCTACGTCATTGCGAGGCACGAAGCAATTTCTATGCTTTACAGAGCAAATAAAGGGGTGCAGAACTTGCATATCTGACCTGTCTCCGCCGTTGTTGGTGTTGTCACCAACAACTATTCGCCCTACTATCACTATTAATCAGCGCACATATAATGTTGGTGACAACACCAACATTGGCGCAAGCAAACTTAAAGCCTACAGCTTATTCAACTCATCCATTAGCACTTTGCTAATGCGGTTAAAATAACGCCTTACGCCAAAGCCCATTACGGTTTGGATGCCGCGGGTAGCGTTGGTTAAAAACACTTCATCGGCTTCATATAAAATGTCTGGATTTATCTGGGCTTCGGTAACATCAATATTGTTCTCCTTGGCCAATTTTATCACTACCTGGCGCATTACCCCTTCTACGCAGCCTTCGCTTAAGGCAGGAGTATACAAATGATTTTGGTAGTATATAAATATGTTGGAGCTGCTGGCTTCACACAAAAAACCACCCTGGTTCAATAAGAACACATCATCCAGCTTATTTTGTGTTTTGTACAGGCCTGCCATTACATAAATAAGCGAGTTGCAGGTTTTAATGTTCGACAGGTAGTTTGATGGCTTGGGCAGTTCAGTAAACACATCCATGATCAAACCTTTTTCGTTCAAGAAATAACGGGGCTCATCTGATGCGGTAAGTTCCAGACAGTAACCCATTTTATTTTGCGATGGGGTATACAAACCCTCGGCATCACGGTAAACGGTAAGCCGCAGTCTACCATGCTTTACTTTATTTCTCTTGGCCAGTTCCTCTACAATGTCCTTAAAAAACCAGGTATCCATTTGCGAGTAGCCATCAATTTTAAGGGCCTTCATTCCTCGTTGCAGGCGGTCGGCATGCAGGTCGGCAAACTTGAGCTGCCCCTTCATTAAACGCATGCTTTCAAACAAACCATCACCATACTTAAAAGCCCTGTTGGCTATAGTAAGCAGCTGACTGTTTGCCGGGAGTATCTCTCCATTAAAATTGATAAAAACGGGTGTCATGTAGATGTGCAGATATCAGATGTGCAAATGTGCAGTTTTTTTAATTGGATTAATTTTTCAATGTACAGCATTATGCCATTTTTACAATTAACAAATCATTTAACAATACGCAAAAACCATGCTTATATTGGCCAATGGAGCATTTAAGCTTCATCAACTTGCGCATTTGCCTGATTGCCAGCGGCTGTATATTTTCGCCATTTTTGCAGCACACTTTCAAAATCACCAGGCAGTGGCGATTCAAAGGCAATTTGTTTTTTTAATGTGGGATGCAGAAAACCCAGCGTTTGCGCGTGCAAGGCCTGGCGCGGCATCAGCTCAAAACAATTTTCAACAAATTGCTTGTATTTACTAAATACAGTGCCTTTCAATATCTTATCCCCACCATAAGTAGCATCGCTAAACAGCGGATGCCCTATGTGCCTCATATGCGCTCTGATCTGATGTGTACGGCCGGTTTCCAGCTGGCACTCTATCAGTGTAACATAACCCATACGCTCCAACACCTTATAATGCGTTACAGACCATTTGCCTTTTTCAGGGTCGTCATATATCGACATCACCCGGCGATCATTTATACTGCGGCCAATATAGCCCGTTACCGTGCCATCTTGCTCCAGATCACCCCAAACAAGGGCAATGTATTTACGGGTAATGGTATGATCAAAAAACTGCTTGGCCAGCCAGCTCATGGAGCGTTCGTTCTTGCTGATGAGCAACAAACCCGAGGTATCTTTATCAATGCGGTGAACCAAACCCGGCCGGCCGTCATTACCCGGCAATGTTGGCAATTGCTGAAAATGGAAAACCAGTGCGTTAACCAATGTACCGGTATAATTGTTATAACCCGGATGCACTACCATACCCGCGGCTTTATCAACCACCAGCACATCATTATCTTCGTAAACAATATTAATGGGCAGATCTTCAGGGTAAACCTCGGTATCACGAGGCGGATGTGGTAATACAACTGATATTACATCAAGCGGTTTTACCCGGTAGCTTGATTTAATAGGCTTATCGTTCACCAGCACATTACCCAGCTCAATAGCATTCTGGATGCGGTTGCGCGAAGCGTTCTCCACCCTGTGCATTAAAAATTTATCAATACGCAGCAGGGATTGCCCTTTGTCAACCACAATACGTAAATGTTCAAATAAGTCCTGTTCTTCCTGCTCTATCAGCTCGCTATCGTCTGCCATTTGAGCGCAAAAGTAATCGTTTTTTGTGGTAGTAGTATCAAGTAACGAGCATCAAGTATCACGATTATTAGCAGCTTTGGTATACTTACCAGAAAATCCTGATATTTGAGAACCAGTAGCGAGTATCAAGTATTACAATAAGCCCTCATTATAAATCTTGATACTTGATGCTCGCTACTTGATACTATTTTATGAATATTGATCTCGAAATTTTTAGTCCGGTTCAGCGCATCAACAACCCTTTGTTTGATGAACATGGGGTAAAAGTTTTTTTAAAGCGTGATGACCTGATACACCCCATGATATCGGGCAATAAATGGCGTAAATTAAAATATCTGCTTAAAAATGCACAAGCACAACATAAAAATCACCTGGTAACTTTTGGCGGCGCATACTCCAACCACCTGCTGGCTACTGCCGCAGCGGCAGCAAAATTTGGGTTTAGAGCTACCGGTATAGTACGTGGCGAAACTGTAGATAACGATACCCTGTTTTTATGTAAGCTACACGGTATGCAATTATTATTTACCGATCGTGACAGCTATCGCGATAAGCCGGAGCTGTTCGCTCAATATTTCGGTAATAATAAAGACGCTTTTTTTATTGACGAAGGCGGCGCATCTGCCGAAGGCGCACAAGGATGTAGTGAACTAATTGATGAACTGACTGAAACTTATGATCATATATTTTGCGCCTGTGGTACAGGAACCACCGCCGCGGGTATTATTAACGGCTTAACCAAAAATCAACTTAAAACCCGCTTTAATGCCGTACCTGTTTTTAAAAACGGTGGCTTTATTAAAGAGGAGATTGACCGTTTCCTGATTAACCCGGCTAATTTTGACCTGCATACCGATTACCATTTTGGTGGTTACGGCAAAGCCAATGATGAACTGATTATCTTTATAAAACAATTTGTGGCAAGCACCGGGATAGTTATTGAGCCGGTGTACACCGGCAAAATGATGTATGCCCTTTATAATCTGATAGCTCAAGATCATTTTAAACCCGACAGTAACATACTGGCTATCCACAGTGGCGGTATTTGGGGATTGCTGGGCATGAAGGATAAGTTTTAAATTTCAGATGTGCGAATTTCAGATATGCAGACCTTACCCTCCCATTTTAAGAATAATTTGCACATCTGCACATCTCTAATCTGCACCTCAACAGAGTATACTATTTTGGGCTTTGGTACAAAAAGTAACTTTAAACAATTTAAAGTTACTTTTTCTTCAATCGGTTCAAAAACCGCCTAAATTTTAATTTTAGAGGGTTTTTAGTAAATTTGTACAAACCAAATTTATATGTACAACCTACTTGTTTCTCCAGAAAACGTACAGGCTTCGTTACAGAAGCACGTGCTTGCTGATGGCTTTGACCTAACTTTTGACATGGAAAAAAGTAAGGGTGTTTATATTTACGATGCTAAATATAACCGGACACTGCTTGACTTTTTTACTTGCTTTGCTTCGGTACCATTAGGCTATAATCACCCAAAAATGGTGAATGACGAAGAATTTAAAAAAAATCTGATGCTGGCGGCATTAACCAATCCATCAAACTCAGATATATATACTACTCAGTATGCTCAGTTTGTTGAAACTTTTTCACGGGTGGGCATACCTGATTATTTGCCTCATGCCTTTTTTATAGCTGGTGGTTCACTGGCCATTGAAAACGCATTGAAGGTTGCTATGGACTGGAAAGTACAGAAAAACTTTGCCAAGGGTTATACCAAAGAGAAAGGCCATAAAGTATTACATTTTGAACATGCTTTTCATGGTCGCTCTGGTTATACCCTAAGTTTAACCAATACCCAGCTTAATAAAACAAAATGGTTTGCCAAATTTGATTGGCCGCGTGTATCAGTGCCCTATATTAAATTTCCTTACAGCGATAGCAACCATGACGACCTGCTGCTGCGCGAACAGCTTTCCATTACACAGATCAGAACCGCTTTTGCCGAAAACAAGGATGATATATGCGCTATTATTATTGAGCCTGTACAATCTGAAGGGGGCGATAACCACGTACGCAAGGAATTTATGGAGAAGTTAAGGGAACTTGCCGATGAGTATGAAGCTATGTTGATATATGATGAGGTACAAACTGGTGTTGGCCTTACCGGTAAATTTTGGTGCCATGAGCATTTTGGCCCAAAAGCACGCCCTGATATTTTAGCCTTTGGCAAAAAAATGCAAGTATGTGGCATACTAGCCAGTAATCGGGTTGATGAAGTGGAGAACAATGTTTTCAGGGTATCATCGCGCATTAACTCTACCTGGGGTGGAAGCCTGGTTGATATGGTTAGGTCATCAAAGATCATGGAAATCATTGAAGAGGATAATCTGTGTGACAACGCCGCTCAAATGGGCGAGTACCTACAAAACAGGCTTAGCGAAATTGCTTCAAGAACCCCGGTTATCAGCAATGTACGCGGCAAGGGTTTACTTACAGCATTTGATTTTCCGGATAAAAACAAGCGGGATAACTTTATTAAACAGGGAATGGAGCAAAATATCATGTACCTGGGCTGCGGCGAAAAAAGCGTGCGCTTCAGGCCAGCCCTTATCATTGAGAAGGATCATATCGACCATGGGCTTGACATCCTTGAGAAAATATCACTTAATTTATAATAACAGAATAATATCGCTACAGGCAAATTAGTTATCTGCCAAAAAAGTAATTTAATATTTAATATGTGACCAAACCAGCTTTTCAAAGGACGAAACAGTCGTTTTAAAGTACGAAAAAGAGTAAAATATTAATATATACTATTTTTTAACCAAAATACACTATATTTTTAATTATTATTCCTGTTAGATTTGTACTACCCCTACAACATAAGTATAGATCAACTTTTTTAAAAGCCATGAGCAAACACATAGAGAAACTAAAAAAACAACTTGTTGAAGTATCAGAAGTTGTTAATTCGTTCCAATCAGAGTCAGTACAGGTTCGGATTATTGATCGGTTGTTAGATGTAATGATTGAGTCAGACAAAGTTGATGGCGATGGATCTGAGCTATTTAGCAAAAAAGTGCGTAGAATGCGCTCAGATGATGAAAACTTTGCAGCATCTGGTCGAAAAAAACCGGGCGCAACAAAGATATTAAATCAGCTGTTAAGCTCTGATTTCTTTGACATTTCACGTTCCATATCATCAATTGCTAATTATTGCAAAGATCAGTTTGATTCTGATTTCAAAACTTCTGAACTTTCAGGTGTATTATTAAAACTTGCAAATGAAAGTAAACTAAGAAGAGAAAGAAGTCATGAAAACAACCGGTTTGAATACATAAGAGCCTGAGATTAACTAACTTACTTACATAATAATAAACAAGCCGCGGTGTATAATAACCCGCGGCTTGTTCATTTTCAAGGCTAAAGCAAATATTATTTCAAAGAAAATAAACTATCTACTCCTAAAATTTTTCTGCTGGTAAAGCCCTCTGCATATTTCACCTTGATACTTTTCCCAAACTCGCTGGCACGAGCCGCCACTACATTAATAAACTCAGGCGATGAAATGTAGGTTTGCGGCTCCCCTTGCCAATCAGGGTTATAAAATTGCGAACCAAAGGCATAAATACTCTCTATCTTTTTATCCCAATAATCAGTAACATCAATTAAAATATCTGGTTTTATATAGTTGTCTTGTATAAAATGCAAAACATGATCTGGGCGCCAGGCCTCTTGCGCTACACCATCGGCAAAGGTTTCAATTTTACGCAATCCAGATAAAAAGGCAGCTGCTTCAACTAATTCATTAGCCCGCCCATGATCAGGATGCCTGTCATGGTATGCATTGGTTATTACAATTGCAGGTTGGTATTTACGTATAGCAGCTATTACTTCTAGCTGGTGTTCACGGGAATTTTCAAAAAAACCATCGGGTAAGCCCAGATTTTCTCTTAAGGTTAACCCCAATATCTTTGCAGATGCTGCTGCTTCCTGCTCCCGTATCTCGGCTGAGCCGCGGGTTCCTAGTTCGCCGCGGGTAAGGTCAACAATACCTACCTTTTTACCCAGGGCTATATGTTTTAAAATAGTGCCTGAGCACCCAAGTTCGGCATCGTCGGGATGTACCGATAAAACTAATATATCTAATTTAAGCATAAATGTGTGTTGAATTAATGAGCTGCTGTTAAAAGGCGCTCAATCTTTTTCCTGATCTTGGAGGATGTTGGCTTGGTAAAAGGATAATAAAAATCCGTTACATGTCCGTTGCGATCAATTAAGAATTTGTGAAAGTTCCACCGGGGGACGGATTTAAGTTTGCCATTATCCTTTTTATTGGCAAAAAACTGATATAAAGGATGTGCATATGGGCCGCGTACCCTGATCTTATCAAATACGGGATAGTTGGTACCAACATTTTCGCAAAAGGTAGCAATAGCTTCACCTTCGAGCGGCTCCTGCCCTCCAAAATCATTGGATGGGAAAGCCAGTATTTCAAAATCCAGATCTTTAAACTGGTTCTTCAAACTAACCAATTCTTTAAGCTGCGGAGTAAAGCCACACTGAGAGGCAGTATTTACTATTAAAAGTACTTTATCTTTATATGCAGACAGGTCAATCTCTTCGCCGTTTAATTTTTGAATATTAAACTTGTAGATACTATTGTTATCCATTATTAATTGTTAGTGGAATTATATCCGGCCTGTTTTAGTATGGCCTCGATATCTTTCTGCTCTTCAGGGTCATAGGTTTCTTTCAGGTTATGGCCAAATATGCTGGCTACTGATTGGAACATGAATGCTTTAAAACCACCTTTCAGATCCTTAACCATAGCAAAGCTGGTCATCCCCGACTCGCGGTTAATCAGTTTTATCAAAACCTCACCCTGACTAATTGTCAGATTTTTTATTTCCTTGTTAAACAATGTTTTTATTTCAGTTTCACAGGTTGTCACCAGCTCCTTTTGCTTATGCTTATCACCTGTGAGTGCCAGATCGCGTTGCAGCTGGCGGTAACGTTGCCCGGCAAAACGCGCGTAGGGCAACACTTTGAACACATTATACCTTAACCGGAGGTAAGCATTACGATCAGCCTCGCTGGCAAATATACGTGTATCAACAACTTTTACTTCGGGAGTAACTATCCAGGGTACCAACTCTCCATCAAGTTCGGTCATAGCCGTTTTGATGGTATCATTTTTGCCTATAATTACTGATGCAGGTTTATCTGTTTGGGCCTTAAGGGTGCCCATAATGCAAAAACAAAACAAAAACAGAAAACCAATAAATTTCATAATTTTACTTATTACAAAATTAAAGCAATTTTTTGTGGTATTTCAATATAATCTGTAATAATAGTTTATAATTACAAGTTTATCAATTAATACCATTAATATCAACATATGAAAGAATTAGTGATTGACCTGGAAGCGGAAAAAAATGAGATATTAAAAAGATATCGTGCTTTGCTGCGTGCCTGTAAATCAACCATGCAAAAAGGCGATAAACGCATGATACGCAAGGCATTTGATATGGCCCTGGAAAGTCATAAAGATATGCGCCGTAAAAGCGGCGAGCCTTATATATACCACCCTATTGCTGTTGCCCAGATAGCTGCCGAAGAAATTGGTTTGGGTACCACCTCCATAGTATGTGCTCTGTTGCATGATGTGGTTGAAGACACCAACATGACGCTGGATGATATTGAGATGGAATTTGGCAAAAAGGTGGCCAAAATCATCGACGGATTAACCAAAATATCGGGTGTATTTGATACCAATAGCTCCTTACAGGCCGAAAATTTCCGTAAAATGCTGCTCACCCTTGCCGATGATGTGCGGGTGATATTGATAAAACTAGCCGACCGCCTGCATAATATGCGTACCATGGAGTTTATGCCGCGCGATAAGCAGCTTAAACTATCATCAGAAACTGTATATCTGTATGCGCCGCTAGCCCACAGGCTGGGCTTATATACCATCAAATCTGAACTGGAAGACCTGTCCATGAAATACATGGAAAGGGAAACTTATCAGTTCATCAAAAACAAACTGAACGAGAAAAAAGCTGAGCGCGAAAAGTTTATCCGTGATTTTATTGAACCGGTAAGGAAAGTATTGGTGGGCCAGGGGCTGGAGGCCGATCTGTTTGGCAGGCCAAAATCCATCCACTCCATCTGGAACAAGATGAAGAAAAAATCAATACCTTTTGAAGAGGTATATGATCTTTTTGCCATCAGGGTGATATTGGATAGCACGCCCGAAAACGAAAAAGCCGATTGCTGGAAGGCATACTCCATAGTTACCGATCTGTACCGCCCTAATCCTGATAGATTGCGCGACTGGATATCATCGCCAAAAGCTAACGGATACGAGTCCTTACACACCACCGTAATGGGCCCACGCGGGCAATGGGTTGAGGTACAAATACGTACCAAGCGAATGAACGAAATTGCCGAAAAGGGCTTTGCTGCGCATTGGAAATATAAAGAATCGTCAACTGATAGTGGTCTTGATCAATGGGTGCAAAAGGTTAGGGATATGCTTAAAAACCCCGACTCCAACGCGCTTGACTTTTTGGATGATTTCAAGATGAACCTTTTCAGCGATGAAATATTCATTTTTACGCCAAAAGGCGCACTTATTCAGTTACCATTAAATGCCACCGCGCTCGATTTTGCTTTTGAGATACATACCGATGTAGGTGCAAGCTGTATTGGCGCCAAAGTAAACCATAAACTGGTACCGCTGAGCTATAAACTGCAAAACGGCGATCAGGTAGAAATCATCACCTCGGGCAAGCAAACGCCTAAGGAAGACTGGCTAAACTTTGTGGTTACTGCAAAAGCCAAAGCCAAAATAAAATCAGCCTTAAAAGAAGAAAAACGGAAAATTGCAGAGGATGGCAAGGAGATACTGGAACGTAAATTAAAATCGCTCAAGATTACCTATAACTCTGAAAACATACACAAGCTGAGCTATTTCTTTAAGCTAGGATCAACCCAGGACCTTTTTTACAATATCGCCAAGGGCGTTATTGATATGAAGGATTTGAAAGACTACCAGATTTCAGAAAAAACCGTTGAGAACAAACCTCAGGATAAAATAGAGCAGGAACAGGTACAAAGCCTGCTGCGCAATATCAAAACCAAAGACAGCGACATACTGCTTATTGGCGAGGATATGCAAAAGATTGACTATAAGCTGGCCAATTGCTGCAACCCTATCCCTGGCGATGACGTGTTTGGCTTTGTTACCGTAAGCGATGGTATAAAAATACACCGTACCAACTGCCCTAATGCGGCCAAACTGATGGCCAACTACGGCTACCGTATTGTAAAAGCCCGGTGGACCAACCAACAGGAGCTTGCGTTTTTAACCGGCTTACGTATTACCGGCATTGATGATGTAGGGCTGATCAATAAATTGACCACCGTAATATCGCAGGACTTTAAAGTGAATATACGTTCCATTACAGTTGATAGTGATAACGGTATTTTTGAGGGCTCCCTGATGGTATATGTAAACGACACCGAACATTTAGATAATTTGATCAAAAACTTAAAGCTAGTTAAAGGTATTACGGCTGTTAACCGCTTTGATTCGATCATTGAAAAAGCTTCTTAAAAAAAGAAGTTAGAATTAAGAGACAAGAATCAAGATCTTAAAATCAGTTCAAAAACATTTTTTGAATTATAAGTTCTTGTCTCTTGATTCTCATTTCCTGATTCTATCTTTTATTAATAACTTTGTTCCCTTAATAGACTAATATGCCTCAACAGGATACTATAGCGTTGGTTAAAAAAATTTTCGAGGCTTACCTTGAAAATAAGAACCTGCGTAAAACGCCCGAGCGTTTTGCTATACTCGAGGAAATTTACTCGCGTACTGATCACTTTGATGTGGAATCATTATACATCCACATGAAAAATAAAAAATACCGTGTAAGCCGTGCTACTGTTTACAACACGCTGGAACTGCTGGTATCATGCGATCTGGTGACCAAACACCAGTTCGGTAAAAACATGGCCCAGTTCGAAAAATCTTACGGCTATAAACAGCATGATCATATTATTTGTATTGACTGTGGTAAGGTAGTTGAATTTTGCGACCCCCGTATACAGCAGATACAAAGCATGATGGGCGATATTTTGAAATTCGAGATTAAACACCACTCTTTAAATCTTTACGGCAACTGCTCCAAATTAAGAGAGGGTAATTGTGACAGAAAAGCATAACTTTGCCACCCTTAATATTATTACTCTGAAATTACATAAATGGCTGTTGACGTATTATTAGGCCTCCAGTGGGGCGATGAAGGTAAAGGAAAAATTGTTGACGTGCTTAGCGCAGGTTATGACCTGATAGCACGTTTCCAGGGCGGCCCAAATGCCGGGCATACTTTAGAATTTGATGGTAAAAAATTCGTACTTAATACCATCCCCTCGGGCATATTTTTTGAAAATACCATGAACCTTATAGGTAATGGTGTAGTAATTGACCCAATCACCCTTAAAAAGGAAATAGATAAATTAAAGGATGCCGGGCATGATCTTTTAGCTAAAAAGAACTTACTTATTGCTAAAAAAGCACACTTGATATTGCCTACTCACCAATTGCTTGATGCTGCATCTGAGAAAAAAATGGGTGATGGTAAAATAGGTTCAACTTTAAAAGGTATAGGCCCTACCTATATGGATAAAACTGGTCGTAATGGCCTGCGTATTGGCGATATTACCCTACCCGATTTTAAGGAACGCTACCAGAAATTAGTCGACAAGCATACAGCTATGCTAAAAGCGATGTACGGTGAAGTTGCCGATTTTTCTGAACGTGAGCAAGCATTTTTTGAAGCTATTGAATTTCTTAAAAAATTCCCGCTTGTTGATTCTGAACATCTGGTTAACAATTACATAAAACAAGGTAAAAAAGTATTGGCCGAAGGTGCACAGGGTGCCATGCTCGATATTGATTTCGGTTCATACCCTTTCGTTACTTCGTCAAACACAACCGCTGCTGGTGCCTGTACTGGTTTAGGTATAGCTCCACAGCAAATTGGTGATGTAATAGGTATTTTTAAAGCCTACTGCACCCGTGTTGGCGGTGGCCCCTTCCCTACTGAACTGGAAGATGAAACAGGCGAAGAATTACGCCGTATAGGCCACGAGTTTGGCGCTACCACCGGAAGGCCACGCCGTACCGGATGGATTGACCTGCCGGCTTTAAAATACGCCATCATGCTTAATGGTGTTACCCAACTGGTAATGACCAAGGCCGATGTTCTAAGCGGTTTTGATAAAATATATGCCTGTACCCACTACAACTATTTAGGCGAAAAAATTGATTACATGCCTTACGATATTTGTTCAGTAAGCCCTGAACCAATTTTAAAAGAAATTGACGGCTGGAATGAAGATTTAACCGGCATTACCAAACTATCTGAGATCCCGGCCAAACTACAATCATACATTGATTATTTAGAGGTCGAACTGGGTGTTCCAGTAAAATATCTTTCTGTAGGTCCGGATAGGAAACAGACACTGGTATTACATTAATTTTACGTTGCTGTAAAACAGCAATCATCGTATTATTAAAAAGGCCGCATCATGCGGCCTTTTTACTTTTTTGGTTATTTTTGCCCGGTGATTATCCCAATTAATAATCTGCCCCTTTTTAAACAAAAAGCCCTGCAATGGGCCGCATCATTTAATGCGGTATGCTACCTTGACTCCAACGGTTTTAATGATCCTTACGGCAAATTTGATACACTGATAGCCATCGGTGTTAAAAATGAGATAACAACCGCAGCCGGGAATGCCTTTGATCAGTTAGAAACATTCCGCCAAAATAATCCAGGTTGGATAACCGGCTTTTTTGGTTATGACCTTAAAAATGAAACCGAACAGCTGTCATCCTCCAATCCTGATGAGTTACAGTTTCCGGATCTTTACTTTTTTGCGCCTCAGCATTTGATTGTTATTACGGGCGATCAAGTAGAGATCATGAGTGATGATCCCCAGCATGTTTTAAATCATATTGAGCAGCAGGAATTAACCAATAAAAATGTGCAACCGGCCATAACCTTACAAGCCCGTTTCAGCAAGCAGGAATATATGAATGCGGTTACAGGAATACAGGAACACATAAGCCGGGGCGATATTTATGTGACCAACTTTTGTCAGGAATTTTTTGCCGAAAATGCGCTGATCAACCCGCTGGCTATATTTACACAGCTTAATCAAGTTTCGCCCAATCCGTTCAGTACTTTTTTTAAGTGGAAGAGGAATTATATACTCGGTGCATCGCCGGAACGTTTCCTGGCCAAACGGGGTGGTAAATTAATATCGCAGCCTATCAAAGGCACAGCCAAACGAGATGCTGATATACAGACTGATGAACTGGTAAAGCAGCAATTGCGCAATCACCCGAAAGAGCTACAAGAGAACGTAATGATAGTTGACCTTGTACGCAACGATCTCACCAGGTCGGCCAAACAGGGCACTGTTAAAACCGAAGACCTGTTTGGTATTCACAGCTTTCAGTATGTGCATCAGATGATATCAACCGTAGTATGCGAACTGCAGGACGAGATATCAGCCATACAAGCCATCAAAAACACTTTTCCTATGGGCAGCATGACCGGCGCACCCAAGATCAGTTCCATGCAATTAATGGAGGAGTATGAACGCAGCAAACGCGGTGTTTACTCAGGCGCAATCGGCTATTTTAGCCCCGATAATGATTTTGATTTTAATGTGGTGATCCGCACTTTGTTATATAATTCAACACGGCAATATCTGTCGTTCCATGCAGGCGGAGCCATAACCTACCATGCCGATCCTGAAAAGGAATATGAGGAGTGCCTGCTCAAAGCACAAGCGGTAATGGAAGTTTTGGGTGGATTGAAATAACTGCCCGTCATTGCGAGGCACGAAGCAATCTCTACATAGGCAGGTCAATAAAATATAAGGTCATTGCTTAGCAACTCGCTCTGTATAGCATAGAGATTGCTTCGTACCTCGCAATGACGCATCTTTTATCTTTTGATTGTTTTTTAAGCCCCGGGCGCTATTAATATCCTATCCCCCATCCTCACTTTAATATCTGATCCGAAGGCAAAAAATGCAGAAACAGGTTCACGTTCCAGGTAGGGTTTAAAAGCTTCGCCATAAAGGCCGGCAACATCAGCATCAAAAATCCAATCTTTCACCACGCCTGTTTGCCAGGAAATATGCTCCACCTGATACTCCATTGTACTGGAACTGCTTAATTTATTGTAGCCCCAGTAATGCTCCAGGATAAACTCTTCGGGGCTACCGGGTTTAATGTCTAAAAGCTGATTACTTACAGTTGTGCCAAGTTTATTCCATTTACCATTAAACTTCCACTCGTATGTATATTGGGTATAGTCGTCAGGCAAAACCGTAATGGAGCTGCGCATGGGCAGTGCACGGTAATGTTCTTTATATAAATTATTGGCAATAAGAGCTATCATGCTTTTGGGTACAATTTCGCTCACAAAAACAGTCCCGCGTTTCCATTCCGTACCGTTAAAATGTTTTATATAAAAGCGCAGGTTTACTTCCTCGAAATTAATATGCCAAGGCCATTTGATACCGAGCACCCTGGTATCCAGAAACATAAACCCAACCATACTCACCAATGCTTTACCCTGCCACAGGTCAAGTACGGTACCGGGTGGCAAATAAGGATCTAACACCTGCGGATCAACCTCATAATTAAGCATTACCAGATTTTTCCATTGCGCCTGTAAAAACTGACGTTTAGCCATGGGAGTACTGAGTTTTGAGTTCTAGGTTTGCTTATTTCGTTTTAACTTTTGAGCATCGTTTTTTTTACTCACTACTCAAAACTTATAACTCAAAACCAACTCACGGTTTGTAATATTTCATTGCTTCGGGTATCCGGTTCTGGATGTCTTGAATACGGGTTGCATCGGCTGGGTGTGTGCTTAAAAGTTCAGGTTGGGCACCGCCTTTGTTTTGGGCTGCCATACGTTGCCAAAAAGCAACTGCGTTATGCGGGTCATAGCCAGCCATGGCCATAAAAGTAAGGCCTAAACGATCGGCCTCTGATTCCTGGCTACGGGAATATTTTAGTAACACCAAATTGCCACCAACACCATAAAGCTGATTTATTATGCCTTGCGTTGCCGATGATTGTCCTGCTGTGGCTACACCTACCGCTCCGCCAACACCCTGTACAGCCATTTGCTGTGATATACGCTCGGCAGAGTGCCTTGCTATAGCATGTCCAATTTCGTGGCCCATTACAACCGCCAGGTAAGCATCAGTATTAGCTACGGGCAATAAGCCGCTGTATACAGCAACCTTACCACCGGGCATGCACCAGGCGTTAACTTCGCTGCTTTGTATCAGATTAAATTCCCATTGAAAGCTATATTGATTACCATAACCATTATCATTCAAATAACGCTCAATAGCAGCAGACAATCTACTACCTATCCTTTTAATGCGCTGGGCATCAGCACTGCTGGTTATTACTTTAGTTTTTGGATCAGTTAGTAGTTGCTTATAGCTTGCCGCAGCCGATTGGTTTACATCGGCATCACCAACCAGGCTTAGTTGCCGGCGGCCGGTTAACGGAACTGTTGAACAGGAGTACAATGCAATGACGATGATCAATGCAAGAGCAGGCTTGAATTTTTTCATGGTGATCAGGCAGTTTTTTTCTTAAAAAAATTAACTTTCGACTCTTTGCCCTTTAATAAGCGTTCAATATTTTTTTGGTGCGTTACCAGTATCAGCAGGCATATACACATGCCATAAATAACTACCGACCTGATTGGGGTGGGGAATATAAACGAAACCCCTATAGGATACATAAAGGCAGCGCAAATAGAGCTGAGCGATACATATCTTGTAATTAAAAGCACCACTACAAATACTACCACGCATAATAAAGCGGCATGTAAATGAATAGCTAAAATCATTCCAAATAAAGTTGCAACCCCCTTGCCCCCTCTAAAGCCTGCAAAAATTGGAAACAAATGTCCCATTACCGCCGCTATACCTAAAGCAAGCGCATAGTTGGTATAAGCAGTTGAATTAGATGCCCCAGTGGTTGATACACCTATAAAATAAGCAAGGTTAGTGGCTGTCCAGCCCTTTAAAATATCGAGCAGCATTACCGGTATACCGGCCTTTTTTCCCAATACTCTGAATGTGTTGGTAGCACCGGCGTTACCGCTCCCATACTCCCTTACATCAATATCATAAAAAGCCAGCCCTATCCAAACGGCTGTGGGTATAGACCCGCAGAGATAAGCCAAAATGAGTGCTGAAACTGAATAAACGGTTATCATTTCCCTGCAATATTACAAAATTGATACGGTACTAAATTTTTTATCATTCAATAAAATGCCAATCAATAAATTAAATTCTAAAATCCCCGAAGTCCTGGAATATATCTTTTGCTTAAAGCTTAATGGCTTTTAAACTAAGATCAAGACTTTTAATGGAGTGTGTTAATGCCCCAACTGATATATAATCAACCCCGCACATGGCGTACTCACGTATATTATCAATGGTGATACCACCTGATGCCTCAGTAATAAAGCGACCCTGAATAATATTAACCGCCTGCCTCAGATCGGTAAAACTAAAGTTATCCAGCAATATACGGTTTACCTGGCCGGCTTGTAAAACCTGGTCAAGCTCTTCCAGGTTCCTTACTTCAATTTCAATAGCCAGTTTTTTATGATGATCTGTTAAATACTGATTAGCACGCTCAATGGCCTGTCTAATACCGCCGGCATAATCAACATGATTATCCTTGATCAGTATCATATCATACAAGCCAAAGCGATGATTTACGCCTCCGCCAATCCGTACCGCCCATTTTTCAAGATAACGTAGTCCGGGAGTTGTTTTTCGAGTATCTAACACTTTTGCATTGGTACCTTCTAGCAGATCGACTATTTTATGGGTTACTGTAGCAATCCCAGACATACGCTGCATACAATTTAATACCAGGCGTTCGGCTATTAAAATGCTTTGGGCGCTGCCCTCCACTTCAAATGCGATGTCCTTCGGCTTTACAGCCGCACCATCATTTAAAAATATATTAACCTTAAGTCCGGCATCAACTACATTGAAAATTTCAACGGCCAGCTCAATACCTGCCAGTATACCTTCGTCTTTTACTAAAAGTTTTGCTTTACCAATGGTACCCGCGGGAATGGTTGATAATGAGGTATGGTCGCCATCACCTACATCTTCCTTCAGCGCTTCGGTTATAAAGTGGTGTATCAGTTCTTTGTCCAAGTGTATTACTTTTAAGTTTCAAAAGTAATAACATTTTTTGGATGAGGGAGGTTTTAGATGTGCAGATTTCAAATGTGCAAATGAGAATTGATATGCAGATTTCTTTTTTGTCTGAACCACGATTTTTAGGATTAAGGGATTTACAGGATTTTATATCAAAATCCGAAGAATCTGATAAATCTGTTAAATCCCGGTTCAGACAAAAATATCTGCACATCTAAAATTTGCACATCTGCACATTTAAAACCCTATTTCATTTTTTCGCTTTCAATACGCAGTTCAATAATGGGCATCTTACCATCGGTTTCCTTAAGCGTAAAGGCAACGCGATACAGCTGTCCATTGTCGGTAGTTAAAATAAACACCCCTAACCGGTAATTTACGCTTGAGTTTACCTTATGCAATAATTTAATACTTTTGGGCTTGTTGGTCGAAAAAAATTTATCCAGTATGAGGGTAGCCTGGGCCTGCGAATAAATATTTTCATTCTCCATTATACTTATCTCCACGTTGGCGGCAAATAGTTTGGATAACTCTCTGGTGTTACCCTCTTTTATTAAGCTGGCTACATTATCTATCGGATCGGCCAGAGCGATACGGGGAAACAACAATAAAATGATAAACGTTGGCAGGTAAAGGAACTTCATATATGGTTATGTGATAAAAACTTTATTTAAACAAGATATAATAAAGCTGATCAACAGGCTTATTGATCATTTAAATGATATAACTGTTTTTACACTCAATTATTATACAATTAGCCCGTTCACCTAAATTAAAAAAATTATCATATAAAGTACAGCGTTGCCCTTTATATTTGCTACGTGGAAAATCAAAAAAAACTCGCATTAATTATTCTCGACGGTTGGGGTTATGGCCGCAACGATCAGTCGAATGCCATACTTGCTGCCAATACACCATTTGTTGATGGCTTACTGCAGCAATATCCAAACTCAAAACTAGAGGCCTCAGGAACCGCAGTGGGTTTACCTGCCGGACAAATGGGAAACTCAGAAGTTGGGCACATGAATTTAGGTGCCGGGCGCGTAGTTTACCAGGAACTGGGCCGCATACATAAGGCCGTTGATGATAATGAACTGCCCACCATCCCGGTACTTAAAGATGCATTTGAATATGCCAAACAAAATAACCGCGATGTTCACTTTATAGGCTTGGTATCAGATGGTGGGGTTCACTCCCATATCAGGCATGTAAAGGGCTTATGTGATGCCGCGAAGCAACTGGATGTAAAAAACGTATATATCCATGCTTTTTTAGATGGTCGCGATACCGACCCAAAATCGGGTGTTGGCTTTATAACTGATCTTGAACAATATATTGAAGGATCTAACGCAAAAATAGCATCAGCCATTGGTCGTTATTATGCTATGGATCGTGATAATCGCTGGGAAAGAGTAAAATTGGCTTATGACCTGCTGGTTAATGGTGAGGGCGAGGCCACACAACATATTGCTGATGCCATAAAAAAATCATATGATGACGGCGTAACTGATGAGTTTGTAAAACCGTTGGTAGCGGTTGATTCAAATGGCAAACCGCTGGCTGTTATTAAAGATGGCGATGTAGTGATCTGCTTTAACTTCCGTACCGACAGAGGTCGCGAGATTAGCATTGCCTTAACCCAAAAATCATTCCCTGAATATAACCTCCATCCGCTTAATATCCGTTACATCACCATGACCCCATATGATGAAACGTTTAAAAATGTGCAGGTGGTGTTTAATAAAGAAGACCTGACCAAAACCCTGGGCGAAATTTTACAGAATGCCGGTAAAACTCAGATCAGGATTGCCGAAACGGAGAAATATCCTCATGTTACCTTCTTCTTTTCAGGTGGCCGCGAAAAAGAATTTGTAAACGAGAAACGCTTGCTGGCACCATCGCCGAAGGTAGCTACGTACGATCTGCAACCTGAAATGAACGCGGCAGGTATACGTGATGCCATTATTCCGGAACTGGAAAGCGGCTGGCCCGATTTTGTTTGCCTCAACTTTGCCAATACCGATATGGTGGGCCATACGGGTGTTTTCAGTGCGGTTGTTAAAGCTGCCGAAACTGCCGATGCCTGCGCGAAAGCAGTAGTTGAAGCTGGTTTAGCCAACGGCTACTCCTTCATTATCCTTGCCGACCATGGTAATGCCGATTACATGATCAATGAGGATGGCACACCTAACACAGCGCACACCACCAACCTGGTGCCTTGTATTATTATTGATAAGGATGTTAAGCACGTTAATGATGGCAAGCTGGGCGATGTAGCGCCAACCATATTGAATATACTGGGTGTGGCTATCCCCCCGGAAATGACCGGTAATGTATTGGTATAAATTAAGATCATTATATGCAACCGCCATTTTTGGCGGTATATTGCTCCTATCCGGCTTGCCCTCATGCAAGCCGGATTTGAAGCAAAGCGGGGCCGTATGCAAATATTTTGATATCAGCGGCTATTTTAAGGCTGATACAGCTAGACTCAGGAAGCTGGATCCGGCAGTTAACAAAACCGTGACCCACAATGGTGTAACCGAAAATAAAACCGTGCACATTGCTAATTGGGGACAGGAGCTGAACCTTTTCATCCAATCAGACATAAATCGGCCGGCCTGGAAAAACAGCTATACTGTTACGGCCTCAGATAGTTTACTGATATACAAAGCCAAATATCCCGACCTGCGCACCAGCAAAATTGTGATCAGAAAAGACAAGGACAAGGTAAAATGGATACTCATTTTTAACCATACCAAAAATATTTTGTATGAAACAACCGAGAAACTAAGTTATTTTCCCGATTCGGTTTACCTGATACAAAAATCGCAGCAGGTTAAATTAATGGGGCGGAATACCTATCGTATTGAAGGAGTTTTGAAGGAGGATCAGAAAAAATAAAGACTACTTATTTAAAAGCCTTTATCCTGATCAATGCCGTGCTACTGTGGGGCCTGTTGCCTGTAACAGTTTTTCTTTTGATTGATCTATCAGGGTCGCGATATCCGTTCTGCCAGGATTATCATTCAACACTTTTTCCAGGTCAGTTACAGAGGCTTTTAATGAATTAATCCCTCTAGCCCTATCATAAAAATGCGAATTGTTTTGTAGTTTGAACATAGCATAATCGCGGTAGGCAATACCCCTGTTTTGGTAATATTTATTATCGTTAGGATCGCTGTTGATAGATATTGCCTTGGTCAGGTCAACAATGGCTCCTAACAGGTATAGTTCCTTATCGGCAGCCGCGGTTTGATTATCCCTGCCCAAATAGCTTTTTGCACGGGCACGGTAATAATAGGCAGTAGCATCAGCTGGTTTTATGGCAATAACACGGGTATAAGCAGCGATTGACTTTTTATAGTTATCGCTATGGTAATAAGAATACCCCAGCATCCACAAAGCATTAGCGTTGGTTGAATCGGTTATACATGCCTTTTCCAGGTGCGATACTGCCGATCTGAAATCGCCATCCATCAAAGCCTGCTGACCCATTTTTACATAGGCGCTTTGTGCCGATGCCGATTCGAGCGAAGACATGATCAAAAAAGATACTATAACCGATAACTTCATCAGGGATTATTAGTGATAACTAGAATCGTATACTATTAACTAACATTTGTATCAAATTATTATGCCAAACGCTGTTTTTATCAAAAAAAATATTGTTTACAAAATTTCAGAAGGCTATACTATGACTTTTTTTCATCTTTAACAATAAATTCTCATTTAATTAACAAACAGGCAAGCCATAGATAAAATACATGGTTAAACAATTATACTGCCAAATTGCTTGTTAAAAATTATTACCATAACTTGGCACAGCTCTTGAAACATAGTACATACCAGGTAATAACCACAATTTTACCTGTATTTAACAGCGCTGTAACTGTATAGGGCTGACAACATGACGTTTTTTTCTACACATAAAATATAATTAATGAATTTTGATCCGTTTGATTTCAAAAATGCTTTACCGGTTATAAACGAAGACTCTGAGTTCTTTCCGCTGATGTCTACCGAAGACGAAGAGGAAATGAATAACGAAGAAATGCCTGAGGTATTATCTATATTACCGCTGCGCAACACCGTTTTGTTTCCTGGTGTAGTGATACCCATAACGGTTGGCAGGGATAAATCAATTAAACTAATACGCGATGCCAATAAGGGCAATCGCATGATTGGGGTAGTTTCGCAACAGGATGTGGGGATTGAAGACCCTAATTTTGACCAATTAAATAAAATAGGCACTATTGCCCTCATCATAAAAATGCTGCAAATGCCCGACGGTAACACCACTGTTATCATACAAGGTAAAAAACGCTTCATTTTAAAAGAGGAAGTGCAGAGCGAACCTTACATCAAAGCTACTGTTGAGCCTTTCAGGGAAATAAAAGCAAAAGAAGATAAGGAATTTAAAGCCATGGTATCGTCAATTAAAGACATGGCAATGAACATTATTCAGCTATCGCCCAATATTCCAAGTGAGGCAGGTATAGCTATCCGCAATATTGAAAGCACTTCGTTTTTGATCAATTTTATATCATCAAACATGAATGCCGATATGACTGCCAAACAGCGTTTGCTGGAGGTAGCCAACCTGCGCGAAAGAGCCAATATGGTATTAGAACACCTTACGCTTGACCTGCAAATGCTGGAGCTTAAAAACCAGATACAAACCAAAGTACGGGTCGATCTGGACAAACAGCAGCGTGATTATTTCTTAAATCAGCAGTTAAAAACCATACAGGAAGAATTGGGTGGCAACTCACCTGATTTGGAAATAGATAGCCTGCGGCAACGCGCCGTGAAAAAAAAATGGGGTAAAGAAGTAAAAGACCATTTTGCCAAAGAGTTGGAGAAACTGGCCCGCACCAATCCTGCAGCAGCCGATTATTCGGTACAGATAAACTACCTGGAGCTATTACTTGACCTGCCCTGGAACGAATTTACCAAGGACAATTTTGACCTTAAACGCGCTCAAAAAGTTTTGGATAAAGACCATTTTGGCCTAGATAAGGTAAAACAACGCATTATTGAATACCTGGCTGTGCTTAAATTAAAGCATGATATGAAAGCTCCTATACTTTGTTTGGTTGGCCCCCCGGGGGTTGGTAAAACATCGTTAGGAAAATCAATTGCCAAAGCATTGGGACGTAAATATGTACGTATGGCTTTGGGTGGTATCCGCGATGAAGCCGAGATAAGAGGGCACCGGAAAACTTATATTGGCGCTATGCCGGGCCGTATTATACAGTCGGTTAAAAAGGCTGGCGCTGCTAATCCGGTATTTATATTGGACGAGATTGATAAAGTGGGTAATGATTTCAGGGGCGATCCGTCATCAGCTTTGCTCGAGGTATTGGATCCAGAGCAGAACAGCACTTTTTATGATCATTATGTAGAGATGGATTTTGATTTATCGAACGTCATGTTCATTGCAACCGCCAACTCCCTGAGCAGTATACAACCTGCCCTATTGGATAGGATGGAGATCATTGAAGTGAACGGTTACACCATTGAAGAAAAAATTGAGATAGCTAAACAACATTTGCTACCCAAACAACGCGAAGCACATGGCTTAAAGTTGAAAGATGTAAGTCTGAAAACCGATATTCTTGAAAAACTGATCGTTGATTATACCCGCGAATCGGGTGTACGGTCGTTGGAAAAAAAGATAGGTTCGGTGGTTCGCGGGGTGGCTAAAAACATAGCCATGGAAGAGGAATACAACCCGGCTGTAACTAAAAAGGATATAGAAAAAATATTGGGTGCCCCCATATTTGATAAAGATCTTTATGAAGGTAATGATGTTGCCGGTGTGGTTACAGGCCTGGCCTGGACATCCGTTGGTGGCGATATCCTGTTTATCGAAGCTAGTTTAAGCCCTGGTAAAGGTCGCTTAACGTTAACCGGTAGCCTTGGCGATGTGATGAAGGAATCGGTAACTATTGCGCTGGCTTATTTAAGGGCACACGCCAACTATTTTGATATCAATCCCAAACTGTTTGACCTGTGGGATGTGCATGTGCATGTTCCGGCGGGCGCTACGCCAAAAGACGGACCATCGGCAGGTGTAACTATGCTTACGGCATTAGTTTCGGCGTTTACACAGCGTAAGGTAAAACCTAACCTGGCCATGACCGGCGAGATTACCCTGCGCGGACGTGTTTTAGCCGTTGGTGGTATCAAAGAAAAAATACTAGCCGCCAAACGCGCCAACATTAAAGAGATCATTTTGTGTAAATCAAACCAAAAGGATATACTGGAAATTAAGGAAGATTATATAAAAGACCTGAGTTTCCATTATGTAACCGATATGCGCGATGTAATTGGCCTTGCCCTTTTAAAGGAAAAGGTAAGCGACCCGCTTGACCTTACCGTTAAAGAGGACGAAAAAGCAATTGCAAATTAAAAAAGAGGGGTTAAAATAAATTTTAACCCCTCTTTTTTTGCCCTATATAATCAGCTCAATTTTTTTATCTTAGGCGTTGATATATTTAACAACCTAATGTTCAATAAACTATTCCTCACAATGTTGTGCCTGTTTGGCACGGCCAGCTTATTTGCTCAAACACGCGGCCACGAAATTGCCATACAAACTGATAATGATGGATACCTGGGTCAGGGCTCAGACAGGTATTATACCAATGGAATCTTCATTTATTATCGTAAAGCTTTAATACCGAGCGGCGATCTTCAAAATAAGGTATTAGGTTTTGAAATAGGACAAAAAATGTATAATGCACAGTCGGGCTATGTACCAAGTGCTGCTTATGTCGACAGGCCCTTTGCGGCTTACTCTTATATTGGCTCAACGCTTAATTTTTTATACAAGAACGAAAGCAATATCAAACTGAGTGCACAAATAGGCATAGTAGGACCCGCAGCAGGTGGCGAACCGATACAGAAATTCATTCATAATACATTTGGTTTTTATGCTTTAAACGGCTGGCAATACCAAATCAGAAACAACGTAGAACTTAACCTGGGGGCCGAATACAATAAACTACTGGCCCGGGCATCATGGATTGATGTGAGTTTTACCTCATATGCCAACCTGGGCAATGGCTTTACCGGAGCTGGCTTAGGTCCGTTATTGCGTTTGGGTAATTTTAACCAGTTGTTTAATTCGGTAAGTACACAAAGTACCACATCAGCAAAGGATCAAACAGGGTTATTGCATGCGCACGAAATATTTTTTTACTACAAACCGCAGATAAACGCAGTAGCTTATGATGCTACTATTCAGGGTAGCTTGTTTAATAAAAACCACGATCCGAACAGCCAGGAGATCACTCTGGATAAAAAACCATTCGTATTTAGTAATCAGGTGGGTGTTGCCTTTACTACCAGCCGTTTTACGTTTGATGTGGCAGCCATATTCCAAACCCGCGATGTAAAAGAAATGGTGCAATCACATCAATGGGCCAGTATAACAGGAGCGTATAGGTTTAAATAAATAATTGTCTGAATCAAAGTTTTCAGAATTCGAGAATTAGCCGAATGGAATTAATTCTGAAGATTTATAAATTCTGTAAATTCTGATTCAGACAATTTACTCATCAAGGTTTGTCTTCCGGTTTTCTTTTTTTGCGGAGTGTTTCTTTTTATTATCCAAACGTGCCGCTTTAGCGGCCTTGCTTACTTTGGTAGGTTTGCGTATTTTAGGCTTTTGCAGGGCCCTGGTAAGCAATAAAATCAGTCTTTCTATAGCTTTTTCTTTATTCAGGTACTGACTCCGCTCCTCGTCACAAATTACCTGTACCAAGCCATCTTTATTTAAACGGTTTTGCAATTTATCGTTCAACAATAGCTTTTCTTCGTCAGTAAACAATTCAGAACCATTTACATTGAATAACAATTCAACCTTACTCGATACTTTATTTACATTTTGGCCACCCTTACCACCACTACGTGAGGTTTTATAAGTAATTTCTTTTTGGAGGCCGATTTTAGTAAGGTTCATTTTGCAATGATACGGGAAATTTCAGATTTCAAATGTGCAGATTGTCTGATTTTGTCTGAACCTGGATTTATGGGATTTAAGGATTACCACGATTTTTCATCTGCACATCAATTTATCATATCATTCCATCAGCAACACCATCAACGCTTCTTCCACCCGACCTTCGTCAAGCAAATGTTTGGCTTTTAAGTGCAGTTGCAGTTCGCGTGTTTGGCTGTCGCCTATGGTGGCATCAAGCAGTTCCTTAATATCGGGAGTTAAGCTATAGGCTTCAACGGCTTCATTGCTAGGTAAAATTTCATGATTACCCAGTTGCCCCAGGTTGTTACCGGTAAGCACTCTTGAGTTGCGGATTGCATGTGGCAGGGCATCAACTCCGATACCCATTTTAAAATTGGGTTTGGCTACTTTAAAAAGATTATCCTCCGTAATGCGGCAATACCAGTCGCCACCCAAACGGGCCACCAGGTCAATTTTAGCCTGGTCAATTTTGCCATCCGCATCCAAAATATCCTCATTGATATGGATCATTTTTATTTCGGCCAAAACCAAATTACCGGCGCCGGGCTTATCTCCCAGGGATATCACTTCGTTTATAACACACTCCAGCTGTACCGGTGCTTCAGCCACACGAGGTGGTTTAACCAGTTCAGACATCACCGGTGTTAACCCCGATTTTACGAACTCGTTTACCCCCTTGGCATAGTTCACGCTTGACAGGGAAACCTGTTGAACTATATCATAATTTACAATGTTAATCACGCACTCGGGTACTTCTAAAATATTCTCCAACGTATGTTTGGTGGTATTATCCCGCACACTGCGCGATGGCGAAAACACACAAACAGGCGGATTAGTGCTAAATATATTGAAAAAACTAAATGGACTCAGGTTTACATTACCATCCTTATCCACCGTTGATGCCAGGCAAATAGGCCGTGGCGCTATAGCGTGGTTAAGGTAGTTATGTAGTTGAGGTATGGAAAGGTCGGAGGTTTTAATGGATAACATAATATTTTATACTTACTAACAAAATATGTCATTGCGAGCGATAACGTGGCAATCGCAGACTACACAGGGCTGATGTTCATAGTTCGCGATTGCTTCGTACCTCGCAATGACATTATTTTACCTTTTCTTCATTTTATTTTTTCTTCAACTTCAATATCGAAAAATCGCTTTTTGATTTTTTAATGATATTGCCCAGCATACCTAAACCGGTAATTTCCATTTCAACCAAGTCACCGTCTTTTAGCCACTGGGGTTGGTAGTTGGCATCATTCAATAAACCGGTTCCGTTAAGCTCCAGAAAACAGCCTGTACCCACCGTGCCTGAGCCTATTACATCGCCGGGAAGTACATCGCACCCATAGGCGCAGCGTTCAATGATCTCAGCAAAGGTCCAGTCCATATCGGCCATATTGCCTAATGATACCTGCTTGCCGTTTACCGCACATTTCATTTCCAGTTTATAGGCATTACCGGTATGGCCGGGTTTAGGCGCAACCTTATATTTCTCCAGTTCATCAGGCGTTACCAACCAAGGACCAATCACGGTCGAAAAATCCTTACCTTTTGCCGGACCAAGATTTAGCAGCATCTCCTCCAGTTGCAGGGTGCGCGCGCTCATATCATTCATGATCATATAGCCCGCTATAAAGCTATCAGCATCGGCAGCTTTAATGTTACGGCCTTTTTTGTTGAGCACTACGGCTACCTCCAGTTCAAAATCAAGCTTGTTAAAATGATCAGGCATACACTCAATTTCGCCGGGTCCTTGTACAGCGTTATGGTTGGTGAAATAAAATATAGGATATTGATCAAATTCGGGTATCATATCAACCTTGCGGTTTCGGCGGGCTGCTGCCACATGCTGCCTGAAGGCGTATCCATCCCGGCATGATGATGGATGCGGTACGGGAGCTATCAACTCAAAGAACAACTCTTCTTTGGCATCCATTTTTCCCGAACTGATGGCTGCATGAACCTTGCGGGCATGATCCATCAGTTCATCACCTCCCCACAAAAATTCGTTCATGTTATCGGGAATCAACTTATCGCAGGAGTTAAGATTATAGATATGTTTATTGATAAAAATACCTAAATGCTCGCGGTCTTCAGTTTTATAGGATACTAATTTCATAGATAGCGGTAATTGGTTAAGCCAAAACTAGTAAATTTAGTTGATTAGGTGAGTGGTTGATTAAGTTAGATAATAAAACTTTTATTTAACCATTCACCTAATCAACTAAATCAACCACTTACCAAAACTATGCTTGCATATTAAAAATATTAGCTCTAATTTCGTATTAACCATGCTACGTATACAAAAGCACTTTTATTTTTCCCTGGGCTTAACCAGTATGAGCGATGCATCATCGTTCAGGGATGCTATGCTAGCAAAAATTGTGCTGGCGCAATACTAATTTCCTCCCCCTTTCAATTCTAAAATATTGTTGAAGCCGGTTAACGCTTTATCGTTTTGACTGCTTGTTTTTACAGCATTTTAAATGCTTAAAACTATCCTGATATTTTAAACGTTTTATTTACAACCAATTAAAACATCATGCCCTTATATCATACATTAGGAGCTATTCCGTCAAAGCGGCATACGCAGTTCCGTAAGCCCGATGGTACATTATATGCCGAAGAACTGGTATCAACCGAAGGTTTTTCAAGTCTTTACTCGCTGGTTTACCATGCCTATCCGCCCACTATTGTAAAAACACTGGGCGAGCCATATAGCGTTGAACCCAAAATTGCGCGCGAAAAACACCTGAAACATACCAGTCTGATAGGTTTTAATGTAAAACCTGAGGACGATTACCTGAAAAGCCGCAAGCCGGTACTTGTCAACAGCGATCTGCATATTTCACTGGCTGCACCGCGTAAATCAATGACCGATTACTTTTACAAGAATAGTCAGGCCGATGAGGTGGTTTTTATACATGAGGGTTCAGGTACTTTAAAAACAGGCTTCGGCAATATTAAATTTGTTTATGGTGATTACCTGGTGATACCACGAGGTACCATATATCAACTGGAGTTTGATACGCCCGATAACCGGCTGTTTATTATAGAAAGCTTTAGCCCAATACGTCCGCCAAAACGTTACCGTAACCAATATGGGCAGCTGATGGAACATTCGCCCTATTGCGAACGCGATATTAAACGCCCAACCGACCTGAAAACCCATGATGAACATGGCGATTTCAAGATCCTGATCAAAAAACAGGGTCTGATATATCCTTATATATATGGCACCCACCCTTTTGATTTTATTGGCTGGGATGGTTTTCATTACCCATGGGCATTATCCATACATGATTTTGAACCCATAACCGGGCGCTTACATCAGCCGCCGCCGGTACACCAAACCTTTGAGGGCAATAACTTTGTGATATGCTCCTTTGTACCCCGCAAATTTGATTATCACCCCCTATCCATCCCTGCCCCTTATAATCACAGTAACGTAGATAGCGATGAGGTTTTATATTATGTTGATGGTGATTTTATGAGCCGCAAAAGCGTAGTAAAAGGGCAGATCACCCTGCACCCGGGTGGTATACCACATGGCCCGCATCCGGGCTCGGTCGAAAAATCAATAGGTAAGGAATCAACAGATGAGTTGGCGGTAATGATAGATCCCTTCCGCCCGCTGATGCTGACGGAAGATGCCATAAAAATTGAGGACGAGAATTATTATAAAAGCTGGCAGGTATAAGCCAAAAGCTTAATGCCGAAAGCCAAAGGCAATCACTAATTCAATAACTCACTAATTCACTAATTAAAATGCAAACACAAACCATAGATAAACAACCAACCTCAACAGATTTTTTACCACTTAACGGTACTGATTATGTTGAATTTTATGTGGGTAATGCCAAGCAGGCGGCTCACTATTATAAAACTGCTTTCGGTTTTCAAACGCTGGCCTATTCAGGACCAGAAACCGGCGTGCGCGATAGAGCATCGTATGTTTTGCAACAAGGAAAGATCAGGTTGGTGTTAACCACGCCACTACATTCAGACCATCCTATTGCCGAGCATATTAAAAAGCATGGCGATGGCGTAAAGGTATTGGCCCTATGGGTTGATAATGCTTATGATGCATTTGAACAGACCACCAAACGTGGCGCAATACCTTACCAACACCCGCAAACCATTACTGATGAGCATGGCGAAGTACGCACCAGCGGCATAAAATTATATGGCGAAACCGTTCACCTGTTTATTGAGCGTAAAAACTATCATGGACTGTTTTTACCTGGATATAAAAAACTGGAAACCACTTATAATCCACCCTCATCGGGCCTGTTATATGTTGACCATTGTGTAGGTAATGTGGGCTGGCATAAAATGGACAAATGGGTTAATTTTTATGAAGACATTATGGGTTTTAGAAACATCTTAACCTTTGATGATAAAATGATCAGCACCGAATACTCTGCCCTGATGAGTAAGGTTATGAGCAATGGTAACGGTTATGTTAAGTTCCCGATAAACGAGCCGGCAGAAGGCAAAAAGAAATCGCAGATAGAGGAGTATCTTGAATTTTATGAAGATGAAGGTGTGCAACATATGGCTCTTGCCACTGCCGATATTGTAGCAACCGTAACTGATTTGCAAAACCGTGGTGTTGAATTTTTAACCGTACCAACCACCTATTACGACGAATTAACAGACCGAGTTGGTCATATTGATGAGGATTTGGAACCTTTGAAAAAATTGGGCATCCTGGTTGATCGTGACGACGAAGGCTACCTGCTGCAAATATTCACCAAACCAGTTGAAGACAGGCCTACCCTGTTCTTCGAAATCATTCAGCGTAAAGGAGCAAAATCATTTGGTGCCGGTAATTTTAAAGCATTATTTGAAGCCATTGAACGCGAGCAGGAAATAAGGGGAAACCTTTGATAAGAATTCGGATATTCGATTTCGGATTTTATTGATAATTAATTCTACTCATAACTATATAACTGATCTGTTTTATCTGGAGCCGGGCAAATGCCTGGCTTTTTTGTTGATTGGTAATATTTATATTTGATATACAGGAACCTTATCAATGAACATCAACGAAGTTATTGAGCTACTAAAACAAAAAGCTGATCTGGTTTATCTTGCAGGTATGCAGCGTTATGGTATTAATGCAACGCATGCCATTGGTGTACGTTTGCCTGAATTACATAAACTGGCCAGGGCTATCAAAAAAAATCATGTCGTGGCACTTGAACTTTGGGATACCGGTTTGCATGAGGCTCGCATACTGGCTTCTATGGTAGATGATCCGGCTATGGTAACAGAAACTCAAATAGACAACTGGACCAAAGATTTTAACTCCTGGGATTTGTGCGATCAGGTATGCGGCAACCTGTTTGATCGTACGCCTTTTGTTATTGCAAAAGCAAAAGAATTCAGCATGCATGAAGATGAATTTGTAAAACGGGCAGGCTTTGTTTTAATGGCCGAATACGCGGTACACGGTAAAAAAGAAACTGACCAAACATTTATAGGCATGCTCCCCATCATTGAACGTGAAGCCTGGGACAACCGTAATTTTGTTAAAAAAGCCGTGAACTGGGCCCTGCGGCAAATAGGAAAAAGAAATGATATTTTAAGAGTAAAAGCTATACAAACGGCTCAAAATATTTTAAAACAGAATCAAAAATCTGCCAGGTGGATAGCAACAAACGCGTTAGCCGAATTAACTGCTAAATAATCAGCGTACTACTATGACCAACAAAAATGACTAAAAAACAGGTCATCATTAATAAAAATAAACGTTTTAGCATGTTTTTCATGTCTATAACACAATTATTACATCTTTTTTAAATAAACACCTTCTTAAAAGCTATCTAATCCGTTATTTTGCAATTAGATTAGCCAAAATAGTGTCTAAAATTGATACAAAGCATTTTATTTATGCCCATATCTATAGAAATAAATAAAAATTTAACGCAATAAATTTATTTTGTAATCATCAGTATAAGAGTTATTTATATCATTCCAAGTATTATATTTGAAGTCCTGGGGTTTAAACTTTGATGCTATAGCTCAGAAAAAACATGAACAACTTATGGTTGCAATGTTCAATAATTAAATTATGGCACATAATTTTCTAATAGAGAACGTGTTGTTAATTACTAAATGGGTAGGTTATTATAAATATGGCGTTTTCTGAAGATAGCGGGTTGCATCTTGCTCAAATAGTTGATAACATTAATTCGGGCATTTGGGAGTATAATATTAACACCAGGGTCATAAAATGGTCTGTAGGTTTTTGTATTATTTTGGGATATGAAGCCGACGAAATTGAATGCTCCTATCATTTATTTTTTGAACAGCTACTATACCACGAGGATAAGCTGGTTTTTCTTAACGCCTTAAATGATCAAGCTCCTGCTAAACCCATACAGATAAGACTGCTCACCAAATCATCAGGTTACCATTGGTTTGAAAGCACAATTAAAAAACATGATGACGAAACCGGACAGGTAATTTATGGATCAATCATCAATATTAACCAATATAAACAGGCTGAATTACAATGCACGCATAATGATCTGTTGCATGCCCAAACCATCAGTATAGCCAAATTAGGAAGCTGGGAAGTTGACGCTGTAACCCTTGACTTAACCATGTCAAAACAGATTTATGATATTTATGAACTCCAAAACGAGATACCACTTACACTTGAAGAGGCAATAAGCTTTTTTGAACCACCCTATCGCGATCAGATACAAAACGCCGTAAATAATGCCCTTGAGTTTTGCCAGCCTTATGACCTGGAACTATTGTTCAGAACGGCTAAAAACAATGTTATCTGGGTACGGGCCAAGGGGGTGCCTATTCTTAACGATTATGGTAAATGTATTACTGTAAGAGGCATTTTTCAAGATATTGACAACAATAAGCGCAAAGGTCTAAGCCTTGAGTCATCACTCAACTTACTTACAGATCAAAACAGGCGGCTTCAAAATTTTGCTTACATTGTATCACACAACCTACGATCGCACACCGGGAATCTGCAGTTTATGGTGAATTTATATAATGAAACCGAACTAATTGCTGATCGCGATGAAATTTTTGCACATATAAAATCCATCAGTGCAAGCCTGAATGCAACTATTGAAAACCTCAATGAAATTGTTAAGATACAAACCGAAATTACCAATGAGCGAAGTATAATTGATTTCGAAACGCTTTTTGTAAATATTCAGTCGGCCATTAAGAGCAATATAGAGGCGCGAAATGCATATATAGAATATGATTTTAGCCAATGCCCTCAAATAAACTATATTCCGGCTTATATGGAAAGCATTTTACAAAATCTGCTTACCAATGCCTTAAAGTACAGTCATCCGGACAGGGAGCCTGTTATAAAATGTTATACTCTAAAAGAGCGCAACCATATATACCTGATATTTGAAGATAACGGAATAGGCATTGATCTTGAACGCTACGGCAACAAAATATTTGGCATGTACAAAACCTTTCATCAAAACCCCGATGCCAAGGGAATTGGGTTGTTTATTACACGAAACCAGGTAGAAGCGCTTGGCGGTACAATCAAAGTTGAAAGCGCCGTAAATATTGGCACTAAATTTACAATCAGATTAACATAATTACCATTCATAATGATTGTAGAAAAGTACGTTGTTAATACTTGCATTATTGATAACAACCCTGTTTATGTTTACGGATTTAAAAAAATAATAAACTTAAAGGGGCTGAGTAACCATATAACCCATTTTAGCAATGGAAATGAGGCAATTATGCATTTAAAAAACCCAGTTAACGCTAATAATTTACCCGATGTAATTTTCCTGGATATCAGTATGCCGGTGATGGATGGGTGGGAATTCATGAAAGAATATGCGGAAATAAAGTCACAACTGGGGAAAAAAATCTCGATCTACATGATCAGTTCATCCATTGACGCAAGTGATATTGACCGGGCAAAGAAAATTCCCGATGTTATTGATTATATTTTTAAACCAGTGGATGTAAATAAATTGAAGGAAATATTTAATAGCCTTCGAGGCATAAGCCCGGCAGTAAGTTAAAAGTATAGGTACTGTAATAAAACCACTATACCCATACTTTTAAAATTCTTTTATATTATTCAATATAACTTTCTAAAATTTTAAAGCCGCCGGTTGTTTCTAACTCAACCTTATCAATGCTTTTTGGCAATAAAATACATTCGCCCATTTTAACTGTATAAACCTCGCCGTTGTATTTTACCGAATAGGCCCCCTCAACACATACGTGTATCACAAATGAATCAAATGCCGAATAATCTTTTGATGTGCTGTGGGTAAAATCAAGCAGATTGGTAGTAAAGTATGGACAGGTAACCAGTTTTACCGTTTCATCCTTTTTAGGTTGGTAACTGGTTTTATATTCGGGGTAATGTTTGTAATCAATTGCGGCCAGCGCCTCTTGTGTATGCAGCTCACGCTTGTTACCTTTATCATCAACCCTGTCAAAATCATATATGCGGTAGGTGATATCAGATGTTTGCTGAATTTCGGCTATTAGCAATCCTTTACCAATAGTATGCACACGACCTGCAGGTAAAAAGAAAACATCACCTGCTGCCACATCTTCGCGGTTTAAAACATCCATGATGTGGCCGCTGTTTAATTTTTCTACATATACCTGCTCAGTAAGTTCCTGGTTAAAGCCAGCAATTAATGATGACCCGGGGTCGGCCTCAATAACATACCACATCTCTGTTTTACCAAATGAGTTATGGCGTTTTTTAGCCAATTCGTCATTAGGGTGTACCTGTATCGACAGATCATCATTGGCATCAATAAATTTCACTAATAAAGGGAATATATTACCAAAATGAGCATAAACTTTTTTACCCACCAGCTCATCCTGGTATTTCTCCAGCAGGTCAGCTAATGATTCGCCGGCCAGTTCACCGTTGGCCACTACCGATACATCAGATTTTACGCCTGATATTTCCCAGGTTTCGCCACAGTTTGCTAAAGCGCCAAAATCTTTATGCAAATAGGTTTCGATCTTGTGACCACCCCATATCTTATCTTTATAAATGGTTTTGAATTTTAACGGATATAATGCTGACATGATGTAATTTTTATGTCGCTAAGTTAGCAGTTAAATAATAAATGATAAACCGATTCAGCTTTTTTTGCAAAAACCTGATATTAACAAAAAAGCCCGCCTTGGTTAAGACGGGCTTTGTAAATTATATAGGATAATTATTTACCTAATTTAGCTTTCAGGTTTTCGTCAATAGCGGCTAAAAACTCTTCGGTATATAAGTAATCTGTCCCGTGTTCAACCTTAGGTTTAATAGTGATAGCCAGATCCTTGGTCATTTTACCGCTTTCAACAGTTTCAATACAAACCTGCTCTAAAGTTTTGCAAAAGCTTACCAGTTCCTGGTTATTATCCAACAAACCGCGGAACTCTAATCCTCTTGTCCATGCAAAAATTGATGCAATTGGGTTTGTCGAGGTAGGTTTGCCAGCCTGGTGTTCGCGGTAGTGACGTGTAACCGTACCATGTGCTGCTTCGGCTTCCATAACGGTACCATCGGGCGTAACCAGTGTTGAGGTCATTAAACCTAATGATCCAAAACCTTGCGCTACTGTATCTGATTGCACGTCGCCATCATAGTTTTTACAAGCCCATACAAAGTTACCGTTCCATTTTAATGCAGATGCAACCATGTCGTCAATTAAACGGTGCTCATAGGTAATTCCGGCCTCAGCAAATTTTTGTTTGTAATCCTGTTGATATATCGATTCAAAAATATCTTTAAAACGACCATCATATTTTTTAAGGATGGTGTTTTTTGTCGACAGATATAAAGGCCAGCCTTTCATCAGAGCCTGGTTAAAACATGCATGCGCAAATCCCTTTATTGATTCGTCGGTATTATACATGGCAAGGGCAACACCATCGCCTTTAAAATTATACACTTCAAATGATTGCTCTGTACTGCCATCCTCAGGAGTAAAAGTAATGGTAAGCTTTCCCTTTCCTTTAGTTACAAAATCGGTAGCACGGTACTGATCGCCAAAGGCATGACGGCCAATACATATCGGAGCTGTCCAGTTAGGTACCAAACGTGGTACATTAGCCATTACAATGGGTTCACGAAAAACAGTACCATCCAAAATGTTACGAATCGTTCCGTTTGGCGAACGCCACATTTGTTTCAGACCAAATTCTTCAACGCGTTGCTCATCAGGTGTAATAGTTGCACATTTAATACCTACACCATATTTTAAAATAGCATTTGCGGCATCAACTGTCACCTGATCATTAGTTTCATCACGATACTCGATACCCAGATCGTAATATTTGATATCAAGATCAAGATAAGGAATTATTAATCTGTCTTTGATAAATTTCCAGATAATTCGGGTCATTTCATCTCCATCCAGTTCAACTACCGGATTTTCTACTTTAATTTTTGACATACCTGATGTTGTTTTTTTTTATTTTAACGGTTTCAAATATATTAAATAGACTTTAGCAATTTCATTAATAATACATGAAATTTATTGATTGCTATAACCTGACCATTTATTATGGCAAGTTTATTGCATTTGCCAGTTTTGATGCTATTTTTATAAAAAAATGTTGTTACTCAAAACAGGTTGCTTAATATAAGTGCCTTAACGCCTGATTATGATAAAACTGATATTAAAAACAATCCTTATAGTTGTATTAAGTACGGGCACATTTTTAGTTAAGGCCCAAATAGGATATGATTATGCCAGATATGATATTGGCGGCGCTATTGGCATCAACAGGCCTGTAAGTACCGATGTACCAAACTCCTTAAAAACTACTCCATCAGTTCATTTTAATTTCACTTACAATCATACTCCATTTTTAAACTATGTTTTTGAAGGCCAGTTTGGCAGGCTTAAAGCCGGAAACGTTGATTCTGAATCGGGCCGCATGTTTGAAAATCACTTTACAGCTTTTGCGTTAAAGGTGCAGTTGCAGGCTGGCGAACTTATTGATTACTCGCAAAACAGTGTAGCCAACGCTTTTAAAAACCTTTACGTTTCATCAGGCATCGGGTATATTGTAAATCATATTGTTGAAAAAACACCAGACAAAAGGGTACCCGAAGGGTACATGATACCGGGCGATAATAACAGTCAAATACCATTTATACCAGTAAGAATAGGCTATGAATTTAAAGTTTTCAACCAATACAATGAGCCAAGCTTTAAAATTGATCTGGGCTATCAATACAATTTTTTAATGGACGACAACCTGGATGGATATAGTACAGGAGCCCATAAAGACATTTTTTCGCAATTTACCATAGGTGTAAAATTTGCTATCGGTGAGGTAACATCATACCGCAAGCAGATACATTATTAACCACCCGGGCAATCAATTTTTAATTGGTTGATTTTTATTTTTTGGCAAGGTTTTTCGGTATATTTATGTAAATAAAAAACCTATGAACAACCAAAATATAAACCCCGAATTTGATGATGAGGATGCATTATCAGATAATACCAATGACCGGGACAGAACATTAAAGGATGAGTTAGGTGAAACTATCGACAAGGAGGACCTGAATTACAATCCTGATGATAACAGCTTTGAATATGATGTAAAAAGCGATGACCCGGATTATGATCACCCCGACCCATATAAAACATCAGTAAAAAATGGCGATGATATGAACTCAACCTATGATGAGGCAAATCCTTACGATACGGCTGATGAATATACCGAAAAAAGATCGCTCGAAACCGATGTTGACGACCTTGGCATGCACATTGACGATGGCGATATTGTAGAAGTTGACCCCACCGATTCTGCATTAGCACACACTTCTGAAGATGATCGCGACGATTTAGATGAAGAAGGTTATCCCAAAAATGATACTGAGTTTTTAAAGTAGTTTTTCAGTTTTGAGTAAAGAGTTTTGAGTTTCTTTTGAACACCATAACTTAACTCATGACTCACAACTGAAAGCTCAAAACTAAAGGCTAATCAAAATCAAGGTTAAAGCGGTTACGCAGATCATTAAGCTGGGGATTGCGTGCTGCCATATGTTGAAATTTCTCTATCGCGGTGTATGGCTTTCTAACCACTTCCTGCTCATCAACACGCGCGTTTACCTCTATCGAATAGTTTTTTAAATTACTGCGCAGGTAATTATGCAGGTGCGGTCTTTCATCCCTGAATAAATTTTCCTGTACTTTATTCCCTACCACTATCTCAAACTCATACGGTTTTAACATGGTGGGTGCATTGGCAATAAAAATAGTAAACAAATTCTTTTTGCCTTCGGTTTTTACCCTGGCGGCAAAATCACTCCAGTGCTTTAAAAAGCTATCCATCGTAAAATCATCACGATCATCACCTTTTAAATATGGGTCTTCTTCCTCTAATATTTCCTCCTCTGTTTTACCGGTATCTGTAAGCGATGGTATTTTTATGGATAACGAACCCAGGCTTGGGCTCGGAATAAATATTTTTGGCTTTTCGGCAGGTGGTGTTTCTTTTGCAGGTGCCGTAGCCGGCACATTTGCCGGTACCTGGGGATTAGTGGTATTATAGGTTAAAGGCGTATCGCTTAACACGGATGCCTCATTATTGATCCTATTTTCGGGCACTGGGGCCGTTATTGCTGGGGTATCAGGTTTTTTTTTTAATGACCCGTCTGTGGTGGGTGTTGCAGCAAGCGGTGAAGTTGCTATATTAAATGCCGAAGGCAGATGGCACATTTTGAGCAATGCCAGTTCCACCTGCAAACGTTGATTTTTACTCAGCTTATAACTGATATCGCACTGATTGGCAATATTCATGGCCGACAGTAAAAAGGATACCGACCCAATTTGCGATTGCTGCAGGTATTTATTTTTAATACCCTCGCTTACTTCCAGCAATTTCAAGGTAGATTGATCTTTACTTACCAGCAGGTTACGAAAGTGCTCGCTTAAACCAGCAATAAAATGAGCGCCATCAAAACCACGGGCTAATATCTCATCAAAAAACAACAACACTTTGGCTGTGTTTTCCTGCAGTAAACTATCGGTTATATTAAAATAGTAATCGTAATCAAGTATGTTCAGGTTATCAATCACTGAACGGTAAGTAACCTTACCACCCGAAAAGCTAACAATCTGATCAAACATGGATAAGGCATCCCTTAAACCACCATCAGCTTTCTGCGCTATGATATGCAAACCATCGGGTTCATAACTGATGTTTTCTTTCCCGGCTATCGAAGCCAGATGGGCAGCCATGTCATCAACCCTGATCCGGTTAAAATCAAATATCTGACAGCGTGATAATATGGTAGGCAGTATTTTATGTTTCTCGGTAGTGGCCAGTATAAATATGGCGTAATGAGGTGGTTCTTCCAGCGTTTTTAAAAATGCATTAAAAGCCGCCTGCGACAGCATGTGCACCTCATCAATAATATAAACTTTATAACGCGCGGCCTGTGGTGGTATGCGTACCTGCTCTATCAGGCTCCTGATGTCATCAACCGAGTTATTTGATGCCGCATCAAGTTCATGTACGTTAAAGGAGTTACCGTTTTCAAAAGCTTTACAAGAGGCGCATTCGCCGCAAGCTTCGCCATTGGGCTGTAAATTGGTGCAGTTAATGGTTTTTGCCAGTATACGGGCACAAGTAGTTTTGCCCACACCACGCGGACCACAGAATAAAAATGCCTGAGCCAGCTGATTATTTTTAATAGCGTTCTTGAGCGTATTGGTTATATGTTGCTGACCAACAACCGTTTCAAAAGTAGCCGGGCGGTATTTACGAGCCGAAACAATAAAATTATCCACAGCTACTAAGGTAACAAGAAACTACATTACCCACAAACCCGATGTTAAGTTTAAAAAGTTTAGTGCTGGGTTATAACGGGTAAATTATTATAAAAATGATTTGGAAACTTTTAAAATAGCGCCAAATGAGTTATATAATAGGTCGCCATGATCATAGCCTATATCGCAACCAATGCTGTAACCTTTTCTTAATGGTCTGATACCTTCAAAATAAGCTGAAAACTGGTTTACTTTTTTAAATACACCATTACCACTGGGATACTGAATACCGTATACTGCGCGGTAAGGTTCTGAACCATTTGCAAAAGTGCCATGGTTTACTGAATATGATAGTTTGGCAGTATACAACCACTTAAATACAGAAAACTCTGCAGCTGTATGCAAAGCAAGCACCCTGTTATTAATAAAAAACTGGAAAGGTGATGTTGGTAAATTACTTCTTGCATAAATTGCAGGTGTTATAAACGGCGAACCCAAGCCTATGTTTTTATATGACCAGCCTTCTACATATTCGTAATTATTGTAATAATCTTCTGCACCTGATTTTGTTTTCTTTGAATTTACATATCCGGCCTGGTTAGCTGTATATAAAACCTCAAACAATATTTTTTTCCAATAAAAGTCCCCTTTAGGCCTGTTGTTGGTAAGCCGTATACCATTTAACCCGTCGGCCAAGTTAGCGAGCGAACTTAAAGCCCCTATGTCATAAACATTTTGCCGGTATAAAAACAGTGTTAGTGCATCAAACCTATACTCAGCACCAAGATCTAAGGAACCTAAATGGTTGCCAACTTTTGATGAATTATATACCTTACCGGTAAGCACATGCCAAAAGGTCCCCAAGCCAGATAAATTATACGCGGGGCCAAAAACATCCTTTTGATCAGCCCATATAACCTCATGATTATAGCCGGCATAAAATTTAAATCGCCACTGAGGTTTACCAATGCGGGTATAAAGCATATTTTCAAGATATTGGGCGGTAGTAAGATTGATTGCCTTCGCGCTTATAAAATGAATATTGCCCACATGCCCAACAGCAAGCGAACCTTTAACGGCAAACAACTTCCCGAAAATTGGGATGCTATAGTAATCGGGTATACTTATCCCTATTTTAGGTATTCCTAAGGCATTCCCGGAGATTGGAAATGAGCCTGAAGACAAAGTTGAATCAGTTAAACCAACTATATCTTTGGAGCGCCCTGCCTTTAACTCAAAAATCCCGGCATGAGCTTTTATAAATCCTTCTATTAAATTAAACTGTGTTTGTTTACCCACATTTGTACGCCCTTCAAACGAAGCAGCCCAGTCTATTGTTTTTTGAGGATCATAGTCTTTCCGTAATTTACCTATAAAACTACCTGAACCACCAGAGAGCGGTATACTACCAAATTGATTTGACCGAAACCAAAAAGGAACAACATCAGTTGTAGTTGCTACACCCTGCGCTTCTAAACTAGCATGAATATCTTTTTCCTGGGCTTTTACAATGGAATAAAAATTTAAGAACGCTACAAAAACTATAAATTTCTTCATGTAAATTTTATTTTGATACTAATAAATATTTAATATCCAATTGAAATTTACATAAGGCAATATTTAATTCATTAAGAGTAAAATACATTATATATCCAATGGAATTGGATATAATATTAGTGATATTTATTTATCCTTATGAGTATCATACCAAAATGAACAAAAAGAGAATAACAGGGTAATCATCAATTATTACCTAAGTTTTAAAGAGTATATAAACGGTATCTTAAACAGTTAATTTTCAGAAGAATACTTGAGAGTGGCGAGATATGAATATATTGTAGATTATGCATTGCTTTTTTAAATATTATCGCTACATTTGCAGCCCCGTAATAGCGGGTAATTAATTAAAAATCAAATAATAATGCAACAGTACGAAATCGTGATCGTTCTAACCCCGTTGTTATCAGATGAAACTGCTAAAGAGGCAATTGCCAAATACAGCAAAGTTTTAACTGATGGCGGAGCCGAAATTGTCCAGGAGGATAATTGGGGTTTGAGAAAATTAGCGTACCCTAT
>JAUCSE010000116.1 GCA_030445275.1 Mucilaginibacter sp.
TGCGGTGATAAACCTCGTTATCGCGGCAAACCACGGTGGCCCCGCTACGGGCCCAGCGAGGCCATGGGAGGGCTGCCCGGCCTTTCCCTCTCCCGTGTATGCGGGCGTTGGGCGGCCCCGTCAGGGCGTCAGGTAGCGGGGCTAGGTGGGTCGAGCGGCGTGTGCAAACCAGTGGGGATACCAACCCCGCAGCCCACTCAATCTTTAGCGACGGGAGGCCAACGGTCTGTGCTGCTGGCGGCATCGCGTCCTGTCGCGGGCGGCCATCCGGTGCTCGGGCGCATCACGGCGGCGCGTGCGGACAAATTGGACGCGGGTATGTGCCGAGCGCGGCGGCGGTAATGGCACGACTGGTCGGGAGGCGAGCACAGCCGTTGGCGTGCGAAGTGCGCCGGCATCCAAGCTGGGATATGACGATCGCGGGTTTTACTTTGCGCTGCGCTTGGTCGACACCGCCCGTGGCGTTGACGGCTTGAGCTTTTTCATCTTACGCACCCGCCGGGCGGCCGCTAGCCGCTGCTCGAGCTCGAGCAGCAGATCGCTCGGCGCGCAGCCGAGTGCCGTGGCGAGGGTGAACAGCATACTCAAGGTCGGCTGGTGCTGACCCAGCTCCAGCATGCTGACGTAGTTGCGGCGGATGTCGGCCTCGAAGGCGAGCTGCTCCTGCGTCAGGCCCGCCTGCAGGCGGCGCTCACGCAATACAGCTCCGAAGGCTTCGACCGCTTCCACATTCCGCTCCCAGTGAAATGGGAGCACTGTGGTTTTATCGGTATAATTTGTCTTCCCAGTACACTGGGAATTCGGTGCCGGTTGCGGTGCGACAGTGCACGCCTGGCCTGGGTCTTCGGCCGTTTTTGTATCGGCCGTGTGTGAACCTCGACGACCGCCTGAAAAATCAGCACAACCGCTCGCCCCCACACGCCAAGCGTGTGTTGTTATTGGCCGTGCGTTTTGCTGGGGCAGTAGCCCGGTCACGCCGTCCGCGTCACGCCTGCAGAGGCGATGGGCAGAGAAGAAGGCACTTGGCCGCGAGATTGGAATTACCTTAAGGAAAATGCATGTTAGTGACAGACCCAAGCTGGGCCGAGTCCCACCCGGTGCGGCGCGCGCTCGCCGGACCTTATCAGGCGTGGCGTTGTGTGGGATGGACGGACGAGGCGTTGAACTTCCTGATCGTCGCATCACCGAGCATGCGTGATCGCGACCAACTGCCGGGCGGATGGATCGTCGGTGGCCCCGAGGCGCTTCTTGAAGCGACTTCGGAACTGGAACCTGACGCCTTCGCGGTCTACGTGCTGGAGCGCGCGCTGGATACCGCAAAGGTCGATCTCTGCCAGGTCGTGGGCATCTGGGGGGAGCGGGCAGGCGTTGTGCCGACCTACTGGTACGAAACGACCGCAGGCACGCTGAAGCCCTGTTCGGGCGCACGGCGTAGCCCCAAGGCGCCGACAGAACTGGTCCGCGAGCTAACCCTGGATGAGTGCGTTGTTTCCCCGCAGATGAACCAGTAGCTGGAACAGTAGGCCGCCTTTGCCACTGCAGCTGTGCAATCGCGTTAAACCACATCTGCCGCGCCATCCGCCGGCAAAGCCATCAAGAGCAGCATGCGCATCCAGATCGCTTCAGACCTTCATCTTGAGTCGCTGCGGCGACGCTTTGTTGACTACCACGCGCTCGACGTGACAGATGCCGACGTGCTGGTGCTGGCCGGCGACATTGCCGCAGGGACCGGCGCGGTCGATGTGTTCGCCGATTGGCCAGTGCCGGTGATTTATGTGCACGGTAACCACGAGGCCTACGGATCCGTGTACGGGGAGCTGACTCGGGATATCCGGGCACGGGCTGCCAGCACGCAGGTTCACTATCTCGAGCGCGATGAACTGATCGTCGGCGACGTGCGTTTTCTCGGGTGTTGTCTGTGGACCGACTATGAACTCTACGGCATGCGCGAGCGCAGCATGCAGATGGCGCGTCGCTTCATGCACGATCACACCGTGATCAAGGCGGAAGAAGGCGAATGGTTCATGCCGGAGCACGCGCTCGCCGAGCACGAAAAATCCTTCACCTGGCTCGAGGAACAGCTCGTGACGCCGTTCGATGGTCGCACGGTAGTGGTCACCCACCACGGTGTGGCGCCGGGGTCGGTGCACCCGCGTTACCGCGATGATCCGGTGAATGCCGGGTTCGTGAGCGATCTGCGTCACGTCCTCGATCTAGCCGATATCTGGATTCACGGCCACGTCCACGACTCCTTCGATTACCCGGTGGGTGCTGCGCGTGTGATCGCCAATCCCCGCGGTTATGCGAAAAATCTCAATATGGCAGGTGCGCCCGCTGACCTGAAATGGGAGAACCCGGCATTTGATCCGGCACTGGTGATTGAGGTGTAAGGCGGCGACTGGAATGCCAGGCACGACAGCATGAAACGGGTCGGACTGGTCCACCTCTGGTCCGCTAAACTGACTGCTTTATCACGCGATCACAGGCAAATCATGGGCACCAAAGGCACGATCCGGTTCCAAGAGAAGGAAGGTGATCTGCCCGGCTGGCAGGTTTATACCGAACTGTTCGAGCCGGCGGACGTCGTTTATCTGGAGGTCGAGGGCATACAGGCCGATGTGACGATGATCGGCAGCCCGTGGGGCCACGCCGCGGGCACGGTACTGCTGCGTCTGCCTGCAGCCACCGCGCGGCAGCTGGGCCTCGTGCCGCCCGACTGGAAGAATGACGCAAGCGGGTCGAAGGTGGATAGCGTCAACTAAGATGACCGCCTGCGCGACAACTATGATGTCCGGTCGACGGGGGTAATTGTCGCTGTCAGTTGGCTATAGTTGTCGCTCAATTTTGTTCGTCGGTGGGTAATTGGCGCCGCCGCTCTTTCTGCTTGTCGTTGGCGCTGCGCCGCCGATAGCTTTCGACATTCAGTTCGAAGATCGTCGAGTGGTGAACGAGGCGGTCGATGGCGGCGACGGTCATGCCAGGGTCAGGAAACACGTCGTTCCAGCCCGAGAATGGCTGATTGGCCGTTATGAGAAGACTTTTTCTT
>JAUCSE010000006.1 GCA_030445275.1 Mucilaginibacter sp.
TGACAAGTAAAGTTATGTTGACAATGGAGAGCCGTATACATGGAGACATGTACGTACGGTTCGGGGGCGGGTTAGCAGAGACTTACCACCGCAAGGTGGCAAAGCGCTGTTGGCCTAGCCTACTAAAAGAGATTGCAGATTTGTGTAATGTAAATAAAGATCTGACTTTTCATATTGCCAGGCACACTTTCGCAACCACAGTCACCTTACTGAATGGTGTGCCAATTGAAAGTGTTTCTAAAATGCTCGGCCACACAAATATAAAAACTACACAACACTATGCGAGGATCTTGGATTTGAAAGTTGGTGAAGATATGGGTGTGCTCAGAAAAAAACTACAATCTCACTAAATATTTAACGGCAATTATTGTACTAAAATCGATAGATAACTATTTTATGAAAGAGTTGAACGCTGGCGATCAAGAAATCGCTGAAAAAATATATCTGATAAGGGGGCATAAAATTATGTTGGACAAAGATTTGGCTGAGATGTATGGAGTAGAAACTAAACGGTTAATTGAACAAGTCAATAGAAATGCCCTTAGGTTTCCCCCAGAATTTATGTTTCGCCTGACCAACGAAGAGTTTGATGTTTTGAGGTCGCAAATTGCGACCTCAAAGAGAGGAGGCCGGAGATATGCTCCATACGTCTTCACAGAGCACGGTATACTCATGCTTTCAAGCGTGCTAAATAGCAAGCAGGCTATTACTATGAGTATCAAGATCATTGAGGTATTTGTTAAATTCAGGGAGATGCTTATTTCTCATAAGGACCTCCTACTTAAATTCGAACAGCTAGAAAAGCTGGTCATTCATCATGACGATGATATTCAATCCATTTTTCAGGCATTGAAGCAATTGATACAGCAGAGGAATGAGCCGCGTGAGCCAATCGGTTTCAAGTTGAACGGGTAATTAATTCCCAAAACTTCAACTACAAGGGGTCGCAATTTGCGCCGCCTTGTAGTCGAAGTTTTTATATTTGCGCGACCAATATTGATAATCAACCAATTAACTAGTCGTTATTTTATCGACATAGAAAAAAGTCAGTTGGTGGAATTCTGATAACCCTACGTTTCAGGCTTAGCGGAATATTCGGTTGCTGAAAGCAATTACCAGGATAGGCTTTTTGCATTCATCAACGATAACAAACTTGCCGCTATAGCTCAAAAGTTTCAGCCCTACTTTGAGCTTCACGAAATCGAAGTCATTTTTGACCTATTTGACGTTATTGACTCCGCTTCCGGTGATGTCACTACGGGCGAGCTCATTTGGAAAACTCATAGAGACTTACCAATTGATCTCAAAAAAGCTGTTATTAGCGTTTATAACAAATATTTCCTGAACTAAATTTTCTATTCAATTTAGCCGATTGGCTGAATGATCACAAACATACCGAGTCATATTACCGCTTAAACAACCGGAGCTGTTAGCAGGAAAAATGTCAAGGGTACCGATCCTATTATCGGGATTTATATACCCTTGACGGTTTTCCTGCGTAGCTATCTTTGTGACTGCGGTGCCGTGACTGATAACGACTGATAATCAGGACGATTATACGCGATGAAGCCTAACAGATATAAATAGGATAAAAAATAATTTTAATCGCAGCGACTTTGCAAGCGACCACTGTTTTTACTTTGCAGTGCAAAATCAGCTATTTAGCAGTCTAACATAAATTAACAATCTGTTAATGCAAAATGTTAGCTTATTTGGTAAATTGCCTTGAGTATTTATAAAAAATAAAAAACCTAACCATGGCAGATCCAATAGTAACCACCGTAGCAAATCTTAGACTTTTAACAACCGTTTCGTCAGATGTTGTTTATGAAACAACAGATTATGGCGGCGGATTCTGGTATTATGACAGCACGGCTCCGTCTGGCACAAATGACAATACTGGTACCATCATTAAAACAGCATCAAATGCCATATTAAGACGGATCTTTTCAGGTTTTTATGATGTAAGGTGGTTCGGTGCAAAAGGAGATGCCGTCGTAAATTCTGCAACAGGAGCTCTAACATCCGGCACTGATGATACGGATGCATTTCAAAACGCTGTGAACTCTATTAATAAAGCCAGAGGAGGTACACTATTTTTGCCCCAGCCTAAAAGTGCCTATGCGATTACCAAATTAGCATTATTGGCGGGAGTTAGTATCTATGGTGAAAATGGGAAAACCCCTGTAATAGCATTGAACTCGTCGTCCCCAGGACTACTCTACCTGGGCAGTAGCCCCGTGCAATATATAACGATAAAAGGTATATATCTTATTGGTAACGTCGCAAATACCAGCCAACATGGTATGTATATTTTTGCTACAGGCGATTACGATCCCGATAATCATACCGGAGGATTATGGTACTCCAACTTTGAAGATGTTGAAATCAGGGGATTTTCCGGACATCAATGGCATTTTGAGGCCATAGATGATTCGGATCCTTATGCAGGTAATGACATTGCCAATCAATTTTTAACATTTAAGAACTGCCGCGGGTTCGCATCTGCAAGCAGCACTTCAAGGGCAATCTATGCGATCGGCCAATTCGGCCAATGTCAATTCCTGCAATGCGAGTTTGATGGCGCAGGTAGTTCGGTTGCAAACTCCATCTCTGTGGAGCTAATTTCATCGCCCGGAGTAAATGGCACAGATATGGTTTATGATGTTCAGTTTATCGGTTGCACAGTGCAAAGCACCAACCTGGGATTTAAATTTTATTATGCCAAAGCCGTTTTAAACAATCAGCATTTTGAAAAGATTAACCAGGCTGTCTGGGCCGACGCTACATCTAACATTGTGATAAATGGTGGAACGGAAATGTATTCCAGTACTGGCAGCTCGAGCTGGGCAGTAAAATCGAGTAAGGCTTCCAATGTCATCGTTAGCGGCTGTACTTTAAATGGAAGCAATTTTATTGCTGACAACGGATTTCTGACACTCGCAGACAACAATTTGACACCTGCGACAGCAGCGATAACCACCTCTGGAATAACCAAACAAAGCGGCATTAGTTCCGGAGTGTTGAATTCGGGCATGGCCCGACATATCTTACTGAACAGCACCAACGCTGATCTAAAAAATATTACATCACAACTTGGAACAGCCGATGATCTGATAGTCAGGGCATGGGATAATGGCGCTGTTGATTCATACACAAGGATTTATGACGATGGTACCGGTAACATTGTTTTGCCGGTATATGATTTTAATGCTTCGGGTGTACGGACGCTTATCTTGAGGCAAAATGATGTAGCTGTATTTTCCAGAAATGATCTTGCGGGTGGCAACTGGGTATTAAAAAGCATTAATATCGCAGACAGGAAAAGAAATGTGGTACCAACCACCGGCTATTGGACCGTTGGTGAAAAAATTTACAACACCCAGGTAAACGCGGCAACTAAAATCATTGGTTGGGTTTGCACTACCGAAGGATATTTAACTACTAATACTTGGCTTGCCAACCATGCTTACAGCTTGGGTAATCTTGTTTTATCAAACGGCAATATTTATAAAGTAACTACAGCCGGTACAAGCGGGACGACCGCCCCATCAGGAACTACTACCTTTACAGATGGAACCGTTGTCTGGACATATTTCCCTACTGCAGTTTTTACGGCATTTGGAAACAGCTATACCATATCAGAAACAGATGCCAAATATGCTTTATTATCAACAACAGCCAAGGCGGCAACTTACACAGCCAGTGGCAATGGTACAACTACGGTAATCACCATCCCACATGTTCTAAGCGGCATCACAACAAATAGTACCGTATTAATAACGCCCAGAAATGCGGCTTCCGCTGGATATTCATATGCAGATATAGATACCAGTTCAGTATACATATATTACGCGACCGCACCGGCAAGCGGGACAAATAATTTAAAATTCAGTGTCGAAATTAAACCCTGATCGGCAACAATCGGATCTGCTAGCAGGAAAGGCAGGTATGTATGAGTAACGAATACACTCCTGCACGTAAGGCAGCGAGGCTGGCGGCGTAATGGAACCCGGAGCGAAGCGCGTGGTGTAATGCAGCCGCCTGCCGCAGCCGCATGGTCATCCCCTCCTATCAAAAAAGAAGACACGCCAAAAATATTCACTTAGCTGACCTTACTTTCTTCAGGTTATCCCTCGCCGTTTTCTGATCCTTGTCTGCCTGATCGGCAAGAGCTTTGGCGGCAGCAATTGCCTGTTGTTTTTCCATCGCCTTTTCTGCCTTAGCGATAAAAGCATTCGGATCATCCTTTAACCCTGTAATAATGCTTTCCGCCGTTTTAGGATACATTGCCCTGACCAGCCAGAAATTATAAGCTTCCTCGTTTAGCCGGTCATTTTGATGATTTAAATATAAAGCCGTACCAAATGATCCTGCTGTAACAACAAAAGCTACAAGCACTACGATAATCAGGCTTTTTGACCACGCCCCGAAATGATGATGATTTTTGACACCGATGACTTTAGGTACCCGTGAAACCACATCTTTTAATTCATCCATCTGTTGTTGGATTTTTTTTTCATCATAGCGTTTATTTGCAGTTTCGATCCTGCTGGCTATCTGCTCTAATGTCTCCTTGTATTGTTGTAAAAAACTATTTAGAAAGTCCGGCACTTCGGTTTCTAAAATTTTCATCCGTTGAATGAACCCATGTATCAGTTCCTCCAACATCGTTACTTTTTCTTCCAGTTCTTCCTGTTGCATAAAACCTAAGTTTTAATAGTTAAATAATCTTTTTTGAAACTGCTACCTGCTTAACCCTTGTGACTGCGAATGCTCCGCTTCATGTTTCTTTCGTTTCCTTTTGGCTATATCCGCCCCCCCCATCGGGTCGGGCGGGCCGGCAATAAACTGCGGTTCCAACAAAGTTTCCAGGATACCTTTACCGCTACCCGGAACGTGTACCTGATCAGCCTGGACACGCTGCTTGATCGCCTCCCTTAACTGATCGGCTAATGAAGGTGAATCTACTTTTCTTACTACATGTTCCTGCTGCGCCTGCAGATTTCGGTTTAGCTGCATATCAATCCTCGCATAACTCAAACTCCGGTCAATAGCAGAACCTTTCATTTTGATATCGCCTTTTTCAAAAGAGATGCCCTGCACCTCATTACTACCGCTACGATATTTATAAGCGATACCAATACCCTGTTTTTGCAAATTCGCTTCCAGCTGTTTCCAGTCTCCTGATTGCTTAAGCGCTGCTTTAATGGCATCAAAAAGTTCGTAACGGGTTTTCTCTTTGCCTTTTAAAGCCTGCCTGTTCACCTGTTCTTTGCCTTCGCCTATATGATAGCCGTATTTTAGTGTGATCTCTTTGCAGGCTTTGACATTCTTCGCAAAGTTGTTTTTATCGGTGATGGTGTTCCCGTTATTATCTACCCTGTTATAGATCACATGTAAATGTGGATGTTCTCTGTCATGGTGACGAACGACAACAAACTGGGTATTACGGATACCAACTTTATCCATGTATTCTTTTGCCCGCTCCACCATAATGTTATCACTCAACTTAGACAGATCTTCCCTACTCCAGCTTAAAACCAGGTGTCCCACGGCTTTTCCTAATTCTGGCAGCATCTTCCGTTGCAGGTTAAAATCATTGGTGACCGTCCGAGCGTTCTGTATCCGCACCCCTTCGGCAGCTATGATCTTTGCATCCTGCTTATTCACTACATAGCGGACACAACCGCCAAAGCTTCGACCGGTTATCGGTTTACCTATCATGGCCGCTGATCTTAGTTAATAATTCTTCTATCTGTTTAAGCAAAGCCTGGCATTTCAGGGCCAAGGAAAAAAGCCCGGCCACATGGGCAAGATGTGTCAGTTGATTAAGGTTATTGGCAAGCCCCGCCAACATCCTGAACCAACCCGTTTCCTCGGCAGTGAAACGCGGGAAAACTTTTGCACTTTTAGCAGCCCTGCGAAACCATTCACTGGATCTCAAGCCGGCTTTCTTTGCCCGCCCTTCGATCAGAACACGTTCTGTCGGCGTTAGCCGTACCATCAGGAAATCGCTCCTGCTCACCGTCTTCTTCGGTCTGCCGGGCAATCGCTTTTTTAGTATTTTATCTTTTTCAGTTAATTCTGTCATAAAACTAATTCTATAAAATCTCTTGCCAAACCGACCAACGGGAGCGAGTTACCGGATCACCCCAGCGGGGTGTATCCGGGTTTTTGTGAAGCAAAAACATTAACTCGCTCCCTTCGGGTAGTAGATTTCTCCACCCTGTATCCAGCTATCTGTATATGTGCTGCATACCGCTTGCGGTATGCTATTCCAATGTTGCAAAACGAAGTTTTGCGGGAATTTAGACACCCTTCTTTTTCGTCGCTGCTTATGCCTCCGACCAATAAACCAGGCTGCCCTGCTTCGGATGATAGGATGGCTGATAGCGGATATAACCATACTCATCCAATTCCCTGATGCTTTTGTGGTAAGTGGCAATAGACGCGACCTTGGAAAACGCCATGAGCGTTTTACGGGTCACATTGAACGGGCTAATGAAACCATTGCGCTGCCAGCAAACGAACAAGCCGGTAAACAAGCTAAGATGGGTTGGCAACAACCTGTTATCCTTTTCCATCCGTATAAGCAAGATGGTATAGGTGGCCAGCCCTTTAACAATTTCCTTTTGCAACTTCATTTGCCTTCCCCCTCCAGAATCGTATTAATGTCTTCCAGTTTGTAGTACATAATACTGCCTACCTTGGTAAAACGAAGTGTCCCATTGATCCGTAAATTCTGAAGTGTGCCGGGCGATATTCCTAACAGTTTTCTAACCTCCACGCTCTTCAGCCATTTCTTGGTACTGGCTTGTCCCGGCCGTATGATCCGTTTGATCTCGTTAAGCAGATCGCTTTTAAATTCCAGTAAATCTCCTTTAGTGATTAGTTCCACATTCATCTGTTCCTCCTTGTTTTAATCGTTAATGGTTTTTTGCATGGCATTAAGTACTTCACTTTTTCTGAAGTACACCCTTTTATGCAGGCGCAAATAGGGTAAGCCTTTTTTCATCCAGTCAGTAAGCGTAACGAGAGACACGCCGAGTTCGGCGGCGAGTTCCTGCTTGGATAAAAGTTTTTCCGAGTTAGGCAGTTGACTGTCGCCAGCTTTAAAATGTTCCTGTAGTTCTGTTCTCACTGCCTGACGTATGCACAGGCTAAGAGCTTCTTGATTTATTATCTGCATAGCATTTGTTTTGGAACAAATGTGTGCTGTACAGGATAGATTTCTTGACCATGCAGAACTGTATGGTTAAAATGGAGTTGTTTGGAGAAAGCTACAAGAGCTTATAAAATACTGATTAACAGCTTGCTGCTATACTGGCAAATAACTGATTACTTTGCTGGCAAAAGAAAAAGTCAACCCCTCTTTTTCGCAGAATTGATCGTAAAAAGCTTTGATTTTGCAGGAATATCGGCGTGTTTATCTCCTGGGTCCCGCTTATCACTCGGAAAATAACGGCGTATGGTTTCGTAATTGATCTCCTTGTCTCCTTCACGGAAATACTTGCAGATCATCTTCATCCAGACACTCTGCGTCTGAGAAAACATGAGTTCTTTCCCTTCAGGAGTTTTAAGTTCCTGCATTTGCAAATGCAGGTGCAAAACGGCATTTCGGTAGCCATCAGGAATATTGATATATCCTTCGGTTTCAAGCGCAGTTGCTTTCTTAATGTCAGCTTTCAATTGGGTTACCTCTTGTTTCAGTGCGAATATTTCTGAATCCTGCTGCGCTATTACCGCGTCATTGGACTTATGGACATTCCAGAGGTCAAGCGGGATTAGCAGTTCTGTGAATTTTTGGAGTCGTGCTATTTCACGCTCATTGCGTAAGTGGTTCTTTTCGTAGATATCCTTATTCAATAACACTTTTAGCTGTCTTTCTATAAGTGACCAGACATATTTAAAGAATATCTCTTCCGTACCATCGGGATGATGCTCCAAATAATGAGTTAAATGGCGCTGGTAAAATTCTTTAATACGATCCCCAGGTATAGCAAATACCCTTTTGAAAAAATGCTTTAAAAATTGCGACCTGTCCCAAGTTAACGGGTTACCAATGTCTAGGGTATCCTGCGCAAAATCGAACCGATCACGTGGTCGAAAATATGTTACGGTCATAGGTAGGTGATTTACCCAAAAATAAGTATTTCATAGGTTGGAAAAAAGACATATGAACGCATTTCCTCATGCAATCATTATGTCAAATTAGAAAAGATTATTAAGATTGTTTAATATAGTTGATTCGACGCTGCTGAGTACAAAAACGTACCTGCAACCGTACAGTCGGTTGCGAACAAGTAATATTTATCAATCCCAAGGGCACCTTCTGGTGCCCTTTTAAAGTTTTTTACACCAACATCACTATTAAGGCTGCCGAGTTTAAATATCTCACCCTATCCGAATTTAAGGAAATAAGACGGAAGAAACAGCTCCCAAACCATTCGGGTCATTTGTGTAAATGAAATGGTGGAACCGCTAAACAATACTAGCAATATAGAACACTTTGTGCGGCGAAGCTACCGGCATTTGTAAGATCGTCGCCCTATTAACCGAATTGGTAGTTAAGCTATACCTATGCGACGGCACTGAAACATTACAACTGCGCACTGCCTAATGATATTAAGCCAGCAACATGAACACTTGTGCACCAGCTACAGTTCGGTATTACGTACGGGGAAACAATTGCGCAGTAATGGCCCTTGGTTGAATTAGGGTGAACAGGGAATAACAACAAAAAAAGATAATGAAGTCCGGTCTGTAACCTATTTTTTAGCGTTCCCTCTGGCAACTATCCCCGTACATATAGAATCAATTGATATGGTTTGGGTATGTATCATTCAATTGTTAAAAAGAATCGTTAAATGATTTCGTAAATTTTTTCGGCTGATTATACTTATTGACTTAAAAGGTGAGTTAGATTCCCGCTCTAACCAAGCTAAGCATTTAAGATTCTTATCGTGACCTGGAATAATTTTTTGCGTTGCCTAAAAATGCTGACGAATAGTTGGTTAATATATTTAAAAGTCATATATTTATACTAATAAATAATAGCATAATAAGGTCAATTAGTGGCCATTGGTGAGCACACGGTGAGCAGTGTCAAAAACCAAAATAATGATATTGAAAGCGAGTCGGTTACGTAAATTTTCACGTTCCCTCCGGCTCCACGGAAAGACCTTCGCAAGAAGGTCTTTTTTCGTTAAAAGCGCATTTCCAGCGTTTTTAGAGGCTTTTTGAAAAAATTGTCTATCAAATTTAATCAGTCTTTTTCAAGTTTAAAGGCTACCAAAAAGGCTACCATTTGATTTTTGAAAAGTGGTAGCCTCGGAGAAGCTTTTTGGGGAGCAAAAACAGCCTTTCCAATGTTCAAATAAGGTTTTTTGAAAAATTCTATATCAGATTCAATCAATCTTTTTAAAGCTGATTGGGCATGCTTGGAGGCTACCATTTTGATGCTGAAATTGGTAATGAACCATTTTCGATGATTCAATGAAATCGGGTTTTGGGAGCGAACGAAAACAAATCGTTCACTTAAAATTCAATTTCCATGAAAGTCAATGAAAAATTTTCCATCCTGGTACTGCCAAAAAGTGCCAGAAAATCCAAGGACGGTGCCCTATCGCTGGACATCCGTATTACAGTTAACCTTAAAAGGGTCGTAATTTCTTTAGGTCAAAAAGTCCCTGAAAGTCTATGGGATCAGGAAGCAGGCAAAATGCTGGGAAGCACCCAGGAAGCCCGGTTACTAAACAATGCTATTGATCAATGTAAGGTCAAGCTTCGGCAACTCTATCATTCGCTGGAATTGCAGGGTGAAGAAGTTACGGTCGAAATGCTTCGGAATGCTTACCAGGGTAAAACTGAGCAGCCCAAAACGTTACTCAATGCGATTGACTTCGTTATTGAGCGCTTTGAAAAGAAGGTAGAAAAACAACACCGTTCGATGGCGTCATTAAAAAAGTGGCGCACAATCCGTGCAAAGACGATCAGTTTTATCCGGCACCAGTACAAAGCAAAAGATATCCGGTTGGATAAAATTCGCTTTGCCCTTGCCGAAGACTTTGTGGATTACCTGATGCTGGACGAGGATATTAACGCCAATACAGCGAAGAAATATCTTAAGCACGTTAAACATGCCATCAAAACTGGGGTCGAGAGGAACTGGATACCCACCAACCCGATACAAAGCTTTAAATGTGGCTATGTCGATCCCGAAAGGGATATCCTGGACGAACGGGAAATCATGACGTTATACCAAAAGCGTTTTGAAATCAAGCGACTGGAAGAAATAAAGGATGTTTACTTGTTTATATGCTTTACCGGCTTTGCTTATAAAGATACCAGCCTGCTGACTACAGATCATATTATTAACTTCTTTGATGGCGAAGAATGGATTGTAAAGAACAGGGAAAAACTTATTGCTGTGAAAATGTGCCTTTGTTGCCTATTGCCAAGGAAATTATCGAAAAATACAACAATCATCCTGTCCGCAAAAGCCACGTCCTCTTATTACCCGTATTGAGCAATCAGAAATATAACGCCTATTTAAAGGAGGTTGTAACGATCTGTGGTATTAATAAAACATTGACCACCCATACCGCCCGGCACACCTTCGCAACAACAATCACATTGGCTAACGGTGTACCGATAGAAACGGTAAGCGCCCTGTTAGGGCACAAATCAATAAAAACAACACAGATCTATGCTAAGATCGTTGCCCAAAAGATTGGGGACGACATGAATGAGTTGAAGAAAAAGTTAATGGTCAAGATGCCGATATTATTAAACCAGGCTTCGGTTATACACATTACATAAGTCCGTCAAACTTGAAGTTCCAAATCAGTGCTTCAAGTTCATGATTTTCTTTAAGGTCGCAAAATGGGACCTTAAACTGAACACATTAAATAACTAAGTAAAAAATACTAATTTTAAATTTTATGACAAATAATCAGATCATTATCTATCAGGCTACTGATGGCACCTCTACTGTAGATGTAAGATTACAGGATAATACCCTATGGCTCACTTTGAATCAACTTACAGAGCTTTTTGAAAGGGATAAATCTGTTATTTCAAGGCACTTGCGCAACATATATGAAGAAGGAGAATTAGACAGAGCGGCAACTGTTGCAAAAAATGCAACAGTTCAAACTGAAGGTGAAAGAACGGTCACCAGAGATGTGGAGTTTTACAACTTGGATGCAATTATATCATTAGGTTACCGGGTAAATTCCAAGCGGGGAACTCAATTTCGCATTTGGGCCAATAAGGTTTTAAAAGACTATTTGATAAAAGGCTATGCTATAAACGAGCAAAAATTAAAAGAGCAGACCGAGCAGTTCAACTCCCTGAAACAAACAGTCAACCTATTAGGCAATGTGCTTAAAAACAAGGAACTGACATCTGACGAAGCTACAGGATTGTTAAAAGTAGTTACCGATTATAGCTATGCTTTAGACATTCTGGACAAATACGATCACCAGCAGCTAACACTCGAGGGCACCACAGATCAGCAATTATTTGTGGCAACTTATGACGATGCCATGAAAGCGATCAAAGATTTGAAGGATAAGTTTGGTGGCAGCTCTTTATTTGGCAATGAAAAAGATGATTCCTTTAAAGGTTCGATTGGTACGATTTACCAGTCTTTCGGCGGGGTCGAATTTTATCCTACCATTGAGGACAAAGCGGCGAATCTATTATACTTTGTGGTCAAAAACCATTCATTTTCAGACGGGAATAAACGTATCGCTGCTTATTTATTCGTTTGGTTTATGGAAAAGAACCGTATCCTTTATCGTGAAGATGACTCCAAACGGATAGCCGATAATGCCCTTGTGGCCTTAACACTTATGATCGCAGAAAGCAAGCCAGAAGAAAAAGACATGATGGTGAAAGTTGTAGTGAATCTTATCAACCCCAAAAATTAGATTCCATTTTTCAATTAAGGCCGCTTCAATTTTTAATTTTTTAAGGTGTCGAGTAGCTAAGGGGAATTGCACCCCAAAGCCCTCACAGAACCGTGCTTAAAGCTCTCGCTTTACACGGCTCTTCCAGATTAAACTTTACCAATCATGCTACGGTTTCAACAATTGCCAATGAGCAAACAGTCCCGGTTGTGTTTTACAGATACCTTGCAGCCAGCGGTATGCCCGCTTTTTGCTGAAAAGTCTTGTCTTCATAACCCATCTCATCAATCGGTTATTCATCCACCACCATAGCCCTGTTGTTGTCCATTTATTCCATTTACAATAATATGCTATCCATCCCCGTATTTTGGGGTTTAACAAAACAGCAATTCTTTGTATAGGAATTTGCTTTCGTTTAAACTGCATGCCTCTGACACTTTCCATTACGCTTTTCTTCGCTGTACTGGACATACATGGCGTGAATACTAATTCTCCGCCCTGCTTGTTGTTAATCCAGCGTGGTCTAAATGTATAGCCCAAAAAGTTAAAGCTTCTGTTACTGTGCCTTTCCTGATGCCTTCCGCTCGGGCAATACACGATTTGTGTTTTGGCCTCGTTAAGTTCCAGCTTACAATCATTGAGTCTTTGGGAGATTCTTTGTTTAAGGAATTCGGCCTGTTTTATACTTGCGCAGTGTACGATGATGTCATCACAATAGCGTTCGAACTTTATGGGCGGAAAATTCTTTTCCATCCATTTGTCAAAAGCGAAGTGCAGAAAGATATTTGCTAACAAAGGACTTATTACACCTCCTTGCGGAGTGCCTTTGTCCCGGTCTTCGATGCCGGTATCTTTCATTACCCCTGCCTTTAGCCAACGTTCTACGTACATTAATACCCATTTCTCCTGCGTGTAGCGTTCAACTGCTTTCATCATTAATCCGTGGTCGATGTTGTCAAAGAAGCCTTTGATGTCCAGATCGATTACCCAGGATAGGTGCCTGCACCATTTATGGGTTTGAGCCAGTGCATGATGCGCACTCTTTCCTTGACGATAGCCGAAGCTGCTCGCATGAAAACTTCCGTCAACCTTAGGTTCGAAATAACTTTTGACCACCTGCTGCGCGATCCGGTCTTCTACCGTTGGTATTCCCAAACTTCTGGTGCCGCCCGATTTCTTTGGTATCTTCACCTCCTTTACTAAGGCAGGTAAATAGCTTCCGGAAGTCATGCGATTCCATAATTTGTAAAGATTAGCTGATAGATGTTCGGCATAATCGCTTATGCTTATTCCGTCAATGCCAGCACTTCCCCCATTGTCTCTTACATGCTTGTAAGCATCCAGCACCATTCTTTTGGTAATTGGATGTGTTTTTGTTTCGTAATAATCAATCATCCCTTTTACAGTTGTTGTTTAAATTGAAACCAATCTGGTTCAGCCCTTTGCTCTTACCTGCTTTCGCAGGTCGTCATCACTACTACGGCTGAATCCGTCCCTGCATCGTCTTGCGGTATTTACCTTACAGGTTCTCTGCTTGTGCGTTCCCCTAATTTAGACAATGCAAGTTCTCTTGTTCCGTTAAATCGCCTGACACGGATTCCTGCTACCTATGCACCGCCTGCCGCTTAGCCAGCTTCAGTTTACTGCCGCAAAGCTTTGTCTGGATGAGATTGTGAGCTCTTCCATTTTGACAGAATTTCCTTCACATATCGATGTTTTAAGAAGGTAATTTACTTTCGTTCAGCTATTCGTGTCGTACCTGACAGCTATCACGCTGCCTTTTCCCCGGTCGCTTAGTACCATCGCCTTTCGGATGAAAGCACCACCGGGTGGTTTGCAGGGTCTGTCTGTCAGCCCCTGCGGTGGGCCATACCACCATCGTTTTAACAGCATGCGACCTCTCGTCGCTTCAAGCCGCACCACAATTTGTGACCTTAAAAAAGCCAATATATGCAATACCATATAAGATACAGATCTTGATGCTGACGAACCGTGATCAGGGGTTCGACTGTAATACCTCCGGCCCCTCAATTAAATAAGTGTTGATAGAATAGTTAAAACAGTTGTCTGAAAATCGATTAATGACCTCGATTATAACGGAATTATCTATAAAAAGCACCAGTCAATTAGGTGAAAAGTCCAACATTCCTGGCTTTAAAGGTCCAGAAAATCATCTTTCACCGATTCTCTTCTTGTGATTTTTACCCCATTTTTCCATTGGCAGCGCTACTAAGCTTATACACTACACGGTTAAGTTTATCTACCTAATATCGTCCCAATTATCCGTACGGAACGGCGAGGCCGGTAAGTTTGCCCCATTATATAAATTGCAAAACGGGTTATTTGCCCATGCATACCTCACAGCAACGGGGTTTTCAACATTGCCACTGTTCACTATTACTTTATCCCCGGCTATGAGTGCCCGGGCGGGATAGAATTTTCTATTGGCACCTGCTATGATAAATCCTTTCAGGGTGTCACCTTTGGAGAGCAGTCCCTTATCGGTATGTGTAAATTTCAGTTCAATTTTATCGCCGTTAATCACTTGTGATTTATAAATCGGGCCAGAGTATGGGATATTTTCGCCGTATGTTCTTGCCCGTGCTATTAATGCCAGGCGGCGGCCGGTTTCCTGCTTGTTTTGCGGGTGTATGTTGTTGGCATCGCCAATATCGATGGTCACCGCCATGCCTGTATTAGGTACGATAAGCGCACTTAACTGGGCATCGCGTAAGGCGGGCCAATTAGCAGCGGGCGGCTGGCCGATAGCAGAATAATTGGCTATCTGCACAAAATAAAACGGAAAATTGCCCTCGTTCCATTTCTGCCGCCAATCATTAATTAGTAGCGGAAAAAGTTGGCGATATTGCGTAGCTCTATCAGCATTACTTTCGCCCTGATACCAAATTACGCCTTTTATGGTATAAGGTAAAATGGGGTTTATCATGGCATTATAAATAAGTGTTGGCCGATTAATGCTGTTTGATTGCACAGGTGGTTGCTGCAATAGCGTGAGCGTATTGGCTTTGTGATAAACCCATTGGCCTGCCAAATTAATTTGTCCAGTGGTATCAGCGGCTAATAACAATTGCAATGGGCCCTTGTTTATACCGCCAAGGCCTCCATTATCAAAAACGCGGATGGCAATCGTGTTTTCGCCTGCTTTTACCAGGCTGCCCGGTATAGTATAGCTGCGCTTATAAATAAACAGTTCGGTATGCCCTATTTCTGCTCCGTTAAAATAGGAAACATCGTAATCATCAATACCGCCCATGCTTAGTTTTAAATCCTTGCCAGCCCATGCTGCTGGAATGGTAATCTTTTTCCTGAACCACATAGTACCGTCATAATCAGGAACACCTGCTTGCTCCCAATAGGTAGGTACAGTCATTTTTTGCCACGCGGAATCGTCAAAATCCGGTTCGGCCCAAAGTAATTTACCTTGCATAAGGCCCCCGGGATCATTTGCATTTATTGAATCAATCCAGTGCCTTAGTTCCGTTTGGTACCGTGCATCAAGTTTTTGCTGCGTGAGGCCGCCTTCAACAGCATTAACGAAGAGAGCAAAAGAAGGCATCGTTTTTAAGGCGCTGCCGCTGGTCCAGGCTTCGGCAACAGTACCACCCCAGGTGCTATTGATAATACCGATGGGTATATGTTTATCTAGAAATAGGTTCTTTGCAAAAAAATAAGCCACAGCCGAGAAATCACGTACGGTTTGGAGATTACATATTGCCCAAGCACCTTTGGTTTGGACATTGTCAAGTGGTGTGAAACTGGTTTTGTTATCAATTTTCAGCATCCTTATTTCGGGATAATTAGCTGCATCAGCCAACTCATTCTTCAGGTTCAAAACATCGCCATAAAAACCGGTTAGCGGCATCTCCATGTTTGATTGCCCCGAACATACCCAAACCTCGCCTATCAAAATATTTTTCAAGGCCGTTATTTTGCCATCATTAAAGGTGATAGTATAGGGGCCGCCATAAATTGGCGTGCTTACTTTTATTTTCCAGTTGCCGTTCGCATCCACGGTAGCTTTATAGGTTTTGTTATTCCATGAGGTTGTTATGGTAAGGTTTTTACCGGGGGGGTGAGTTCCCCAAAGATTTACTTTTGTTTGCTGTTGTAAAACCATGTTATCGGTAAAACAGGCTGGCAGCACAATCTGTGCATAACCTATATTGATAATAAAAAGAAATAGACTGGGCAGTAAAATTCTGCTAATAAAATCCTTATAAAACGTTTTAGCTACCATGTCATAAAATTATAAAAAATGTTTTATACTCTAAAAATCACATTCATAAGTATGAGTTCTCTATAAATAGGTATATTATATATCATGAAGAAAGGGACACTGCACGTATCTTATTAAGTAAGCCTTGATGTAGGACAGTTTTTTTCTAAGGTTCAGCACGGACATAATTTATTGAACTGGCTTTAATAGCTCGGATACCGGGAAACATTTTTTAAGTCAATCCAAATGTAAATATCATTCCATAAAACTTAACTTGATTACACCTGACGACACGCGTCATTTTAGCGTCTAAACTAAAATGATGTTCTTTTTTTATCGGATATTAAAGAAAAAGCAGACTGACCATTTCGGCCTGCCTGCTGCATTGTTAAGATCAGTCAGTTCTCGGATTAAAAAGCCTTCACGCCACCATCAAGTACCAATTCAGCACCTAACATATATTTTGACGCATCAGAAGCAAGGTAAAGGAACCCTTCGGCGATTTCTTCAGATGTACCTAAACGCTTTGATGGGTTAATGCTTGCAAAATAACCTTTTGTACCATCTATTTCCTCTTTTGAACCACCACCACGAGCGAAGATCGGGGTATCAATCGGTCCAGGAGACAGGATGTTTACCCTAATACCCCTGTCAACAAGCTCAGCAGAGAAGCTTCTTGCCAATGAACGTACAGCAGCTTTTGAAGCTGAATAGGCTGCCGCAATACCAAAACCTTTTTCATTTAATGCGGTTGATGTTAAAATGATTGAAGCACCATCGTTAAGGAACGGCAATGCGCGTTGTACAGAGAAGAATGCTCCTTTGAAGTTAATATCGCTGGTTGCATCAAACTGTTCCTCTGTAAAATCTGAAAGAGGTGCAGCAAGGAATACGCCTGCATTTACCACAAGGATGTCGATTTTACCAAAGGTTGCATTTACTTTTTCGTAAGCTTTGGTAATGTTGCCCAAATCTGAAACATCAGCTGGTATACCTATAGCATCATGACCGATAGCGCTAATTGCCCTGTCGATTGAAGATTCGCTACGGCCAGTGATGGCTACTTTTGCACCTTGCTCGGCAAATAAAACGGCAGTTGCCAGGCCTATTCCGCTATTACCACCCGTGATTACAGCTATTTTGTTTTGTAATTTATTCATTTTATTGTTTTTTAATTATAATTATTGATTTTCGGCAGGTTGTATTGTCTTACCGTTTTAAGGAGTTTTGTATGGTTCAGTAACAGCCGTTATTGGCGAGTTCTGAGCCAACCATATATTTTAGAATCGCCCGAAGCGACATATAGAAGATCCTCGGCAAGGAAAATCTTTTTCGTAATAAGTCGTTCCACTTCGCCGTCGAAATCGGAGCTACAATCGGCCAGCGCTGTAATGTGGCAACCCTCGTCCTCAGCACCTCTTTTCCTATGAAATTCACAGTCGACCTTGTTTTTTTAATCGCTATCATAATTATGATGATTTACTACAGCGTAAAATTATACTCTAAAAACTACATTAATAAAGTATATTTTTTCTATAATTAGGTATATTTGTATCATGAAAAAAGCAACACTGTGGAGATTCCGGGCCCTAAGTGTAGGTTCCGAAGGCCTTGACCAGGTAATTCCGGGCCACTCGGAGCAGCAATTTGTGTAAGTTCGAGATAGAGAGACATCTTTGCCTTCAATCGTTTAACATGATCAAAGTGTAGCAGAATTATTTGCCCTGCATTTCCAGAACCAGATGGTCAATGTCCCTGGAACGTCCACTGTTTCCGTAAAAAGAAGCTGGCTTTTTTGCTGCCCGGTCAATGGATTTATTTGCAGCTTCGTAATATATACACGCTTAGATGTAAGCGACAGCCTTATCCTGGGTAATCACTATGCTAAACTAATCGATAACAATCATTATCAAAAATAACTTTATAAATCATATCAGATTCCACGCCCCTTAACAATGGCTTTGGGAAAGTTATCAGATAAGTAGTGAGTTATATGCGGATATTAAGCAAGGACAAGATATTGACGAAGCATTATTGACGAAGCATATTACAAAAAGCATATCGCCATCATCCATTTACGCATTGACCAGGCGGGGATAAGGTTAGCCGGTGAATTAAATAGATTATTTAATGATGTTCCGGTAAAGGTTACCGTAACCCTTGCATCTCCCCCGATAATTGACGAGCCCTCCACTAAACCAATCGAAATTAAACTGAAAGATGTCAAGAACCAAATTGGTAAATACGTTAGTGTTACAGGGAAAGTATACAGCAGCAGGGACATTGGCAGTATGGTGTTAGTCAATCTTGGAGCGGCCTACCCTAATCAATTGCTTACTGTTGCATTCAAGGGAAGCGCCAAATCTCTAGCCAGTCAGATAGAAGGAAAAACCATAACTGCAGTGGGTACCATTATTGCGTACAAAGGGAAACCCGAGATCGTCGTCCTCGACACAAATAAGGTTCAAATAAAACTGTGAAAAGGGAAGTGATTGAGTTAAGTGTCAAACAGCATTATTATTCACATCAGTGTTAGAAACATTGAATCGTCCGGATAAATCTGCACTGAAAATCTCAAAATCAGTTGCCCCGTTTTTTAAGACAATGTTAAAAACGTTATTGTAAACTATATAATTCGCAGTTCGGCTTTACTTTTGTTCAATGCTGAAGCAATAACTTGATGCATATCGTAGTAGTGATATTCAGCTAAGCGTCCACCAAAAATTATATCATTTTTCCCTTGCGACAATAATTGATATTTTTTTAACAATGTTAAATTTTTCGCGTTGTTGATGGGGTAATAAGGCTCAGTGGTTCTTCTGCTTGTAACTGAGTATTCTCTTGAAATAACCGTATTAGGTTGAGTTCCAAATTCAAAATGTTTGTGCTCATATATCCTGGTATAAGGGGGTATCACTATCAGTAAAATTGACAACTGCATTTCCTTGATAATTATCTAAGTCCAAAGACTCAATTTCAAATTCCAAGCTCCTATACTCTAAATCGCCATAACAATAATCATAATATTCATCTATTTTTCCCGTAAACACAATCTTTTGACTAATACTCTTAAAATATTCCCTGTCTTTGAAAAAATCTGTATTTTTTCTGACCTCTATCCCTTGTAAGAGTTTACTAAATATTTTATTATACCCACCAATAGGTATACCCTGATACCGATCATTATAATAATTGTTGTTATATGTAAACCTAACTGGGATTCGTTTAATTATAGATGCGGGAAGATCAACTGCTGTTCGTCCCCATTGCTTTTCCGTATAATGTTTAATGAATCTCTCATATACATCAATTCCCACTAATTTGATAGCTTGTTCCTCAAGGTTTTTGGGCCTGCTAAGATTATAGGACCCAGCTTGTTCCAATATTATGTTTCTAGCGCTAGCCGGTGTACTTGTCCCCCATAGTTTATAAAAGGTATTCATATTAAAGGGGAGGTTATATAATTCCCCTTTATAATTAGCTAGCGGTGAATTTATATAATTATTAAACTCAACGAATTGATTTACATAATCCCAAATTTCTTTATTACTTGTATGAAAAATATGAGCACCATAAATATGGATATTTATGCCATCAACTTCTTTACAATAAGTATTTCCTCCCGCATGATCTCTTTTATCTATCACCAGACATTTTTTTCCGTTTTTGTGCATTTCATGTGCAAAAACGGACCCAAACCAACCGGAACCTACTATTAGATAATCATATTTGGACATAGATGATTATTAGGGTGTATTTAAACATGACTTTATTTCAGGTAACTATAATTAGCTACAATTGGGTATTAGTCTCAAGGATTTTCTTTTTGATTTGATCTATTGACTTATAGAATGTCACCATCTCTTCGCTTATTCCACAATGTAAATAAACACGCTTTATAAGATCCTGAAGAACAGATTCGTCATAGTTTGCTTTTAATACCGGAGAGCTTAAAATTTTATCCAGCCACCCTTTAAGTTCGCTGTGTTTTTCGGGCTTTCTCAGTAACAATGGCATTACACCAAAACAAACGGCAGCATGCAACATCAGTTCAGTCGTATTGTAAGCAATATCTATTTTATCTAATTCCCTCCCTAACAATTTTAAAACCGATAGTTTTAATTCTTTTTGCTTGATATGACATGTATTGTTGCCATACCATCTATATGTTAGATAAAGACGAGGTAAGTTCATCACTTTGCTTACTTCAGCAAACCTGATCCATAAGTCATGATCTTCACAATAAATATAATTTTGATCATATCTTAATTTTCTTGCTAAATCTGTCCGCATCGTCACTGATGGATGAGCAAACTGATTTCGAAATAGTAATCCCAGCTTTAAAAACTCTGCATCAGATGATGTTTCTAGTGTTTTTAGCAAAGCCCCGTTTTCATCAATTATTTGATACCAACCTCCAACCATTCCGTAATCTGCATTCTGATCCAAAAAGTCAACCTGGTCCCCTAAACGATTGCCCAACATAATATCATCCGCATCCATTCTGGCAATATATTTGCCTTTCGCTATATCTAACCCTCTATTGAGCGTTGCAACTATACCCATATTTACAGGGTTCTTTAAATACGCTATGCGCTTATCATTAATGTTATTTACTATTTCTTCTGTATTATCATTGCTTCCGTCATCTATTATAATTAGTTCGTAATCTGTATATTTTTGGTTTATTACGCTAATGATACATTCTTCAATATATTTTCCGCAATTATATGTAGGAATTAAAACAGTAAGGTGAGGCATTTATATAGATATTTAAAAGCCTTTAAGATCATAAAATCTTAAAGGCTCCGATGATTTAATGATATCAAAAGTTGCAAGGATCAACTCCCGCCTTCCGGTTAGAAAATTAACCAGATTTTCTAAAATTTAAATATTTCTCAATACCCTTTAAATAGCATCTCACGATTTTGGTGGAAATACAGTTTTGCTATTTGCTAAAAAAGAAATTACTATTTTATTCTTATCCTTATAATAGCGCCACCATACCTGTCCCCGGTTTAACATTATTCCTTCTGACATTAAACTCAAATCTTTAATTTCCTGTTTAGCGAGCATTTCCCTCATTCTCCGATCAAATATCCGGGGATAAAGAATTAAAAAATCATTCCTATTATTAATAGTTTTGTATATCGTTTCATTCGGTTTACCACCTATTTTATCAAGCGTTACATGCAATTTAGGTTGATCATAGGAAATTAAATTTGCAAGACCGTCTTTATCATTATTTCTAACTAATTTTTTAAAATTGTTAAAATAGGTAATGAACAATGTATCCTTTGTTAAGTCAGTGGGCATATACTTATTGACCACCTCCATTTTTTGCCCCTGAACATTAACTGCATTTAAGCTGATGAACAGAACTATTATTAAATATTTAGATAGCTTCATTTGTTTATATATTTATGGTTAATAAGGGGCAAAAGCATAGTCACTACGAAGAAATAAATCAGCCTCCTCGCCTCTCCTATGAACCCGTCCATCCGCGCTTACGTTGGAGAAATTCCGTAAGGCTGATGCTGCTTCCAGATACCTGCCACTATTAACCAAAGTATTTACTGATGAATTAGCAAAACCAGATGAACCTTGTTGAAATGTAAAACTTACCAGTGCATCAAATTGATTTTGCGTTAAAGGGACGCGTATGTTTCGTTGAACAGAAGATACCGCGAATTGCATATCTGAATCCAAAAGGGTAGCAGCCTCTTCTTGTGTTATTGATCTATTCCAATAAGTTCCAAGATCTATCTCGACTTGTGTTAACCATAAAGCCATTTCTCAGAATTGTTTGGGTTTGCGATTAATGGTGTTCCTCCTCTAACTTCACCGTATTTCCATACTTTAGATCTTTCTGAAGAAAGAAACTCCTCACAAAGAACAAGTTTGCCACTTTTATCCGAAAGTTTAATAACACGTAAAAAGGGGTCAAAATCTGTAATTAAAAATAATTCATCATTATAAATATAGGGTACCCAGTTCTTTTCATGAATTCTTTTGGATAATCTGCGTAACGAAATCTGATTTTTAATAACTCCCAGGTTTACGTCTACTAAACCGAAACCGACGCTATAAATGAATTGATAACCAAAACCAGCAAGATTAGGCAGAAAGGTATAAAATGCCATTAATAACTCACCAACGGAAAACAAGCGGACATCTTCAAAAGCAGTGTGATTGTTTTCCGCAATTAATCTTTTAGAACCTAATGGACGAAAATCGTTACTTAACTCAGTTAATTCTGAAATCGAATCATAGTCATCTAAATTTCGAGTTCTATATGCGCACCATATTTTCTCCTTATGCTTCGCGATCGATACATTTATTTGCCGTTCAGAATTATTTAATAAAAGTTGTAATTTATTATCCTCAAACATAAAATGATATTTATCTATTAAATACATATTTAAACATTTATTATGACAAAAACAGGCATTAGTGTTATTATGCCAACATACAACCAGTCTTCATATATAAACAGAGCTATTAGAAGTTTATTTGAACAACATTTTAAAGATTGGGAAATCATCATCATAAATGATGGGTCTACCGATGATACGGATATCGTTATTAATAAGATTATTAATAACGATTCAAGAATTAATTACCTAAAGAATACAGAAAATAAAGGATTGGGGTATTGCCTAAATACAGGAATCGGTGCGGCAAAATATGACTTAATCGCTTATCTACCTTCAGACGATATCTATTATGCTGACCATTTAGCCATACTTCTGGACACTATCAATAGAAACGCTGATGCTGTTTTGGCATTTTCAGGATTGAAATTTGGCTATCAGGATAACAGTTTTTATAGTTCCGGGCACTATAGCATTGGAAAGATTCCTAATTTATGGTTTCAGCTGGTTCAAATACTTCATAAAAAGAACAATGTAAGATGGGTCGAACGGGACGAATTAGTAACAGATGACCTTGATCGTATGTTTTGGCATAAACTTCAACCGTTGGGAACTTTCGTTAACGCATCAAGAATAACTGCGGAATGGACATCACACCCTCATCAAAGGAGTAAAATTATTAATGAATTAAGGGGAGGCGGAATATATTATTATAAACAATATTATAAGGTAACAAAGAGACTTCAGTTCCAGTCTTCTCATGGAAATTTAATTAATGAGTTTACTGAGTATAAGGCCGTAGAGGTCAATAAGATTTCTAATTGTGATAAACCGTTAAAAATTTTACTAGTAGGTGAACTGGCATATAATCCTCAACGTATTTGTGCATTCGAAAAGCAAGGTCACAAATTATACGGCTTATGGATGAATAAACCACACTTTTACAATACCATCGGCCCTTTACCATTCGGAAATGTTGTTGATATTCCTTTTGATAATTGGGAGAGTAATGTAAAAGAGCTCAAACCCGATATAATCTATGCATTATTAAATGAACCTGCTGTACCTTTGGCACATGAAGTTCTTGTAAAAAACCCGGGGATACCTTTTGTATGGCATTTTAAAGAAAGCCCCTTTTTTTGCAGGCAAAATGGCCTATGGGACAAGTTAGTAGATTTATATCAGAAATCTGATGGTCAAATTTATATTAATGAGGTAACCCAAAAATGGTTTGAGCAATTTCTGATAAATCCAAATCCTGCGACTTACATTTTGGATGGTGATCTACCAGCGATGGCCTATTTCTGAGCAGAAAGATCGAACCTAATATCAGAAACCGACGGAGAAGCTCACACAGTTATTCCCGGAAGACCATTTGGCATAAAACCTGAAGATATAAAGGCTTTAGCGGATCGAAAAATTCATGTCCATCTTTACGGTGATTATAACCATAGTTCATATCAGAATTGGATTCAATCTGCAAAAAGTCAGGCCAAAAATCATTTACACTTACATCAAAATTGCACCTCTGACGATTGGACTAAAGAGCTTTCAAAATATGATGCCGGATGGTTACATGTCTTTAGCAGCTCGAATTTTGGAGAACTATTTAAAGCTGACTGGTTGGATATGAATTATCCGGCAAGAATGTCAACTCTTGCTGTTGCAGGTCTCCCGATGATTCAAAGGAATAATGCCATGCACACGGTCGCAACGCAAAAGCTCACCAGGGAATTAGGACTCGGCCTTTTCTATTCGACCTATGATGAACTTGCTGAAAGATTAAATGATAAGGACTATATGATGAAATTAAGCGAAAATTGCTGGAAAAACAGACTGCATTTTTCTTTTGATTATCATATTGCAGATTTATTAACTTTTTTCTACCAGGTAATTGAAAAGAAGAAGAATGATATATTTTGAAACAAATTTTATTTCACTATGATCAGTTTGATTATTAAATAACCAAGAATATCAATTAAAAACACGATTAGCTTTCATGATAAAATCAATGATTATAACGGACGTCGATTTTTGGAAACCAAAGAACAAATATGCTAAAAGACTATCCTCTGTAACCTCATTTTTGATAAAACATTCTCATTTATCGATTATTCTAGTTGGAAATAAGCAAGTATCAACAAAAACTGATTCACTACCCAAATCAGCAGATATTTTATTTCTTGATAATGATATCCTGTCAGATAAGGAAAAAAACATCGCTAGTATAAAAAGGCTACTGGAATTTGATGATTATAAGATATGTATTATTGGACATATATATCTTTCTTATTTTCTGCAATCTATACCTGAAAAAGTGATTTCCATTCTTAATGCACATGAAATCTTAAGTAAAAAGAATCCAGCCAATTCTAAAAATCAATATGAAAGATTGAATTTCACATTATCTAAAAACACAGAATATAAAGTGCATGAACTTTTTACATATGTTATGTTTATATGCAAAAACGATTATGAAAATATATTACACGACAATCAAGAAAAGATATTGCTAATTGCTCATCCAGGTTCATTGCGTCGTCACGTAATAAAAGAAGATGCAAAAATAATTGGATTTACGGGAAGTGCTTCATTCACCAATATATATTCGATTTCATGGTTTTTGGATAAAGTTTGGGCAAAGATACCCGAGGATAAGTCAATTACTTTAAATATTTATGGAGAGATATGTAAACACATTCCGACTGCCTTGATTAAGGGTAAAAATGTTATTTTAAGGGGTGATCATGATAATATGTTAGAGGTTTATTCAGAAATAGATATAGCGATTAATCCCCGTATGGTAGATCCGGACTTTAGTATAAAAAACATTGAAATATTGGCCAATGGCATACCATTAATAACCACAACTATTGCATCCATTGATTTGGAAAAAGGCGTAGAGTCCGCATTCTTAATAGCTGATAAAGAGATTGATTTTTGCGATCTCATTATCAAATTGATAAACGATTATAAAGCCCGAAAAGTGTTATCAATTAACGCTCATGAATTTATAAACAATAATTTTGATGAAAACATGTGCTTTAAGGAATTAAAAGAAATTTTAATTTCATAATGAATTATGTCTATTCAATAGCGACCTCTGGGATAATTACTTTAGATGGCGTAGTGTTCATAATTTCGTAACAGTTATTAAAGAAATTGCTTTTTCCACATAACTTAGTCCATCTGGCCTCTATGGATTTGTCCTTGGTATCGGCAAATGGTTCTCAAATTGATCAGGTTCTCAATTAACTTCATTTTGAACAATAAGTCAGTGCCATAAGCAGCAGATAAAAAATTTGTTAAATTCTTGAACGGATATAAGGTTCTAAAAGGTTGATTTAATAGCGTGATTTAGGTTGAAAGGCCAGATTATGAGTATAGGTTTTTAATCTTGGATGGCTATTTGTGGCCGGTAACCGGCGTGAAATGCATTAACAACCGTTTTTGGCGTCAACACCTTACACAGCAACTTAAGAAATTATTAATCTGTTGCATCCTACATGAAATTGAGTTCAACACTCAAAAAATAATAGAGCTATTCCAAAACCTGGGTAAAAAAAATAAGGGATGATCCCGAAGAACAGGCCCATTGGTTAATTTTTAGTTTGATCCGGTAAATCTCTACTTCTCATTCCTGAATACCCAAACCGATAAGAATGCAGCCAATAAAGCAGCGCCCCCAAAAAGTATAAAGGTTTGATTGAGTCCCGATTTTACAATGAGACTGAATAGTAAACTCCCCAACCCGTACCCCATAAACAGGAAGAAGGCAAACAGGCCCGTAGATGCCCCTTTCTTTGGGCTGAAAGTAGTCGTGATAGCTGCAAACAGCGGATGTGTCATATCAAAACCCAAAGATAGCGTGGCCACCAGCAAATTTGAAGTCACCAACGGCAAGTTTAAGCCTAACAATACAGCGGATACCCCTCCTGACAGTAGTCCAATCGGAATGATTTTGTTTCTCCCATAACGGTCCGCCATTTTCCCAATGATAGGGCCGAGCAAAAAACCGGGTATCCCATATCCCAATAGTGCCAGTCCAATTCCGGTTTCGCCGAGATGAAAACTTTTAAAGAACAGGTATCCCAACCAGGTAAATACCCCCGAGTGGAACATACCGTTAAACATTACGTACAGGTACGTCCTCCAGCTGCGGGCTAAGGACATAATTTCCTTAATAGCGCCAAATAAAACGCTAAAGCTATCTTTGGAATCTTCTTTTTGCAGGCGAAAATACTTTTGGTAATATAAAATCAGGAACAGGATGACAAAACCCAGCCCGGCCACCAAAAAGAATAGCCCCCTCCATCCAATTACAGGCTCAAGCAATGCCCCCGCAAACGAACCAAATGCTGTCCCCCCTGCCATGCAGCCAAAGAAAATACCGAGGGCATGACCTCTCTTTTCGTAGGGGAACTGGTCTCCTATCCAGCCAATTGTAGTAGGGGCAATACCTCCTGCCCCTAATCCCGTCAGCAGCCTCAGAACGATCATTTGATCGGCGGAATGTACAAATCCGGTGAAGAAGGTTAACGCGATGAAACAGCATAGGGAGAAGAGGATGACCGGGAAACGACCATACCGGTCAGAAACAGAGGCGTAAATCAGTGTGACAGATCCATAACCCAGCAGATAGGATGGTTCAATAAAACTGGTATATTGCACCGATACACGAAAGATCAGGGACAAATGCGGCAATATTGGAGCGACCATAAACCCCTGCACAAAAACAAGAAAGGTGGCCATTGAAAGTATGCGCACCAGGTAGAAAGGAAGATGGGTAAAGCCTTCCTTTGTTTCAACATTACGGGACTGAACAGATGGTAATGACATGATTGACTTTTTTGAAAGACAAAATTCCGGATTAACACCCATCAATCAGTTACACAAAGGACATGTATACTTGCACTTTTTATAGATTATGCTTCCGGGAGCGGGGAAGAAAATTTCTTTAACGCCTCGGTTCTGAATGTGCCCGGGGTGATGCCTGTCATTTTTTTGAAGAAACGCGTAAAATAAGGGATATCCCGAAACTGAAGCCTGTAGGATATTTCGGCCACCTGCAGGTTGGTGTGCATTAAATAGCTTTTTGCTTCAAGGATTGTTTTTTCATGGATAAAAGATGAAGCCGTGAAGCCGCTATGCTGTTTGATAATGGCATTCAAGTAGCTGGCATTCAAATTCATCAAACTGGATATAGTACTTACGGATGGTCTTTCGTTAGCGCTTCCGGATGCCAATTGCATAAAGTAATCGTTAACGGTCTTCTTGAAACGCCCCACAATGGCAGCATGATTGAGCTGAAGGGCAGATTTTGTCGACACCTTTTTGTAGTACATCCTTCTGATTTGAATCAGGTAGACATGGAGCAAATGTTTCAGCATATCGAATTTGTCCGGGTGGGAGGCGTTCATTTCCTTAAGCATGGCCTCTGCTATCTGGGATAAGGTATTGGCTTCCTTTTTTGTTAAACTGATGAGGCTATCGGATTCTGCCGTAAGAAATGGAAATTCCTTTTCAAAAGAGGACCGCAAAAGGTCGATGCCGGCAAACTCCGGGGTAAAGCAACATAGGAAACCATAAATTACCTCCACCCGCTGCCAGCTTTCAATTTTTCCGGGATGGGCAAAATAAAGGCTGTTCCTGGAGGTTTCCACTGTTTGGTCCGGCAGTAAAAACCGTAATCCCGGAGTCTTGCAGAAAACCAGTCTGAAAAAATTCCCCCTGAACAGAGGCATGTATAATAACTTCCCTTTGGCTTGGTCTTCCATGCGCATAATGGTAAAAGAATCGTTGGGTGCGGTTCCTATCTGGAAAGTATGGTAAAACTGACCTATGGTTTTAAGTATAGGAATATGCTGTAGGCGGCGATTCATTTTAATCAGGATTCAGGCACTAAATTACAAATTTTTGCTTTCACAGTCAGTTTCAGATCTATCTGATTAAAAAATTTCTTTCAGCAACCGCCAGGCGTTAAACTGAACGTTCCGAAGGCCTTGACCAGGTAATTCCGGGCCACTCGGAGTACCAATTTGTGTAAGTTCGAGATAGAGAGACATCTTTACCTTCAATCTTTTAACATGATCAAAGTGTAGCAGAATTGTTTGCCCTGCATTTTCAGAACCAGTTGGTCACTGTCCCAGGAACGTCCATTGAGAGAAGTATTTCAGCAGAAAATGCAGTGCTCTATGCCCATTTAGAACATGGCAGCAGCTGCGGACCTATTATCCTGAAACTCCGTGACTGGGCTGTGAAACATCGCGAAATTATGCTTGATGCGACTAGGGAAAAATAACAGTTTTAAACGCCTGGCTTGAGGAATGTCATTATAGGAGCTAAATATAATTAAACTCCATATTCATCAAGAAAATCCCCCAAGCTGGGCAGAATTCGAACCGCTTTTTAGATAATCATAGATTGATAGCCGAGATTACAGTTTAAATGTTTATCCAGATCAAATTCAAATAAAATTACAATAAGCCTTCAAATTATCCTTTTGAAGGCCTATTATTTGGTGGTCCGGATTTTCTTGATAGTGTTTGTTGGGATTTAGTTGATCTCTAATCCGGGTCTTTACTAAAGGGAGTTATTCAATCTGAATTTTCGACATCTAAATTAATAACCAGCGCATTTTTTACCAGGGGCAACCAGCCGGTTCAGGAAAATATTCTTCACTGATAAATTTTCCTGTTGGGCCATCTTGGTCAATTAATGCGTACTTGGCAATGCGTTGCCCTGCTTCTTGTACTGTGCTTGTTCCCTGATGCCCTGTAAAATCGGTTTTAGTATAACCTGGACAAACCATATTAACTTTAAATGGCAGTTCACTGAGCTCGTAAGCAAGATTGATCGTATACATGTTGAGCGCAGATTTACTTGATTGGTATACCGACATTTTAGGGCTGCCCGGATGACCAGTTGCGAGGGCAAGCGAGCCCATGGCAGAGCTCACATTTACAATACGTGGCTCTGGTGATTTTTTTAACAGATCAATAAAAGCTTGCGTAACGCCAACCACGCCGAAGACATTGGTTTCATAAACTGTTCGAAATTGATCGTTCGTTGCGTCAAGGGCCGATTGCGGAAATCCACCCGAAATACCTGCGTTATTCACCAACACATCCAACACATCCGTTTTTTGTCCTATTGTTACCCGGGCGGCAGTAATTGATTCCCGATCGGTGACATCTAATTGTACAGTTTCGATGTTGCCGATCCCATCAGCTTTAAGTTTTTCTACTGCAGCCAAGCCACTTTCCAGGTTCCGGCTACCTAAATAAACGAAGAATCCGTTTTGGGCGAGTTGCCGCGCTGTTTCTAGTCCTATGCCTTTGTTGGCTCCTGTTACTAATGCTATTTTCATTTAATTAATGGTTTTAAAACTAACTCATCAAAATTAGCAGGCAGAAAACCATGCAGGGTGTACAAATCATTTTAGTTACTGGACAAATCGTGATTATCTGCCAAAAATGCACTGACGCTTTTACCTGTAGTCTTTTTAAATAGCCTTGAAAAATAATCTGGGTCATTAAAACCTAATTCGTAAGCCAGTTCTTTCACTGAAAGTGTGGAATACTGAAGTTTTCGCTGTGCTTCCAGCATCAGCCGGTTGGTCATCCATTCTTTTGGTGAAACACCCGAAAACTCCTTCACAACTCCATAAAGGCTGCTGGTAGTCATCGCTAATTTCTCGGCGATAGTATGCACGTCATACTGCTCGGTTAGATGCGTCTCCACAGCAAGTTTAAAAGCAATGTATTTGGACAATTTAGGATTTGGCAGATTACCATTGCCTCCCTGTTCAAAGTAAGCGCTGTTAAATTCGGTTAAAAGCGTATTCATATACGCCAAAATGATTTCTGTATCTCTTGGCTCTTCAGTATTATGAAGCAATTGATACAGGTGAGAGAAAACTGACTTAACACGTTTCTTAGCATCCGGAGTAAATCTGATGGCATTGGAATTTAAGGGATTTAACAAAAACGGAAAAGAATTTGGAAGCAGTGCCAATAAGTTTTCATCAAAGGCAGCTTTATAATTCAGGTTGTGGTTGCCTTTAGGGGGATTGCAGAATATCTGATTTGGTAAGCCAAAAATCATTTGGCCATCGGAGATGGTAATACCCTGCAAATCAACTTTATAAGTTTCCGTACCCTGGTCCAAAAAAACAAAACAATAATAGGTCAGCTTGTGTGGCTTAAGTAGTTTTTCTAAAATATCCTGTGGTATATAAAGCTTACAGTTTTCATTTACCGTGATGTCCAGCCGGTCAGGGCGTTTGATCTTGCCTAATAATCCATTAGTTTCTTGCATGAGCCGTCATTAAACAAACAAAGATGAGAAAAGTAAAGGATGATTTGCGTAGATAAATCAAGGGTTATGATTTTGATGTATTTATCGTCTATGGTGCCAATTCAAACCCTATCAGCAATAGATATTGAAATTTTCAATGCAGAATTAGTAGAAAAATTCCACCAATCATATCAGCAGGATAAGGAGTTATCTGATAAATCAGATAACTCCTTTCAATTAAATTACTTTCTTACTTAGCGTTCACTAGCAAGTTCAACGTTCCGAAATTACCGCTTATGGTTACACCCGAAGCATCAACAATTTTTAGCGGCAAAGCATAGGTAATGTTAGGATCCATTAAGTTAGTATTAAACTTAATGGGATATTTTACCTTCCGTTGTCCGGCCGGAATAGTTATTTTATTTGACAAAGTATAATCTGCTGCCGGCAGCAATGGGTATGTCTTTCCATTGGTTTTGTTAAACTTATTTAAAACAGCAGTATCTACCGCCATTGTAACCGCTACGTCGGTAGGGTTCGCGTTGGGCGCAGCGTAGTTTACATAAATAAAATAATCGTACGGAGTAGCCTGTACGGTTGCCTTCACATCCATAGAGTTTCCACCGCCGTTACCTGCGAGACTGGCCGTTGGCAATTCAACTATAGGGGTATCTTTTGTAAAATCTGGCTGCGGAAGACTGTCCTTACAGGAAGCCAATACCACTGTTGCCAATAACGGCATCAGGCACTTTAATATACTGTTCTTTTTCATCCTATTTCTTGTAAAATTTCAAATTATTATTTAACGTCCCAGAACACCCTTGATGTGAATTGGCTTATAGTACCTTCGGCCAAAACATTGTCGGGGTTGTAATTATATTCACTTTGCGGGTAAGGCATTCTGACAGGGACTTTACGGGTTGTAGCAGCCGGGTTGTTTGATATCGGAATATCGGCCGGAAGGCCTAATCTTCTGTAATCGCACCATGACTCAATGTCGTTAAATCCGTTCATTGAAGCCCATTTCTGTTTAATGATCAAAACAAGCTTATTGTCGTAACTTACATTTTCAGCGCTTAGGCTGGTACCAGCGTTAACAGGTGCATCCCAGTTAGCCACCGGTTGTGAGTTATAATACGCCGCAGCATCAGCCGCGGTTAAATCAAGAGCTATAAATGATTGTGTAATAGCAGTCTGATAAAAAGTCTTGGCATCACCGCTGATCAAACCACGTTGAGCGGCCTCGGCCTGTAAAAACAAACTTTCAAAATCAGTAATCAAAGGTTGTGGTTTACTGGCATCCGCAGGAAAGGCAACCAGGCCGGGGCCTATTGAAGATACAGAGTCGATTTTGTCATTAATGGTAGCAGTAGGACCAAATTGCCGACCTACATAAGTAGTTCCCTTACCTTCGTTAATGGTTGTGTAAAATCTGCCTAAACGCGCATCCTTATTATTCTGATAAAAATCAACTGAATATTTGGAAGCTAAATAATATTGATGGCCGCCGGTTGTGGTTTTATCGGTAGCCGGTGTAAATCCAAATTGCGCATAAAAAGGGTTTTGTTTTTTATCGCTATTAATGTAGCCAGGTTGAACATTCGCTGTTTCACCTGTACCAATATAGCCAAAGCCATTTGCCGTAATTTTGGCAATCTCGGCCTTGATGTAATCCATTCTGCCGGGGATTTCTGTTTGACGAAGCAACAGGCGTAATTTAATGGTATTTACCAGTTTACCCCATTTAGTTAAATCCCCGCCATACACAATATCATAAGACAAATCGCTGCTTGCCACTTTAGGCGAACTTTTCAGTAGTGTTGCTGCGCTGTCCAACTGTTTAGCCAAGTCTTCATAAACTGTGATATCTTTATCATATTTTGGGCGAATAAACTTTACCGACTGCAAAGCCTGAGAATATGGAATATTTCCATAAAAATCAACCAAATACTGAAAGTCGTAAGCTTTTATAGTTTTGGCGAATGCCACAAAATAAGGCTTGTTAAGTGTTTTGCCTTGCTGCTCCAGATAATAATAATCTTCAAGATTATCATATAAATTAGGCCAGGTATTTGTCGCGCCCGAGTAATTTGAAGTAATGTTATAACTACGCTCTTCTAAAAAGCCAGAAACACTGCCACTAAAATTCCAATAACCTATCCACGGCGAGGCAAAACGATAAAATTCGTAAGAACCTGTTGTTGTTGTAGCTGTAGTGTTTAACGCATTGGTTAACACTAAACCCGGATACGCGTTTGTAGAGCTATTAGGATTATCATTAATATCGAAACTCTTTTTGCAGGCACCCAAACTGAGCGCAAGAAGTGCCACTGTAAATATTCTTTTCATCTTTTCTGTTAAAATTATAGGGTAATGCTTGCGGTAAAACCATATATACGCGTTGGCGGAGTTTGGTTGAGGTTATTGTAACCCTGCGCATTATCGGTACCTACGTTTATTTCCGGATCTGTATAGATGTTAGATTTAGGCCTGAACATAAACAAGTTTCTGCCTACCAAAGCAATGCTGGCCTTTTTCACGAATTTAATTCCTCTTAAGAAACTTGCAGGTACATCATAACTTAAAGACAATTCCCTGATTTTTATATAATCGGCACTAACCACGTAGTTTGACATTACGTTATTCCGGATACCATCTGCCCAGAAGCCGCCACCACCAGTATTGGTGGTAATGTTGGTATTAGGAACGTATACGCCAGCTGAAGTTTGTATAACTGAATTTGGATATACAAAGCGCTCTCTGCTACCCTCTGCAGAGGTATAGCTTACACCGGAGTAATCAAGCGTGCTGGCAATCCCATTATAAAATACAGCGCCACTTCTAAGCTCGGCAGTTCCTGTTAACGTGAAGTTTTTAAATGAGAAACTGGTGGTAGCACCTATAATGTTCTTAGGATTTGTTTGGCCAAAATCTTTCAATGCGTTGGCCACCGTTGGCAATCCTGTTGTACTATTAACCACAACCCGACCCTGAGGATCTCTCACGTAATCCGTTCCTAATAAACGTGGGTAAGATTCTCCCACTACGATGTAGTTGCTGCTACCAATACTAAGTTGGTTTAAGCCCTGGTATAAAGATGTGGCTTTATTTTGATTATGAGAAAAATTAACGCTCATATTCCATTTGAATCCATTGTTTAGCGAAATGATTGGAGATGCTGCAATGGTTATCTCATATCCTTTATTAGTACCACTTCCGGTATTAATTACAGCATTTGAAAAACCGGTAGAATTAGATATATTAATGCCCGTTTTTATTTCTTGATCTTTAGTAACTTCGTAGTAATAGGATGTTTCCAACGTTACTCGATTATTTAAAAATCCTAAATCGAGACCAATTTCTTTTGCTACCGTTTGCTCTGGCTTTAAGTTAGGATCGTATACTACATTACCAACTGAAAAACCCGCGGTACTGCCATAAGGGAAACCACTTCCTGTTGAAAATGTTGATTGCAACGTATAGGGATCTACTTGTACCATATATACTTTGGAGATACCTGCCCTTAACTTACCTGAAGATAGAATAGCATTATTTTTTAATGCCGGTATAGCATCTGTAAATACAAATGATGCATCTACAGAAGGATAAAAGAACGAACGATTGCTTTTTGCCAGCCTTGAGTCAGTATCTTCCCTGCCTGTTGCATGTAAGAACAAGTAATCTTTATAACCCACAGTTAAGTCGCCAAATACACCAAACTGGCGGCTATGCAAAACGCTTTCAGAAGCACTCGGTACGCCTAACACATTACCAACATTATATAAATCAGGTATTACTAAAGTACTTGCCCCTACTCCAATATCTTGTTGAGAGTTATCAATGTACTGCGCACCAGCAATGAACTTTAACGAAAAATCCTTACTTAGTTTTTTATCAAACGTAGCAAGAAAATCTCCGTTGTAGCGGCTTTTAAATTGATCGTAATCGCTCTCAGAAGCTTGTGTATTATTGGCAGCGATTGATTTTCCGCTTGCCTTTGCAAAATCGGAGTAAGTGTATGCGGCCTGCGTGTATTTACCTATAATTGTTGAAGTACTTATACCACCACGAACCAATAAGCTTAACCAATCGTTTACCTTGTAGTTTAATGATAAGTTACCCAACAATGCATCCTTACGCTCATTTTGACGTTGAAGCTGCAAACCCTGGTAAGGGCTCTGGTAATAATCGTTATAAAAGTTATTGGGATCACCATATAAAGAATGCAAATCTGAATATTGAGATAAGGGAATTTCAGATGGTGTGTTGATAACGTTATTGTAAACCTGGTTGTATGATTTATCGTAATTCCGTTGGGTATAATCGATAGAGTAATTAGCACTCAGATTTTTGTAATTACGTGTACCATTAATGCGGAACGAAGTTCTGTTGGCTTTATCACCAGGTGTAGTACCTTTACTGTCTAGACGTTGAGCATTTATAAAGACTGAGCCTTTTTCATCACCACCAGAATAAGTCAAATCGTTTTGCTCGTCAAGACCGGTATCAAAAAAGTTTTTCTTTTCATTTGCCCTGTCTGAGTAGGTTACCATTTGCATGCTACCATCTGGCAACGGACGACCTATGCCTCTAACGCTACCGTCATACCGGTCGCCAAAGTTTTGATTTTCAAAAGGTGTAAACTGAGGAAAGCCAAAGGCATCCTGATCGGTACCACCACCAAACTGATTTTGGAGTTTAGGGAAATATGATAATTTATTGAGCATGGTGGTGTTAGTGAATGTAATTGATCCTCCACCTTCAGATTGACCTTTTTTAGTAGTAACCAATATCACTCCATTTGATGCCGCTGAGCCATAAAGTGCCGCCGCATTGGCTCCCTTTAACACGTTAACACTTTCAATATCGTTAGGATTTATGGAGTTCATGTAACTTAAATCCGTGGTTACACCGTCAACAACTAAAAGTGCCTGGTTATTTCCGACAAATGATCTGTTACCTCGTAACACAACCCTGATTTGATCACCAGCATCAATTTGATTATTTGCCTGGTTGATTTGCAACCCGGCAACTTTACCAGAAAGCCCTGCAGCTAAGTTAGTGGGCCTACTTTTTGTTAGATCTTTACCGGAAACCGATTGTGTTGCATACCCAAGTTCTTTAGCCTTACGTTTAATACCCAAGGCTGTTGTTACTACAACCTCTTGCAGTTGTCTGCTATCCGGATCCAAGCTCACAATCAGGTTTCCGTTAACAGGTATAGTTGCCTCTCGTTTTGTGTATCCTATAAAGCTAAAGGTTAGTATACTTTTTTTGTCAGGTACTGTTATAGTAAAATCACCATTATTGTTAGTCATTGTACCGGTGGTTGTACCTTTAACAACCACACTAACACCTGGAAGAGGTCCGTTATCGTCCTTTGCTGTTACCTTACCGGTAATTTTAATAGTTTGCGCTTTTGAACTTGCTACAACAAACATCAAAAGCCATAAACACTTTTGTAAAAATTTATTCATTAGTATTCGAGTTTTAGTTTATTAATTATTGATTTTAGTAACTGAAAATCTGCTGCTTATATAATAGGACCCTCCTTTCCATTTAAAATTGATAATTAAGTTGAAAAAACGTTTTAGCAATCCATTATCAAAACTCCAATTTTTAAAAACCCTACCTGCATGTATAAGCCTAAAGAGATATTGAAATTGTTTTATTGATGAGCATAGGTGCTCAAAATTCAAAATCTATGAACGTGAAGTACTTTGGATGCAATCGTCATTATTTATACACTAACATAGCTTTAACTAGATTCTATCGGACAATCTAAAGTAAATTTTAAAAAACGAACTTTAATAGTAAACTGGTAAAACGTTTAATCAAACTTACATTAATAAAACGTTTAACCAAATTTTTTTTATATTTTATCTATTAAAATCAATTTAATTATGAAAAGCTTAATAAAAAATAATTTTCAATGGGATAATTTATTTTTTTGATATGTGAATCCTATTTCATTAGTAAAAAAACTGAAAAATGAATCTCATAAGGCGTAAATCAAGAATTATTAACGATAACTATCAAACAATCGTAGGTAATTTGTCTTTTTTATCGAGTATTTTTTTGAGAATATAGTCATTTAGTGATATTTTGACCAAAAAAGCAGCGATTTTCTTCATCTTCAATTTATAAATACGATCGCCCCAACCGTTATCGGTGTTGACGGGATTAGTCATTTGGCTTTTGATACATTATAATAATTTCCATACGTCATTCTTGGCGTCTTTTTTTCCCAGAAAAAGTCGCTCAGCGGTAAAATCATCGGATCAATGCTCGTCAATTCCTTGATGCATTTGAATCCCCTCTCTCCCAATTACATTTTGTTTTGAAGAAATAGCTTTCAGAAGTTTGATGACATTTACGGCTGTTTTTTATTTACTGTCCATTCAGCCAACTGAAAATCCCTGCTACCGTTGTTTGCCTTGATGCTTATCCTGTAAAACTTATAAGCAACATTATTATTGAAATGATACAATTTGCGAAGAGAACGACTTGCGAATAACTCACCTGTGCGTGTGTGTAAATTTATCCAGCGTATACCATCTTCTGATCCCTGTAACGTCCAAGTTTTGGGATCACGATCAGGTGAGTCATTTGCTGATATTAAGGTATATGCACCGGCAACGGCAGCAGTTTTAAGTTCATATTTCATTATCAGATCTCCTGAAAACCCTGACTGAAAAAACTTGGTGTCTTTATTCCCGTCAACAACTTTTAAAGAGCCCTCACCGGCATTGGGACCGCCCCCATTATCCCGCGAAACAGTAAGCGTACCACCAATTGTTGCAAAATAGCTTTCCCCTACTTTTGTTGGATCAAAATTAGGATCTACTACGTTTAATATGATTTCTTTACTTGCTGAATATCCCTGTGAATTTCTTGTTGTTAATACTACATGATATATCCCATCAAAGGCATATTTGTGTAATGGCGACTTTTCAACAGAAGTGCTGTCATCACCAAATTGCCACAACAGTTCTTTATAATTGGTCGAAGTGCTGACAAACTTGTAACTCAGAAAAGCAACACTATCGGTTCGCGCTGCCGTAAAAGCAGCCGTTGGCTTAGGTTCTTCAACTTCGGGCTTTTCAACCGGTTTATCTTTTTTACATCCAATTGATATTATTGTTACCAGGATAACTACTGGTATAACGCCGAATAGCTTTTTCATTTGCATAATTTATTATCGGTTATAAATAATTACTGTGCCGGAAATAACTGGCTTTTTGGAACAATACGCCTACCAATATCAGACGATGGTACTTCATACTCAAGTTTTGCCTGCTCACCACCATTATTTTCACGGTGATTAGCTTCTATCTTATATCGCTTTCCGCGTTCAAGAGTTATTTTTGCAAATCTTCCTGGCTGATCCCACTGTGTAGTAAAATCATTAATAATTGCTTTACCATCTATGTAAAGTCTTGAACCATCATCCCACTGCGTTTGATAAAAAATATATTCCCCACGAACCGGCGCTAAAAACTCGCCTGTCCAACGGGTCGAAAAATTGTCTTTACTAATGAGTGTACTGGCAGGCCATGCATTCGGATCGTTATCATTCCCAACAAAATCAATGGTTTCATCTATCCTAACAAGGTCGGCCTTCCTCCCATCGAAGTCAAGCTGTTGATTGTTTGAAAAATACTCTGCTTTTAAACCAGCGCCATTACCGGTTATATACGAATTGTTGTCGAGGTTAACAGTTGGCTCAACTAATACAATTACCTTGCTGTTAGTAGGATGTAAAATATGTTTTGTAGGATCAGCCAGACTTACTGCAAAAGCGAATTTCTTATTTGCAACAATATTCGCGTCAAAAACCGGCCATCCAATTACTAAGCGTATTTGAGCTGTATTAGAATTTGAACTCACCCTTATTAAAGTATCAATTGTAAATTCTTCTGGTTTTAAACTGATGGCATTATCTGGTAAAACCTTATTCTTAATGAGCGTCGCGATGGTATCTATATTCAGCTTTACCCTTACATTAAATGCGGTACCTGCCTGTCCGGCTAAATTGATGGTAAGTGGTATAGTGATACCCGCTATATCTGATTTATAATTTTTTTTATAATCAACACTCATAATACCACCGCCATTAATAATAGAGAGATAATGAATATCACTTTCTTTAACCAGCTCTTTGGTATTTAACACCACCATAATGTTTGATTGCCCTCCTTTAAGCGTGTTGCCCTTTCCGGGGTTGGCAAGTTTAATTGCAAAAGCTATATCCTTACCATAATTGGCCTCAATTACTGAAAGCCTTATTGTAGCAATCCCCGTTGCACTATCAGAACCATAAGGTATATTAACAACATTTGGATAATCAATAGAACCATTGGGTATCACTACCGTATTTTTTAAAATACCATCAGCAATTAATTTACTTACGGTATCGCTATTGAGTGTAATACCTACCTGGAATGCTTTGCTAGCAGGCCCCGAAAGTGATATTTTAAAGGGAACTTTAACTGTTTCATTATCCTTTGTTATATCGCCTGTAACAACACCTGCACCAGAAATACTTCTGTCCTGATTTTTAATTAAATCAAGGTCATCAAGATTGTTATGCTTACAGGAAACCACCGTCAGGGTAATTAATCCTAATAGCATACTGTATATATGTTTTTTCATCATCAAATAATTTAGCATCCTATAATTAATTTTTACTGATCTAACCAAACTCTGCCATCAAGATTCCAGGATTGCTTATTGGCTATCCTGAACCAATTTATTATTTGCGCAGGAATATCAGATGTTTGGGGAACAAATGTTGCAAGCGCTCCGGCGGGAGGTGGGCATATCAAATCATTAAAGTCTTCCCACTTATAAGTGCCCTCTAACTTAAAATCACGGGCTTGAGGGCCAACATCTCTCATCAAATCTCCCTGTCCGTCTGTACAAGGCCAATAAGCCGCCAAAAAAGTATAATAAGGATGGCCCTCAGTAATGGATGTTTCACAGGCATAATTACCAATTACGGCATCAGGTACGTCTATTTTAAAGAAGCGGACATCACTTACATAAACATCCGGGGAGCCATGCCCATTTCCTTTCAAGTACCCTAATTTAAGTGGACTATTATTCCTCAAACTTCCCGAGGGCGTTATTTCCACTTCATTGTTGAAAATACCGTCGGTATACGTCCTAATATATCTTTTTCCTGCACGCACCTCACATTTTGCTGTCAGATTTTGCCATCTGCCCTTTTGCAGATCACCTCCCCGGCATTGTTTATAGTCGCCATCATTTACACCCCGCCACTCAAAGTACCAATATGAATCTTCCAGATAAATTACCCATCCTACACCAGGGTGACCGCTTGACCATTCTTTTCTTTTACCTAATACACTTGGCCAAAAAAACTTATCTTCATTTTTCTTCACTTTCAGCTCAATAGTAAACTTGGTGGTATCATCTATGTTAAACACATCTGATGTATCTATCTGGGCCCTTACTGTGCCTGTGTCACCATACAATCTTACTGTTCTACCCAGGTACCTATTTCCGGTAAATGGCTTTCCTATAACCCGTTGTTTATATCTTGAATTATAATAGATAGTGAACGTGTTAGCGGCTGTGTTGCTAAAAACCGTGTTATCATTCTGGTTTGCAGGAATTGCAAACTTACCGCCACCACTGGAGGCTATTACTACCAGCCAATCTTCATTCGCATAATTTTTTCTTTTTCTCAGCGCATCCATGATCTCCCCTACATAGCCATCAAATTTTTCAATAGCAGCCTTATATTGGGTCGCCGAATTATCATAACCATATTTGGCACCTGCTTCATCAACGTCGTTAAAGTGACCTAAAATTAATGATGCTGTATCTGTGTTAAGATCATTAACAACCGCTGTTTTAATTTCTGCATCGGTATCAAATGACTGGCTTATACTTGCCCCTTTGGTTAGGTTATTTTTAAAAATTGCTGAAGATGAAAAGGATACAATTTTGGCATTCGGGCGTTCTTCCTTTACTCGTTCAAGCACTACAGGATAACCGGCAAGGTTAGCGCCGGAAAAATCATCGCGTAAAACCAAATGTTTTTCTTTTTTTACGCCGGTTAACATGTTGGCCCAGTTACTAACGTCCCTGGTTGAATCAGGATCACTTAAAGCTACCCAGCTGTAAATTGAATTGGGTAATAAGGCTTTTATGTTGGGAATATTGGCACTGTTTACTGACGCGCCCCTTGCCCCATCAACAATTAAATACAACACCTTGCGCACTCCATAGGAAACATTGGCTGTATCCTTGTAGTTTTTGTCAGGTAATGTCTTTAAAAAGTCTTTATTACAGGATATTACCGCCATGCCCAATATTGCACAGGTAATCAAAAAAATTATTCCCTGATATTTTTTCTTATGCCCCATCTTTTTATGATTATAATTTTCTACTTAAAATTTATTCAATAGTTACCCGTATAATATTACTTACCGGCAGGTTATCAAACCTGTAAATGGTACCTATTAACAGTAATGCCCTTTTTCCATCAGCCGATTTAGTTTCAATAATATCAGACAGACCGCCCGAAAACGGACCTGTAGCGTTGTATTTAGGAGCAAGCTCACCCTTCGGGTCTAGTACCATAAATCCGTTGCGGGTAACATTGTTGTATTTTTTAAACCCTCCGCTAACCACTATTAATCCATCATCTAGTTGACGTGCAAAGCCAGGATACCCTCCTTCAAATGTCTTTGCCGTAAATGATTCATCAAGGCTGCCGTCATTATTCAGTAAGGCCATGCTTATTGCTGGTTTACCATTATATGTTCTGAATATTCCGGTGATCAGGTATTTTTTAGTGACGCTGTTATAGGTTAAGGTAGATATGCCATCATCAGCTCCGGTACCGGCTTTAAATGATTCGTCAACACTCCCATCAGCATTTAAGCGAACAATGCGCCCGGCTGTTTTTTGATCAAATGTTGTAAAAGAGCCGGAGACCACTAGTTTTTCAATCAGTGCTGGATCTGTGTGCATGTAAGAATCAATAGGCCCGTTTGCGCTCGGCAAACCTTTATTAGTGGCCGTACTAAAGCGGAAAGTTTTATCTAAAGAACCATCTAAATTGAACCGAAGTATCTGCCTGATCTCGGTGCTATCCAGGATAACGGTATCCCTTGAAAAATCGTAATTTGGCTTTGTATAAGTTCTGGTTACATAATATCTGAAATTTCCGGTAGCCAGGATTTTATTCTGTTGTTTATAAATTCTGTTTATAAAATCATTTGTACCACCATTAAATTTAGGGAAATACTTGGTTGTGTCTGTTTGTGAGGGTCGCCTGTAAGTTTTTATACCTACCGTATCAACACTTCCATCAGTACCCAGGCTGGTTATATTACTGATATTCTCTGTTCTTTGATTATAACCACTAAAACCGCCCGCAATAAGATATCTTCCACCTATTTCAATAACCCTTGCTAAGGTGCCATTTGCAGCTTTACCGGTTCTGAATGTGCGATCAAACTCACCATCAGACGATGTTCTTACAATTCTGTTGAGCGGTGTTATGATACCTTTATTATCATAATTAGTAAATTTACCAATCACCAGGTTTCTTCCATCTGCCAATGCATATACCTGGCTTACAAAGTCGTTTGCGCCAGCAGTGGCCCTAAACGAAGGATCAATATTGATTAACCCGGTAACTTTAAACAAAGGGCCAAGCACTAACTGATCATCTATTGATACGGATGTTATACCACTGCTGCCAAAGTCGGGGACTTTTACTTTAATGGTTGATTCTGTAACTTCGGTTACCTGCCCCGGCTCGCCATTAAACATAAATTTCAATTTATCCTTATAGGGTACCAGGCCAGTAGCTTTAAATGTAACTACTGTACCTGTAGCACCTGATGCCGGACTTGGTATAGCATCCTGACTAAGCACTACCCCCAATGGTGGTTTCCCATCGCCATAAGGATCTTCAAAATTTTCTTTAGTCTTTTTACAGCCTTGAATAACTAATGCTGCCAGTGCAAATATTACGATGTGTTTAATTCTTTTCATATTTTCAATTCATTACTGATGAAAATCACTTAAAATTTCTTTTTAGTTGGATGGATGAAGACCTGCATTATAAACGTCGATAAACAGATCGTCTGGCTCAAACCCAAAGTAGGCCGCGTTATATTGCAAGGTGTGTACTACTCCATTAATGGGTTTAATATCTGACGAGGATATAAGAGTTCGGAATACCGCGGTTTGGGCATTGGAAATATCAAGTATATAACCAATTACTAAACTGCGTGGCCCTATATATTTTACATTGTTTGCATCGCCATATATCACTCCGATATTTGATACATCACCACTATACGAATAATATAATGCGCCGGGATATTGATTTTGAAGAGTGAGATCTATCTGGGGATAATCTTTAAGCCTGTTAACGCCTTTAAACATGTAGCGTTCCAAATACTTTTTCCATATTGCGGGGTCAATATCAGATAGCTTTTTAACCGTATCCTTACCAGTGTAGAATAAGAATTGATTTAATGAGCCCTGAGTTTTTGCATCGCCAATTGTTCTTTTTATAACATCATCATCCGGAGCAAAAAAGGTAAAATCAACTTTGTGAAAAGTATCTTCAAGTCCGGCTAGCTTTACAATTTGTGCAATGGTATCAAACGGAACCGGCTTTGATTCTAAGTATTGCAACATATCCCCGGGAAAATCGGCTTTGGCTTTACCCCCATCAATGTAATACTTATCCTTTTTACAGCTCATAAGTACCAGTAATAAGCCGGCACAAACAATAATTATATTTTTCATATTACTTATCATCATCCTTTAAGTATGTGTTAGTTACCGCCGTTAACCCAATATTGATTTAACGACATGAAAGGGTTATTGGTGAGCGCGGCGCTACTTATGGGCCATGTCCAGGCTCCGCGATTAAACTTATCTAATGTTAATACATTATATGACCATTGGCTGTTCAGTATCCTTTTGGTGCGTACCAGGTCAAAATAATGATGTCCCTCACCCATTAGTTCACGTGATCTTTCTAAAAAAATAAAGTCTTTTAAATCCTGACCACCAGATCCTGCATAATGGGTGGCCTCGGCCCTGTCTCTAACTTTATTAACCAGCGCTATGGCTTCATTATCCTGCCCCAGTTCGGCCATTGCTTCTGCGCATAATAAAATCTCGCCAGCGTATCTGAATATCATAAAGGTGTTATCAGGGTTCTTATCTTCTTCGCCTGTTGCAAAAGCATTCTGAGCAAATTTCAATAGCATAAATTTTCCGTTATCGGCATATATATCTTCATTGAACCATATGGATACCCGTTTATCAGCTGTTCCGGGATATAATTTTTGCATATACTCAGCTCTGAAAAAGGCAAAACTTACTCTATGTGTATATTCTGGGCGTTTGTATGGATAATGCAGAAACATATCGCCAATTGGAGCTATGGCTTCGTTTACATCGCCGTAGTTGACACTTCGGTAAAACTCAAAAAGGCTTTCGTCTGATCGTCCTTTAATAACAGAAGCCCAATCAGTAATGGGTAACAGCCGGTAAGCATTACTTTTAATAAGCTCCTGACCAAGCTCAACAGTTTCCTGATAATACTGAATGGCTTTACCCTTGTCGAAACCGGCATTCCACATGTTCATATTCATTATCAGGGCTATGATGCTGCCCCTGCTTGCCCTCACACCCTTCAGCGCAGGATCCGCATACGTCCAGGGCATATTGTCTTTATATGTTTTAAGATCAGCTATACATTTATTTAAAACCGATACCATATTTTCACGTGGTAAAGCTGTTGAATGAAAAGCATCGGTATAATAAGGTACATCGCCATAAAGCCGTACCATAAAAAAATACGCAAGTGAGCGGATAAAAGCCGCCTCGCCTTTAAACTGGTTCTTTTCTGTAGCCGAAACACCAGTGATACCTTCATCAAGTTTTGATAGCAGGATGTTGGCACCCTGTATTATCTGGTAATAACCGGTCCAGTCAGTAATTTTGTAAAAGTTGTAAAATGACCATGGAGGATTGCCGTTTATCAGCTTAAGTAAATCATTCCTGCCTAATACCTCAACATATTCACGGGCCGGCCCATTATCAGATTGTGCTTCATGCAGTACTTCGCCTGATCGATACTCGCCTGTAGCCCCAATAAAATGGGTTTCATTGATCTTACCAAAAAACTGCCTTGAAAGATCATATATATTGGCAACCACATCATCTTTTGATTGATAAAAATTGTTACCAGTTAGTTTATCAATAGGTTGAATATTCAAAAACTTTTTACAGGCAGGTAAACAGAAACTTGCCACAATTGCCAAAATGCATATAACTCTTTTTTTCATGATCTTGAGTTTTATTTAGTTGTATTGAGTTCTAAATTTAAGCCTATGTTATAGGTACGCGGCACCGGATACCCGCTAGAAGCATCTCTGCCTAAGGAAGTTACATTTTCAGGATTCGGGCCGTTATAGCCGGAAAAAGTTATCAGGTTATTGGTTGAGAAATATACTCTCAGGTTATTAAAACCAATTCTTCTGATAACTTTTCTATCAAATGAGTAAGAAAGTGTTACGCTGTTGATTTTAAAATAAGAACCGTCTTCTGCCCATAAAGTCTGATCAGATCTGAATGGTTGTATCTGGCCAAATCTTGAAAAAGAATAGGGATTAGGATATTTAGCGTTATCGCCTGGATTTCGCCAGATATCCAGATTTGTTAAAGGCACCACGGCCAAAGGACTACCATAAGGGTTAGGGCTATTAGCATCGCGGCCAAAAGGATCACGCATAATAGATAAACGATCAGCAAGGGCATTATTCAGGATTGTTCTTTTTAGGGTAAAAGTTCCATAAACATTCAATCCAAAATTCTTGTAGTTAATATTTGTCGAAAGTCCCCCCGTAACCAAAGGTTGTGAGTTCCCGGTTATTTCATAATCTCTGCTGTCTAAAATATAATCGCCGTTAACGTCTTTAAAAATTGGATCTCCCCCTTTGAATGCAAGCCCGTTAGTTTGGTATTTTTTGCCTGTTACCGGATCTACAGGTACATTTCCATCAGTAGAATAAACTCCCTGGTTAATATGCAAATAATTTGATAATGTGTTTGCACCTACACGATAAACAATGTGCTGTAAATTGTTATTATCAAACTTTATATACTGACCATTATATTCGGCAGGTAACTTTAACAAAACATCCCGGTTGATGGCTCCATTAGCTGAAATACTCCAATTGAAATCTTTTGAGGTAACGGGTCTTACTGTAATTGTTAACTCATAACCATAATCGGCAATGGCCACATCGTTACTTGTCTTTTTTTGAAATCCAGTACTATTAGCTAAAAACCTATCGAATAGCAGGTTATCAACTTTTTTATAATAAGTATCAAAGTTTAACTCCAACTTACTTTGAAAAAGCCCAATATCGAAACCAAGATTGTATTGGGTGGTTGTTGTGGGTTTTAGTGCAGGGTTAGGTATAAATTCATAATCAACACCAATTGTTGGATTATTATTAAAATTTCCATTTAGGTTATATTTACCATAAATACTTTCTAAACTACCTGTTGGTACAATGTTTTGTCCCCAGGTTAACCTAAAGCCACCATAAGTTAGCCATGACAGATCTTTAAACCAGTTTTCCTTGCTGTAATTCCACCTTAGTCCTACTGATGGATTTTTTGAGTACGGATTCTCTAATCCGTTTGAGGAAGTACCATCCAGACGGTATGACAGTTCAAGCACATATTTTCGCTGAAAATCATAACTAACTGCCCCGGCAAAGGAGGCAATAGTAGCATTTTTATAATTGGAAAGCACACCACCACCTCTTGAATAATAGGAGTCAAAACCAAGGGGACCCTGAAGTTGATCATTTGGTGATTTTTCCTGGCGGATGATGCCGCTTTGCCCTCCTTGCTTATAGATCTCATTAAAGGTATTAATGAATATATTATGACTGGCACCAAATGTTTTAGCATACGTAATGGCGTTACGATTATATAGGGTAAAGTTGCGCCCCTCAAAGTCATAAACCCGGGCAAATTGAGAGTTAGCCGCGGCTGGTGTAAATGTTGATTCGGCATCTGAAGTATAATCATAACTGATACTTGATGATAAAGCAAGTCCTGGTATAAATTCATAACGGCCATCTACATTGGCGCGTATATTTCGTGTACTGTTACTGTTCAAGGTTTTTAATGCCGATGTAACTCCATTTGATGCCAGGTAAAATGATGGGGGTGGTAATAATGTTGAGGCTTGTCCGTTTGTGGCAACTCCCTGTTGTAATATCCCCAGACCATCCCCCTTGTTCTGGCTGCCTACCGACCCGAATAATGAGCTAAAAAACCTGAATTTATCATTGGGTTTAAACTCCATGTTCATGTTCAGGTTATACCTGTCAAAACCCGTATTTTTTATTACTCCTTTTTCTGAATAATAACCAACATTCGCTTTATAATTAAAACGTTGGTCGCCACCATCTAAGGCAAGGTTATGACTTTGGTTATAAGTTGTAGCATAAAATACAGACTGCCAATCAGTTGAGTTATTCCAGTAAGCATTTAAGCTATCGGCCAGGAAACCCGTCATACCAAGTAATCTTAACTCTGCAACGGTTGTTGCATTTGATAATATTTGTTGAATTTTTGCCTGGCGTTCCGCGTTCCCACCCAATGTTTCACGTAATTTTGGGGGTGCATTGACAAAAAAGTTACCGGTGTAACGCACTCTTGGTATTTTTGAATTTCCGCGTTTGGTGGTAATAATAATTACGCCATATGCACCTCTTGAGCCATACAACGAGGTTGCCTGTGCATCCTTCATGATCTGGATGCTTTGTATATCCTCTACCGGAATGAGCGATAGTGGGCTAACTCCAGGCCCCTGGGTTTGAAAACCAAATTCCGCGGCTTTATCGGCATCTAAAGGAACCCCATCAATAATGTACAAAGGAGATGTTGGTTGTAAAAACGATTCACTACCGCTACCGGTAACACTCAGGGTTGACAAACCACGCACTTGAACAGAGCCCCTGAAACCTGGGGCCCCGGTATTATTTTGAACATTTAAACCCGCGACCCTACCTTGTAATAACTGTTCGGGGTTTGATACCGGTATATCAGAAAGATCTTTACCGCTGATTGTGGTTGTTGAGCCGGTTGTTGTTTCTTTATCCCTCTTTTGATAGGCAACAATAATAACTTCCTTAATACCTTTTTGATCCTCACTTAATTTTACTGTTATGTTATTTTGTACGGCCTCGATCTTTATTTTTTCGGTAACAAAACCTATAAATGTAAATGTAACTGTAGAGTTTACGGGTACGGTAATAGTAAACCTCCCTTTTAAACCTGTTTGAGTTAATCCTTTTTTATCTAAATATATGTTTACGCCAGGCAACTCCTTATTGGTTGATTTTTCAACCACCGTACCGGTAACCGTAATATTTTGTGCTTGCGAATAAATGTCTGTGCAGCAGATCATGCAAACAAAAAGCACTATGTAAAATAGTATGTATTTTCTCATTGTGATGGCTTTAAATACAGTTATTCATTTTCGAACTTTGGATTCTCCTTTATAAAGTGGAAAACTATTTCCCAGTCTCCCTTTTTATATATGGCGAAATCTATCCCGAAGCTTGCCACTACCCTAACCCCGCCAAAACCTATTCTTGAATATTTAAATTCGGCATGATCCCGCGTACCATCTGGAGAATAGGTAGTTGGTACCTGAACTAATGGAATTGGATAAGCAACATCGTATTGTACATAGGTGGAAGTTTTTTGCATGTTGAACCCATGTACTATTTTATCCCATGCGGTTTCATTAAAAGCAACAGGGTTTATGGCCACCGAATCCTTGTTTAAAAATTTAAACCTCACAGAATTTCCATTACCGCCTGTAAACGGCCGTATATAAACTACAACATCCCTTTTATCGTCATTACTTTGAAGCGCTATATCTGATGAAGCTCCAATTACACCATTTAAAAATGGCCTTATATAGTTTCTGCTTAATGGATTGTAAGGTGTTTTTGGATGGGGGGCCGGGCCACCCGAATAAATATTAAAATCATCGGAAGGTTCATAAGGACGCTCACGATACGGGCGCACCTGTAAATCTTTGATAACAGTACTCCCTCCTGTATTGCTGATTCTCAGATCAAAAAAACGTGTATCCTGCGGAAAATTGGTACTGTCTGCTGGCCTGGGCTTTATCAGATCGTTTGTTGATGAAGCCCACAGAATGAACTCGCCCGATGAACGTACCTCAAACAACGGATGCTCTTCCAATTTTCTTTTAGCCTCTATTTCAGCAAGGCTTTTCTCCAAGCCATTATATGGAGCTGTCCACACATAAGTAGGTTTCTTCTGAAAAAGATCAGTATAAGGTCTTCCATCACCAAAGCGGGCATTAATAATTTCAAATTTTATAGGTTGGGTTGAATTATCACCGTTAAAGCCCCCCATTAATGTGGTACGCCCTATAATTGGTTCAAAAATCTTATTGCTATAGTTTATGTTTGAGCTTAAATAGTCTTTCTCTCCAGGAAGATTGAATATTTTTTTACAACTGCTTAACACAGCTATAGCAAACAAAAAGAAAATAAACTCTTTTTTGATATATGTTCTCATCTGTTTATGTTTAATTGTATTAATTTTTTGAAATTCCATTGCTTATTTTGCTTTGTTTATTGTCCACTCAGCCAGTTGGAAAAGACCACCATTTCGGAGTTCAGAAATATCAATCCGGTAAAACTTATAGGCTACAGTATTGGGGCACCTGAAAACTTTGGTCTGATATCTTTCTTCAAAGAAGAAGTTGCTGCGCCTGTCCAATTCGTCCCAGTTTTTCCCGTCATTTGAGCCCTGATAGGTCCAGGCACGCGGATCACGCTCTGGAGAATCATTTGCAGAGGTAAGGGTATATACGCCTGATACCTCAGGGCTATTCAGCTCAAACTGTATCCATAAACGTCCCTGTAGATTGGCCAGAAATTTGGTGTGATCATCACCATCTATTACTTTTTTAGATCCTTCACCATTATCAGGGCCGCCATCATTATCTCTTAATACAGAAAGCTTACCTCCTATTAGTTTTATTAAGTTTGGTGGTGGTGGTACAAATGTGAGGCGCGGCACAAATTCATCAAAGCCGAAAATATGGTCAGGGCTTACCACATGAACTATACCGTTTTTGGTTCTGATATTATTTGACCCAGTTGTAGTGGTTGACCAAAACCTGACGAATTTGCTTCTTTTGGTATTACTAAATTCTATTTCTTCGGGCCCACCTTCAACCTGTCCTGATGCAGATGTTTTAACGGCCTTTCCATGCATTGGATAACCAAACCGTACACTTGATAAATCAAGTCCATCTTGTAAGGTTAAAGAATCAGTAGTGATCTTTCCTCTTATAATATAATAGGATACCATTGTATCTAACTGTATTCCATCAATATTTGCCAGAAAAAGCGGGTCTTTATCCGTTTGCCGCCTTAATGTATTTAAGTTGGTAATGGCCAGTTGAAAACTTGGATTTGTAACGGCAAACAGCGTAACATTACTGTCTGTTAACATTTGTTTTAATCCCATCCTGTCAACCGTGGCAATCAGTGAATCATATACCCCGGGTTTACTTTTTAAATATTCATAGGTGTTACCGGTAAACTTTGTATTATTTTCAGGAGCATTATGATATCCGCCATCCTTTGTGCAAGCCGATTGTAACAGACCTACTACCAATAATGGTTTTAAAGCGCTCATATATATTTTAATTTTTTTCATATATGGTCAGTTTATTTCCAAAATGGATTTTGAGTTAATAGATTGTTTTGTGAGATAAGTTTCCGCGATATTGGCCAGTAGATGCCCTGCGAATTGATCAGACTTAAAAAGGCTGGGTTATTTTGTTTGATCTTGTTGTATCGTATCAGATCGTACCATCGCTGGCCTTCGCCCATGAGTTCGCGATGCCGCTCTTCAAATACCATGTCTATTACTTCTTTATTAATGTTAATAGTGGTTATGCCTCTCCGGGCCATTACATTCACCATTTCATTTATAGCTCCATTTTGGTCTCCTAAAACTGCCAGCGCTTCGGCACGCAGCAGAACAACATCCTCAAGTCGTGTAAAAATCAGCGCACTGGTAAAATACCGGAAGGTCGGATCGGACACGCCGCCCTGTATTACTTTTATTTTACTGAATATGGGGTACTTACCATTAATGTTGGTAAAATATCTTTCGGTGCGGGGTTGCCCAAGGGTATCAAAACTAAAGCGCTCGTCATTAATCTGATCAAATATTTTAATGATGGTATCCTTAGGCATATAAATGTCCGGAACCTTTTTGTTTACCACAGGTTCTGCTAAGGTTAGCTCTTCTATGTGTCCGGCAACTGCACCATCAATATGCCCCCAAACAGAACCAAGACCAAAAATCTGACTGTTGTTCTTATCAAAAAAGAATCCATTTGATTTGGTGAGGTCTTCCGTGCTTTGAAAATTAATGCCACTCTTACCATAGTTATCCTCTACAAATTTGGCATAGGTAGCAACATTAGTATAGTTACCCTGCCAGGCAGCTAAATGAGCCAGAACAGCGTAAGCTGTATTTTTTGTAGCTAAAGCCCCTCCCCATCTGCCGGAGTCTTCATTGTAGTAATTACCTGGTTGCTGAACATCCCCGCTGCTATATATAAAAGGCAGATCTGCAGCTGCTTTGAGTATTTCCTGTTCTGCCCAAACTAATATCTTAGCTTGACTTTCCCGGGGTTTGTTTTCAAACTGGCCGTCATGAGAAGCGGTTATGAATGGTACATCTCCCCAAATCCTAACCATATAGAAGTATGCAAAAGCTCTTAAAAAACGAATCTGTGCAACATCAACCAACATATTGTTCTCGGTGTAGCGTTTATCGGCCGCTTTTACATCGGCAACACGTTCAAGAAAAATATTTGCAGCGTTAACTATAGCAAAAAAACGGGTCCAGTCAGATAGTGCTTCAATTGTTGGATACGATGCATTTAATTTGTTACTGGCAATAGCTTTAAGATCCTGCCTGTTTGGACTGATAAATTCGCCTGTACGAACATCTCCGTATAACCAATGCCCGTCATTATCATACAATGCCGCCCGTGTAAGTGCATAAACACCCAATAAGCCTGCACGTGTGTCTTCAAGCTTATTCCACATGTTCTTTTCGCCAACCACCCTGGCTGAATCTATATCTAATGTTTTGTTACAAGCGGTTAAAACCGTAGAAAACAGAAGAATGATATATAATATCTTTTTCATTTTTATAATAGGATTTTTGTAGCCATGTTTCATATTATAATTCCATTTTAACACCCAGTGTATAAGTTCTTGGTATTGGCTGTCCATAACCTGTATCGTAGCCATCATAGTTTACCAGTTCAGGATCCTGACCTGTATAAGGAGTTATTGTAAATACATTATTTACTGTGGCATATACATAGAACCTGGTTAGCTTAATTTTTTTAGCCTGAAAGGTTTTGGTAAAATCATATCCTAATGAAAGCGCTCTTAATTTCAGGAATGAGGCATTTTCAAGAAAAAGATTCTGATCAACCCGGTATGGTATAACTGTACTCCAGGGGTTATATAAGGGATACTTATTGTAATCACCTCGTTTTTCCCAAAAGGTGATCTCTTTAACAGAGTTTACATCGCTGTTACCTTCCCTGTTAATAAAATCAAACCGGTTAGCCATTTCCTGATTAATCAGATTTCTTCCCAGATTGAAATAAAAGTTTAAGTTGAGGTTCCAGTTACCATACCTGAAATTATTGTCAAAACCTCCTGATACCTGGGGTAATGAATGCCCTGATAATGTTTTATCATTATCATCTATTACATTGTCACCATTCAGGTCCCGCCATTTGGGGTCGCCTGCCTGTAAAGGAGTTCCGTTATACTTAAGTGGCTGGCCATTAACAACAGGTATTTGGCTGTTTGATGTGTAAATACCGTCGTTCACCAAAAGCCAGTATTGATCAACCGGATGCCCTACTTTTAAAAGTTTATTATCTATTATAATTTGACTCAAACCACGTGGTAGTGATTTCAGTTTATTGGCATTATGGTTTAGGTTTAAAGCCGATGTCCAACCAAATTTGGTGTGGTTGATTATGTTTGCCGTTATAGTAACATCTATACCGCTATTATTAATTGCCATACCGCTTTCGATAGATTGCTTATAACCATATTCGGCGTAAGCTGGGATACCGATAAGCAAGTTCTTTTCATTTTTGGTATACCAATCAAATGAGAAGCGTAACCGATTGTTGAGCAAGCCGGCATCCATACCCCAATTAAGCTGATTAGAGTATGACCATGGAATACCGTAACCTATCCAACCGGTTGAATAAGGTCTTGTTAATACGCCAAATGCATTATACCCGGGTACGGTTAAATTACCCGTATACCCAACCGACGCGGTATACTGCGGCCCTTGCGAGTAATTATCAAACGCGTTAAGGCGCCCTAAACGGCCTGCACTTGCACGCAGTATCAGCTCGCTGATCCTGGTATTATCTTTTAACACTTCTTTTTTTACGTTCCATGCAGCAGCAAGAACCGGCGAATAAAACCAACGACTGGTTGGTTGAGCATTCGACGAACCATCGGCACGTATAGTAGCTGATAATGAATATTTCCCTTTAAATGTATAATCGGTTTTGGCATACATTGACACCAGGTTATCCCGGGTTTTGTCAAGGAAACGATAAGTTAACTCCCGGGGAAAGGCAACCGGGTTTAAATAGTTGGGATTATCAGAACCATCATCATTTTTAGGTTTTGAATCTAACAGGTTTATCTTTATAAAATCATTTACGCCTTTATAAGCATAAGCGTTGCTGTATTTATAGGTGTCCCACTGAACAGATTGTCCAACCTCAAAATGGAATTCATGTATATTATTTAATTTAAGATCATATGTTGCTTTATTATCCATCATTAACCTCTGGCTAAAGCCAAAATAGTTTGACGCATAACTATTGCCTTGTAAAAGTGTACGGGCATAAAACACGTCCCGGTAGCCTTCATTATAATCTACACTAAACGTGGCGCTGAAATTGAACTTTCCAAGTTCAATGCCAATTCTGGCATATCCGTCAATAATGTTGGTTTTGTTATTATCAAATCCTTTTTTGTATTGCGCAATATAATTGGCATAATAATCTTTGTTGGGTGGCAGCGGGGCGCTCAGATCAGGAAAATAGTTGATCTGTGCAAATCTGTCACGCAAATTCCTATTTCTATCCCGCTCCAACCTGTTGGCATTTACCATGGTCGAAAAAACCAGCCATTTCAGAGGCTTCATGTTAATATTAAACATGGCGCTATACCTGTTTATTCCTGTTCCGTCGGCAACTCCCTCATTTTTCAGATTACCAAGAGAAAATCGAAAGTTTGCCCGGTCGGTACCACCTGATATTCCAAGATTAATTCCATAAACTAAAGCATTGCGGTAATAAAGATCGCTCCAGTCAGATTTTCCGCTGTAGACATTATTTAATGAATCACTTAGATAAATAGGATAATTTTCATCATCAGAATATCTGCCATTAGTAGTGTACAAATCATAAAACCTTTGCCTGAAAGCATTTTCGTACTTACCATTTATGGTGGTTACATGGGGCCTTTGTGCTAAACCAATGTAGGAGTCAAAAGTAACACTCCGGGTAGCACGTGGTGTTTTTGATGATAGGACAATAACACCATTTACAGCCCGCGAACCATATACTGCTGTTGCAGCCAGATCCTTTAATACTTCTACCGAAGCAATATTATTCATATCAATACCTGCAAATATGTTTGTAGCAGGTCCAATTCTGTTAAAATCATATTGCTGTATATCAAATGCAAACGGATGCTCCGTTACTAAGGGGATACCATCTAACACCACCAGGGGTTGCGATTGATATACATCCCTGGGCGAAAGCAGAGGCATTGGAGCCCCTCTAATAAACATATTTTGCACAGAACCAGGTTCGCCGGATGGCTCCTGTATATATAAACCCGCAAATTGACCTTTTAAAAGCTGCTGTAAAGAAACAGCCGGAAACAAGGATAATTCGGAAGGCTTCTTGGTAAGACTGTCTGCTAAAAGATCATAAATGGTACGCCTTTTTACAATATTGGCATTATCTCTTAATAATGAATCCTTTTTTGCCGTATCACGGCGAACAGTGGTATCATTAATAAAAGCAAAGTAATTGATTTTGCTTATCCCCCCCTCATTACCCTTAGCTAAGCCAGTAAGCGCATTTGTAGTAATTGCTGTAAAAACTACAAAGCACAGCCATAAGTATCGCATAATTAATGGATATTTAGATTGATGAAATGAAAAATGATTATTGAAAGGATTATACTTTCACGAAAAATAGCAAGCTATTTATGCAGTGACGGGTATCCGAAAGAAGTGATGCAGCGGAAACATTCTTTTCATATTTAGTGATTTTGGTTAATGAATAGGCAACAGAGTTATTAAAAATAGCTCAGCAGGAGGTTTCAAGAAAGCAGCAGGATAATTATGCAGTGACGGGCACTCGAAAGAAGTGATGCAGCGTAAATAATCTTTTCATACTTAGTGATTTTGGTTAATTAATAAATGACAACATAACTACTGCAGTATACTTTATAAAGTATAATTATAGTATATAACTTAAATATTCATTGGCTACTCAATTGTAATATTATTTCTAACAATATTTATCCAAATTGTATCAAAAGTTGCTCTTTCATATCAAATTTGGAGATTCTGAAATCTAATATAGCCTCTACGCTTTCACCCGCCGGAGATAGTTTTTTGGATGAGAGGACTCGAAAGAAATAGTGCAGTGTAAGCAATCTATTCATACTTTTCAATTTAGGTTAATTAACAGGAATAAAAACCTCAAAAGAATTCCATAATGGACTAAACGATTGAGTAATTGTATATTATTTATAATCGGTTATAACAAATATATATTAACAAAATCGTTTTACCAAAATTTATTATAAAGAATTATAAATTTTAATATTTTGATTATAACAAAGCATACTACAATAAAAATACTTCAATAAATCAGGCTTTTAACTACCTTATTTTTAAATAAAACTACCAAATCACATACTTATGAGGCTGTATATTCAAACAAAAGAATACTTTATGACATCAAAAATTGATTAAAAATGTACGTTTTACATTTCCAATAGAAAAATCCATTTTTTAGCCGTCAATTATTTATTTCCCTGCGCATTATATTAATCAGATCCCTAAATTTAATAATACCAGGCAAGCTATTGCCCATTATGAAAAGCAAATGTTCGCACGGTTCGCTAAAATCGGCCAGTCGACCACCGGTTCAAAACGTATTCCGCGAATCAAATGGCCATTAAATACTTAAAAAGTGTTGTAGACAATTTGGATTGGTCTCGCAATATCGGTCAGTTAAAAGATTGCCAAAGAAAACACCCTGGTTAGATGTAATTCATGAAAATATTTATCACCAACAACTATTCAAAAATCAGATAAACCCTTGCTGCTTGCCTCGACAATAAACAGCCTCTATGGCAAAAGATCCAGGCGCTCGTCCTACGGTGGTGCACTTTATCGGGTCAGTTTTCTTTTAGATCCTTTTAAATAAGATACATTAACTATTTTTATTCGTTCTATCCAGCGAATGATTGCAACTGTAAAAGGCTTTGCCGAGATTTATCCAAATTAAACTCCATTGTTTAACAGTTAATATATTCATGCCAGAGGGAATCTTTAAAATTTATTACTTAAGTGAAGTGGCCGTCACAGTTGAGTTTGGACAACGAATTGCTCCAAATTTATTAAATGCGGTTAATAGTTTAAACGTATTGCTTTACGGGCAACCATTTCCTGGTTTTAATACAACAGTGCCAGCCTATTCCACCCTGACTGTTTTTTATGATCCTGTTTTAGTGATCAAATCTGGTTTACCGGGAGCTGACTGCTTTGAAAAAGTATCCGGTTACCTGAATAATTTGAACCTTCAAAAGAAAACGGCTAAGCCGGCTACGGAAGATATAGTTACCATCCCAGTATGCTATGGCGGTGATTTTGGCCCCGATTTAGCCGAAGTAGCCGGTTTACACCAGATCAGTATAAAAGAAGTAATTAAGTTGCACAGTGCGGTCGTCTATAAGGTTTACATGATAGGCTTTGTACCAGGCTTTGCCTATTTAGGCGGGATGGATGAACGATTGTCCACGCCACGCAAAGTAACACCCCGAAAATCGGTACCGGCCGGCGCCGTCGGCGTGGCCGGCCTGCAAACGGGCGTGTACCCATTGGAAACCCCTGGTGGCTGGCAGATCATCGGGCAAACGCCTGTAAAATTGTTTGACCTGAATCGCAAGGAGCCATCATTATTAAAGCCTGGCGATACGGTAATCTTTAAGGCTATCGATATAAAAGAATTTAACAAATTAGCAACCGGTTAATATGCAAATAAGAATATTAAAGCCCGGCTTAATGAGCACCATACAGGATATGGGGCGTTATCAATATCTTTCTCAGGCAGTGCCGATATCAGGAGCTATGGATCGGTTATCGGCGCGTATCGCAAATAAGGCTTTGAGTAACGGAGATAATGCCGCTGTAATTGAATTTACTTATGCTGATGCAGAATTTATTGCTGAAACCGACCTGCTGATCTCTTATGCAGGGGACGGAGTCATATTAACATCAGGCGAACATCAATTACCGGCCGGACGCCCTCTTTTTATCTTATCAGGAGCAATCATAAAACTAACGAATACCCCATCCGGTAGCCGCACCTATCTGGCCGTTGCCGGAGGATGGGATGTTCCAGAAATCTTAGGAAGTAAAAGCACGTACCTTGCTGCCGGATTTGGGGGATTGGATGGGCGGGCATTGAAACGGGCCGATATCCTGAAAAGTGAACAAAGATTAACAGAGAGCACAAAAAAAATATTAAAAAGCCTGAGAGGCGATAAAGTCAATTACCCCGGATGGAGTATTGCCGTGCAAAGCTTTTTACCTGTAGATCGTAAAACGATAAGGGTGGTGCGGGGAAACGAATTTGATTGGTTTGATGCCCGAAGCATTAGCGTATTTTTGTCAACATCATACATCGTCGGCCGGCAAAGTAACCGCATGGGATATCATTTAGAGGGCGCGATGATAGCGCGTACAAAGAAGAATGAATTACTAAGTTCAGCCGTAATGCCGGGCACCATACAAGTTACCGGCAGCGGCAGTATGGTACTTTTAATGGCCGATTGTCAGACTACCGGGGGATATCCGCGTATAGTACAGGTGGCGGCGGTAGATATGCCCTTATGCGCCCAGTTGAAACCAGGGGATTCCATTTTTTTTAAAGAGATCAGCCAGCGTGAAGCAGAAATGCTGTATATTGAACGTGAACAAGAATTGCAACAGCTAACCATTGCTGTACAAAGCAAATTTTTATAAAATAATAGCATGCAAAGCATAGATCTAAATTGCGATATGGGCGAGGCATTTGGCAACTACCTCATGCCTAATGATGATACCCTGATGAAGTATATCACATCTGCTAACATAGCCTGCGGTTTCCACGCGGGCGACCCCGAAGTAATGCAGCATACGGTTGGCATGGCGATAAAAAAAGGCGTGGCTATTGGCGCGCACCCCGGTTTGCCTGATTTGCAAGGCTTTGGCAGACGTGAAATGAAGATATCGGCAAATGAAGCTTACCAGATGACCTTGTATCAGATAGGTGCCTTATCGGGCTTTGTTAAAGCTGCCTACGGAAAACTTCACCATGTAAAGGCACACGGCGCTTTATACAATATGGCCGCTAAGGATACTAATTTAGCTAAAGCTATAGCCGAGGCCGTACACGATTTTGACTCCTCACTGATATTATACGGGCTGGCTGGCAGCGAAATGATTACCTGGGCTAAAAAATTAGGTTTGGCTACCGCATCGGAAGTGTTTGCCGATCGTACTTACCAGGATGACGGTTCGCTTACCCCACGTACCCGAAGCGACGCACTGATCACAGATGAAAATCAGTCGATTGACCAGGTGTTGATGATGGTGAAGCAACAACAAGTCATATCGACCAATAAAAAAACCATCAGTCTTACGGCCGAAACATTATGCTTGCACGGCGATGGTTCACATGCCGTTGAATTCGCCAAAAAGATCAGCGAAAAACTGAAAGCCGAAGGCATCAGCATTAAAGCCCCGGTGAGATAAATGAAAAAGCAGCACAATTGGAGTGTCTTAGCAGGTGCCGCTTTCCTGATGGCCTCGTCTGCTATTGGGCCTGGTTTTTTAACACAAACTGCTGTATTTACCGCGCAGTTAGGTGCCAGTTTTGGTTTCGTGATTTTATTATCTGTTGCACTTGATGCTATTGCCCAGCTCAATATCTGGCGCATTATTGCGGTAGCCGAAAAACCTGCGCAAGACATTGCCAATCAGCTTTTACCCGGCCTGGGTTATTTTATTTCGTTCCTGGTGTTTTTGGGTGGTATGGCGTTCAATATCGGCAATATTGCGGGGGCCGGTTTGGGCCTGAATGTGCTGTTTGGCGTAAGCGTTGGGCAGGGTGCTGTCATGAGTGCTGTCGTGGCCATCGGTATATTTATTTATAAAGAATCAGGAAAGGCTATGGATTTGTTTGCTAAGTGCATGGGCTGTCTGAAAATAGTGCTGGCCCTATATGTTGCTTATATTAGTAACCCGCCACTGGCCGAAGCGGCTATCCGGGCAGTAAATCCCACGCAATTTAGCTTTAGCGCGGTACTTATCATTGTTGGTGGCACAGTTGGCGGTTATATTACTTTTGCGGGCGCTCATCGTTTACTGGATGCGAAGATAACCGGTCAGCAAAGTTTGCCTGTAGTTAATCGTGGCGCATTAAGCGCCATCGGATTAGCATCGCTCATGAGATTGCTGTTGTTTATCGCTGCTTTAGGTGTTATAACTGCCGGGGGAAAACTCGATCCTGCTAATCCGGCGGCCTCTATATTTCAACTGGCTGCCGGGCAGATTGGGTACAAACTTTTCGGGGTAATCATCTGGGCGGCCGGAATATCTTCAGTAGTTGGTTCGGCTTATACGTCTGTTTCCTTTATCAGAAGTTTTAGCCCGCTGATATTGCAATGGAATCGCGAAATTATTACTGGCTTCATTATTGTATCCTGCTGTATTTTTTTGGCGATAGGTAAACCGGTGAAAATACTATTGGTAGTGGGAGCCATTAACGGCTTTATATTACCAATTGCCTTGGGCGTGATGTTGGTTGCGGCTTATCGCTCAAAAATCATAGCAACATACAAACAACCTTTATGGCTTACTATTTTAGGTGTGCTGGTAGTCGGCACCATGACCTGGATGAGCATTGGTGCCATAACACAGATGATAGGACATTAGTTTTAAAACGGCTTATCGCGGTAAACCGTAAAAGTTACCGTAGTTTAATTAAAACAAAACTACTAAGTGAAACAGATTATAGTTTGCCAAAATCAACCCATTATTTATCAAAATCAAACAATTTGATTACGGATTTCGAGTGGAGACAATGAGGTTTGTTTTTTGAAGAAACTGGAAAAATGAGACAATTGTTCAAAACCCAGGCTGTATGCAATTTCTGAAATATTCCAATCTGTTTGCTTCAATAGTATCTTGGCTTCCTGTATCAAACGATTAGTAATATGTTCAGTGGTCGTTTTTCCCGTATTTTCTTTCAGCACTTTATTCAGGTGGTTGCTGTGAACCGAAAGCCGGTCTGCATAATCTTTTGCGGTTCTTAGGCTAATCTTTTGTTCCGGCGCGGCAATCGGGAATTGCCTTTCCAGCAATTCGATAAAAAGGGAAGATATCCTGGCCGATGCGTTATGGGTATAGTTATAAGTAGTTAACGGTTCCAGCTTTTGTCCATTATGGATCATTTCCATCAGAAAGTTTCTGATCAGGTCATATTTATACAAGTAAGCTGAAGCCATTTCTTCCTGCATTTTCTTGTAAATCAAAACCATATTATCTGCCTGCGATTCAGAAATCTGGAAGACAGGGCATGCCCCGGGCCGAAATAAAGGAAGATCATCCAGAACCATACCGCTTTTCGAAGGTAAAAGAAAATCACCGGTAAAAACACAGAAATAGCCTTTCTGATCCTCATTCAGGGGCACCCAGCGGTAAGGAATTTTAGGCGTGGCGAACAACAACGCGTACTTTTCTACTTCAATTACCTTGTCCGCATATTCGACAAGGCTCTTCCCCCTGATCAGGCTAACCTTATAATACTCCCGTTGATTGTACACCATCGTGCGCGGATCTGCTTTGTACCTGGTAACCAGATCAGCAACACTGAATACATTGAAATGGCCTATTTCCTTTTTTATACCTGGAGGTAACAGAGAATCTACATTTTCCTGCGTTGCCCTGGCGGTGTCTTTATAAAAGTCATCAATGGTTAATGCTTTCATTTGTTAATTGAATTAAATAATCCCCTTTCTGATGATTACCTATCAAATATACGCTTTCGCCTAGTTTAATTATAGGTGTTATTTGAATCTGATAAACAATGGATTGAATTGAATAAACCAGGTATCTAAAGCCATTTTACTTTTGTGTCATTATTAAAAAAGTAAAAAATGGAACTTAAAAATAACACCATATTGATAACCGGGGGCACAAGCGGCTTCGGGTTGGAATTTGCCAAAAGGCTGCTGGAATTAGGGAACACGGTGATCGTAACAGGTAGGGATCCCGTTAAATTGGCATCGGCTAAAAGGAATTTGGCTGGTTTACATACTTTTCAAAGCGATGTAAGCAATCCGGAAGAAATAGCAAATCTTTATAAAACGGTAATAGCGCAGTTCCCTAAACTCAATGTATTAATTAATAATGCCGGTCAAATGCGCAAGATCAGCCTGCATGACACCTCGATAGGCCTTTTGGATATCACGCGTGAAATAGAAACCAATTTGATGGGCCCTATCCGTATGGTGCAGGCGTTTCTTCCTCACTTAAAACAAATACCATCCGCAGCTATATTAAATGTGACATCAGGCCTCGCCCTTGTTCCGTTTCCGATATCCCCGATCTACGGAGCCACCAAATCAGGGTTGCGTTCCTACACCAAATCACTCCGTGTACAACTGAAAAATACAAGAATCAAAGTATATGAATTAATTGCCCCCGCAGCTAAAACACCTTTAAACGATGCATTCCGCAATTTGGATGGCTATAATGTAAAACAAATGGATCCCATTGAACTAGTGGATATAGCTCTTAAAGGTATAGAAAAGGATAAATATGAAGTATATCCGGGTATTGCCCGTATACTATATTCTATGAGCCGGATAGCTCCTGGATTTATGTTAAAAACGCTAAGTAAAGCAGGCGCAAAGGAAATGGTTGGGTAATCAAATCAACAACAAAACACTAATCATTCATTTTTATTTAAAATTCACATGAAAAGGATATTTTTTTCAATTGTTACTCTCATACTTATGGTTTCCTCATCTATCGCCCAAACTACAGGCGGCGATAAAGTACTTGGCATATGGCTTAGTGAAAAGAAGGATGCAAAAATTGAAATTTTTAAATCAGGTAATAAATATTCGGGTAAGCTGATTTGGGGAGACGAAATGTACGAAGCCGATGGCAAAACGCCTCTAAAGGACACAAAAAACCCGGATGCGGCTTTGCGTACCAGGTCACGGTTAAACCTGGTATTTATATCTGAACTGGCTTACGATAATGGAGCATACACTAACGGACATTTATATGATGCACGTAGCGGAAAGACTTATAGTTTAAAAATGAAATTGAAAGAAGACAATAAATTAGAAATGCGTGGGTTTTACGGCATTTCCTTATTTGGCCAAACAATGCAATGGACAAGGATTAAGAATAATACGAAAATTACAACCAACTAATTTAAAATACAATGCAACATATTGCTTTTGGCGAACTGTAAAATAGAAATGAAGTATTAACAAACAAGTCACTAATAATTAAATCATTACCTAATTGTTTGTTAATACTTCATGGGTTATGTAACTGGCTAGCGCCCACACCTAAGGCATTATACAGGTTAGGAGATGTCAATAAAAAACGATTATCTCTTAAGAATGAACGTACCAAAGTTTCTTATTCCAGGGGCGTTTTTCCCAAACCGAAGCTTTTCGGATAATAATAAACGCCTGTGACAACTTTTGCAACACGCCCTCTTCTAACAAAGCATGGGGATGCCTGTCTACTGATCTCGACCATTGCATGAGTTCACCCCTTCGATAAACCTACCCTTCCTGCAAATGTGTTTTAAGATATTCCAGTGCCGAATTTTTTTTACTTTTTACAAAGTTTACTATAAACCAACGATTATGTAAGTATTTTTATTAAAAACTCATGCAGATCAATGCTCAGCAAACAAATTATTTTCTCGCGTACGTTAGCGATTATTGAGCGCCCTTATAAATGCTGCTATTTCTTTTTTTTCCTTAGCGGAAAGTTGCAGACGATCGGCAGACAGCGTTTGGTTTGGCACCTTCAAACCTAGGCCAGTACCTCCACCCTGGTCATAAAAGTCGATCACTTCTTCCAGTGTCTTATACACGCCGTTATGCATATAAGGCGCAGACCTGGCGGTATTCCGCACAGTCGTAACCTTAAAAGCATATCTGTTAGATTCCACCGGCTGGAAAGCGTACAATCCCGGATCTGGGTCGATGGCTTTACTGTTCCTGGTTTTCGGCACGCCAATCACCTCGGCATCCATCTGCATATATCTCGGCGGAAGAGTACTATTAAATAAAGGCAGGTAATGGCAGGTGGAACAACGAGCCTTCCCCATGAAGAGATTAAAACCATTGATCTCGGTTTGATTAAGCATTTTTTGATCCCCTCTCATATAATCATCGAACCGACTGTTTAACGCGGTTAGACTGCGGACGTAGCTGGCCAGCGCATTTTTTATTTCCGCCGTATCGATGGCAACCCTGCCTTTTACCGGGAAAGCAACAGCGAAAAGCTCCCGATAATTTTTATCCTGCCAAAATTGCTGAACTGAAAGCCTGATATCCCCGTGCATTTCATCCCGGTTGCCTATTACGTCCCCAACCTGGTCTTCCAGTGAGGTCGCTCGCAGGTCATAGAACTGCGCCGGCTGCAGCGCTGCGTTGATCAATGTCGGGGTATTTCTAAGTATCGTTTTTTCACCTGTAATATCCAGGTTTTTGGTCAGTCCATCTGTAAAAGCCTTCTCCGGCTGATGACAGGACGCGCAGCTACGGGTCATTGTACCTGAGAGCCGTGGATCGAAGAATAGTTTTTTTCCCAGCGCAATTTTTTGCGTGGTAGCCGAATCTTCCGGAGCGTCGATATAAGCATTTCGGTTAAAGGAACTGCTGTCAAACAGGGTTGCTGCGTCCTGGTTCAGCAAGCGATTATAGCGAATATTCGGCAGATCCAATTGTTTATGCAAACGGGTTAACTGTTGTGTTAAGGGATTGGCATACGCCGTAAGAAATGCTGCCCGGTCAAAACGATCAGAAGCTATCGGAACGGAAAGGTAATGGATTGCCTGTGTAAAAAGTTGTTTTAAACGGTCTTTATCATCTAGTGTATAATGCTTGGTAACCTCGCGCACGCTGTTCAAAGCGACGGCCGATTCCACGAAACACTGGCGCGCAAGGGGATCATCAAAATCATTCAACCCTAATGCCTCTATCCTAAAGACTTCGAGCTTTACCGCATCCATAATTTGCCAGTCCTGTAAGTCGGCGTGCGTAAAATAGTCCCGGTATGCCTCTGCGTTAACGATGAGTTTGCCCAACGAAACCGCCAACTGCTTTCGGGAAGAAGGGCTTAAACGCAGAAACAGCAGTTCTTCTATGATCTGCAAGCCCTCGGGTTGCATAACCTGCCCGTTCAACTCCGTTTCGGGCACAGGCGGCCCGTTAACCTGCCGGGAAGTCAAGGGATCAAAATATTCTGTCGCCCATTCCATCCGTTTATAGGCCAGGCGCGCTTGCCGGAATCGCCGTTGCAGGATCAATTTATTATTTGTCCCCGCAGCTGTGGCCCGTAACCGGCGTACGGTTGTCAAAAAGCTATCCGCCTGTAATACCAGCTTTTTGCGAACAAGATCAGATGCTATATCCGGATCACCATGAAAAGCCAGCAGGCTCCAGCCAATAATGACCAGCAAGCCTGCCGCAATGATTTTAAAAGTTGAATGCATGGCTTAACGGATCGGCATGTTGGTCGCGGCTGTTAAGCGGCTTCAATCGCCATCTTTCCTCAATAAATGCCAGGATACTTACAGTTTCGTAAGGGGTATGATCTACATAGCCTTTTTTTGCAAATGGTGAAATGATCAGCGCCGGGATACGTGAGCCAGGTCCCCATCTATCGATGACTGGAGGAGCCACATGATCCCAGAATCCGCCATTCTCATCATAGGTTAAAATAATAACGGTGTTCTTGCCATCGGGACCTTTCAGTACCGCGTTGATCAACTTCACTGCGTGGCTTTCGCCCCCCGTAACGGTTGATTCGCCCGGGTGTTCATTCTCCAGCCCGATTGGCTTTACAAAGGATACCGCAGGCAATGTTCCTTTCTTTGCCGCTATTATAAATTCGGTTTCGTCTTTCAAATGTTTTTTCCTGGCTGCTGTGCCTGCTGCATATCGCGTAAAATAAGCAAAGGGCTGGTGATGATAGGTAAATGTAGGATCAGGCTTTCCGGCTATGGCATCGTTCCATCCCCCGGAATACCAGGCCCAGGAAATGCCTTTATCTGACAAACGGTCGCCAATGGTCGGACCATTCTGGTTTGGTACCAAGTATGTCGGATTAGATCCTTTGGGGTGAAGGTTTACCGAATTGGCAGTGTTGACTGCATAGCCATCCGGCGTTGTTATTCCATCTTTAATCAGTTTTCCAGACGTATCCAGTTGAGCTGTAATTGCCGCAGGGGCATTGGAAAATACAGGCGAGGCGGCTGCGATCAGCCATTGATGATTAAGGAAAGACCCGCCAAAAGCACTATGGAAGAAATGATCGCAAAGCGTATATTTTTTTGCAAGATCATATAAGGGCAGATCAGCCGTGTTATAATAGCCCATGGTAAAACCCTTGGTATTATTATACTGCGCAAACTTATTCATCTTGCCGCCATTGATCTGCATTTGTTCGTGATAAAAAGCATGGGTTACATCGGGAGTAACCTGATCGGCTGCTACATACTGGTCGATATTGAAATAGGTATTGGGCAGGTTTGTAGGGAAAGCGCTGCTTCGCGGTATCGGCGGTAACACGGTATAAGGTTTGCCTTCAGCATCTAACTGGATAATATTTTCCTGTTTAGCTTCCGCCAGGCCATCCGCTCCCTTGAACTGCCCGTAGAGGTTATCAAAGCTATGGTTCTCCATATAAATGACAACCACGTGCTGCACCTTGTTAATGCCCGGCGCTTCGGGGTAACGATAAGCTGAAATGCCGAAACAGGTCACAGCCGCTAAAGCAGCCGGAAAGAACATGTACCTATTGGTTAAAAATCTTTTTTTCATGGTTTATTCGTAATATGGAGATTAAAGTTTTTGTGCTTTTAAAGGAATGTATTGATTCACGTAATTCATAGCTTGTTGGAAAGTCGGAATCCATATTTCTTTCCGTTGTGTTTCCAGGTATCGGACCAGTTCTTGATGAGCTTCAGCTGATATGGTGATATAATCACCGCCGACACCGTGAATCATCAGGATACCTAAGCCGCCGCTTTGCTGTACCTTCTTTACAAAAGCGATCAATTGTGCGCCGGTTTCACCACCCACCAATCCATAGGAAGGCACACGAAATGGGTCCAGATGCTTAAAATCGGTAATGAAAGCGCTGGAGTCTCCCCCGGCCCGGGCAAATTGGACCAATGTATACCTCCTCAGGGAATCCACATAATCCCTACCCCCTACAGTGGTTTCAGCGCAGGGATAGGCGAATGTCCTTTTGGTCTTTCCATCAACCGCATATAAAAACCGGTCCATGATCTCAATTTCACGGATGATCTGATAAGCGGTATAATGATCCGATGGAACAGGGTTATCATCTGTACCCGCGCATGGGTGGAGAACAGTATGATTGCCCAATTCGAAACCTTCTCTGCTCAGGTTTCGCCATTGAGGTATAGACAAGCTGTCGATATCACTGGTAAGGAAAAATGTAGCCGTTAACTTTGCCGTTTTGAGCTGGGGCACAGCGATCTTCAGTTGCGAAGGCAAGGCATCATCATAAGTGAGGATAATAGCCGATTTTTTATGGTCCGGCCATTTGACCTGCTCCTGTGCCTGCGCGGCGATGTCTCCGATCAAAAGAAGAATAAAAAAAATAGTTTTCATATGGGTTAGTACATTAAAATAAATTTAATGAAAAGGTGTTGGCAAAGATGCCGATAGCTAAAAAAGCCGGTTTATTGAATACAAACGTTTCGCTATATCAGATACGGAAACAGGATAAAAAGCTGTACCGATGATTTCCGGGGCTGATGAGCAATATGACAGCGGCCATTTCTGCAAAGGCAGCTAAACATAAACCAGTGGCAGGAAATAAACTTTGTAATTGAAAAGAAGGACGTGGAGTTACCGGAAGACGAAAGCCGAATTTCTTGCTTCGGGCTTCTTCTGCGGTATTCTCATAGCATTCAAAATGATCTTCTTTCTTCTTGATCAGCCGCTGCAGCAATCTGGTTTTAACAGGATTTTTATCTTTTACTTGATACCCTATCAGCTGATAAACCAGGTATGGCCGGATCAGGAGCATAAGCATCCCTATACTGAGAACCGTGATATTTACCGTTTTTCTGCTCATTTAAATGGGTGTCAGTAAAGAAAGTTACAATATTAAGGTATGTTGCTGGAAAAACAAAGATCTGTTATATAACAGGCGGCTTTTACTGCGGCCAATATAAAACCATAATTAATTATAAAAAAATTAGTTATGGTTTTGTTTTTTATAGCAGCCATGCGCGTTAGAGCATTGATTTGTATTAAGAAGAAAAAAATCGAAATTAGTAGTCAATTGATTAAGGGTAAATGCCGTCTCATTAAAAGATGAGACGGCATTCATAGTTTAGTAAATTTTGGCATCAGGCTATTTCAGGCTGCAATCCCCAATGTTCCGGGGATCTCCAAAGAGATGAAAGCAGCAGTTCTCTCATATAGATAAATTCTTTGGGAAGTTTATCATATATACTCGCGAACAATTCTTCATGCCTGGATATTTCGGCTTTCCAGGCCTCCCTATCTATTTCCATGATATTTTGAAATTGCTGTTTATTAAAGTCCGATCCTGTCCAGTCCAAATCCTTATACTTAGGCATCCAGCAGATTGGACTTTCAATGGCGCTTGATTGCCCGTTAGCCCGCTCCACAATCCATTTTAGCACGCGCATATTATCCTTAAATCCAGGCCATTGAAAGTTTCCGTCTTTATCTTTCCGGAACCATTTAACGCCAAAAATACGGGGAGCATTGGGCATCCCCCTGCCAAACTGTAGCCAATGGTTAAAATAGTCTGCCATATGGTATCCGCAAAAGGTGAGCATGGCAAACGGGTCCCGCCGCACCATACCCTGTTTGCCAAAGGCCGCGGTTTTTAGCTGATGAATGAATGGAAGATTTCAATTATAATAGGCCGCATGAAGCATTTGGAGGCATAACGCCTGACTTGTACAAGCGACTAAGCCGTGGAGATATTGAAAACTGTGACGAGTTTCCAACATCATCACAGTTACAACAACAATAATTATATTTTTGAATTAATAAGTCTATAAAATACCAGCCCGAACTAAGGGAGGGTTATATATATTATGGAACTATTGCCGCTTAATATTTTAGCGATCTATTGCAAAGTAGCGTTAAATAATTCCTTACATTTGATAGATAAACCAATTATGTCCGCTGAACGGGTACTTATTGACCACGAACTGGTTTCTCTTTTAAGAGAGGGTAATCAAGAAGCATTTGCTAAAATTTACCAAAGCTATTGGATGGTTATGTATATGCATGCATTAAAAATGCTCAAAAGTGAAGATGATGCAAGAGATGTAGTGCAGGAAATATTTACCTCTTTATGGCTGAAAGGCCAATCCATCGATCCGGATGTTAATTTAGCCGGATATCTTTTCGTTTCCACAAAAAATAAGGTTTTTGACCTGATAACCCACAAACGTGTCCGTTTGGATTATTTAGCATCCTTAGCCTCTTTTGCAGACGCGCATAGTAACCAGACATTAGCACGCATTGAAGAAAAAGAGCTGCTACAGGCCCTCCAGTATGAAATTGAGCGATTACCTGCAAAAATGAAGCAGATTTTTGAAATGCGAATTAATGAGCACTTAACTTATATAGAAATTGCCGATAAACTGAATATATCTGACAAAACTGTTAAAAAACAAATTAGCAATGCCATCGGGATAATCCGCCCTAAACTACAGCACCTTTCAATTGCTATAATATTGTTATCAAAATTATAATTTTTTTTTTCATTTCGTCTACTACTTCCGGTCCTGGCAGCCGTTATCTTAAGTAACCACTTAATAAACCATGACTAGGGAGCAAGCCCAGGATTTACTGAATAAAAATAAACTCGGTCAATGTACAGCGGAAGAGCAAGTGCTTTTAGACCGCTGGTATCTTCGTGAAGCCGCCAAACAAGAAGCTCCAGACGGTCCCGAGGATGTGTTAGAAGAAGAGCGATTGATCTGGAACCGGATATTGCAAAAAATTCCTGAGGATAATAATATACGATATTTTAAAAAATGGCATTCCATCGCTGCAGCAGTAATCCTTATTTGCTTATCAACAGGCACTTATTTTCTATTCAAAAAGCCGGCGACTTGTAATTTGACAGCAAAAAATCAATTACTTAAAAATGATATAGCTCCGGGATGTAATAAAGCTGTTTTAACGCTTGCAAATGGCACCCAGGTTATGTTAGATGATGTTAAAAATGGAAATATTTCTCAAAATGCCAACATTAAGGTAAATAAAACAGGCAGCGGCGTTTTAGTTTATCATTTTAACAAAAACATTTCAGGTAAAAATATTGCCGGGCCATCTGAAATAAATACCATTACAACTCCGCGTGGCGGCCAGTATCAGATTGAGTTAGAGGATGGAACAAAAGTCTGGTTGAACGCAGCATCCTCTATCAAGTTTCCACAAGTATTTACCGATAAAAACCGACAGGTTGAGCTAAGCGGTGAGGCTTATTTTGAGGTGGCAAAGAACAAAACCAAACCATTTATTGTAAAAGCAAACGGAACGCAGATACAGGTATTTGGTACACATTTTAATGTAAATGCCTATACGGATAATTCTAGCATAGCTACCACACTGTTAGAGGGCTCTGTTAGTATGACTTATGCAGGCACCAAAGTAATGCTTAAACCAGGACAGCAGGGAGTAACCAGTATAACCGGTTTGCCAATTAAAACCGATTTTGTAGACACCGAAGAAGTTATGGCCTGGAAAAATGGCCTTTTTATATTTCATGATCAAAGTATTGCCAACATAATGAAACAGGTTAGCCGGTGGTATGATGTTGATATTGAATATCAAGATGGTACACAAAATAAAGAGTTTGGAGGCACTATATCCAAATACAAGAATATAACCGAATTGCTAAATAATTTGCAACTTACTCAAACCATCCATTATAAGCTTGAAGGAAGGAGGGTGATTATTATGAAGTAGCTTTATTTTCCCTACTAATATTACCTTAATCATCGGGAAACATTTGTTTCGTTCCCGGTATTAATCTTGTAATAACCAGAGGTGTTCGTACCACCCCCGGTATTATGTATCAGGTAAACAAATAATCGTATTCAGTAACCAATTATTTACCCTCATTCAAATGTATAAAATTTTAATTGCAATCAAATGCAGGAGGTTTTCCTGTGTCCAATCCAAGCTTTTTCTTATTATGAGGTTGTCAGCCTTTTTACTTCTCGTTTCTATACTACAGGTTAGGGCGGCCTCCACTGAGGCACAAACGATTAGCCTAAATAAACGTAATGCCTCATTAACTTCCATTTTAAAAGAAATCCAAAAGCAAAGCGGCTTTAATATCATTTACGATGCGCAAATGATCAAAAAGGCTGTGCCGGTAAATGTGCAGCTTAGAAATGCAAGTTTGATTAATGCCTTAGAGCAGTGCTTTCAGGGGCAACCATTCACCTATGTAGTCAATAATTATACTATTATAATTACGCCCCAAAAACAGGAAGAAAAACCTGTGCCGGCTATTATCATTAAGGGTATAGTTAAAGATTCAAAAGGTCAACCTCTCCCTGGTGTTAGTGTTAAACTTAAAGGAACCGCAATTGGCACACAAACCAATACAGATGGTAGCTATACAATTACGGCAAATAATAGTAATGACGTATTAGCCTTTAGTTTTATTGGTTTTTTAACCCAGGAGGTAACCATAGGTAATAAAACCAGAATAGATATTGTTTTAACTGATCAGGATGCAAAACTTTCTGAAGTTGTGGTTGTGGGTTATGGCACCCAGAAAAAAGCAAATCTTACGGGTGCAGTATCAACCGTTAGTTCTGCCCAATTAGAGAACCGGCCTGTTACGGGTGTTACCAACGCCCTGGCCGGTACTGTTCCGGGTCTTACTATTATATCCAATAACGGCCAACCGGGTAAGGATGCAGGTAATATTAGCTTAAGAGGCCAATCGTTGAATGCCACTAACGCGTTAGTGGTTATTGACGGTGTTATCTCCACAAGCAATGAGCTCAACAACATCAATCCGAATGATATTGACAATGTTTCCGTTTTAAAAGATGCCGCATCCGCGTCAATTTATGGAAACCGGGCCTCGGGCGGGGTTATTGTAATTACAACCAAAAAAGGAAAAAAGGGAACTGCGGTAATTACCTATAATAATTCTTTTGGTAAAAACACAGCCGTGGCCCTGCCCGATTATCTTCCATCATGGCAGGCCGCTACGATGTATGATCAGGCGCTGGTAAATGAAGGCGGTACTGCTCTTTATACCGATGCTCAAATACAAAAGTTTAAGGATGGCTCAGATCCGTTTAACTATCCAAATACCGATTGGTTGAAACTATTTTATACCGGCAATGGCTTTCAACAAAACCATTATGTAGGTGTTAGCGGCGGCAGCGACAAAACAACCTATGCGCTTTCGGCGGGCTATTTTGATCAAAATGGTATTACACCGAAGACCAATACCAAAAAATATACCGCACGCTTAAATTTAAATACCCAGCTAAAAGATAATTTATCTGCTTTTGGCTATTTTTCTTATGACTATCAGCCCGTAAATGAGCCTCAGAACTCACGTGGAAACTCTCCGGATTTTAGCCAGGTGATATTTCAGTTCAACAGGATATCACCTATTATCCCGGCCTATTATGCGAATGGTCAGTACGGAAGTATATCGGACGGAAGCCCTTTGGCATGGATTAATTCCCCATCATTCAATCAACAAAATTATTATAATTTTCAGGGAAGCGTTGGGCTCGACTGGGAAATCATAAAAGGGCTCCACTTTAAACCATCGTTAAACTATAAGTTTAACACCAATCAAAATACTAACTTTACCTCATCAATTCAGTATTATAACGCTCAGGGAGGCACTAATGGAACGGCAAACCTTGCCAGTTCACTCCAGGAGTATGGCAGCTTTACCTATGTTTCGCCACAGGCGTTATTAGAATATGGAACTAAAATAGGTAATCACAATATTAAAGTTCTGGCCGGCGCCTCGCAGGAGTATAGCAAGAATTATTATTTGAAGGGCTATAGGGAAGGTTTTGTAAACAGTAGTTTAAGTGACCTGGATGCAGCCCCGCCGGCAAATCAATCAACAGGAAGTAATACCCATGACGTAGCCCTGCGATCAGTTTTTGGCAGGGTTAATTATGATTATAAAGGAAAATACCTGATAGAAGGCGACATGAGATATGACGGCTCATCGCGCTTTGCACCGGATAATAGGTGGGGCGTTTTTCCGGGCGCGTCTGTAGGCTGGAGGGTCTCTGAAGAGGACTTTTTTAGCAGTTTGAAATCTACAGTATCTAACTTGAAATTACGTGCAAGCTGGGGTAAATTAGGCAACCAGGATCTGGTAAATAGTAATAATCCGGACGCTTCGTATTATCCGGCCGTTGCAACAGTGGGCTCCGGGCAAAATTATCCTTTTGGAGGTACTGTTATTGGCGGCCTTGCTCCAATTAATGGGGTTGAGCCTGCCATTGTATGGGAAAAATCAACACAAACTGATATTGGTTTAGATGCTGATTTTTTAAACGTATTTAGTCTTACTGTTGATTATTTTAATAAAAAAACGAGTGATGCTTTATATCAGGTAACACTACCGGCAACTTACGGATTGAACGCACCCTATGTAAACGCTTCAACTTCTCAAAACACCGGCTGGGAGTTTGCTTTAACTTATCATGACAGGGCAGGGAGTTTTAGCTGGAACGTTACCGGAAACGCTGCCTTAATAAAAAATAAGGTGTTAAAGTTAGGGACCACGAATGCATCTCAAATAAATCCGCCAAACTATCCAAATGGTATTATAAATGAAGTTGGGCAACCCCTGGGCTCTTTTTACGGCTATGTAGCCGAAGGCCTGTTTCAGAACCAGGCGCAGGTTAACGCGCATGCAAGCCAGGCCGGCTTAGGTACAAATATAGGCCCCGGCGATATTATGTATAAAGATCTCAATGGTGATGGCAAAATAGATGCGAACGACAGGACTGTATTGGGTTCAAACTTCCCTAAAGTTACCTACGGTCTAAATTTAAACCTGAACTGGAAAGAATTCGATTTTACCGCGTTTTTCCAGGGAGCTGCGGGGGTTAAAAACTATATTCAATTGGTTCAGTTGGGGCAAAACGGAATCGCGACAGGCAAACCAACCAGCGCTATGTTAGACAGCTGGACGCCAAGTAATCCAAACGCCACCTTTCCACGACTCTGGATAACTTATGGTCAAAACGACCCTTCATCCACCGTTTCATCATTCTGGGTTAGAAATGCAGATTACCTGCGTTTAAAAAATGTACAATTGGGTTATACGCTGCCTGTAGACTGGGCGAAAAAAATAGGTGTTAAAAAACTCCGGGTATATTATAGCGGACAAAATTTATTAACCTTTACCAGCTTTTACAAATGGGTTGATCCGGAAATCTCAGCCGGCCAAAACGGAGGCGGTTATCCTCAGTTAAAAATTAATTCCTTCGGCTTGAATGTGACTTTGTAAAAATTCAAAAAATTAAGATCATGAAAAATAAATTTATATTAAATATACTGGCTATATCATTGCTTTTTTCGGCCTGTAAAAAAGATTTTTTGAACAGGAACCCGCAGGATGCATATACTAATAACAGCTTATGGACCTCGGCAAGTGATGCTAATACCGCGCTCGTGGGAGTTTATAATGGCTGGACGAGTGTTGACTTTATGATTAAAGTTGATTGCGTAGCAGATAATGGCTATAGCCAATGGCCATGGGAAGGTTTCCAGGTATACGGAAATGGTTCCGTTACTCCTTCACTTGTTGGTGGCCCGGGCTACCCTTCAACCAATGCTTACAAAGCATACAGCTATACAACCATAACCCGTTGTAATTTCTTTTTGGCCAACATTGATAAAACGCCTATGGATGCAAAACAAAAAGCCAATATGGTGGCCCAGGTCAGATTTTTACGTGCTTATGAATATTTTTTAATGAGTCAGCTTTATGGCGATGTGCCATTGGTTACGACATTGCTTTCTGGGGATGAGTCTTTGGCCTCTGTCAGAGCGCCTAGGGCCGATGTGGTTAAATTTATCCTCAGTGAACTGGCAGCAGCAGTTCCTGATTTATCAGTAACTAATAACTCGGGCGATGGCCATGTTACCCAGGGCGCAGCTTTAGCTTTAAAGGCACGGCTTGAACTTTATACCGGTGATTATGCCAATTGTATTACCGATTGCCAGGCCGTAATAAAAATGGGCTATATTTTATACCCAAGCTTTACTGATCTTTTTAGAATGAAAGCTCAAAATAACAATTCTGAGATTATTCTGTCAGCGCAATATGTACAATCAACCTATTCCAATAACACGCCAGGTCAATTATCCACCAACTCTTCGGGGGGGTACGCGGCTCTCGTTCCCTTACAAAACCTGGTAGACGCTTATGAGATGAATAATGGCAAACCGATCACCGATCCGGCGTCAGGCTACGACCCGGTGAACCCCTATGCAAATCGCGACCCGCGCCTGGCAGCTACTGTTATATATCCGGGGCAGCAATTTACGCAGCCAAATGGTACGCTTACTTATTACAATCCTTTTGATTCTCAGGGATCTGATTATTATGCAAGCCGTAATAATAGTTCGCCGGGAGCCTACCTGGTAAAAAAATACACACCAAATCTAAGCGATTTTAGTCAGCTATTTAACACCGGATTAAACATGCCGGTTATCCGCTATGCCGAAGTTTTATTAACCGATGCCGAAGCGAAGATAGAATCGGGTAAAATTGATGGTACCGTGTATGATGATATAGATGCGATACGACTAAGGGCGGGAATGCCCCGTACTGATAAAGCCGTATACGGTAGCCAAAGCAGCCTGCGTGCCCTGGTGCGCAACGAACGCCGGGTTGAACTGGCATTTGAAGGCTTGCGTTTTTTTGACATCCAACGCTGGAAAATTGGCGCGCAGGTGATGCCCGGAACAGTTTACGGGGCTAAATTAGGTACAGTAAACCCCACTACGGGCAAATATACCATAACAGGGGCACCATTAAGGCTTGAAACCAGGGTGTTTGCTGATAAAAATTATTTATGGCCAATACCACAAACAGAAATCGACCTTGATAAAAGCTTAAAGCAAAATCCAGGTTATTAGTGTTTCAGGTAATTAATTTACAGGTTTACAATCCCGAATTTGTCGGGATTGTAAACCTGTATACTAACTCCGCCGTCTGGCACTGTTTGCGAATAAAGGTGCCAATCATCATCTATGGTAACCTTTATAAAAACTACGTCTTTGGCTTTACTCAATATTTTTGCACCATTGCTGGATGCACGCCAAATGTTATTATTAAGCTTGTAAGACGACCAGGTTTTATACCGATCAGATAGATATAGCATAATTTGATGCCCCGGTTAAAGCGAAGCAGGTATGGCCAGGTACAGGCCATCGTAAAGGAAATAGAATGCCGGCTTTTTCACATAATTAATATCATACACCGTGGCTCCATCAACTTGTACCCCATTGCTGTAGGTTAGCCAGGAGTCGTTATCGCCTACGTCCCAGGTGGTAATGCCCCATCGTTGCGCGGCAACAACATATTTACGGTACAGCATAGCCACATCCTCAAACTTTTGTTTTTGAAGATTCAACACTGTTGATGAAAAAGGTAAACCGGGTTTATTCAGGCTGATATCCAGCTCAGACATATGGATGAGTAGCCCCGTTGATGCCATTTTGATGAGGGCATTTTTAATATTAGTGTTGGAGGAGTTGATATTGATGTGGAACTGCATGCCAATACCATCAATAATGGGTTTCCCATTAACTGTTATCTGCTTTAGCGCCATCACCATTTTATAAATAGAATCAAGCTTTTTTGCAGAATAATCATGGCCGTAATCATTATAAAACAGTTTTATACCGGTATCACCTTGCGCCTCTGCAGCCATACGGGCATAGGTAAATGCCTTCTCTATGTATAATTTACCGATGGTGCGATACCATATGCTTCCTTTATCAACGCCGTTAACAATGTTTTGGGTTGATCGGTAGTCGCCATTATCATCCAACGCTTCGTTCACCACATCCCATGATTTCATTAAGGGTTTTCCAGCGGCATCTTTATAAATGGAGGCAGGATTGTCGTAATTAGCGATCACCGTACGGATATGCCGGCTCATGATCGAATCGAACTTTGCAGCCCTGGTTGGAAAAGCGGGCGGCAGCGCGGCGGTTTCCCAGTTTTTTATCCAATTTGGTAAACCATTATGCCATACGAGCGTGTGACCGTGAATACGCTTCAATCCATAATTAAGCGCAACATCTTCAATAGTATGGTCAGAAAAATTAAAAGTTCCTTCCTGCGGTTGCAGGGCTGTCATTTTCATGGCATTTTCGGCAGTTAAACTGTTATAGTGCTTAATGACCAGATCGCGGTAAGCGCCAGTCTGGGGTAATAAATTGATATTTACCGCCGCGCCTACCATCACGTTGGGATTGGCGTTTTGTAGAATCTTCTCGGTATCTGCCAGTGCAACTAATCGGTTACCCGTGAGCGGCTCAGAAGGGTTTTCGTTTTTTATCGATGGTTTAGTGCAGCCCATGTAAACAACGCCCAAAAAGAGCGCAACAATAAATTGATTTCTCATAATTTGGTTTATTAAAATTCATAAAATTGGTTTTAAGTAGCGTGTTGTTTTTATAGACTGATATGCTTCTCACTTCATATCAGTTCAACAACGAGTAGGAGTAGACGGTATAGGTATTCAGAAAAAATAAAAAGGGTTGTCATTTCGAACGAAGAGAGAAATCTTATACGATTTGCAATGTCCACTTTATATACCGTATAAGATTTCTCCCTGCGGTCGAGAGATAGTTTTTCGCTATCGCTCAAGAGATAGTTTCTCCTCGTACCTCGTTCGAAATGACAACATTTTTTTGGATCAGGGTCCAGCTGTATTAGTATATATCATAGGTTGACGCATGTGCTCGCTTATTATTTTCTCTTTTCAAAAAAATCTGTAAGCTGATAAACCTGATCATTCAGTACTTTCATCTGATCAGTTAACCCTTTATACAGTTGATAATGGTTGTCCAATATGCCCTTGTTGGCATCTGTATTTGACGGATCAACATTTTTATTGGTTGGATCATTATCCTGGTATTTAAACCAGTGCCAGCCCACACAATTACCCGATTCCAGCAAGCCGAGCGTATAGTTTTGGTAAAAAAGCCCCCGCTCCTGCTGCGTTTTAACAACCCAGCCCGCTCCTGCAAAATTGGTCATGCCCGAATCTTCTGCCTTGGTGTACCATTCTGTAATGAGGAATGGTTTGCCCGACCACTTTGTCCAGTTTTGCATATCTGCGGCCTGCGGCGTCCACTGGTCATAGTAATTGATGGATATGGCATCCAGATATCTCCCGGCTGCCTCAAATACTTCAGGTATATTTTTTTCATAGGCATGGAACCGGCAGCCGATATACATGTGGTTGGGGTCATACTTTCTGATGGCTTTAGAAACAATAGCAAAATAACGTTCGACCACATAACCTAAAAACTCATTGCGTACCTGATCAGTGATCCCAGCCTGTTCGATGTTCCTCCTTTTTAACCAGGCTTTCGCGGCCTTGTACCCGGCATCTATGGTGTCTTTTTTGGATAGGTAGTTATCTAGCGTTTTTTTATAAAAAGGCAATTCATTATCAGAAAAATAAGCATACAGGTATTTATCCTGTTTATTGACGGCTATTTGCTTAGCATATTCATCACAGAAGCCTTCAAACGCTGCATCAAAAACAAATAAAACATTATCAGGATAACCCAAATGCCCTGATTGCTGATAGGCTCCTTTTTTACGACCATAGCTGCCCATAAAATCAAGCATAATAGTATAAGCTAAAGGCGGCTTAACGGTTTTAAGGTAATCCACTGCTCCCCATGCACCCGACCCGTTAAAACCCAGCTCATAAAGCATTCTGGTTGTTTTAGTGGCCCAATCGGCCGGATCACGGAATTGGGCCTGGAAAGCCTTTTTGTTATTATCAGACTCCCCCATCTTGATGTCATTCACCCCTTTATGAATAAACAAATACCCATCCGGATCAACAGACCACCACCTGCCATTTATTTTGCTGACATGGAAAAAGCCGGTAGCTGTAGTTTGCCTGTCCAAACGCCCGCCATATTTACTCAGCTTCATTACCTTATCGGCCGTAAAGCCCCATAAGGTGTTTATAGTACGGGTTGGATATTGCTTCCATTCGCGAAAAGCAGGTTTTAAATTGGTGCCCTGATTGGATATTTTGGCGCTAACCATCAAAGTATACTCATCGTGAGTTTGCGCGTAAACCTCATTGATGCTTAATATCAGCAGTAATAAAAAAGTCTTTTTTAACATAGGTATTGTATTATAGATATTTATGGATTTTGAGTAAGATTTGGATTGATCTGAATTTCACGAAGCGGAATTGGGAACAGCATATTCCGGGCAGAAATGCTTACCACAGTTGGCCCGTTTTTAATCTGGTATTTTTGGAAATGCGCATTCATCACATCAACCGCACGGTTTGTCCTCACCAGGTCAAACCAGCGATGTCCTTCCATATTGAGTTCTAATCTGCGTTCGGTTTCAATGGCCAGTCTTAAACTTTCTTTTGTACTGGTTTGCGCAGCTGTAAGGTTAGCCGGCCCCCCATAAGCGCGACTGCGGATAGCATTTACATAACTAACAGCACCAGCCGGCCCATTCAGTTCATTTTCGGCCTCAGCATACATCAAAAGTACATCGGCATAACGGCTCACTATCCAGTCGTTATCTGCATCAAAGGCATTTGCCGGTACATCTATATATTTTTTGGTGTAGTATGCCGTTGATGAACCCACGAATACGCCTATAGATACATCACGTCGCGGGTCGGCTGCCGGAAACGCGTCAAACAGATCCTGCCGTACGGTATTAAAGCCCGATGCCCCGCCAATTTTGGCAATGGTTGAACCGGTTGCCTCGGGCAAAAACCAGTTAAAGAACGGACTGCCTGTCCCAAAACCACCCTTGGTATAACGAACCGCAAATATGATCTCCTTATTCAACTCATTGGTTGTGCTGAATATATCGGCATACTTTGGCAGCAGATCATAACCATACGGATTGGAACCTTTTGGCACAAGTTCGCCCAGTTTTAATTTACACTGATCATATTTCCCTTCGGTTAGGTATACTTTCCCTAGCATCGCTTTGGCGGCTCCCCTTGTAGCCCTTCCCAGGTCGGTACTTACGGTATAAGTAACCGGGAGTATGGTTTCTGCATCTTTCAGGTCCTGTTCTATTTGCGCATACACATTAGCTGTTGATTCGCGGGCATAGGATAAGGCATCGTTTACCGTTGTCAACTCCTTGGTTACCAGTGGAACGCCGCCCCATATTCTTATCGCGTTGAAATAGGATAAGGCCCGTAAAAACTTAGCCTCGGCTATATACCTGTCCCGTAGCGTGGCATCCATACTGATGGCTGGCGCCCTGCCAATAATGGCATTGCAGCGGGCTATACTTTTGTAGATGTTAGTCCACATGGTTTGCAGGTTTGGGTTCTCGGGTGCGGTTATAAAGTATTCCAGATCAGACAAACCGGCTCCTGAAACCAGGGCGCTGCTATTGTCAGACGGCACCTCGGCAAAAAGATACATGCCCACACCGCCCGAGCCTTTACCGTAAATATCCTGCAAGGTGCCATAGGCGGCGTTTACGGCCAGGTTTAAGCCGGTAGCATCTTTGTACAGATCATCTGCGGAGATTTTTGTTGGATCCTGCAGACCCAAGAAGTCCTTTTTACAAGAACTATGGAGTAACAATAATAAAACTGATATAGCTAAATATTTTTTCATGACAATTGCTTTAATAACTTAAAAACCAACATTTAATCCGAGTGAAACAGTCCTTGCCACCGGGTAGGTACCCTGGTCAACACCGTAGCGAGGCTGGCTTGATCCAGCCCAAACATTTACCTCAGGGTTGTATCCAAAATAATGGGTAAAGGTTAGTAGGTTTTCGCCGGTCAGGTAAATGCGGGCACTACTTACTTTTAATGATCGCAGCCAACCGGATGGCAGACTGTAACCTAAAGTCACGTTCCGTACACGCAGAAAGGAGCCATCAAAAATATTGCGGGTTGATACCACCGATACGGATGATGGATTGGGATTTACGGCCCTCGGGATCATGCCATCGCCCGGATCATCAGGCGAACGCCAGCGATTCAATGCATTGGTACGCACATTAAATGAACCATTGTAATAATTGGTATACCTATCAGCAGCGTTTAATATTTTGTTGCCATATGATCCCTGCAACAGGAAGCTAAATTCGAAATTGGCATAGTTAAATCTGTTGGTCATGCCATAGGTAAACTTGGGCAGCGGACTGCCAATATTCGTGATATCACTGGCATCTATTTTGCCATCACCATTGATATCGGCGTACTTAATATCGCCTGGATTTGATCCCCCGGCTGCCCATTTAGGGCTATTGGCCACATCGGTAGCATCCTTATAAACGCCTATCTGCTTATAACCATAAAAACTACTGATAGCTTCGCCAGGAACAACCCTGATAGAGTTGGTATAGCCAAAAGCAGCATCATACCCAACAAAAGAACCATCGTCTGTTAACGACAATACCTTGTTGCGGGTAAAAGATATGTTCATATCTGTAGTCCATTTGAACCGGCCTGTTGTGTTAACCGTTTTTAGGGCGATTTCAAGTCCGTTGTTTCTTACTTCCCCTATATTGCTCAGTATATTGGTGGCAAAGCCCAATATAGCAGGCACGCCCCTGCTGAGCAGCAGATTGCTGGTAATACGGCGATAAGCATCAACTGTCAGATAGATCCTGTCCTGCAAAAAGCCCAGCTCAATACCAAAGTCCAGTTGTTTATTGGTTTCCCAAGTCAGATTACTATTAGCTAAGGTTGAGGGCGAAAAACCAAACACCTGCGTGCCTGCATTAGCGCCAAAAATATAATTGACCTGCTGCGCGTAGCTTTGTGACGAATAATCGCCTATGTTATTATTCCCGGTAACGCCATAGCTGGAGCGGATCTTAAACTCGCTGATATAGGATAAGTTTTGGATGAATTTCTCTTCGCCGATGCGCCATGCTGCCGAAAAGGCCGGAAACACAGCATATTGCTTATTGGTGCCAAACCGCGATGAGCCATCACGACGTACCGATGCCGAAAACAGGTATTTATCTTTATAGCTATAATTTGCCCGGCCAAACTCTGATACCAGGGCATTGGCGCTGTAGGCTACCGAGCCTAGTATGATCCCTGCACCGGTTGGATACTCTACAATGGAGTTGGTTGTTGTTCCGTTTTGCCCGTACTGGCTCCCCTCATTATAGGTATTTTTTTGAGCCGAATAACCTGCCAGTAAGGATAAGTTATGATCCTTGTTAAATATCCGCGTGTAGTTCAACGTGTTTTCTGATACCCAATTGTAATTGGTAGCCTGGGTTATCCGGGCCCTTACATTACTGAGTATCGGGTTAGAAAGATTGGCCGTCGGCGCATTATCAGACATTAAGGTAGACGGCACAAACCAATTACGGTTATTGACGATAGCCTCAAAGCCCAGGCTTGTTTTAAAGGTTAGCCCTTTAATGATATCATAGCTCAACGCAGTGTTTGACAGCAGGCGACCGGTTGTGGTTCTGTCTTTATACAGGTCAAGCACAGCCACCGGGTTGTAGGGGTTACCATTAAATATTTGTCCGTTGCCCGATAAAGTGACCGGAGCGTTTGAATAGTCGCCATTAGGGTTCCTTACAGGTAATATGGGCGGTTGCAGTATAGCGCTTAGCACCGTACCGCCAATGCCTGTAGGATTAACACCAATACCGTTGATGGTGGCGTTATTTAAGCCGCCTCCGGTTGCCGTTTGATCATTTATAGCATAGGATGGCGCTATATTAAAGCTCAGTTTCAGCTTTTTAGTTAATGAGGCATCAATGCCCGCCCTTAAGGTATAACGTTCAAAATCAGTTGCTTTGACAATGCCGTTCTGCTTGTAGTATGACCCGGTGATATTAAACCGTAACCTATCTGTTCCTCCGGATGCGGACAGGGCATAGTTTTCCAGTATCCCTGTTCTGAATATCTGATCCTGCCAATTGGTATTGATTAATTGCGATGGATCATTATAAATAGCAGGTAAGGTTTTACCACCATTAGTAAAGGCATCACGCACATAATCAACATATTGATCTTTGGATAGTACGTCAATCTTTTTAGCTACCCGCTGTTGGCCTGTATTGGCCGTAAAATTAAATTTGGTAGTTCCCGGTGCGCCCCTCTTAGTGGTCACAATAATAATCCCGTTACCGCCCCTTGAACCATAAATAGCAGCCGATGCAGCATCCTTTAGCACCTGGATAGACTCAATATCAGCCGGATTGATCTGGTTAAAATTATCGGGGCTATTAAGCGGATACCCATCAACCACAAACAGCGGACTATTACCTGCCCCTATCGAGCCGATCCCCCGCACCTGTATTACCGGCGCAGAACCTGGATCGCCTGATGCCTGGCTGATATTTACACCGGCTACCTGGCCTGCCATGGCCTCGGCCGGGGTAGCAACTAGCCTGTCCTGCAGCTGTTTAGCACTTACTGAGCTGATGGAGGTGGAAAGCAGTTTCTTCTTTTGCTCGCCGTAGCCCACCACCACAATCTCGTTAAGTTTGATCTCGTCCTCTTTTAATACCATGTTTATGGTGGTGCTATCGCCTACGGTATGTTCCTGGTTTATAAAACTGATATAGCTAAAAACCAGTACAGCCTGTTTATCAGGAACATTAATACTGTAAAAACCTGCGGTATTGGTCATAGAGGCGGTAACCGTACCCTTAAGCTTGACACTTACGCCAATAAGCGGGGCTCCTTTAGAATCGGTAACCGTACCTTTAATAGCCCTGCTTTGAGCATAAGCCGCAGAGGAGAGCAGAGAAAAAAAGCTGCAGACAGCCGGGAAAATGATTAGTAAAAATCTCTTCATAATTGTTCAAAATAAAATTGGATCAATAAATATCAGAGCCGGTTATTGCCGGACTTTGATTGTTACAATTGGTTTGAACAAATCTGCAGATCGCAATTTGGGAAGAGGGCGAAAAATGGTTTTTTATAGGGGTAAAAAACGACTTATTTGATCATTTTATTGACCAAAACAGCTTAATAAGGTACTTTATAGAGTAGTTTTTGAGCGAAAAACGACCATTTTTTGATGGTTTTAGACCCGAATTGAGCCAAAATGAACCGAAAATTACGTGTTTGACACCATCATTTCTGATGGCGATATACCATGCTGTTTTTTAAACTCTTTGCTGAAATATTTCCGGTCGTTAAAACCAACCAGGGACGATACCTCATTAATATTTAATGTATTTTGTTGGAGCAAAAAGGCGGCCTTTTTTAAGCGTATGGATTTTATAAAATCGGCGGGGGACTGATCGGTTAGCGCGCACATTTTTTTGTACAGCACTGTTTTGCTCATCCCTATCTCGTTGCCCAGGGCAATAACCCCAAATTCGGGATCCTCCATATGGTCTTCGATGATTTGCATGAGCTTTTTGATAAAGCGATCGTCGGGAGCGCTTATGGGTAAGTTTTGGGGTTGCAGGGTAATTTGTTGAGCAAACTTTTTCCGCATCAACTCTCTTGAAGCAAGCAGGTTATGAACATTAAGTTCTAAGATCCTGGTACTGAATGGCTTGGTGAGGTATACATCAGCGCCAGTTTCAAAACCGTTTACCTGGTGTATATGGGCCGCAAGGGCCGTGAGTAGTATGACCGGGATATGGCTGGTTCTTTCGTCTGTTTTTATTCTGCGGCAAAACCCCAGGCCATCCATTACCGGCATCATCACATCGCTGATGATCAAATCCGGGATCTTGACTATTGCTTTTTCATATGCCTCAGAACCATTAATACAGGAAATGATCTGATAATCAGGCAATGATTCCGCTATAAAATTCCGTAGCTCGTCATTATCTTCTGCCAGCAGTACGGTGTACTTCCTATCTTTTTCAGGGGGAATGGTATGCGTAAGTACATCAATTTCCGATTGGAGCTTATAGGAGCTTACGTGGTCGGTATTTTCGTTTTCGGGTATCACATGAACATTATCTGATGTGCTATTATTAAACGGTAGCTTCACCGTAAAAATGGTTTCCCCTGCTGTATCAGGTGTGACAGGCCTGCTTTCCACCTCAATAGTACCCTGGTGAAGCTCAATGATGTTTTTTGATAGTGCCAGGCCAACCCCGGTCCCCGGTTTGGAATTGTCTGGTTGTACCTGGTAAAAATTGGTGAACAACTTATGCTGAAATTCCAAAGGTATACCTTTGCCGCTGTCCGTTATCCTGATGGTTAAATAGGCATTGCCTTCCTGCAATATTTCCAGCTTTATTTTTCCCTGGTTGGGTGTAAACTTAAACGCGTTGGAAAGGATATTGAAAAACACTTTTTCCAACTGATCCCTGTCGGCAAAAAGCATGGTCTCTTTTTCTTCACAAATAAAATCATACTGTATCTGCCTGCTTTCGGCCAATGACAAAAACGACAGGTATATCTCCCTGATAAATGGCACTATATTATTCTTTTGAATGTACAGCACCATGTTTCCGGTTTCAGCTTTCCTGAAATCCATGAGCTCACCAATTAGGCGCAGCAACCTTTCGGCATTGTTTTTTATTTGCAAAACCTGCCGGTTCAATAGGGAATTATCCTGCGTGCTTTTCTCCAGATTTTCTACCGGCCCCAGGATCAGGGTAAGCGGCGTGCGTATTTCATGCGAGATATTGGTAAAGAAATCGAGCTTCATTTTGTAAAACTCCTGTTGCCTTTCATTTTCCAGGTGCTCATGATGCAGATCGCTTTCCAATTTGGCCCTGATGCGGAAAAACTGGATGACCTTATAGGAAACCGCAACAATCACCATAATATACAGCAGATAAGCCCACCAGGTACGCCAAAGAGGTGGCAATACGGTTATGGCAATGCTTCGCCCTGTATTGTTCCATACGCCATCATTATTGGCTGCCTTTACGCTAAAAATGTAATCGCCCGGTTCCAGATTAATAAAGCTGACTTCCTTTTGATTGCCAATTACGCTCCACTCGTCACCTTTGGGAAGTCCCGACATTTTATAAGCATACTGATTCTTATCAGGATTGATAAAGTTTAGCGCCGAGAATTTGATGCTGATATTATTATCGGCATAAGGGAGTGTAATTTTTGATGTTTCACTAACAGGCAGTTTTAAAGGCGAATTATCCCCAAAGGCAACTTCCTTGTTTTTAATGGCGAATCCGGTCAGTAATATATCGGGCTTGTAGCTGTTTTTTATTATCCTGTCCGGATAAAACGCCGTTACCCCGTTCATCCCACCAAAAAGAATTTCGCCACTGCCTGTTTTAATAGCCGCGTTGCTTAAAAACTGGTTACCGGGCAATCCATTGGCCGAGTTATAATTAGCTATCTGGTAATCTGAAGGTTTTAAAGGAAATTCAATTTTGTTAAAACTTATTTGCGACAAGCCATTGTTGGTGCCCACCCATAGTTTACCGCTGTTATCCTCAACCAATGATACCACCACATCATCAATAAGCCCGTTCTGCTGTTTAATGGTATAAATTTTATTGGCTTTGGTATCTAAATAGCTAAGTCCGCCACCATCCGTGCCTATCCATAATATGCCTCTTGAATCCTTAAACAAGCACAGTACGTTATTATTTCCCAGCCCTGTTCGTTTTTGCCTTTTGTAGATAGTGAACGTTTTGCTGGTTTTGTTATAGCGGTTTAAGCCATTTTGGGTTGCTATCCATATATCGCCGCCGTCCTTCAGTAAGGCATTGATATAATTATCACTAAGCCTGTTACTTTTACCGGGAACGCTGATGATGGTTTCTGATTCGTGTCCCTCAAAATTCACAAACCTCAAGCCGCCGCCATTGGTTGCTACCCAAATACCATCCCGGTCTATTGCAAAGGCGTTAATAAGTTTGGCACCTGTTTTATTATTAATTACTTCCAGATCAATGTATTTGATACTGCCGTTTCGGGTATCAAATTTGCATAAGCCATCTAAAGTCCCCAGCCATAAATTACCGGCCTGGTCTTTTGCAATAGCTTTAATTTCATTGCTTAGTTTGTGCTTTTTAATATCCGTTACCGGGTAATACTTGGCAATTCCCTTGTTTCTGTTGATATAATTAAGTCCGCCGCCTATGGTTCCTATCCACAGGCCGTCGTCCTTGTCTTCAACAATGGCGTTGGCTAATGGCTTGTTTAAGCCGATGCTGTTCCCGATACGCTCGCCTATATTGGTAAAGTTCGCATTGCCGGGATAGTAAATATTGATGCCGCCGGCATAGGTGCCAATCCAAACATTGCCGGTTTTGTCCTGCATTAAGCTCCATGCGGCATCGTCACTGATACTCCTGGAGTCGGCACTATCGTGATTATAATTAGAGAATATTTGTTGCTGAACATCAAAAATGGCCAGTCCGTTGCGGGTGCTTATCCATATTTTACCATCCCTGACCAGGATATCATTGATCCAGTTGGAGGGCAGGCTATTGGCATCATTTTCCTGGTGCAAATACCGGATGCAATAATTCTTTTCGGCATTATAGCGGAACAAGCCGTTTTCCTCTGTGCCAAACCACATATCGCCCGCGGGGTCCTGTTTAATCACCACGATTTTAGCAGCCGATAACTCCTTGTTGGCCAATAGCATGGCTGGCAAAGGCAGTACCTTTTTATTTTTAGGATCAAATCTTTTTAGCCCCTGTTTAATACCTGCCCATATTGTTTTTTTATTATCCTCAAACAGGGCAAAGGAAACACCCTGGTATAAGTCGTCCTCGCCGGCCTTTTGCCACGCGGGTATATTCTCGAGCCGGTCATTTGCCTGGCTTACCTGTTTTATCCCTTTAAAGGTTGATACCCACATGGTGCCATAACTGTCCTGCTGTAAAGTGGCTATATAATTTGCGCCGCCTTTAGCGGTTGATATGCCAACGTGACGAAATTGTTCGGTTTTTTGATCATACAGGTTCAATCCGCCCGAAGTACCTATCCATAAATTCCTATCTCGGTCCTCATAAACTTTATTAATCCGGTTATGGCTGATGCTGGTGCTGGTAGTATCATTTTGCCTGAAGTTTTTGAAGGTGGTGCCATCATACCGGGATAAACCACTCCAGTTACCAATCCATATATAACCGCTCCGGTCCTGCAAAATGGTTGATACGGGGCTTTGAAAAAGACCGTCCTTATACGAGATATGTTTAAACCTGATGGCTGTTTTTTGGGCAAAGGCATTTGAAATGCAAATTGCATGAATAACTAAGCCAATAATTAAAACAGATTTAAGTTTCATTACCTTTTACAAAACCATGAATTTACGGGAATTGGGTTTAAAACAAATATACGAATGCGGGTGGGAATGTTGGTGACAGACTGGGCAAAAAATCTTTCCAAAGCGTCATTGCGAGGCACGAAGCAATCTCTACAAAGGCAGGTCAATCATACAAGTTTCCTTGATCTATTAGCTCTGTATAGCATAGAGATTGCTTCGTGCCTCGCAATGACGCGGTGGTTATGGGATTCTTTTACATAGCCTTCTTTATTAGCCTCTACGATAAAAAACTCTACAGTTTAAAAGCTACCATGGCGCTAAACCTACGCGGCATCATTTGGTTTACATAACTTCCCCAATAAACTTTGTTGGTTAAATTATCTAATTTAAAGCTCAAACGAAAAATTCTGTTTTCATAACTTGTTACCGCATTTAAAACCGTATAGGATGGTATATAAAACTCTCCGGTACTGCGCGATTGACTAATGTAGTTCTTGCTGTTATAGTTACCTCCAATACCCAATGACAGCCCTTTTAAAGCTTTATTTTGGAAGGCATAATTAAGCCATAAATTAGCCGTTTCAGCCGGACCTGTCCACTGTCTTAATCCATCAATATCCGCATTTGTATTGATGGTGTATGCGTTATTATGCGAATAACCTGCCACTGCGTTGAACCCTTTAGCAAAGTTGGCAATCAGCTCTGCTTCATATCCTTTACTGGCTTGTCCGCCATCCTGCAGGCTAAATCCAGTAGGATCCATCCGAACCACATCCTTCACTTTGATATCATAATAACTAAATGTTGAATTCAACATACCATCAAGCAGATCAACTTTAAAACCCAGCTCCCATTGATTTGCATTACTGGGTTTAAAAGTAGCCCTTTGACCATTAGGTTGTGTTGCAGGTCCATTATTGGTAAAGCCATTCATGTAATTTCCAAATAAGGAAACTTTTTCGGGGATAACCTGGTAAACAAGTCCTAATTTGGGAGATAAATTGGTTTGATTATATTTTCCTGTGGTTGTATCAGCAGTAACATCGTATGTTCCCCCTGAACTGAAATTATCAAGCCGAAGGCTCACCATAGCTATAAAATTTGATGTGATATTAAACACATCAGAAAAATAAGCGGCATAAGTACTTTGCGAGGATATGTTTCTGATCGGACTTAGTTTAGCAAGAGCTGCATCAACAGTAGGTTTACTGATGTTGGCATACTCCGGATCTTTCCCGGTCAGTTTTACCTTATCATATGGATAGGCAATTAAAAAATTCTCATTAGCGCGATTGGTATAATAATCGAGCCCGATAACCACTCTATTGCGATGGTTGCCTATTTTGAAATCACCGGTAAAATTTTGTTGAGCTTCAATGGCGTTATAATTTGAATTACTGTACCGGATATTTCTGTTCACTGAATCGCCATGAATTTCATTCCATACCCGGTAGCCATTACTTGATTGTTTGCTTTGAGATAGAATAGTTTGTGATTTCCAGCTGTCTGATAGTTTATAGTTCACTTCGGCAATCAAACTTACCGAAGGCTTTGATTCCGTAAGATCATTGCCCTGATAATATCGTTTCCAGTTTAAGTCCAAGCTTTCTGTATTTGTTTTGGTAAATGAGTTTTCAGGAAACAGGCGATGAAAGTCGTTTGACTTTTGCTGGTAAATTTCTGCATCTAACGAGATTGATAAACGATCATTTACGTTATAAAGCAGGGACGGCGCTATAAATAACCTTTTGGTAAAACCGGCATCCATGTAGTTACCCTCATCATGGTAAGCCACATTGGTACGCAGCAATAAACCTTTTTCTTTATTTAACGGGGTATTGATATCGGCGGTAATTCTATTTAAATCGAAACCACCTATGGTATAAGTAACTTCTCCTTTAAATGTGTCGAACGGTTTCTTAGTAACCCGGTTAATTAAACCACCAAATGAAGTTAAACTATTACCAAACAGTGTTGCTGAAGGGCCCTTTAATACCTCAATACGTTCAATATTGGCTACATCCAAGCTATTGTCCTTGTTATCCTGAACGCCGTTTCTCAATAAACTCTGGTTGGAAAAGCCCCTCATGAAAAATGAATTGCTCCCATTAACCAAGCCCTGGCTTACACCGGTTACGTTTTTTAACACGTCATTATAACTCACAATTACCTGGTCCTGCAGCAGGTCTTTGGGTACCACGTTGTAAACCTGCGGATTTTCGAGGTTTTTGAGCGGTAGCTTTGCCACACCATCAGTTTCTTTTTTGGCGAATTTATTATAGCCCGAAGTGATCACCACTTCCTGTAAGGCCTGGTTGTCCTGGCTTAGCACAAAATCAGCGGTAACCGTTTCGTTGGCTTTTAGGGTGATCTGCCTGTTCTGCGGAACAAGGCCAATGTGCTTTACCGTTAAGGTATAAGTACCTGCCGGGATATTGGTAAGCTGGTAATTGCCGCGCTCGTCGGTCCTGGTGGCTTTGTTGCCTGTTATGGAAACGCTTGCCAGTTGCGCACTTGTACCATCGGCAAGGGTTATTTTTCCTTTAATGATACCGGTTTGCTGTGCTAAAGCTGATAATGAAAATGACAGGCAGAGTAATACCACGATTGCGGCCTTATACCCCTGGCGGGGTATACTGAGTGATGTAAAACTTTTATGCGTAAAAGTAGATCTGCATAGTAAAAATGATTTCATAGTTTTGTTGAAATGATTAATTGATTAAAAGGATCGGTTAACATTACCCGGTGTGAAGTTTGGCGACCAAGCGCCGGGTTCTTTTTTTTATCAGGGAATTATCAGGAGGGTGCTTTATACATGGGCTATTCTTTAATACAAGTGCTAATGTGCCGCAAAGAAAGGTCTTATTTAGAATAAATCCAAATAAGATAAAGAATAACTTAGTTACAGAAGTTTTTAGGGCAAAAAAAGTTATAAGTCTTAATCAAGGGCATCGTATATTTATTTACAGGAATAAAAAATAAATATTTACTATTACATATCGTGCACGTACACGATATACAATAAATCCAATGGATAGATCTGTAACATCATCCCCAAGTATTAAAGAGCTACTCATCACTTGTACCACTTTTTTTGTATTTGATTTTGCTATCTGGATCAATGCCATGCTAATACCTTATTATAAAATTGCCTGTCAGCCATCCAATCTATTTATTATTTTATGCTCTTTACGGTTGCCGTATCCGGCGATGGAACTTTGTTAACTAATTATGAACGAACTTAAAATCATCAATGCCAAATTGATTACCCCTAACCATATTATTGAAAATGGAGCGGTGGTGATTGCTAATGGGAAAATAATAGCTGTAGGTAAAGACTGTGCTGACATGGAAGCAGCTACTGTTATTAATGCGAATGAGCTTTACCTATCTCCCGGTTTTATAGATATGCATGTGCATGGCGGTGGTGGGCATGATTTTATGGATAATACAGTAAATGCGTTTCATGAAATTGCCCGGCTGCATGCGCGTCATGGTACAACTGCACTCACCCCTACTACACTCAGCTGTGAAAAAGAAGCGTTACAGGAAACTATCCTTACTTATGAACTGGCTGATATGACAAATCATGACGGCGCGCAATTTATTGGTTTGCATATTGAAGGTCCATATTTTGCTAAGCAGCAACGCGGCGCTCAGGATGAGCGGTATATCAGAGATCCCGATCCGGAAGAATATAAAGAAATACTTGGGGGAACCAACGTGATTAAACGGTGGAGTGCAGCGCCTGAATTGCCAGGCGCCCTTGATTTTGGCAGCTACCTGATGTCGCAGCATGTGATGCCGGCCATAGCACATACCGATGCCATATATGAAGAGGTAATGCCGGCATTTGATAATGGGTACCGCCATGTTACGCACTTTTACTCCTGCACATCCGGCGTATCCCGGAGGGATGGTTTGCGCTATGCAGGTGTGATTGAAAGCGCTTATTTATTGGAGGATATGACAGTGGAGATTATTGCCGATGGTATGCACCTCCCTCCTCCACTGTTGAAATTGGTATATAAGATCAAAGGCGCCGATAAAACTGCATTAGTTACCGATGCCATGCGCGCTGCTGGGATGCCACCCGGCGAAAGTATACTAGGAGGTTTGAGCAACGGACAAAAAGTGATTGTAGAAGACGGTGTGGCCAAACTGTTAGATCGCAGCGCATTTGCGGGTAGTGTTGCCACCATGGATCGCCTGGTGGATAATATGGTTAAGCTGGCTGATGTACAGCTTACAGATGCAGTAAAAATGGCTACCACTACCCCTGCCACTATTATGGGTATTGCCGATAAAAAGGGAGCCCTATTGCCGGAAATGGATGCAGACATGGTAATTTTTGATGATGATATTAACATCAACGTCACCATTATTGGCGGCAGAGTGGTTTACCGTGCTAAAACATTTACCGGAATAATTAAAGATTCTAAATCCATAACTTAATGACTCACTATTTTAAACAAGAATGTTTGAAAGTATTCGTAGCCGATAACCGGGATCTGCTTGGTGCGCAGGCTGCAGATATGATTGCTTCCTGTATCCGCACTTTATTGGCAAATCAGGATATTGTAAATATGATTTTTGCTGCCGCTCCCTCGCAAAATGAAATGTTGGCATCATTGATCGACGCTGATGATATTGACTGGTCACGCGTTAATGCTTTTCATATGGATGAATATATTGGGCTGCCTGCAGATGCACCCCAGGCTTTTAGTATGTTCTTAAAACAACGTCTGTTTGATAAGTTGCCTTTCCATTCGGTTAATTACCTCAACGGCAGTGCGGGCGATCCGGCTCAGGAATGTAAACGGTATACAGCTCTGCTGAACGCCAACCTACCAGATATTGTATGTATGGGTATTGGTGAAAATACACATATCGCCTTTAATGATCCCCACGTGGCCGATCTGAATGACTCTCAATTAGTAAAAATTGTTACTCTTGATGAAGTTTGCCGCCAGCAGCAGGTTAACGATGGTTGCTTTAACAGTTTAAACGACGTACCACAAAAAGCGCTGACTCTGACTGTGCCGGCGTTAATGCAGGCGCACTATATTTATTGCGTAGTGCCTGGCTCAACCAAGGCAAGCGCTGTAAAACTCACACTGCATCAGCCTGTTTCTAATCGTTATCCCTCAACAGCATTAAAAAATCATCATGCGGCAGTGCTTTTTGTCGATAAGGAAAGCGCCGCGTTACTTTAGCTGCCTAAATTTGTACTAAACGTTGTAGAAACGGTAATTTTCTTTAGTAATAATATCAATAGGCATATAGGTATTACCATTTGCCTCGCCAATTTTAAACAAATGTTTGTATAGGGCATTAATGCCTAAATAACCCTGTTCAGTAGGCCTTTGGCAAATCAGTATATCAATGTCTCCGTTTGTAAGACCCTTAATGTTTTCCTGCAGAAAATCGTATCCAATCACTAACACCTTTTTCCTGTCTGCTTTTTTTAAAATATTGGCAATGATATTTACCCTTGAGTTAGTTACGAATATCGCACCTATGTTTGATTGATTGTTTAGTTCGTTTAGCAGGTAGTTTTCTATCGTATCTGATCTGGTGTCGCAAATGTGTTGGATAATTATTTTTCCGGTCAGCGCATGCTCCTCGAAATAATTACGAAAGCCATTTTCCTTGCGTAGCAGGTGATGGTCTTGATCTAACTCGCTTGACATGCTGACGATTAAAGTATCCTTGTTTCCTCCGGTAGCTACGTGAACTAATTGCGCAGCCAGCCTGCCACTTTGGAAAAGATCGGGTCCTATATAACCACTAACAAAGATAAATTAACGATCTGTAACCGCTTCATCGTTTTGCTTGACGTTCCGTTGCGATATATAATATATCGGGATACCTATCAGTACAATAATTAAGCCCGGCCAGGTAAATTGGGGCTTGTATATAATTAACAGCGTACAGAATGCCAATCCCATTAAAATATAAATGGCCGGTAAAACCGGATAGCCAAAGGCTTTGTAAGGTCGCTCTGCATTAGGATGCTTGGCGCGTAAAATAAAAATACCGATGATGGTAAGTATATAAAATATCACCACCACAAAGGATATCATATCCAGCAGATCGCCATAACGCCCGCTTAAACACAGTATGGATGCCACTAAGCATTGTATCCATAGTCCGAATTGCGGAACTCCATATTTGTTCAGATCACCTGTACGTTTAAAGAAAAGGCCGTCTTTAGCCATGGAATAATATACCCTTGCACCCGAAAGTATTAATCCGTTATTGCAACCAAAAGTTGATATCATGATCATCACCGCGATAACATAGGTACCTACATTACCAAAAATCACGTGCGAAGCTGCCACCGCTACCCGGTCTTTATCTGCCGATGCAATATCATGCAATGACAGCACACCGGTATAAACCACGTTGGCCGATACATAAATAATGGTAACTATCAACGTACCCAAACCCAGGCTCAGGGCCACATCGCGCTTAGGGTTCTTCATTTCGCCGGCAATAAAGGTTACGTTGTTCCACGCATCACTGCTGAATATAGAACCTACCATGGCCGCTGCAATAGCACCCAGTGCACCGCCTATAGTTAAAGCGGTAATACTGCCATCTATTGCCAGATTGTGAATATCCCAGGCATTGCTCCAGTTGGAGTGCCATATATCGCCCTTTAGGGCTAAAAAACCAAAACCTATCAATCCAAAAAGGCTTAACAGTTTGGTCAATGTAAAGGTATTCTGTATCAGTTTACCGCCTTTTACACCCCGGGTATTGATAAAAGTTAAAAATATGATGAGTATGATAGATACCACCTGTGCGGCAC
>JAUCSE010000084.1 GCA_030445275.1 Mucilaginibacter sp.
AACTTATTTGCCCACTGGACATTCGGCTCGAAACCAGTTTATAGATAATAAGAGCGGAATGATGGGAGACTATCACGTTCCGTTCTGTGAGAATCTCAGGCTGAGATGCCTGGGTTTACTTGACAAAAAATAGAGTAGCTCAATATATCACTTTAGTTTATGAGAAAAAAAAGCTTCTTATTATGGTTATTACTACTTGCTACAGTAGTAATAAGAGCGCAGCCCATAAATCAGGTGCGAAAGATCAGCTCATTTGATAAAGCCTGGATGTTTTTTGTGGGTGATCCTGCAGAATCGGATAAACCTGGCTTTAATGATTCGCAATGGCAAAAGCTGGATGTTCCCCATGACTGGAGCATATTGGGTACCTATGATCATAATAATTCTACGGGCCGCGGCGGAGGGTATCTGCCTTCGGGCATAGGCTGGTATCGCAAACATTTTGAACTGGATGCTGCCGATTCAAAGAAAAAGGTATTTATTGAATTTGATGGTGTAATGGCTAATAGCGACGTATGGATAAACGGTTATCATTTGGGGAAAAGGCCCTACGGCTATATTAGTTTTAATTATGAGCTAACCGGGCATCTGAATTTTGGAAGAGGTAAAACCAATGTGATTGCTGTTCGTGCGGATAATAGTGTTCAACCTGCTTCGCGTTATTATACAGGAGCTGGTATTTACAGGCATGTACGTTTAATAGTTACTAATCCGGTACATATTGATACCTGGGGAGTGTTTGTTACAACGCCCCAAATAAATGATCAGCAGGCTACTGTACATACTAAAACATGGGTAACCAATCAGTTTGAGGCTGATAAAGAAATTGCTGTGCAAACTCGCTTGTTTGATGCCGCTGGTAAAGAGGTAGGCAAACCGGTAATATCATCAGCCCGTATAGCTGCGGGTAAATCGGTAATAGTTGAGCAGGATAATATGGTAAGCAAGCCCAAACTGTGGAGCACATCATCGCCCGTATTATACAAAGTGCTTACCCAAATACTGATTGGTAAAACTTTGATAGACGAACAAGTGAACAACTTTGGAATACGCGAAATTAAGTTTGATGCCCAACAGGGATTTTTGCTCAATGGCAAAAAACTAATGATAAAAGGAGTTTGTTTACACCACGATGCTGGTGCTTTTGGTGCTGCAGTGCCACTGAGGGCGTGGGAACGCAGGCTGCAATTGCTAAAAGAGATAGGAGTGAACGGCATCCGTACGGCGCATAACCCGGTGGCACCAGAGTTTCTGGATCTGTGCGATCAGATGGGTTTTGTAGTGATGGACGAAAATCTTGATACCTGGGAAGCCGCAAAAAATCATGGTGAAGCAGGCTACGGCCGTTTCTTTAAAGAATGGGGTTTAATAGATACCCGCGACCAGGTGCTGCGTGACCGTAACCACCCATCTGTTGTAATTTATAGCGTGGGCAATGAGATTCATGATAATCTGAATGACTCTGCTGGTTTTAAAAAATACCGCGATTTGCAAAACGTAGTTCATCAGAATGATGGTACGCGACCAGTTACCATGGCGCTGTTTCGTCCGGCTATGTCTAAAGTATACGTAAATGGCTTTGCTCAAACCATGGACGTGGTTGGACAAAACTATCGTGAAAATGAACTGGTAGCTGCTCATGAGGCTCATCCCGACTGGAAAGTGATCGGTACCGAAAACGGGCATACGCTGGCTTCATGGCTGGCTCTGCGCGATCATGTTTATATGGCTGGACAATTTTTATGGGTTGGCATTGATTATCTGGGCGAAACGGACTGGCCTAATGTGGTAAATGGGCAGGGCTTATTTGACCATACAGGCGGTACGAGGCCATTAACCTTGCAACGGGAGAGTTGGTGGTCTGATAAACCTGTAGTACATATTGTACGCAAACAGGAAAACGCTGGTGTTGGGCCGGTAGTAGCCGATTGGACCCCAGCCGATTTTGATACTTATGATGATGCTCGCGTATCCGTTTATAGCAATTGCGATGAGGTTGAATTGTTTTTAAACGGGAGGTCATTAGGCTCAAAATCTAAACCGGCCGATGATTCTCCGCGTGATTGGAGCCTGACCTATGAAAGAGGAGTCATCAAGGCAATAGGTAAAAACAAAGGAGAGCAGGTAATTGCCGAAGAGTTAAAAACCGCAGGAAAGCCCGCTAAAATAGCGCTTGCTGTAGATAGGCCAATTATAAATAATAATTGGGACGATGCGGCTTATGTTACTGCTACCATTGTGGATGCAGATGGCGTGCCCTGCCCGCAGGCGGATAACATTATTTCCTTTAGCTTAACAGGACCAGGTGTAATAACAGCCACAGATAATGCCGATCTAGGTAATCAGGAAACCTATACGGTGCCCATACGGCATACCTTTCATGGTAAATGCATAGCAATTATCAAAGGTAATAATGCTGGCAAATTAACACTTAAGGCTACTTCACCATCCTTAGCTGATGGTCTTATATCTGTTGAGGTGGTAAATAAACCAATATCCAAATAACTATGAAGCTATTGAAAACTATTTCTGCTTTGCTGATATTGGCCTTTGTAGGTTTCGCGTTCGTTGATCAGCAAAAAACAACCCTGTACCTGATAGGAGATTCCACAACCCATAACAACGATAAGGAAACATGGGGTTGGGGGAGTATTATTCCAAACTACTTTGATTTGTCAAAGATCAGTGTTCAAAATCATGCAATGGCTGGCCGGAGCACACGTACTTTCGTCAAAGAAGGTAGATGGAAAAAGGTTGATTCCCTGCTAAAACCCGGTGATTATGTGATGATGGTATTTGGTCATAATGAAGGCCGTACACCTGATACCTCTAAAAAAGGATACCGAGGTGTATTAAAAGGTACTGGCGATGAAACGATGGAGCTAACCTGGCCAAACGGAGTAAAAGAAACCGTACATACCTATGGCTGGTATTTTCGCAAATTTATCAGGGATACCAAAGCCAGGGGAGCTACGCCTATGGTATTGTCCATGATTCCGCGTAATGAATTTCGTGAAGGTAAAGTGATCCGTGCTGATAATGATTATGGCAAATGGGCACAGGAAGTAGCCCGACAGGAAGGGGCTATTTTTATTGATATGAACCGGATTACAGCTGATAAGTATGATAAATTAGGGGCTGATTCGGTAAAGAAATTCTTTCCCGGCGATCATACCCATACCAATAAAATGGGTGCTACCGTGAATGCGGAATCTGTTGTGGAGGGTATCAAAGCTGACCCCAATAACCCTTTAAATAAATATCTTAAAAACTAACTGATAGGCTATTATGAGAAATTTTATGCGCAATAATGCTGGTCTAAGTTTATTGCTGGCGGCAGTTATACTGCTATCGTCATTTATGCTGATTAAACCTGCCAATAATAAACCAACCTTTTATATAATAGGTGATTCAACCGTGAAAAATGGTAAAGGCAAAGGCGGCGGTGGCTTATGGGGATGGGGCAATTACATTGCCACTTATTTTGATACAACCCGGATTGCTGTTGAAAATGATGCGTTGGGTGGAACAAGCAGCCGTACCTTCCAAACCCTTGGTTTATGGGATAAGGTACTGACAAAAATTAAGCCTGGCGACTTTGTGATCTTGCAATTTGGTCATAATGATAGCAGTCCACTGGATGATACCGCCCGTGCCCGCGGCACTATTAAAGGCATTGGTGAAGAACAGCAGGAGATATACAACCCGATCAGAAAAATAAAGGAAGTAGTATATAGCTACGGATGGTATATGCGCAAATTTGTTAACGATGTGAAGACTAAAGGAGCAACAGCGATTATATGTTCGCCTATACCCCGTAATAAATGGAAAGATGGTAAATCTGACGGGCGAAATAATGGGAACAGTTACGGGCAATGGGCTCAGGAAGTAAGCGTACAGACCAATGCTTATTTCATTGATTTGAATAAACTAATAGCTGATGATTATGACGCGGAAGGTGAAGCAAAGGTAAATTCAACTTACTTCAGTACTGATGGTACGCACACGCTTGAACCTGGAGCACAGTTAAACGCAAAATTTGTAATTCAGGGTATCAGATCATTTAACCATCTGGAACTGAATAAATATTTAAAGTAATAATAGTATTTCGACCGGGTATATTTTTAAGGATGATGAAGAGAAGAGATTTTATAGCGCAATTAGGTTTGGCTTCGGCACTTACATTATTGCCCGGCCTGGTATCAGCCGGTCGAGATGATCATATTTCTGCGTTTGCCAAAAAACTGAAGCCTGTTGGCCGTGCATTGGAAATGGAGGGCTACTATGTTTGGTGCAACAGCCCCATTGAGAGCCCAGATGGCAAGATACATCTGTTTTTCTCCAGATGGGTAGCATCAAAAAAAATGGGCGGATGGATAAACGGCTCTGAAATATGCCATGCCGTTGCCGACTCTCCTGAAAGTGATTTTAAATTTTTAGAAACCATCCTTGCCCCGCGTGGCCCCGGCTATTGGGACGCTACCACCTGTCATAACCCTTCCATTAAAAAGGTTGATGGTAAATATTGCCTGTTTTTTATGGGTAATTCCAACGGTAAAACAAATACCAAGCGTATCGGACTGGCGACGGCCGATGAGCTTGATGGCCCCTGGACACGCCCTGATGCACCACTGTTAGAAGCCGGACCGACCGGAGCATGGGACGATCATTGTACCACCAACCCCGCATTTATTAAACATCCCAACGGGCAATACTGGTTGTTCTATAAGTCGTGGAATACAGCCGAGTATGAACAATCAACTGATCCATTGGTAAAAGGAAACCGCAAATATGGTCTGGCTATAGCTGATGAGCTGATGGGGCCCTATATAAAATATGCCGGTGACCCGGTGATAGATTTTTCGGGTCGGGGTAATAATGCCCAGTTGGAAGATGCTTTTGTTTGGCTGGATAAAGGTCGCTTTAAAATGCTTGCCCGTGATATGGGGGTATTTAATCATCAATTTGGTTTGTATATGGAATCAAAAAATGGCAAAAAATGGAACGAACCGCAAATAGGTTATTTTGATGCTGCATATTACCATATAAACCAGCCGCCGCCACCAAAGTATTTAAACAAATATGGCCGGTTTGAACGGCCCCAGCTATTGTTTCAATATGATAAACCGACCTATCTGTTCACTACTTCACAGGGTGGAAAGTATATGACATCATCGCCGTTTATTTTTAAAATAGAATCTTAAATAGCTCCGTATGATAAAAATATTATGGCCCATATGGTTTTTGATTTGTTACTGTATACTGTTGGTTAACACACAGGCACAGATCAGAATTGATCGTAAGGGACTGGTACAACGGCACAATGTAATTAATCAGGGTACTGATTCATTGTCATCCTTATCAGTTGGTAATGGTCGTTTTGCTTTTACGATTGATGCCACGGGTTTGCAAACTTTCCCTGAACATTATGATAAAGGTATCCCGCTGGGCACACAATCAGAGTGGGGATGGCACAGCTTTAAGGATACCGCAGGTTACAAATTTGAAGAAACATTAAAAACATATATACTTAACGGTCGTAAAGTTAGCTATGCGGTACAATGGAATCAGCCAAAACGAAATAGGGACGCGGCTAATTGGTTTCGTGAAAATGTACATCGTTTACAGTTGGGTAACCTGGGTTTTATATTATTGCATAAAGACGGAACCGAGGCAGAAATAAGTGATATTCAAAACATACATCAGGAACTTAACATGTGGACGGGGGCCATCATCAGTTCTTTTACTTTTGATAGTCAGATTGTAAACGTACAAACCTATGCTCATCAAGGTTTGGATTTGGTAGGTGTAAAAGTACGATCTAAATTATTAACCGAGGGTAGATTGAAAATAAGGCTGCGATTCCCTTATCCAACTAATCAGTTCGCTGATAATGGCGATAACTGGCAAAATCCGGATAAACATCAGTCATCTATTACATCCGCAGGCAAACAACAGGTTACCATTATCCATCGCTTGGACACCAACCAATATTTTGTGCGTATAGCTTGGCAAGGATCGGCCTCTTTTACGAATGCGGCCACTCATCAGTTTGTTCTATCTCCACAGGGAAATGCAGATACTTTAATGTTTACCTGCCTGTTTGCTCCTCGTAATACAAGAGTAGCAACTCTAGGCTTTTCCCAGATACAGGCTAACAGTATACAGCAGTGGAAAACCTTCTGGCAAAGCGGGGGGGCGGTAGATTTTAAAGGCAGTACAGACCCGCGGGCTAATGAACTGGAACGACGGGTGGTATTGTCCCAGTATCTTACCAAAATACAATGTTCGGGGCATCAACCGCCGCAGGAAACCGGTTTAACCTATAATAGCTGGTATGGTAAACCTCATCTGGAAATGCACTGGTGGCATGGTGTTCATTTTGCACTTTGGGGTAGAGAACAACTGTTAGAAAACAGTATGGACTGGTATCATCACGTAGAGGTCAATGCCCGGGCTATCGCTAAAAGGCAAGGTTACGAAGGTGTACGCTGGCAAAAAATGACCGATCCTGATGGTAATGAAAGCCCTTCATCAGTAGGTTCATTCCTGATCTGGCAGCAGCCACACTTTATTTATTTTGCCGAGTTGGATTACCGGGCACATCCCAATAAACAAACCCTAAATAAATACAAAGACTTGGTACTGGTCGATGCCGATTTTATGGCCTCATTTCCAACTTACGACAAAGAACATGATCGTTATAATTTAGGCAAGGGCATTATCCTGGCACAGGAACGTTATAAACCTGAGGAAACCTATAATCCCACCTATGAGTTGCAATATTGGCGCTGGGCGCTTAATACTGCCCAGCAATGGCGTAAACGCCTGGGTTTGCATCCCAATAAAAAGTATGCGCTTATTCTTAAAAAATTAGCCATTCTGCCTCAAAAGGATGGTGTTTACCTGGCTGCAGAAAGCTCACCCGATGCTTACACTAATCCCAAATTAAAAACTGATCACCCGGCAGTTTTGGCAGCCTACGGGACGCTACCATATAATACCAGGCTTGACACCATGGTGATGAAAAAAACATTTAACCTGGTATGGAACGTATGGGACTGGAAAGATACCTGGGGATGGGACTTCCCGATGGCAGCCATGACCGCCGCCCGTTTAAATATGCCCGAAAAAGCGATAGAAGCCCTATTTATGCCTATACAAACCAATACCTATTTACCGAACGGTCATAATTATCAGGATGGACGGTTACGTTTGTACCTGCCTGGGAATGGCGGGCTGCTGGCTGCTGTAGCTATGATGTGTGCAGGCTGGGATGGTTCAACAACTACAAACCCTGGTTTCCCTAAGGATGGAAAATGGAAAGTAAAGTGGGAAGGATTGAGAAAAATGCCATAATGTTCTGCAAATTAATATTATATGATGTTTAATTAAATGTGAGATATACCAAAACCTATAATAATGAATAAACTATTTGTAAGGCTGAATATAATGATGTGCACGGGTATGCTTATGACTATGGCAAGCGGTTTACACGCGCAACAGCTGCCATTAAAAGGTAAGATATTGGCCGATATGACTTTGGCTAATGACTATTTTATGCAGAAATGGCCTGATCCCGGCGCATCTGTTACCGTAAAGAAAACTACCCGTACCAGTAACTTGTGGACAAGAGCAGTTTATTATGAGGGCCTGATGGCGATGTACAAAATTGATCCGCAAAAAAAGTATTATGATTATGCTGTTGATTGGGGCGAAAAGCATCAATGGAGCCCGCGCGGTGAGTTAAACACCCGGAACGCGGATAACCAATGCTGCGGCCAAACCTATATAGATCTGTATCTGATAGATAAAAAGCCTGAACGCATTGAAAAAATAAAGCGAAGTATTGACCTGATGGTCAACAGCGATAAGCAGGACGACTGGAACTGGGTTGATGCCCTACAAATGGCTATGCCAGTGTATGCCAGGCTTGGAGTGGTTTATAAAGACAATAAGTATTATGAAAAGATGTTCGCCATATATAACTATACCAAAACCGTTCATGGCGGAAATGGCTTGTATAACACTGCCGATCATCTTTGGTGGCGTGATAAAGATTTCGTACCACCATATAAAGAACCCAACGGTACTGATTGTTACTGGTCGCGCGGTAATGGTTGGGTACTGGCCGCCATGCTGCGTGTGTTGGAGGTAATGCCCAAAAAAGCGCCACATCGTGATGAATACCTGCAGGTTTATAAAGAAATGATTGAAGCTTTGGTTCCACTACAACGTGCTGATGGTTACTGGAATGTAAGCCTGAAAGATCCATCTAATTTTGGTGGGAAGGAATTGTCGGGCACAGCATTGTTTACTTATGGCATGGCCTGGGGTATCAATAATGGCATCCTGAAAAAGAAAACCTATTTACCTGTAGTTACCAAAGCATGGAATGCCATGTCAACAGAATGTTTGCATAAAGATGGTATGCTGGGATTTGTACAGGGAACCGGTAAGGAACCCAAAGACGGTCAGCCTGTAAGCTATGACAGTGTGCCAGATTTTGAAGATTATGGTTTAGGTAGTTTCCTGTTGGCAGGTAGTGAAGTTTATAAATTAAGTAAATAATGAGGAAAGCGTCTCTGTTTTTTGCATTCGTTTTATTGATAGCGATGAATGCATTTGCCCAAACGGGTATTGGCAGTAATAAATCAGGATATACAAAACATGGCAATACGCTATATTTTAAAAATGCCAATGGCGATGTGCAGATAGAATTTTGCTCATCCGCTATGTTTAGGGTAAGAGCAAGCTGGAATCGCAAGTTTCAGGCTGATGAACATTTAATGCAGGAAAATTATAATTGGCCTACAGTAAATTATAAAGTAACGGATGCTAAAGCCACCTATGTTATTAAAACATCGGCATTGATCATTACGGTTGTTAAGTCGCCTTTTATTATTAATGTATCTGATGCTAAGGGTATGGTGCTGTCATCAGAATATGTACCTAACAGCAAGCAAAATGGTGGCCTGCATCATATTGGCGATACGGTTATGTGTACTAAAGATCTGATGCCTGATGAACACTTCTTTGGTTTTGGTGAGCGTATGGACTTTACCGATCAGCGTAATAAATTGGTGAAACTGAACGTAGGCCGGGGTAAAAACAAAAACAATCTGCTGGGTGCCTATAATATTAATGAAGCTAACTATTGCCCGGTACCATTTTTCATGAGCACCAGAGGATATGGTATTTACCTGCATAACTCGTCTGCCACAGAATGGGATATGGGTAATAAAAGCGATAATAAATACAGCTTTAAAGCTAATAACGGTGAGCTTGATTACTATTTTATTTATGGCCCAACGTTTCCATCGATATTGAATAGTTATTTGTCTGTTACCGGTAAATCACCTCTGTTGCCGCGCTTTGCTTTCGGTTTGCATATAGGTACTTATAGCGGCGGTACCTGGGGGCATGAAGAGCTAACCTCAGATAAATATGTGCTGGCACTGGCACGTAAAATGCGCGAAATGGGTATTCCGGTTGATATTCTGTTTCTGGACTCTACCTGGCGATTGTTTGGTAAAAATGGGGGCAAAGGGGCTACCAGCTTTGAATGGCGAGAAACATTTAAAGATCCCAAAGCCATGTTTGACAGTCTGTATGCCATGAACTTTAAGATGGTGGGCCTGCATATCCGTTCCAGGTTTGACAACGCTAAAAATCTGAACCTGCTTGATCAGGCGCGGGCCAAAGGTTTTACCTATCCTGAAAACGGTAAACCGGGCGAGTTTGTAAACTTCTTTGATCAACAGGCTACCGATTGGTGGTGGGATAACGGAGTAATGAAAGTTGCCTCTATCGGTGCCAAATTCCTGAAAACGGATGAGGGCAGCGCCTTTGGTTCATTAGCCAATGAAAGCGAAAAAGTGGGGCCTACAGGCAAAGAGATTACGCAGCTGCACAATGTTTTTCCCATTGCTTATGCCAAAGCTCCATACTTGAAATTTCAGGAATATAATGGCATCCGCGGTCTTAATCAAACCCGGGAAGGATATTCGGGCATTCAGCGATATCCGTTCATTTTTGCTGGCGACTGGCCCAGTGAATGGGAGTATTTTGCACCGGTTATTAAAGCCGGGTTAAATATCGGTCTGTCAGGTGTAGGGTATTGGGCACATTGTATGGGGGGATTTGAGCATCCTGCTGATCCGGAACTGTATATGCGCTGGGTGCAGTTTGGTATGTTTAGTCCGGTGGCTATGGTGTTCGGCATGGATCATCCTGGTTACAAAGAACCATGGAATTATGGGACAGAGGCTTTAGCCAATTTTAAAAAATATGATGAGCTGCGGTATCAGTTGATCCCTTATATATATAGTAATGCCTATACTCAATATCAAACCGGTATCCCGCTGATGCGTGCCCTGGTACTGGAGTATCAGGATGATCCCAATACCTATAATATAGCTGATCAGTATTTATTTGGTGAGAACATCATGGTTTGTCCGGTGACCACAAAAGGAGCGCAAACACGTACCCTTTATTTACCTGCTGGTATTTGGTTTGACTATTGGACTGGCAAAAAATATGCCGGGAAACAGTATATTCATGTATTAACCCCGGTAGACCAGCTACCACTGTTTGTAAAAGCAGGCAGTATTATCCCCATGCAACCGGCTATGAAATATATGGATGAAAAACCAGTTGATGTGATTACGCTGGATATATTCCCGTATCAGTCTTCAGCATTTAAACTATACGAGGATGATGGTGTCAGCTTAAAATATTTACAGGAGGATAAGGCAATAACTCAAATCACTATGGCTAATAGTACCAGTGGCTGGAACCTGCTTATTAAAAAGCCAGCAGGGAGTTATCCTGCTACGCATAATTATCTGGCTAAAATACATTGGAATGATGTTAGGGAGCCACAGGCAGTAACAGAAAATAATGAAACGGTAAAAGCAGTAAACAGTATTGATGTATTAAATAAAACGAGCGGCTGGTATTATGACAATGCAAGTCATCTACTTTGGATAAAAACAACCCACAACAATCATGAAGATATTGCTATTAATTTCAAGTAATAACAACTATTATAGCGATATGAAAAAAATGATCTTTTTGTTATTACTGATTTTTGCTTTAAAGGCCGACGCACAAACCCCGGCAAAGGATGTTTACATGTTCAGTTATTTTAAGGATAACGGGCAGGATGGTTTACACCTAGCTTATAGTGATGATGGGTTGCAATGGACAGCTTTAAAGAACGATAGTTCCTTTTTAACACCAATGGTTTCTAATGATAAGCTGATGCGTGATCCCTGCATTATTCGGGGGGGCGATGGTTTGTTTCACATGGTTTGGACTGATAGCTGGACGGATAAAGGCATTGGTTATGCTAATTCGCCTGATCTGTTGCATTGGTCAGTGCAGCAGCAATTACCGGTAATGGCAGACGAGCCTAAAGCCCGTAACTGCTGGGCACCGGAAATTACTTATGATGCGTCAATAAAAACGTACATGATTTACTGGGCCACCACAATTGATGGTCGTTTCCCATTGGTTGATAGTCTTGCGGAGAGAGAAAGTAAATATAATCATCGTATTTATTATATAACCACTAAGGATTTTAAAACCTACAGCCCAACACAGTTGTTATTTGATCCGGGTTTTAACTGTATTGATGCCACTATTGTACCCGATGGTAAGCGTTTTATAATGTTTTTTAAAGATGAAACCCTGCACCCGGAACAAAAAAACATCAAAATAGCTTACGCTGATAAACTAACAGGGCCATATACTAAACCTGCAGGTCCTATCACTGGTAATTATTGGGCTGAAGGGCCGACAACGCTGCGTAAAGGTGATCAATGGATAATCTATTTCGATAAGTACCGTGATCACAAATATGGTGCTATCACATCAACAGATCTAAAACAGTGGACGGACATATCTGACCAGATCAAACTTCCGCATGGCATCAGGCACGGAACTGTTTTTAAAATTACTAAGGCAGAGTTTTCTAAACTAATTGTAAATAATAAATAGAAATGAACTGACTCCGTTCGTTCACAATGATAACATCTAATGAAAAAAATATTCAGCACGATCATTTTATTAGCCGGAATAAGTAATTGCTTATCTGCTCAAAATAAAGCGACCCAAAAACGCCCCAACATTATTATTATTTTGGCTGATGACATGGGGTATTCGGACATTGGTTGCTTTGGTTCCGAAACCCAAACACCAAACCTGGACGCTTTGGCCAAAGGTGGACTGCGTATGACACAGTTTTACAACGCATCGCGCTGTTGTCCAACCCGGGCATCATTACTTACGGGGCTTTATCAGCATCAGGCCGGTGTGGGTGATATGGTGAATCACCGTGACGTGCCCGCTTACCAGGGTTATCTCGGCCAAAATTGTGTAACGATTGCCGAAGCCCTAAAACAAGGTGGCTATAATACCCTGATGGCGGGTAAATGGCATGTGGGGACTGATCCGTCGCGCTGGCCTGTTAAGCGCGGGTTTGATCATTATTTTGGTTTGATTGATGGGGCCAGTAGTTATTTTAACCCGACAATGCCTTATCGCCCTAATCAAAAATTAACCATCGCTTTGGATGATAAGGAGTTTACTCCGGGCCCCAATTGGTATTCAACAAATGCTTATGCAGATTATGCCATTAAATTTATTGATGATAATAAAAAAACAAACAAGCCTTTCTTTTTATATATGGCGTTTACCAGTCCGCATTGGCCAATTCAAGCCCTGCCCGAGGATATTGCTAAATATAAGGGCAAATACATGAAAGGATGGGACACGCTTAGACAGGAGCGGCTTACACGTCAAAAACAAATGGGCATTATCAATAAAGATGAAAAGCTCTCGCCCCGTGACAAAAGTGTACCCGAATGGAATAGCCTGACGCAGGAAGAAAAAGAACGTTTCGATACAAAAATGGCGGTGTATGCTGCTATGGTTGATCGTATGGATCAAAACATAGGCCGTATCAGGGAAAAACTAAAGGAGTTGGGTGAGGATGAAAATACGGTAATCATGTTTTTATCAGATAATGGAGCCAGTAATGAAAGTATTAATGGCCCTGGTTTTACACCAGAAGTATTGGCTGCTAATAATAAACCGGCAAGTGATCCAACGTCGTTTACCTCATACGAGGCATTAGGTGCGAATGTGAGCGATACGCCATTTCGTTTATTTAAACACTGGGAATACGAAGGTGGAACAGCCACGCCTTTTATAGCTTATTATCCTGGTGTTATTCAGCCAGGTTCATTAGTGAGCAAGCCGGCACATATTATTGACTTGATGGCTACTTGTCTTGACCTGGCTAAGGTAGCCTATCCTAAAGTTTATCATGGAAACAATATAACTCCAACAGAAGGTATCAGCCTGGTGCCCGTTTTTAAGGGACAGAATTGGAAAGGGCATGATGGTTTGTTTTTTGAGCATGAAGGAAACCGTGCGGTTAGGCAGGGCGATTGGAAATTGGTTTCTCAACGGCCAAACAATAAATGGGAGCTTTATAATATCAGCACAGACCGCTCTGAGCTAAACGATCTAAGTGCCAAATATCCTCAAAAGGTTACTGAACTTACTGCAAAGTATAATGCCTGGGCAGCCAGGATAGGTGTAGTGGAGTTTGATAAATTAGGAAAATCAAAAGGCGAATAGTTTGTAAAACACAAAAAAGTATAAACTTTTCTCAAAATTGTATAAAATTAACTGAATGCATAGGCGCTACCTTAGCAGCGTGAAATATATAACTGTTTTCTTTATAATGAACATGCTGCTTTCTTCCTTTTCGAGAGTGGTGAATGCTATGCCCAGCCAGGCAGCATCAGCGTGTTGTAAGGAAAACAAGCTTCAAGATCATTGCCAGGACCAGAGGCGTGCAGAAAATAAAGACTGTACCAAAAACAGTTGTAATGTCCTATTGTCGTGTGGTACCTGTGGGTTTTTAGTTATTTCACCCATGACCATTTCTCCTGCATTTCAATATTTGGAGAATCCTGTTGTTCCTGCTTTTATTGCTGAGGGATTAACAGATTATCATGGCAATGGCTGGAATCCTCCCCAAGCTTAATAGTTAAATCAGAATAGCAGTCAGTATTGGCTGCATAAATCATTTTAATTATTAATCTTTAAATTCAAAAATCATGAAAAAGTTTCTTTTCATCACCATGGTGATGCTATTATCAATTGTATCTATTACTACTTATGCTAATACTCCTTGCTGTAACAGCAAAATGAACCATTGTACCAAGTGTGCAAAAGGTTGCGACAAGTCAAACTGCCTGGATTATTGCAGTAAAAGCTGTAAGGCTTCGGGAGAATGTACGACTAAATGTAAATAAAGCTATCAGCCGCCTCTTTATGAGAGGCGGCTAATTAATAATTTTATAATTATTCTTATATTCGATCTGTGAAACGTTCCGCGCTCATCATATTAACGGCCATTTACCTTTTATCCTGTGTGGGTATAGGGGTGAACCGTTTTTATTGCTGCGGTAAGCTGGCATCTGTTACACTGATCTATGGCGAGGCAGATCATGCCAGCAAAGAGACAGGGAAAAATGATAATTGCTGCAGGAATGAAAAGCAAAGTTTTAAAATAAAAGATACGCATTTCAGCACGGCTTCTTACACTTTTAGTCAGTCTGTGCCTGCAATTCTGCCATCTTTTACCGGTTTGAACCCTCTTATCGTTATTCAGGAACATGCTGTAAATATTGGATATCAAAGTAATGCTCCACCTGGAAGTCAGGATATATCAATATATACCCGCAACTGTACCTACAGAATCTGATCTCTGCCTTTCTTTTAGCTCTTACTATTTGTAGGGTGGCTAATCTTTAAATTAAAATCAATCATCTTAATTTAATAATCAATGTATTGGGCTTGTTATAGTCTGATGCTAATTATCCATTTTTTAATTTTTATTTCCATGAAAAAAGTAATGCTGATGGCTGTAGCCATGCTGTTTTCTGCTGCAACTGTTTTAGCCGCTCATCCAACTGCGGTATCTGACACCACTAAAAGCCAAAAGGTAAAACCGACCAAAGTACAATATACCTGTACTATGCACCCGGAAGTGCTGAGTGACAAGCCAGGTAAATGCCCTAAATGCGGTATGACCCTGGTGAAAAAGGAACCAGCAAAAAAGAAAACTGAAAAAATGAAAATGTAACATTTAACCCGGCGGGCTATCGCTTGCCGGGTTAATAAAACCATTAAGATGATTAATCAACTTATTTCCCTGTCGTTAAAGAACAGGTATATCGTTTTGCTGATCGCCATAGCGCTCTTTGCATGGGGGGCTTATGCAGTACACGAAAATCCGATTGATGCCATTCCTGATCTTTCAGAAAATCAAGTGATCGTATTTACAGAATGGCAGGGCCGTAGTCCGCAAATTATGGAAGATCAGGTTACTTATCCACTGGTGAGCAATTTGCAGGGTATCCCCAAAGTAAAAGCTGTACGGGCCACCTCCATGTTCGGGATGAGCTTTGTTTATATTGTTTTTGACGATAAAACTGATGTTTACTGGGCGCGCAGCCGGGTGTTGGAAAGACTAAACTATGCACAACGCTTGCTCCCGGAGGGTATAACCCCAACTTTAGGTCCGGATGGTACAGGTGTGGGCCATATTCTGTGGTATACGCTTGATGCCAAAGGTATTGACCTGGGCGAACAACGCGCCTTGCAAGACTGGTATGTTAAACTCGGTTTGCAAACGGTACCCGGGGTGAGTGAGGTAGCTTCTTTCGGCGGTTTTGAAAAACAATACCAGATCAATATTGACCCACATAAACTCAATTATTATAATATCCCACTATCACAGGTATTGAAGTCTGTAAAAAGCAACAATAATGATGTGGGTGGACGTAAGTTTGAGATGAACGGTACCGGTTATATTGTCCGTGGGCTGGGTTATATTAAATCTTTGCAAGATGTAGAGAATATCTCTATTGGCACTATCAAAACGGTTCCTGTCAGGGTAAAAGACATAGCCACGGTTCAAATGGGGGGCGATCTACGATTAGGCATCTTTGATCAGAACGGTGAGGGTGAAGCTGTAGGGGGTATCGTAGTAATGCGCTATGGCGAAAATGCGGATAAGGTCATCCACGCTGTAAAAGATAAAATGAATGATATTCAAAGAGGCTTGCCCCCGGGTGTAAAATTTAAGATCGCTTACGATCGCAGTGAACTGATCGAGAGCGCCATTGGCTCTGTCAGGCATACTCTGATCGAGGAAATGATCACAGTATCCATCATTGTAATCCTGTTCCTGTTTAGTTGGCGTAGTGCTTTAAGCATCATTGTACAGATTCCCATTACTATAGCCGCCAGCTTTATTTTATTAAATGCTTTTGGCATCAGTTCTAACATTATGTCCTTAACCGGTATTGCCCTGGCTATCGGGGTTATAGTAGATAACGGAATCGTGATGGTCGAAAACTCACACCGCAATTTATCCATTGCACAACAAAAAGAAAAATCATGACCACAGCAGAAAGAATAAGAATAATAGAAGCATCCTGTAAGCAAGTTGGGCGAGGCGTGTTTTTTTCGACACTGATCATTGTGGCTTCCTTTCTGCCTGTGTTCCTGCTGGAAGGACAAGAAGGGAAATTGTTTGGGCCTTTGGCCTGGACAAAAACCTTTATCCTGGCCATTGATGCCATACTTGCCGTAACACTGGCCCCAGTGCTGATCTCCTTTTTTCTGAAAGGGAAATTAAGAACAGATGACCATAATCCGATAAACAGGAATATGGAAAAATGGTACCGGCCAATTTTAAACTGGTGCATCACTTGGCGAAAAACCACTATTGGCATCAACCTGATCGCCTTATTGATCAGTATACCGTTATTACTTAGTCTGGGTAGCGAATTTATGCCTCCTCTGGATGAGGGAAGTATCCTGTTTATGCCGGTTACCATGCCCGATATTTCTAATGCTCAGGCCAAGCAGCTTTTGCAGGTACAGGACAGGATCATTAAAAGTGTACCCGAGGTAAAGAACGTATTAGGGAAGGCAGGCCGGGCGAATACTGCTACCGATAACTCACCAATTAGCATGGTTGAAACCATTATCCTGTTAAAACCTACTAACGAGTGGCGTAAAGGAATTAAAAAGGAAGATATCATCAACGAACTAAATGCTAAACTCCAGATTCCGGGTGTAGTTAACGGTTGGACACAGCCTATCATTAACCGGATCAATATGCTTTCTACCGGTATCCGTACTGATGTGGGTTTAAAGATCTACGGTCAAAATCTGGATACTTTGTATGCTTTGTCTAATCAGATGAAAAAGGCTTTAAATGGAATAAACGGGGTAAAGGATCTTTATGTTGATCCGATAACAGGTGGTAAATATCTGGATATACAAATTAATAAAGATGCCATTGGCAGGTATGGATTAAGTGTAAACGACGTAAATGAAGTAGTGGAAAGTGCATTAGGAGGGATGAACCTCACCCCAACCATAGAGGGAAGGCGAAGATTTAGTGTAAACCTTCGCCTGGCACAGGATTACCGGAACAACATCGAGGCAATTAAACGCACATTGGTACAAACCACGGGTTACGGTCCCATTCCATTATCATCGGTGGCGGACATTAGGATTAGTGATGGCCCTGCTATGATCCAGTCTGAAAACGCGCTGTTAAGAGGAGCAGTATTGTTTAATGTTCGCGACCGTGATCTGGGTAGCACGGTAAAAGAGGCGCAGGACAGGTTGAACACCATGGTAAAAAGTTTACCCAAAGGCTATTTCCTGGAATGGAGCGGACAGTATGAGAATTTAATCAGGGCGGAGCGTACATTAAAACTGATTTTGCCCATTGTGCTTGTGATTATTTTTGCCTGCTTATATTTTGCTTTCCATTCCATCAGAGAAGCATTTTTTAGCCTGATCTCTATACCATTTGCTTTAATAGGGGGCGCTTATATGGTATATTTCTTTGGTGTTCATCTTTCGGTTGCTGTTGCCGTTGGTTTTATTGCCCTGTTTGGAATCGCTGTAGAAACTGGTATTGTTATGGTGATATACCTTAACGATGCCATGCAGCAATTGGTGGCGCTTAAAGGTAACTCTAACGAAACGATCTCTCGCGAAGATCTTCGGGAATATGTGATGAATGGCGCTATCAAGAGATTAAGGCCCAAATTAATGACGGTCTGCGTGGCCTTATTTGGCTTGGTACCCGTGCTTTGGGCTTCAGGAACAGGCAGCGACGTGATGCGCCCCATTGTACTACCCATGATCGGTGGCGTGTTAACATCATCAACCCATATTTTACTGGTTACCCCATTGATCTTCCTGATGGTTAAAGAATATGAACTGAAAAAGCACGGCAAACTGGAAGTGCTGGATGTAAAGGAATAATCAAATGAAAACAACATATCAAATTATAGCAACCGTCTTGATATGCCTTATGGGTATATCAGAAACAAAGGCACAAAGCCGGTACTTGCCTCTGGATAGTGTACTGGTACGTATAATATTTAATCCATCCTTACAAGCTTATGATGCAAAAATAAGTGCACAAAATGCCTTTGCGGAAGGTGTTGAAAGTCTTGATGCACCAAAGATTAGCGCCGGACAATACCAGACACCGTATCGGATTGCACCCAATGAGGGCTCGTTTATGATCAGTGCCGAACAAATGTTTACTAATCCGGCAAAACTAAGAGCGAAAGGGGATTATATGAAAGGGATGTCTAAAGTTACAGCAGAGGATAAAAACTACATCAAAAACCAACTCGTAGCACAGGGACGACAATATTATTACGATCGGGTGATCCTGGAAAAAAAGCTGTCTTTATTGCAAAGTACACAGGGCTTGTTAGAATATATGCTTAAGGATGCCAATATCAAGCTAACCTACGGCAAGGAAAAACTAAACAATATTTACAAAGCAAAGGCTGACTTGTATCAGCTGGATAATATCAGGGAACAACTGAACAATGAGATCAGGCAAAAGAATATTATGTTGAATACATTGATGAACCAGGATAAGCAAACTGTTTTCATGGTTGATACCAACATTGTGATCCGTGATTATGAAACAAGCTTAACGGATACAGCTTCTTTAGCGATTGCGCGGAGTGATATCAAAGGGATTAGCCGGAGTATTGAATTACAACAATTGAATGCTAAAGCGGAATATAGCAAACGTAAGCCTGATTTTGGCATTCAAGCAGCTCATATGATTGGTTTCGGAAATATGTCCAGTCAGTATATTTTAATGGGTTCCATTACTATTCCCATAGTTCCATGGGCATCTAAGGAATACAAATCCAACCTGAAAGGTATTCGATATGAAGTGGAAGAGCTGCAGCAAAAGAAACTGGAATTACTGAACCAGGCCGAGGGGCAGATAGCTGGTTTAAAAGCGGATATCAGCAGCAAGAAAAGGCAGCTCAAAAATTACCAGCAAAATATTATTCCGGCCCAGCAAAATAATTATAAAACAGCGCTGCTGGCATATGAGCAAAATACGGGTGACCTGCCATCGGTATTGCAAGGTATTAAAGACCTACAAACAGCCCGCATGGATGCATTGGACCGTTTGCAGGAGTTATTACAATTACAGGTTGCTTATGAAAGGGAAAATGAAACTGAAATGATTGCTTCAATGCCATTAAAAAAATAATTAAACGCGATGAAAAATATTAGTATGATTAAAATAGGCTTGATAGTCGCCATCGTAGTATTGTTTAGTGCGTGTTCAAATCCTAAACCAGTAACGGTAGCCACTACGCAGGAAAAGTCAATAGTAAAATATACCTGCCCAATGCATCCGCAGATCATGGAAGATCATCCGGGCAGTTGCCCGATATGCGGAATGAATCTGGTCAAAAAATCGGGAGAGGCTAGTGAGAGCGCAGGCATCAGTTTAAATACAGTTCTGCAACCGGTTAATTCTACTGTTATTACTTCAATTAAGGCAATCAGTCCCGAAGAAAGAACAGTTCCAACGGAGATTAAGGCACAGGGATATCTTGATTTTGATACCCGTACGTTCAATAATATTTCGGCAAGATTTTCAGGGCGGATCGAAAAATTGTATATCAAATATGCTTTTCAGGAAATTCACGCGGGGCAGCGAATCTTTGATATATACAGCCCGGAAATGATTAGCGCGCAGCAGGACCTGCTTTATCTCCAGGCACACTCAGCACAGGAAACAGAACTGATCAATGCAGCAAAACAGAAGCTACTATTGATGGGAATGACCAACGCACAGATCAACCAGGTACTACTGACTAAAAGGCCGCTTATTAATTTACCGGTCTACAGCCCTTACGAAGGACATGTACATGATATGTCTCATAGCCAAATGGCTAATGCCAATAATGTATCAGAACCAACGGATTTCAACACTAACCTTCCGCTTTCTGCCAGGGAGGGGATGTATGTAGAAAAAGGGCAAAATATTTTTAATATAGTAGATCCACACAAACTATGGGCGGTTATTAAGATTGACCGCTCCAGTATGATAAATCTGAAATTAAATCAGCAAGTAATGATCAGTCTGCCAGATGTTCCGGGTAAAACGATTAATGGCAAAGTGAACTTTATAGAACCTGTATTACAGCAGGGGGATAAAACCGTTAGTATCAGGGTTTATATTGATAATATGGAGCATGAGCTTAAGGTGAACAGTTTGATCAGTGCCACTATACAAACTGGCATAAGCAAAGGATTATGGATACCACGGTCTGCAGTGATAGATCTGGGGCAGACAAAGGTAGTTTGGCTTAAAACAGATGGTTTGTATAAGGCACATCAGGTGATTGCCGGAACTCAAAATGGTAACGAAATAGAGATTGTTAAAGGTCTGAGCCTGAATGATCATATAGCAGCAGATGCTCAATATTTAACAGATAGTGAAAGTTTTATTAAAACGAAGGATAATGAATAATAAACATAATAGATATTCATGTTATGGAAGAGCAGGAGTATATTTCCTGTTAGCTTTCCTGATTGCTGCTTTGTTTGAGGCATGTAAGCAAAAAATACAGCCAAAGATGGAACAGAAGATGAGCAAAACGCAAAGCCGGTTTTATTATACCTGTTCGATGCATCCACAGATACATGAAGATCATCCGGGGAATTGTCCTATCTGCGGTATGAAGCTGATTAAGGTTGAAATGACAGGGGATGATGCCGCTTCCATGAACAAAATTGTTCTTACTGCTGCTCAAGTGCAGCTTGCCGGGATACAAACCGATATTGTTAGAGAAGAAAGCGTAGCCAATGAAAAGGTACTTACCGGAACGGTAACTGCTAATGAAAACCGGTCAGAACAATTAAGCGCAAGGATCGGAGGGAGGATACAACAGCTGTTTATTCGCACTTTGGGTGAAAAGGTTGCTGTCGGCCAGCCTGTTTATGCTATTTACAGCGAAGATCTGCTGGAAGCCGAAAAGGAATACTTATTGGCCCGACAACAACAAAAGGTTTTAAACAACCCGGATGTCGATTACAAACGATTGATTAGCGCTGCCGAAAATAAATTGATATTATGGGGATTGACACCGGTGCAGATCAAGAATTTGGCAACATCAGCTAAAGTATTGACCACAGTAACTATGCATAGTAATGTGAGCGGAACGGTAAGCGACATTGCAGTACATGAAGGTGATTATGTAACCGAAGGAGCGCCCATACTGAAAACTCAAGGTTTAAATTCATTATGGGTCGAAGCTCAGTTGTATGCGGGTGAAGCAGGAAGTTATCATGAAAATGATCAGGTATCTGTTTCATTTCCGGATTTAAGTAACCAGTTGATCAGTGGTAAGGTTGAATTCATCAATCCTGAGTTATCTGATGCTTCTAAAGTAGATCTGGTTAGGATAAGTATCACTAATCTTCAAGGATTGATCCGACCCGGCATGCAGGCTTATATTTCTGTAGGCAGCAGAAAAAACAAAACGTTGGCTGTACCTGCCTCGTCCGTTTTATCAGATGGAAAAGGGGATATGGTTTGGGTTAAAAATGCAGATGGAAGCTTTACTTCTAAAACAATCAAATTAGGGGTAGGTAATCAAAGTTATTTGCCAGTGCTATCTGGTTTAAATAAAGGTGATATAGTGGTAACCAATGGCGCTTATTTACTAAATAGCGAAGCCTTATTTAAGAATGGGAACAATGACAGCATGAGTAGAATGAAAATGTAGCAATATTAAACAGATTTTGTATTAGAAGATTTTTTTAAGTAGATAACGCGTAATTATTTCGGATGGATTATATGTAGGTACTATGGCATCATAATGCGTTTGCATGCTGGCTAAAATTATTAAATAAAAAAATTGCAAAAATAAAAATTGTAATTATCTTTATAAATAAGAATAGACCAGACTAGACCAATTAATTTAAACGTATTATGAAACAAAAAGTACCTAACAAATTGGGGCTTGCTATGCTTTGCTGCATTTTGCTGCTGAGCTTTCAACAAGTTTTTTCCCAGCAACAAAAAAGCATCTCGGGCCGCGTAAAAGATGAGCAAGGCTTGCCTATGCCCGCTGTCAGTATCCATCTTACTGGCACCACTCAAGGGACAACGAGCGATGTCAATGGATATTACAAAATCAACGCGCCGGAAAACGCGACACTGGAATTTTCCTTTATGGGTTATGAGAAAAAGACAGTAAAGGTTACCGGTAGTTGGGATGGAAATGTGGTTATGCAGGTGGATAAAAAAGTCAGAGACCTGAACGAAGTTGTGGTAGTAGCTTACGGCACCCAAAAGAAGGCAAATCTTACAGGCTCAGTAGCAGCGATTGGAGCAAAAGAACTTCAGGGCCGCCCGGTTACCAACCTTAACGATGCGCTGCAGGGCACCATGGCCGGGGTTACTGTTACCACTACAGGCGGGCAGCCTGGCTCATCCGGCAATATTAATATACGCGGTATTGGTACACCGAACAACAGCACCCCCATGGTGGTAATCGACGGTGTCATCGGTAATTTATCAGATGTAAACCCGAACGATGTACAATCGGTTTCCGTATTGAAAGACGCGGCTTCGGCGGCGATATATGGATCCCGTGCTGCCAATGGAGTTATATTGGTTACCACCAAAAGAGGTAAGAGCGGTAAGATGCAAATAAATTACACCGCCTACGCAGGTAAGCAAAAGCCCACCAATCTGCCAGATTTTTTACCCTCCTGGCAGGCAGCTACCTTGTATAATCAGGCTTTGGCAAATGAAGGGCAGACTCCTTACTGGACGGCTAATGATATTACTTTGTTTAAAAACCAAACCGACCCCGATACACACCCTAATACCGATTGGCAGGGCTTTCTTTATAAAGGCAGCGGCTTTCAGCAAAATCACGCTGTTAATATCGGTGGGGGAGATGAAAAAACGCAATATGCCTTTTCCCTGGGTTATTTTCAGCAGGATGGTATTATACAAAAGTCAAATTATAAAAGGTATTCTACCCGCATGAACCTCAATTCTGCTATCACCAAAAATTTTAGTGTAAATGCAAATTTATCGTTTTTATATGCACCAACCCAGGCACCGGATGGTTTAGGCGGCGGAGATATAGGCGGTATCATTGGCACAACGGCCGCAATGAACAGCACAGTTGTAAATCAATACAAAAATGGTGTTTACAACTATCTTTCTTTTGGCAACCCGATTTCATGGCTTAACTCCCCGGGTTATAATAATAATCAAAACTCTCTTTTTACAGGCAATGCCGGGGTTGATTGGGAGCCGATCAAAGGGCTCCATTTTAAACCATCATTCTCCTATAGGTATAATACAAACCCTGCCCAGGAATTTAAGCCTGCAGATATTTATTATGACCCCAAGAACCCAATCCTACCTGTAGCAACTATAAGCCAAAGCTCAATAGCTAATGCTAATACTATTAATAGTTACTATAACCTACAGGCATTGTTGGAATATGACAGGCATTTTGGTAAACACAGTATTGATATATTGGCGGGTAGTTCGCAAGAACTTACATCATACCAATACCTTTACGCGTACAGGCAAAATTTCCTCAACAGTTCGCTATCACAAATAAACGCGGCACCAAAGATAGGACAGCAGAATGGTGGCAGTTCCAGCCAGTTAGCCCTACTATCATATTTTGGCCGCGCCAGATATGCCTATGATGACAAATACCTGCTTGAGGCAAATCTGCGCGATGACGGCTCGTCACGGTTTACCAATGGGCAACGGTGGGGTGTTTATCCCTCCTTTTCTGCTGGCTGGAATATTTCAAAAGAGCCATTTTTTGGTTCATTAACAAATGTTGTCCCTATGCTCAAGCTGCGGGCTTCCTGGGGTAAGTTAGGCAATCAAAACTTAGTAAATACAAATCAAATTCAAACATTCTATGGCGCAAGCAGCCTTAGTATCCCAAATGCATATCCGGCTATTTCGATTATACCAGGCGATCAGAATTATTCGTTCAATCAAACGCTTGCTCCGGGTATCGCTCAGTTAAGTGGGGCCAATCCATCCATTACCTGGGAAAAGACCACTACTACCGATGTAGGTTTGGATATGGAACTCCTGAATAGCAATTTGAGTTTTACAGCTGATTATTTTGTAAAAAACACCAATGATATATTACTGCAACTGCCGGCCAGTAGTGTTTACGGCTTTACAACACCTTTCCAAAATGCTGGTGCGGTGCGTAATTCAGGCTGGGAACTGGCTGCAGCATACCGAAACAAGGTTGGTAATGTATCCTACAATATTGCTGTTAATGCCTCATTCATCACCAATAAAATAACTGATTTGGCAGGTACAGGATCTATTTCCAGCGGAAGGGTAGTGGGATATCCTCTTAATGCATTTTACGGGTACCAGGTGGAAGGTATTTTCCAGACACAGCAGCAGGTAAATGACCACGCCAAACAAAGCGGCGGCGTTATTGGTCCCGGCGACCTGATGTATAAAGATATCAGCGGCCCTAATGGGAAGCCCGATGGCGTTATTGATGGTAATGATCGCGTGTACCTGGGATCGCCTTTCCCAAAAACTACATTTGGTTTTACACTGGGTGCAGGCTGGAAAGGATTTAACGTGAGTGGCTTTTTCCAGGGAGCATTAGGCGTGAAGAATTACGTTCAGGGTTTTGAGCTGGGCTCGCTACAACAGGCCAATATCGGTAATCCCACCACGGCCTTGCTGAATGCCTGGACACCGACCAATACCTCGGCTACCTTCCCGCGTTTGTGGTCTACTTATACGCAAAACAACCCTCAGAACTTTGTATCATCTTTTTGGGTAAGAAATGCATCCTATCTACGATTAAAGAATTTATTGGTGAGTTATACTCTGCCCAGTAAAACACTTGAAAAACTAGGTGTCAGAGGTGTCAAGATCTATTACAGCGGACAAAATATCCTCACATTCACCAGCTTTTATAAATGGGTTGACCCTGAAACCAATACAGGGAACAACGCTTACGGATCATACCCGCAGCTAAAAACAAATACTCTGGGTGTTGAGGTAACATTTTAATTATTAAAAAATAGTCAATGAAACCATCATGAGCTACCGCTCAAAAAACAAAATGAATAAGCTCGCGATAGCTTCATTACCATTAAAAAACAAATTACTTTAATGAAAAATCTATTCATAACCTTAATTATTTTAGCCACGCTGACATCATCGGGCTGTAAAAAGGATTTCCTCGACAGGGCTCCTTTAGATTCTTATACCAATGCTGTACTATGGAAATCATCAGATGATGTAATCGCAGCGCTCAATGGCTGTTATTCAAAATGGGGAGGCGGCAATAATGGCTATTACGGAGTTTTTGCCGATAATAATTCTGATAATACCTTTGACCAGTTTCCATGGGAGAACTGGCTGGCGCTTTCGGCGGGTATCGCCACGCCAACCAATCCAGGGTATACAAAATGGAACTATAGCGCTATACAAACATGTAACTGGTTTTTAGATAATGTAGGCACTGCCAATATGGATGCCGCGCTTAAAGCCAGGACAATAGGTGAGGCCCGTTTTTTAAGAGCCTATGAGTATTTTATGCTTAGCCAATTGTATGGAGCTGTTCCACTGGTTGAGCATAATTTAACAACTGATGCGGCCAATAAAGTGACACAGGCGTCAAAAACTGATGTGGTTGCGTTTGTGTTAAAGGAGCTTACCGCTATTGCTCCTGATTTGCCTGTTAGCTATTCCGGTTCAGATATCGGACGCATTACCCGTGGTGCCGCCATTGCTTTAAAAGCAAGGATAGAATTGTTTAACCAAATGTATCCGGAATGTATAGCCGACTGCCAGCAACTGATGACCGCGCCGTTCAGCTACTCGATATACCCGAAATATGTTGATCTTTTCCGCCAGCCTTATGCTGATAATCAGGAGGTAATACTTGATGTTCAGTTTAAAGCAAGCGATAATAATTTTGGATGGGCCAGAAATATGACCATCAATTCGTTGGGTGGTTATAACTCCATCGCACCTACCCAAAGCCTTGTAGATGCATATGAAACAACCAATGGTAAAACCATTGATGATCCTGCATCGGGCTATAATCCAACGCAGCCTTATCAAAACAGAGACCCCCGGCTTGCCGCAACCGTATTTTACCCCGGTACGCAATACAGCAGCAAGTTGCCTTATGGCCTTTATTATGATCCAATTTCAAGTAATCCGAAAACCTTAGATCATTGGGGTGATAACAATTGTAGCCCTTCGGCTTATGGCTTGCGCAAATACACACCTTTTATTACCGACTTCCCGAATCTAGACCAGGTAGGTATGGATGTTATTTTGATACGCTATGCCGAAATAAAGCTAATGGATGCCGAGGCTAAAATTGAAAGCAATAAAATAGATGCCTCTGTTTATGATGATATCAATGCTGTACGGCAGCGACCAGATGTAAACATGCCAGCTGTAGATCGGTCGAAGTACAATGATCAGTCAAGCCTCCGTACCCTGTTACGCAGGGAAAGAAGAGTTGAATTGGCTGTAGAAGGTCTTCGCTGGTTTGATATACAACGCTGGCAGATTGGCCAACAGGTAATGAACGGCCAAGTAACAGGCAGTTTGCTTGGTAGTGTCAGCCAAACAAATGGTACGATTACGCTAACCCCGGGAACAACTATTAAAGTTGGGGCACCACGTGTATTTGACCCGGCGAAAAACTACCTGTGGCCGATTCCTCAGACGGAGATAGATCTAAATAAAAGCCTGAAGCAGAATCCTAAGTATTGATTTAATATATATCAGGACATAAATTATGATTGAATAAACAAATTAAACGAACTAACAATTAAGAGAAAGGCAGCACAGTGGCTGCCTTTTTTCTTAATTTGGCTAAAAATCTACATATGCAATGGATAAAATTATTCAAGAAATAAAAAAACTGGCAGACGTACCTTCTTATTCAAAGCATGACAGATTTGTTCAAGGTATGATCAATGCGATCAATGAAAAAATTATAGGTCAGGATGAAACGCTGCCTTCGGTAAATAAATTGATCAAAGAGCTTGGCTTTTCAAGGGAAACAATTATGAAGGGTTACAAAGATCTGATCAGTCGCGGTATTGTTGAATCAAAAAACCGGCTTGGATATTTTGTTGGTAGCGGTAATACAGAGCAAACACTCAACGTTGCATTATTAATGTATAATCTGGATACCTTTGAGGAACAGTTTTATCGGAACTTTCGTCATAGCCTGGGCCCCAATGTTCATTTAAGTACTTACTTTCATCATGGCGACATTGAGGTATTTGAAACGATCCTGACACAAATAAAAAGTAAGTACGGTATGTATGTAGTAGCGCCAATACCTCATGCAAAAACCAGGGGGCTTTTGGATACTATTCCCCGCAATAAACTATTGATGTTTGATCGTTTTGAACAACTGGATGGTGATTTTAATCATATTACCCAAGAATTTGGGCAGTCATCTTATGAGGTGTTTTCAAAGCTCGCTCCCAAAATAGATAAGTTTGATGAGATGATATTTTATCATTCGCCAGATTCCTTAGATCCCAAGGAAATTGTGCAATCCTTTAAAAAGTTTCTGAAGGATTTTAAGATCAAGGGTCGTGTTGTGAAAGAATACCTGCCTGGATCTATTGAAAAAGGGAAGGTTTATTTTACGCTGGACAACTTTGCTCTTTGGCAGATTATGCGCGATTGCAATACTCAAAAGCTAAAACCGGGTAAAGACCTAGGGGTTCTTTCACACAATGATGAACCCGCTAAGGAGATCATCGGAATTACCACTTTTTCTGCAGATTTTTCTAACATGGGTAAAATGGCGGGGCAAACTGTATTAAATAAGGAAAAAATACAGCTTACCGTACCTATGATCCTGTTTGAAAGAAATACGCTTTAAGCATTCAAATGAATTGGTTGGTGATTATAAGCTTCCTGTTTTTTATCGGGATATTGGCTTTTGCCTCCTGGTATAAATCCAGACATCATAAGCTCAATACCTTAAATAGCTTATTCATGGCCGATAGGAGCTTGGGCTTTTTACTGGTAGGCGGTGGCTTACTATTCACTAATATCAATACGGCTACTATAATAGGAGAGAACGAACTTTCCTATACACATAATATGTCGGTCATGGCTTGGGGCATTACCTCGGTGCTGGCTATGCTCCTGGTATCTGAGTTTTTGATGCCTTTATATATCAGGCTGGGTATTGCTACCACTCCTGATTATCTTACGGCCAGGTATGGTCAGGGTACAGGGAAGCTTGTATCTGTTATCTTCTTGATCAGTTACATTGTCAACTTATTACCATCCGTACTATATAGTGGTGCTGTTGCTTTCAATGGATTATTTCATTTTTCGGAGATTTTAAAAACAGATTACTGGACAACCATCTGGATCCTTATCTGGATCATGGGGGCAATTGGATGCCTTTATGCCCTGCTTGGCGGACTAAAAGCTATCACAGTTTCAGATTCGCTGCTCGGTTTGGGTATTTTTGCCGGTGGGATCTTACTACCTGTATTCGCCCTCCGGTATCTGGGAAATGGTAGTATCATGCAAGGCCTGCACACCGTACTGCATGTACATACTGAACATTTGAATAGTATAGGCTCATTATCAGATCCTATTCCATTTGGAACTTTGTTTACAGGTATGTTACTCGTAAACCTCTATTACTGGGGTACGGAACAATATATTGTTCAACAGGTGTTGGCAAGTAAGGATCTTAAAACCAGTCAGAAAGGTATTGCTGTAGCCTGTCTGGGGAAGCTCATTTCTCCCTTATTATTAAATATACCAGGCCTTATCGCTGTGCATATTTTTACCCGTATGCATAATCCGGCAGAGGTATTTCCGAAACTGGACAGTTTGGTTTCGCCACCTTTTATCGCCGGTTATATTGCTGCTGTTATTTTTGGAGCGGCATTAACAACCTTTAACGCCGGCCTTAACAGCTCAGGTACATTGTTCGTACTGAATATCTATAAACCCTGGCAGGAAAAACGATCCATACAGGTTCCAGAAAAGGAATTGATCAGAACAGCTAAAATATTCGAGATCATTGTTTGTTTAACAGCCATGTTTATTGCTCCCTTTATCATATTTGTAAAAAATGGGTTTTATACCTATGTACAAATTGTTAATGGTTTTTTCAATGTGCCAATTTTTACCATTATGTTCATGGGCTTTGTTACCAAAAGGGTGCCTGCATTAGCAGCCAAAATAGGTTTAACCTTTTTCATCATTACTTATGGTCTTACACAGTTGGTATTTGATCTGCATATTCATTTCCTGCACATCCTGGCAATTTTATTCCTGCTAACCTGTGGTATTATGCTCATTATTGGAAAATTATATCCAATGCCTATACCGTATCAGCAAAAACTTAATAACCAGGTTAGCATTGAGCCCTGGAGAAACAGACATATTTATACCGGTATCCTGTTGTTGCTCATGATATTGATGTTTATCTTGTTTTCGCCACTCATTCTTGCAAAATAAATTTTGATAGGAAAGGTATAATTTCTATTTTTATAGAATAGACCAGAATAGACTTATTTTGTCTTTTAACTTACTATTATATGCGTGATATGATTTCCTTTGTTTACAGGAAGCTTTGTTTGGTATTGATGCTATGGACATCATCTTTATCGATTTCCCTGGCACAGGAAGCAGGCGTTAGCTTTACTTCATCTGACAAAAAAATAGAACAGGCATTCATATGGGCCAAAGGTATGGCATTGCACTATAAAGGTAATGCAGCAGATCCTGTTGGGCCATGGTATGAATCTGCACTACCGCCAAGGGATGCTTTTTGTATGCGCGATGTATCTCATCAAAGTATTGGTGGCGAAATATTAGGATTAGGTAAAGAGAACCGTAATATGTTTACTTTATTCACCAGTAATATATCTGCCTCAAAAAATTGGTGCTCCTATTGGGAAATGAATAAATCAGGAAAGCCGGCTCCAGACGATTACAGGAACGACAAGGAGTTTTGGTACAATTTGCCGGCTAATTTTGATGTATTGTGCGCCACCTGGAAATTGTACCTGTGGACAGGAGATAAATACTATATAAATGATCCGGTCTTTGTCCGTTTTCAGGAAAAGACTGTTAAGGATTATATAGATAGCTGGGAGCTTGACGCAAATTCTCTATTAAAAAGACCAGCCCACCCAAACGCGCCAGTTCCTTTTAAAGAAGAAGATTCCTTTCACCGTTGCCGGGGCTTGCCTTCATATTCTGAAGGTGTTCCAAACTTAAAAACAGGTATCGATCTGGTAGCTGCGTTGTATCAGGGTTTGCTTACCTACTCGGCTATATTGAAAGAAAAAGGATCCGAAAAAGAAGCGGCCCTATATGCTCAAAAAGCGGAGCGTTACCGGCAGCATCTGGAGGCTGATTGGTGGGACAAAAAAGAAGCACGTTATTATACCTATTACAGTAATGATCATCAATTTGGAAAGGAAGAGGGGGAGACTTTTTTGCTTTGGTTTGATGCTCTGAAGGATAATGAACGGATAAAACAAACCATAGCACATATTGCCTCAAAAAACTGGAATGTGGAAAACACCTCATATCTGCCTTATCAGTTTTACAGAAATGGTTATTGGGATAAGGCAAGAGACTACATTCTTTATCTCTCCGATCCATCTACCCCAAGACGGGAATATCCAGAGGTTTCCTATGGTGTGATTGAAGCCATTGTTCAAGGCCTGATGGGGGTAATCCCTGATGTACGGACGGGTATAGTCAGCACTATATATAAAACCAATGGAACCGGCGATGCGACAGTAAAGCAATTACCTCTGCTGCATACTATGATTGATATAGCGCATACTAACACACATCAATCGACTTTACATAATACTGGTAAAAATCCATTGAAATGGAAAGCCATGTTTTATGGAAGGCATAAAATAGCCTATGCCAATGGTAAACCAATAACCGTAAAAAAGGAAGTTGATGCCCAGGGTAAAGAGATCTCTTTTGTAGAAATTACCATGCAACCTGGCAAAGTGGTAAGTGTTAAAGTTCAAGACTAAATTATAATCCAATTAATGAAAACCTATAAAAACAAGATACTGATAACTATATTCTTCATTTTAACTCAATCAGCCTTATATGCTCAAAAAATAGTTTTACCACAGCAAACTGACAGATGGTCTATTCAACATGATGGCAGCATTACCTGGAATATCAAGTATCGGCTGCCTCATGCAGATCATATTGAAATGTCGGGCGAAAAGGTATCCTTGTGGGTAGCCTATGGTGTTGATACGGCAGGGAGATCAAGTATTACCCGTACGGTAGTTTTTCCAACTTTCAGAATGCTCCCTGATGATACCCGGAGCCATATAGCTTATACCTTTAACGACAACGAATTGCCTCGTATTTACATCAATAACGAGCTACTTAGAATTGATATTTTGGAAAAAGATGGCCTGGCATTTCAGCTTAAAAGCATTAATCAACATGGTATTATGCGGATGTATGCGCAAGCAGGAAACCCGCCACTCGTGAAAATTGAACGCAGCCTGTTTCCTTCTGTTGATAAACCTTTGGCTATTGAAAAGTTTGAGTTCACCAACGTGAGTAATAAGCCGGTAACGGTTTCTATGGAGAACCTGAAGCGTGCTGTGACCACTGATACCTTACACAGCAAATCATCGCCGCATACCGTGATCATGGAGTCTGTAAATGATGGCAGCCGTACATTACAATTTGGTGAGTCAACCGTTTTTGCGGTTTGTTATCTGGCCACGGATCATCCATCAGCACCTATTTCTGTTGACCCTGTGGCCGAAGAAAAGGCCCGGAAAAAGAGAATTGCCGAAATGCTCGCACCTTTGCAATTGGTAACCCCGGATAGTATTTTGAATACAGCGTTTGCCTTTGCCAAAATAAGAGGAACAGAAAGTATTTTTAAAACCAAAGGCGGATATATGCATGGCCCGGGTGGTTTGTCTTATTACGCAGCTATATGGGCTAATGATCAGGCAGAATATATCAGTCCGTTTTTTGCCTTTTCAGGCGATAAGATAGGGAATCTGTCGGCCATGAATTGCTATAGATTGTTTGCCCGTTATATGAACCCGGGATACGAAGCGTTGCCCAGTTCGATAGTAGCTGAGGGCGATACGGTTTGGAAAGGGGCAGGCGATAGGGGAGATCAGGCTATGATTGCCTATGGCGCTTCGAGATATGCGCTTACTTATGGTAATATTGATTCTGCAAAAATATTATGGCCGTTAATAAGCTGGTGCCTGGAGTATAGTCATCGGCATATTAATAATCAGGGGGTTGTGGAATCAAAAAGTGATGAGTTGGAAGGCCGGTTCCCGTCGGGTAAAGCAAATCTCTCAACAAATTGCTTATATTATGATGCGCTGGTTTCGGCAGCTTTACTCGGCAAGCAGCTACATATATCCAAAGAGCAAATTGATACCTATATAAAACAGGCAGCCGAACTTAAGAGCAATATTGAAAAATATTTCGGGGCTAATATTGCTGGGTTTGAAACCTACAAGTATTATGAAACTAATAATGTTTTGCGTGCTTGGATATGTATGCCCTTAACCATGGGGATATATAACAGGAGTGAGGGGACTGTTGCTGCCTTATTCTCGCCCCAGCTGTGGACGGCCGACGGGTTAGCTACGGAAGCCGGAAAGGATACATTTTGGGACCGTTCCACATTATATGCGCTTCGCGGAGTTTTGCAGGCCGGAGCAACAGAACAGGCGATAACCTTTTTACACTACTATTCACGCCGTAGATTACTGGGTGAGCATGTACCGTATCCGGTTGAGGCCTATCCCGAAGGTAATCAAAGGCATCTCTCTGCAGAAAGTGGTTTATATTGCAGAATATTTATTGAAGGATTATTCGGCATGCGACCTACAGGTTTTAATAGTTTTGGCTGCACCCCCAGGTTACCAAAAGATTGGAACCAGATGGCCTTAAACAACATCCATTCGTTCGGGACAATCTTTGATCTGAAAATAGCAAGACAGGCAAACGGTAAAATAATGATTAACATAATCGAGGGAAGAACTAAGCATACCTATATTGTTAAGGATGGAGAAACTGCTAATGTGGGGCTATAATTACGTGCATAGGGCATTACGAGGAATAAGATATAACATTCTGATAAATACTTTTTATTGTACTTTTTTATTTAGTTTTGGTTATAAACCTCCAAAAAACATATTTATCATGAAGACTTTATTAACCGCTTTGATATTAGGCATCACAAGCAGCGTGGCTTTTTCACAAGGCATTTTAAAAAAGGTGCAGAGTGCTGTATCATCTAAAAATATAAGCACTTCATCATTGCCATCGCTTAATAATATTGGCGGAGCCAAAGATGCCATTATGGGTAAACTTACGCCTGCATTAGGATTAACGACCGCACAAAAACCAGCCGTTTCAACCGATGTAACCGATTTCTTAAAAAATAAAGCCAATATTATGCCTTTAGCTAACACAGATAAAACTGCCTATGCCAGTAAGTCTGCCGGCTTACTAGGTGGCTTATCGGGTAAACTTAAAACTGTATTGACAGCAGCACAATACAGTAAGTTTTTAGGACTTAAGCCATCAGCTCCCAGTGCAAGCAATGTGCTTTCGAGTTTGTTTTTTTAAAATCCCTGGTTCTGTTAGTCAACAGGATATATTAAGATATTGATCAAGAAAAAGGCCGTGCATACAAATTGAGGGCACTGAAAAAGTCCCCTTAATATTTTAGACTGGAAAAAGGCAGTCAAAAATTCAATTTGACGCTCTGAGAATCGTTTATACGAAACCGAGATATGTCGTTCCCTCCTGTGGGGTAAGGAAA
>JAUCSE010000088.1 GCA_030445275.1 Mucilaginibacter sp.
TGACAAGTAAAGTTATGTTGACAATGGAGAGCCGTATACATGGAGACATGTACGTACGGTTCGGGGGCGGGTTAGCAGAGACTTACCACCGCAAGGTGGCAAAGCGCTGTTGGCCTAGCCTACTAAAGGAGATTGCGGACGTATCTGGTATAAATAAAAAGCTAACTTTTCATACCGCCAGACATACTTTTGCCACTACTATTACGCTTACCAATGGAGTACCAATGGAAACTGTGTCAAAAATGCTGGGTCATAAGTCAATAAAACAAACACAGCATTATGCTAAAGTCATTGATGTAAAAATCAGTAAGGATATGAAATTGTTAAAAAGAAAGTTGGAGAAGGTTTAAGTCTATTATTAATACATTTTTCGTAATAGCTCATTTCCAAAAAAGGAAAGTGCGTTGTTGCACTTTCCTTTTTGTATAAAGCCGATGGACTGGGTAGCTCTAACTACACCAGAAAGTAATCATTTATTATCTTGAGGTAATCCCGTTAATAATATAAATATATATGGCATGGTTAGGTTACAACCAGGACAACAGCGAAATGCAGCGTTAATCGCTGGCAGCCTGGATAACAAACGCTAGTAGTATTATCCCTGGTCTAGTCGATAGTTATATCCACGATAAAGGCTACCTTACTTAATCACGAAGTCCAGCTAAAAGAAAATGTGTGGCGATGATCAATTAAGCAATAACTGACCATTATTTGAGATTGTTCACAGATCTGTTTGATGATCGCAAGGCCCAGACCATTGTGCACACTATGCTGCTGATGTTTATAAAACCTGGTATAAATTCTTTCCGGGTCTATCGCGGCATCACCACCAGTATTCCTGACAACCAGTTCCCCTTGTTTGAGGTAAATATCTATCACGCCATCGTGAATATTATGCCGGCTCGCATTACTCAATACATTATTTAGCAAAATATCCAGTAAATCAGGATGGATACGAATCAGGGCTTTTTCAGAACAATAGCTAACCGCAATCTGTTTCTCCAGCCAGAACTCTTCCAGCTGAATAATTTTATCTGTAACCTTTTCTTCGACATCGATCACGATGGTGTCGTTAAATTGGTTGTTTTCATTTTTGGAAAGCAGTAAAAGTGATTGCCCGAGATTAGTCAGCCTTCTAACCGACTGGTAAGCGCTTTCCATGGCCTGGCTTTGCTGTTCCGTTAAATTATCACCCTGCACGATCGTATCCAGCTTGGAGCGGATAATACTGATGGGGGTCTGCATTTCATGGGACGCGTTCTCTGTAAATTCCTTCAGGACTATAAATTCCTTTTCTGCCCGGCTGACCATGTTCGCGATGCGCTCATTCATGAAATTAAACTCATCGGTGCCCGTTTCGCTAAAGGAAATGAACTTCCGGCTGCCCAGCTTATAATCCCGGAGCAGATCCAATACCTGGTAAAAAGGCCGCCAGAGTTTCCTAAATACAAAATGGCTAAGCAGCAGGGTAACGATAATGACCGGTAAAAGGGTGATCGTCGTGATCAGCATGATGGAACGGGATAAGCCTTGCAAGGCTTCCAATGATTTGGAAATCGTTATTAAATAGTACTGAGCCTTCTTATTATAAATATAATACAAGGTTCTGTACTTACTGTTATCCTTATCGTCCGGATCATACCGTTCAGTGGTTTCAATATAAGGGGGGATTATGGTTTTCTGTTGCCGGTACGTGATCAGCCAGTCATCCGTCAGGCCGGCCTGTGGGAAGTAACCGTTTTTATGCGTATACAAGGCAATCTTTTGCGCCTGCTCATGCAGACTGTCGTCAAAATCAGCAATGAGCAGGTGATCGATCCAAAAATAACAGCCGATGCCGGAGAGAATAAAGATACCCAGAATGATGGGAAGGCTGATCCGGTTGTAACGCGTAAACAGTTTCATACAAAGGGTGTCATTAATGAATCACAAATTTATATCCCATCCCGTAAGCTACCTTGATATAATCCGGGCAACCTGCCTGAACAAGCTTTTTGCGAAGATTTTTGATATGCGCATAGATAAAATCATAGCTGTCGGCCATTTCAATATAACTTCCCCATAAATGTTCTACGATAGCTTCTTTGGTCACCACCTTATTTTTATTGCCTATAAAATAAAGCAATAAGTCATATTCTTTTCGGGTCAAAGGGACTTCCTCGTCTTTTAGTTTTAAGGATTTTTTGGAAATATCTAATACCAGGCGATCCAGCACAATCTTATTTTTGCCGCCAAATGACCTTCTGCGGATAATTGCAGCCACCCTGGCTCCCAGTTCAGACAAATGGAATGGTTTGGCCAAATAATCATCAGCACCCGTCTCCAGTCCCTGGATCTTATCATCGAGCGAATTGCGCGCACTGATGATCATGACACCGTCGGCTTTATCCATTTCCCTCAACGCTTTCAAAATATCCAGTCCGTTCCCATTCGGAAGGTTAATGTCCAGCAGAATACAGACATATTCGTTCAGGTGTATCTTTTCCATTGCCGAATGATAGTCTGCAGTGGTATCACATAGAAATTCCTCATCCCTAAAATATGCACTAATACTTTCAGAGATTTCTTTTTCGTCCTCAACAATCAGTAGCTTCATATTTTCCCTTTTAGACAAAGGAACATTCGGAATCTGTTTTATTTCTGGAATTCAGGCAATGAAAAGTAATCAGGTGACTTAATCAGTTTCCATATAGACGGCGAACGGCTTAATTCGTACAAAATCAAGCTGGCTCTTCCCCGGTGAATTCAACATTCAAAATTAATTCAGGTTTGTATCCGAATTTCGGCCACATATCTAACTATGGTTTTATGTATCGCATATTTATAACTTTTTTACTCCTGCTTAACTTCATGGGATCATTTGCGCAAACAAATGCAGGTAAAGGCAAAATTACCGGTAAAGTCACTGACGCCGTATCAAAAGCTCGGGTAGATTTTGCAACGGTTAGTATCTTCAAGACCGGCGCCACCAGCCCCTTTAATGGGATCAGTACTGATCAGAAGGGGAATTTCAAGGTAGATAATCTGCCGGCAGGAGAATACCAGGTAAGAGTGGAATTCCTGGGTTATCAATCCAAGCGCATTGATCATGTAACCATCAGCAGTACCTCACTAACTGCATCTTTAGGAAATATCCTTTTGTCGCCTGTTCAGAACCAGTTGCAGGGTGTCACCATAAGCGCAAAGGCTCCTGTAGTAGAAAATAAAATTGATAAACTGGTTTATAACGCCGCCAATGACCTTACCGCACAGGGAGGCGTTGCCCTGGATGTTCTAAAAAAAGTACCGATGGTCAGTGTCGATGTCGATGGTAACGTGGAACTGCAGGGAAATGCGAATGTACGTTTTTTAATCAACGGAAAGCCTTCCAGTATATTCGGTGCCAGCCTGGCAGATGCACTACAGTCTATTCCCGCCAGTCAGATTAAAAGTATTGAAGTTATTACCAGTCCCGGGGCAAAGTATGATGCCGCGGGAACCGGCGGGATCATCAACATCGTATTGAAAGACAGCAAAATACAGGGAATTAATGGAAGCGTAAATCTATCTGCAGGTACGCGCCTGGAAAACGGCTCATTCAATCTGAACGCCCGCAAAGGTAAATTGGGGGTTGGCTTATTTTTCAGCGGCAACGAGCAGTTAAATACGACAACAAAAAACACCACTGACCGCTTCTCATACAATAACAACAGGGATACGATCAGCCGTCTGTTTCAACAGGGCAGCAGCCCTTTTACACGAAGCAGCTACCAGTCCGGATTGAACTTTAACTGGAGCATCACCAAGGATGATGAATTGACAGCAACAGTAGGCTTCAATCATTTTGGCAACCATGGAACTGGAATGACCAATCAGGACCAGCAATCCTTCTTATCCACCGGTAGTATATTATCCGATATCCAGAGCATCAGGAATTCTGCCAGCAGGTTCAGCGCCAACACGACGGACTGGAGCATGGCTTATAAAAAGACCTTTAAAAAAGAGGGTCAGGAACTTGATGTTTTATACAGCTCCAGCTACGGAAAAAACACAGTGGATGCGTCGCAGGTCTCTGATTATCTCACCGGAGGTTATCCTTCTCCGGGTCTGCGGAGTCACAACCCCGGTAAAGATCATGAAACAGACATCTCCATGGACTATACCCAACCGGTAAGCAAAGGATTTACGGTTGAGGCAGGTGCCAAATTAGTTTTGGAGAACCTGAACAACAGCGTGGTTACGGATACATTGCTCCATGATGGCACTTATGTATCGAATCCCGGTCAGACCTATAGTTTTACCTACAAACGCAATATCTATGCGGCTTATCTTTCCACGTCCTTTTCCTTATTCCATGATTTCCTCAATGGCAAAGCAGGCCTGCGTTATGAACGAACCAATACCACCGCTGATTTTTCTGGAACCAATATTCCCGGTTATAACACCTTTGCACCATCCTTTATGGTACAGCATAAGCTGGATGAAACGCAATCCATTAAATTTGCTTACAGCTACCGCATAGAAAGACCCGACTACGGTGATTTGAATCCTTTTTTAAACGTCAGTGATCCGCACAACATCAGTACGGGCAACCCTTTATTGAAGCCGGAGATCGGCCACAACTTTGAACTGGGCTATAACAAAACCTTCAAAAATGGCGGAAACATTTATTTTTCCGGTTTTTACCGCCGCAATACGGATGACATACAATCATTTACAACTTATTATAAGGTGTACAGCGTCAACGGAACAAATTACTCGGATGTATCCCTTACGCAGCGGTATAATATCGGCTCACAAACAGGTATAGGCGCCAATATCTTCGGTTCGGTACCCGTGACGGAACACCTGAACCTGCGTTCAAACATACAGCTGGGGGAAAGAACGAACAGCACACCCGGCCTGGCTAGTGTAAGCGGATTTGCCTATCGCCTAAACTTAAATGCCACTTATCAGTTTCCCAATAACCTGTTAGCCGAGGTATTCGGTAATTACAATTCATCACAAAAGAATATCCAGGGAACACGGCCTGCATTCGCATTTTACAACCTGGCGATACGAAAGCAATTCCTGAATAAAAATGCCAGTATCGGCTTAACTGCTGCTAATCCTTTTAACAGCTATGTCAATCAGCGCTCCACCGCGTTTGGCCCCAATTTTAACCAGTCAAATTTAAGACAGATCCCTTTTCGCTCCTTTGGTATTACCTTAAGCTATAAATTTGGCAAGCTGGAGTTTAAAAAGAATGAAAAAGAAGAAAATAATGTTCCGCAGCAACCAACTGAAAATTAAGAAAAAGATAAATGCTATTATTTTAAATATACTAACTGAAGCTCCGTGTTGATTGACCACAATATTTGTGCTTACTGACGAAGAATAAAATGAAAAATATTTTCTGTACAAACGGATAGAGGAATAGCCGGTTATTAAAATGATTATGGCAGTGATACCCAACGGAAAACGCTGACAGCAAAAGAATAATATAAGAATAATGTGGCACATGCGAATATCATTTTCCTGCACCCGGCTGAATATTCAGATTTTTAACATTCTCGATCCTTTAGATCTTCATTTTGCGAAGAATTGAACATGGTCAGCAAGTGTGGTTTTAGGCATAAACTAAAACCATACTCGTTGACCTCGTCATCAATTTATTTTCTTATCTGGTGGCCATTCTCAAGGGCGTCCCGAGCCTTATTTCGTCAGTCGCATTGGCAACTAACACATCACCTGCTTTGAGCGCGCCGGTTACGGTAATGGTGTTTCCATCTTCCAAACCTTTCTTAACATCTACCCAAACAGCTTTATGATTAACAATACTGATCACAAAAACTCTTTCAGCATTCGTTACCAATGCCGTACGCGGAATAACAAAACCATGCTGATCTCCCTTAACCTGTAGGGAAATATCAGCATACATTTGCGGTAACAGTACGTGATCTTTGTTATCGACATCCATTTCCACTTGTTCGGTGCGGGTTTGAGGGTCAATACCGCCGGCCATTCTGCTGATGTGTGCTACAAACTTTTGGCCGGGCAATGCCCTTACCGAAAAACCTACCGTATCCCGGTTATTCAGGTAACCGGTATATCCCTCGGTAATATTCATGGTCAACCTCAATCTGTTTTGATCCTGTAGCACCAGCAATGGTTTGCCAGAGCTTTTATCGCCAGGCCCCACATAGGCACCTGGCGAAACGTTCCTGACGGTAATTACCCCGTCGAAAGGCGCTTTTATACTTAAATAATTAAGCAGGTCAGCCGCTTGCCTGAAGCTTGATTGCGATGCTTTCCATTGTGCACTATCCGCACTTGCTTTGGCAAGAGCAAGATCCAGATCATTAGGAGATATGGTACCCGGGATTTTACTGGTGCGGTTTAAACGTTCATAATTCGCCTTACTCCCTTTGTACGTTGCCAGTTTAGTGTTCATATCTGCCTGTGCCTGGTTATACTGGGATATCATTTCTGGTGCCTCCAGGTTAACCAGCAGCTGCCCTTTTTTCACACGTGTGCCTATATCTACATTTATACTTTTTACATAACTGTTTTCCTTGGCATACAATTCTACGTTATTGTAGGGCACCAGTTGTCCAGGCACAGTTAATGGTGCACTGATCTGCCCGGTTGTCAATACGAATGATTGCACATCCACAGCCGCATTAACTGCTACTTTTCGATGGTTATTATTATTACTACTGCAGGAGGCAGTAATAAACCCTAAAATCAAAAGGCCTAAATACACCTTTATATTGTTTTTTTTTATCGTTTTCATTTGAATTATCTTGTTAATATTATTTAGACAATCTGGTTAATTATTAGCAGCCCCCACCTTATCGTAGCTGATGCTCCGTTCATCATCCGGATCCATGGATACGGAGGTAACAGCTGATCTTTTCTGCACTATGGAGAAGATCAAAGGCAGGATGAGCAAAGAGGCGATTGTTGAGGCGATCAATCCTCCGATCACAGCACGGCCCAAGGGGGCAGTTTGCCCCCCGGATTCGCCAATACCGGAAGCCATGGGTATCATCCCTACTGCCATGGCAATACTGGTCATCAAAATGGGCCTTAACCTTAATCCTGCCGCCTTAATTGCCGATTGCATAGAATCCTTATTTTCCAGCCGGATATGCTCGGCATTGGTCACCAGCAAAATAGCATTGGCTACGGAAACCCCTACCGACATAATGATGCCCATATAGGACTGAAGGTTTAATGTGGAATCGGTGATCCATAACAGGATCATTGACCCGGCCAGCACCGAGGGAATGGTAGTAACCACCACAAACGCAAGCTTAAACGACTGATAATTGGCCGCCAGCATTAGTAATAAAACAATGATGGTGATCAATAAGCCAGACTGCAGACTGCTCATCGTTTCATCCAGCAAGCTGGTCAATCCCCGTTTTTCCACCTTGATCCCGACCGGCGGGTGCCCGGCATCTTGAATGACCTGATCAACCGCTTTGGAGGCTTTACCCAAATCAACTTTATTAATATTGGCACCAATGGATAAAAAGCGAACAGCGCCTTTTCTATCATACTGCTCTACCATGGTACTCACTTTTAGAGTCGCGACATCACCCAATGTTGGGGTCTGTTGCCCTTTTAAAAGCGGTATCGATGCGATATCAGCAAGTCCCTTCATATCATATTCCGGGATCTGTACCTGCACATTATAACTGGTGGCATTATTTTGGTCAAGCCATAATACTTTTTGTGTAAAGCGGCTAGATGAAGTAGCGTCTGTTATGGAACTGGCCACATTGCTCATGGTTAAACCCAACTGTTTGACTTTCTGACGGTCAATCGTAATACTGATAGATGGATAATTCAGGCTCTCTTTCTGTTGAACATCTCTTAAAAACGGAACTTTTTTTAATCCCGCAATGATCTTGTTCGCATAAGCCTGGCTCTGATCCAGGTTTTTACCGGTTACTGCAACCTCTATAGGGGTTGTGGAACCCTGGCTCATGATCTTATCCGTAAGGTCGATAGGCTCAAAGGTAACCTGCACCTCGGGCATTACCTGATGCAGACGCTGGCGGATCTTTTCTTCGAGCCCGTCTAGGTCTGTTTTATAGTCCGGGTTCAAAGCAATCTGCATAATGGCCTGGTCAGATCCGCTCATAAAAAAGATAATGGGGATAGTTGGATAGGTAGATGGATGCGAACCGGCAAAAGAAGAGATGATCTCGATATTTTGCTTGCCACCAACCAGGTCGTATATGTTTTGCTGTGCCTTTAGCATATATGCCTCCGTATTTTCGAGTCGGGTACCCACAGGTGCTTTTATCCTCAGCTGAAACTGACCGCTATTTACTTTAGGCAAAATATCCGTTCCCAGGTTCATTAAACCGATAGCTACTATACCGAACGAAACAATTACATACAGCATAATAACGAGGTTTTTCCTGTTCATTATCCGAGTCAAAAAGTTCAGGAAATAGGTTTCAAATTTTTCAAAACGGTTAACCTGATGTTCTTTTTTATCGGGCTGATGATCTTTCAGCAACCAGTTGGACAAAACAGGAACAAAAGTTTGCGAAAGCAAAAAAGCCGCGATCATCGAGAAGCCAACAGCAAGTGATAGGGGCATAAACATACCCCTGGGAATACCGGTCATGAAAAATGCCGGAACAAACACAGCCAGAATACTCAATAATATCAGCAGCTTTGGCAAGGCAATTTCCTGACAGGCATCCGCAATAGCACGCGCCTTGGTTTTCCCCATTTCCTGGTGCCGGTGAATATTCTCAATCGTAACCGTTGACTCATCAACCAAAATCCCGATAGCCAATGCCAGGCCGCCCAGCGTCATGATATTGATCGTTTGCCCAAATAACTTCAGCAGCAATCCGCCAATGATAATAGATACCGGGATATTGACAATTACAATAACTGCGCTTCGCCAGTCACCCAGGAACAACAGCACCATAATACCTGTTAAGATGGCACCGATCACCCCTTCACTGATCAAACTCTTAACAGAATTGATCACATAAACAGATTGGTCAAACTCAAATTTGAGCTTCACATCCGGAGGCAAAAGACTTTGCATATAGGGCAGTTGTTTTTTGAGCCCCTGCACAACCGACCAGGTAGATGCTGATGCATTTTTGATGACCGGCATATAAATGGCTCTTTTGCCATCTATATAGGCATAACCGGTAGTGATATCGGCACCGTCACTCACCTTAGCGATATCCTTTAAAAACAGGGTCGCACCGTTTTGATAACGTAAAGGAATATTTTCGAAATCCTTAACCTTAGCTATAACCGTATTGGCCGGGGTAAGATACATAGTGGTGCCGATGCGTACATTACCAGCCGGTGAGATCTGGTTATTATCCTGAACCGCAGCCGTTATTTCCTGCGGGGTCAGGTTATGGCTCCGCATTAAAGCAGGGTCGACATCAATCACTACGGTCCGGGCATTACCGCCTACCGGTGGTGGTGATGAAAGTCCGGGCACGCTGGAAAAGGTAGGCCTCACCAATGTGGAGGCCAGATCCTGCAGCTCGTTATTATTGCGTTTGTCGCTACTGAGTGTAAGCTGGCCGACCGGCAGACTGGATGCATCAAAACGCAGGATGATGGGTGGTGGCGTACCATCAGGCATGGACGCGAATGCCCGGTTGGTTAAAGAGGTAACCTCGGCAGCAGCCTGGGCCATGTTGGTGCCATCATAAAAAGATAACTTAAGCAGGCTTAGCCCCTGCACATTATTCGCTTCAACACTTTTAATGCCGCTGATATAAAGATAAAGTCCCTGATAATTGGAGGAGATAAAACCCTCCATTTGTTGGGGTGACATACCCCCGTATGGCTGGGCCACATAAATGGATGGCAAATTTAAATTCGGAAAAATGTCGATATTTATTTGAGTTAGCGCCGTTATCCCAAACAGGATGAAACCGGTGACCACCACAATAATGGTAATGGGTTTTCTTAACGCTGAAGTTATTAAATTCATAATAAGTATATTTTAATGTATTTGGCTCAGAAATAGGTTAAGGTCCCCGGCGGTAGCGGCTTTATATAGCAAAGCCTGCCAAAGGCTGTTATAAGCCAGGTCATGGTCTGTTTCGGCACGGTTAAGGTTATATAGCGCCTGAGTTACATCTACAATTGTAGCGAGGCCATTTTGATACAGGCTGCTCTTTTGCAGGTAAGCATCGCCTGCTGATTTGAGCTGCAACGGTGCCTCATTATATTGTTTAATGGCAATCAGTATCCGCTGATCTGCGAGTGATAGCTGATCTTGCAGGGCGCTTTGCTGCACTTCATATTCATCTTGGTAAGCTGTGGTCAGGTAATTCTGCGTGGTCACTCTTTTTTTTGTGCGGATCAGGTCAGTTAGATTCCAAACTGCGCTGATACCTAACATATAGTTCGTCCGGACAGGGTCTAACCCCGCCGAGAGGCTATGATTTATTACCGAATTTGTTCCGGTGGCATAATCGCTTCCAAAACCTGATCCCCTACCCTGATAAAGGGTAAAGAAAGAAAATTTGGGCCATTTAGAAGTATTGATGGCATTGGCTTGCAGCTCACTAACTTTAGTCCTTGAGTCTAAATATTTAAGCATAGGGTGTTGCAGCCCAGCTGTTTTCTGTTCCAATCCCAGGTCATTCGGTTGGTGTGTTACAAACGAAGTATCCAGAGTAATCAGCGGCTGATGGTCTCCAAGCAGTACCATCAATTGATTGGCCTGTGTTTGCTGATAGTTCTGCGCATCCAGCAGGCTTAACCTCGCCTTGGATAGTTCTGCATTAGCGATAGCACTATCTACCCCCGGGTTAAGGCCATTGATGGTACGTGTTAGTATCAGGTTACGCAACGTTGTTGCCCTGTCAAGGTTTTTCTGCATGCTTAGCGAAAGCCGCTGTGCTGAGAGCAGGTTCAGGTATGCTCCGCTAACGTTTGCCTGCACTTGAAAATTCTCCTCGCCAAGCGCGTCTAGGTCGTTTTGGTATTGCCCCTGGGCAACTTTAACATTTGCCTTTTGGCTGCCAAATGCAAAAAACTGCCAGTTAATGTTGGCTACATATAAACTGCCGAAAGCAGCGTTCCAGTTTTGAGTTGGTGACACTACCCCACCATTAATGGTGCTGACTCCGGGTAAACCATAGTTGGGGCCATTAATTCCGTTGATAGTTCCATATGCGGTTTGAGCCCCCATATTCAGATCGGGCAGGTATTGGGATCTAACCGCGCTTACCGCTGATTTGGATGCTTCGGCATAGTTTTTCCGGGCATCTATGGTTTTATAGTGTGTTAATGCAATTTGAATGGCATCCTGAATTTTCATTATTGGCACCTGGGCTATAGCCACAGAAGACACAGAGATTAAAAACAGCAGCAACCCTACAAAGCATAGCTTGTTGTATGATTTCATCGTAAAGAAATAAATAGCTTTAACAACAGGATCAGCAGATCCCATTGTGGTAATTAAACAATAAAAGTTCGAGGGAGATCCTTTAAGGCGGGATCTCAGCTATTTATAGCAGGGGGGCCTCTTAACGAGGTATGTTCTGCATCAGGCAGGTCGTAGTGCTCATTTTCGGCTATGATATAGCTGATCTTAGGTAACGATCTGAACGAAACAGGAAATTCAAAAAGGGTTTCCGGTGGTAAGGTTACCGGCAAAAACTTTTGGGTATAGCATTGTAGCTTGATGAGCTGCTGATGTTCGGCCGTCCTTTGGGGAACGGCTGTACGATGTTCAAGTTTCCCCTGGAAAAGATCAACATAGCGCTGCACCACCTCGCCCTGCAAAGCAAAGAAGATGAGCAACACCAGGCTTAACCTGCCAAAAAACTTAACCGGTTTCAAAATAATAATTCAATTTAGTAATAAAGCTGGATAGCGATTTCACCATCTGGCCATACAAAGTAAAACATGAATTCTGTAGAAATCATGAATTCTGTGTAACTGCTGTTTTAAACAGCCGGGATTATCTTCGATCATATACTATAATCGTATGGATTTGTTCACATCAGTATGAGGCGGATGACTGATGAGTTAAATAATTTTATTGCGGAATCCCAAATTTACACAGGATTACGTGATACCTTCGAATTCAATGTTCATTTTAATAAACATTTTCTATGGGGAAATAAGTACTTGAGTTTATTATATCACTTAATTACTGATTCATTGTTACCGTTTTTTTGGAATTGCATAAAAAAATCACCTTCCCAGAGGCAGGTCATATTGGAGTTTATAAAAAATAACATATCGCGGCTAAATTGCTTAGGCCTGATTGTAATTCCACTATCCCTTTCGGCACAGCAAACAGACACCGTAAAGAAAAACGCCCCTCCTTCGCGTACAGTTACCAGTGTTACTGGAAAAGTAACCGATGCTACTTCCGGTTTGCCGCTTTCGTTTATCAGCATTCGTTTTGTCGGCAGTTCCCACGGTACAAATTCTGATAAACAGGGGAAGTATTATTTAAGTGCCGACGGGGCTTTTAACCAGGTCTCCTTTTCAGATATGGGTTATCTGCCGATCACCAGGACCATTAAAACAGGTCAGGCCAATAACCTTTCTGTTCAATTAAAAAGGAGCCAAACGCAGCTCAAGGAAGTAAAGATCACCTCTGGCAAAAACAAACGGTACCGCAATAAGGGAAACCCGGCTGTAGCGCTAATTCAAGAAGTAATTGACCATAAGCCCGAAAACCGTATGGAAAGTTCAGACTATCTTCAATATGATCAGTATGAACGGATCGGTTTATCCCTATTTAACCTGCCCCGTAAATTGATCAACAGCCGTTTTTTTAGTCAATTTAAATTCATGCTGGATACCGCGACGAAAGTAGACGGTCAGGCACAAACATCACTTCCGGTGTTTTTCAGCGAGAAGATTTTTCAAAATTACTATCGAAAAAATCCTGCTAAATCTATCCAGATATTAAATGCGCAAAAGCAAACCAATATCATCAAATTTGTGGATACGGCAGGCGTAGATATATACCTGAACCGGCTTTATGGCAATAATTTAGATATTTACGCCAACAACATATTCATTATTACCAACCAGTTCCTCAGTCCAGTTGCTGACCATGCCCCTGCGTTCTATAAATTTTTTATCACAGACACCGTGCAATATGGTAAGGAAAAACTCATTGAAATTAGCTTTACACCACGTAATAAAGGCGACCTGTTGTTTGAAGGAAAGCTGCTTGTTACCATGGATGGGCATTACGCTGTTGAATCCTGTGAGTTGAATGTTAGCAAACAGATCAATATCAATTTCATGCGCAACCTTAGCATTCAGCTTGCTTTTGAGCATTACCCTGACGGACGGTATTACCTGAGCAAAAGTGATGTTAAGGCCAATTTTGGCATTTTAAGAAACAAAGGAACAGGCGCTTTTGGTGAACGAACGGTATTTTATTCAAATTACAAACTCAATTCTCCTTTGCGTGCTGAATTCTATGAAGGCAAGAGTCTGCAAACAGCAGAAAACGCGGATCAAGCGGACACTACCTATTGGTTGCATCACCGGGCCGATACACTTAACCAGCAGCAGGCGCTGGTTTATGCCCACATGAACCGGCTGGAAGGTATGCGCTCTTTTAAAAGAGCCACCTGGATCGCATCCACATTTACCGGAGGATTTGCCGATGTGGGCCCCGTCCAAATAGGGCCCTTGGGTACCTTTTTTTCCTTTAACAACCAGGAAGGACCACGTTTTCAACTGACTGGCCGAACCACTCCCCTATTTAATAAGTCGGTTTACCTGGATGGCTACGTAGGGTATGGCACGAAGGATAAGCAGCTAAAATATGATCTGAACACTTATTTCTCATTAAATCAAACCGCTCCTTATCGTTTCCCGAATGATTATTTAAAAGTCAGTTATCTGTATGATGTTAACTTACCCGGGCAGAGCTTTTCTATTACGAACGCGCAGGCAGCGCTAACATCTTTTCATACTGGAAAAACTGATTACTGGGTTTATAATAAAATTTTCACTGTAGCTTACGTAAAAGATTTTGAAAATCATTTTTCTTATAACCTAGCACTCAAAAACTGGAACCAGCAACCTGCCGGAACACTGGTATATCGGCTTAATGATCCGGATAACAGCATTGTCCATGACCTGGCCACCAGCGAAGTTGATTTGGGCCTGAGATTTGCACCACATGAGAAAATTATACAGGGCACACAGGAACGCCATACCATTTACAGTAAATACCCCATTTTTAATTTACAGATCAACCATGGTTTTAAAGGCGTACTTAACGGCTCGTATTCTTACACCAATATTGGTTTGAATATTTTTAAACGCTTCTATTTGTCACAGTTGGGTTATTCAGATATAACGATATTAGGCAATATGTTAGCCGGAAAAGTTCCTTTTCCGTTACTGAATATTAGTCCGGCTAATCAATCCCTTGCTTATGACCCCGATGCTTATAATAAGATGAACTACCTGGAATTTGTAAGCGATCATTACGTTGGGTTAAACATGACACAAAGTTTCAATGGCTTTTTTTTGAATAAAATCCCGCTGATTGAACATCTCAAATGGCGGGAATATCTGTCTTTTAAAATACTGTACGGTGGTTTACGCAATGAAAATAATCCGCTTTATTCAACCAATCTATATCAGTTCCCTATGGGTTCAAATGGGGGCACCGGCACCTATGCCCTGGACAAAACACCTTATGTAGAAGCCGGCGCGGGTATAGGGAACATTTTTAAGGTATTCCGCTTTGATGTGATCCGGAGATTTAATTATCTCGATCACCCAGGTGTATCTCCGTATGGTATTAAGTTCAGCTTCAATCTTGATTTTTAGATATATCTGTATAAATCAAAATAAAAACTTAAAGTACTGTTATATCTGCCTGGTGAAAATATTATTTAAGTGGACGAAATTAAATTATACATTGGCTAAAGCTGTTTAGAATTATCCATGGGAACCCTGTCAATTAATTTATTATAAGGATCAATACCCACCCTTTCAGGTTTATCACTTACAATAACGGTCATGGTATGTTCCCCTGCTTTAAGTTTGTGCTTTTGAAAATAAAGCGGGTTTACCTGGTTGTATCCATCCTTATTGTGAGAATCTTCAGCAAAAACAGCTATATCAATATAGTCATTCATAGCTGCCGGTACATCATTTGCTTTACTGTCGATATGAATTTTACTGGTGCTTACCTTAAGGATTACTTTATACTTATTATTCCCTATTGGTATCGCTTTCGCGCTGATCACCCGGTTACTGTAAAAAGTGATCTTCTCCCAGGTATCTATCAGGTAATATTGAAGCGAATCCGGCGTGTGCTTTTTCAAATAACGATACAGGTCATTACTACCAGGATATGGCGGCTGCTTTTTAAAGGCATAAGTGTCCTTGAATTCGCGCAGGGCCGCATCCATATTTTGCTCGCCTATCAGATCTCTCAAGCCATACAAAACGGCTCCTGCCTTGTTCTCCCATTCATACCATTCATTAGCCTTTAATACCGGGTGTTCAGGTCCGTTTCCGCGGCTGTGAAAAAACAGGTATCCCCACATTTCATCCAGTAATAACTGGTGAATGTTATTTTTCCCATATTTTCTTTCGGCCATGACATAGGCATCATATCTTGCCAGACCCTCCGGAATTACAAATGAACCAATTGTATTATTGGGAGCCACCTGATAACGCCACCATTGTTGAGCTAATTGTTGCGAAGCCGAATAATAGCAATAATCAAATAAGCCGGGTTTGCGAAAATCAGCGTTCCATCCATTATTTTCTGAGTAGGTATCCAGCGTAGACAATGATGCGGACCGTGGGCCATAAACACCGGTTTCCACGATTCGCATATCATGAAAAGGGAAATTACCATAGGTATCTGAAAAATAGCTTATACCATCTCTAATGGCGTCCTTATACCTGTTAACGTTTGCGGTGTGCAGCGGGTTATAGTACACGTTTGCATTAACCTCATGACCGCCATCCAACTTAATAACATCGTTTAAAACAGCGTATTTCGCGCTCAGGATGCCAAAAGGCGGGTACATCCCCGGCTTACTTTGCACGTAATGAAAATAACTGCGCCCATTTTGCGCCCATTGTTTTTGCAAATCGCCGGGTGCTACGACAGTTTGTCCTACCGCCGTACTTATAGTTATATCTGTTTTTTGAATGCCGGCTCCCTTACCGATTCTTAACGCATTGACACCATGGGGGTCTTCTTGTTCAAACACTTTTTCTTTTTTAGGTGGCAGACCGTATTGCTTACGCTCATAAGGGCTGCCCATTTCATCGTCATCATCATAGCCCATACCTGGTAACCCGCCTTTAAAGAAGGTGCCGTTCCTCAGGATATCGGCACTATAAAGATCATTGCTGAACCCTTTGTAATAAACAGATGAATTCATCTCAACTACAACAGAATCACCGGCAGCCAGTGCCTGGCGGAATTTATACAGCCTGAAATCGGCTGTATCCAGTTTAGGTCGAAACCAATTGAACTTTCCACGTGAATAAATTAAAGGTGTGGTAAAAGGAACTGATTTTCCGCTGATCTTTAAATCGTAGGTGGTTACCTCGTCTCCATCTATAAGCAGTTGGCTAATGGTTTCCTTAGTCTTATTTACTACTGCGAAATATCCGTGTGTTGTAGCTTGCTGCTTTTCTGGAAACAAGTCAATATTCAGCTTTACTGAAGTTATCGTGGGTAAAGGCAGATTTTGGTAACGTTTTAATGTTTTTTCATACAATACGGCACGCTCATCATTTTCCGGTTTGGTGAGGTAACGGTTAAGATAACTCACATTATAATAAATAAACGACGACAAAGATAGGAACATGATCAGCAAAACAACGGTTATCAACTTCGTTTTAAGGTCAAACCGACCTGAAAGCAGTTGCAGTCTTTCTTTAAATGTTGACGATACGCCCCGATAATAAAACAAGGCGGCTACGATAACCAGTAACCCGGCAGCCAACAGCCAGTAGATATTAAACCAGGCTACAGGACCTGCCATGTGACCGATGCCATCCATATCCGAGATCCGGTAACCGGGTGTATAGGAATACAATAAAATGTTATAATTAAAAATAGAGGTGACATGTAAAAAGTATAAAGCAACCCAAATGGCTATACCGATTCCATGCGCCGCGAATTTGTTATTCACCACTACATGAACCACGTATGAAAACACGACCATTTCCAGGAACCTAGGTAAAATCAAGCTGAATGCTGATAACAGGTAGACCGGAAAGTTAAACTGCGTAAATCCTTTGATTAACTGTATAGCCACTCCCATCACCACAGGCACAAGCGATAAGCCCAGGCCCAGAATCAATAAACTTATCAGCCTCGATCCATTCAACACCCAGTTAGGTGCAGGCAATGAATCGTTGATAAACGAATAACGGGTGATCCTATCACGATGAACGGTTTCCCCGGTATAAAAAATGATGATAAAGAAAATAAAGAATAGAAATACTTCGTTAAAAATATCCAGCAGTTCAACCGTTCTCGGAAAGTCCGGTATACTGTAAAAACTGTTCCCCATAAAAAACACAAAACCCAAAAAGGCCAGTCCGCAAATGATAATGATCCAGAAATAATTGTCACGGATGATATTGAGCAATTCCGTTTTGGTAAGGCTGAAAAGTGTTTTCCAATTATAATTTCCCGTAAAACGGGTAGTCACTTTAGGCCTTATGGCTCCTCTGTTTACTGCTCCATCTTTAACTAAATTCTTATCCCGCTTTCCGCTAAAAAAATCTTCAAAATTAAAACGGACATAGGTGTATATTAACACGATCAACCCCAAACCGGGCCACAGGATGCGGTTGAGTAACAACAGGCCGCCAAACTCAATCATATTAGTATTTTGCATGGCCGCAGTGGCAGATTGCTTTTGCTCCCGTATACCGTTAAAGGCAAAAGGGTCGGTCAGGTTTATTACAAGCTGATTATTCGTTCGTACTAAAAAGAATGACGCTATCAGGTATCCTAAAAACAGAATGATGCCGCCGCTATAGATCACTTTGATATTACGGGTTATGGCAACCAGGCCATAAAACAAAGATGAGGTAAAGAAAAGATTAGGTACCGCGATCAATAAAAATGGCTGCCAGTAGTACATGAAATTATTTGGCCCATAATTGCTGGCATCTTTCCAGTGCATTAACGGTCCAAGTTTTGTACCCAAAAATACACCCGCCATAACCGCGCTGCCAATAAGCAGTACAAACATGAGCGAGCTAAAATACCGCCCCCAAAAGTACCCGGCTTTGGTAATGGGATAAGTGAGGTAGTAATCTTTAGTATTGTGCTCAATATCCTTATATAAGGGCATGCCCATAATACCCGATGTGACCAGCATCATAAACAGGCTTATCCAACCCATCGCAAATGCGATAAGCATGGGGCTATTAATATGTTCTTTTTCACCGACAGGCAGCGAACCCGTTGCAAAAGAGAGTGTTATAAAGATAAGTGTAGCTAAAAAATAAACATACACCAAGGGCCTTCTGAGGCGATTCTGCACCTCAAAAGCAAATATTTTCAAAAACATAATGGTAGGGTTTTAAATGGTATTTACATCTACACGGGTTGCAATATTGCTAAAATAAACATCCTCCAGGTTAGGCGTTGCCAATACAAAACCATTAGCCGGATCGGTTTCGGAAAGAATACGGATGTGTAATTTTCCTGTTTTTAATTGGGTGGAGATCACTGAAAAATCATCCTGGTAAAAACTCAGTTCAGCTTTATCAATTGCTTTGCTAAAAACGCGGCCCTCCATCTCGTTCACTGCCATATCAGGTTCACCTGCGTATAACACCTCACCCTGGCAAATGATGGCAAAGTTGGAACATAACGTGCTCACATCCTCCACAATATGGGTTGACAGGATCACGATGGTATTTTCACCCAGTTGACTCAGGAGATTATAAAAGCGGTTCCTTTCGGCTGGGTCTAATCCGGCGGTTGGTTCATCCACGATGATCAGCTTAGGGTTGCCTATGAGCGCTTGTGCTATTCCGAAACGCTGTTTCATCCCACCCGAATAGGTGCCCAGGTTTTTCTTTTTATCCTTACTAAGGTTTACATTATCCAGCAAGGCGGCAACCAATTCCTTCCGCTCAGCATAATTACCAACCCCCTTTAGCTGAGCAATATGATCAAGCATGCGTTCAGCAGATATTTTAGGATATACCCCAAATTCCTGAGGGAGGTAGCCCAGCAGCTGCCGTACCTCTGTTTTGTTCTTTAACACATCCAGGTCATCTAAAAAAATGCTACCGGCATCGGCCTCCTGTAAGGTGGCTATAGTACGCATCAGCGATGATTTGCCTGCCCCGTTTGGCCCCAGTAATCCAAACATACCGTTGTTCAGGATAAGCGATACATCCTTTAGCGCATGCACACCATTGGAGTATGTTTTTGAAAGAGCGTTGATCTGTAATTTCATAATTGCTAAAGGAATTAAGTGATTTATTTTTTTAGTGACTTGATAGCGGCACCATTCATGACAAACAGGGCGCTATCTGCCAAGCTGTAATTTAAACCCGGGATATTTGCCTGATATAAAATGAGTTTGCCTTTATTACGAACGTCGAAATTAGCCTGCTGAATAATATTACTTTTTAACACGGTTAATTTTGATCCGCTAAGCTCATTAATACTTGTTAAAGCATTTAAATACACGAAGTTGTTATTTGCCAACACAACCTGACTTCCCCATTCCTGAATAACCGATAGGCTATCCTGTTTAAACCCTTCTATCAATACTTGATGGTATGCCCAACCTTCTCCTGCCAGCGTGTCAACTATGTTTAGTTTATTTAGGGTATACACAGCGTTTACATGCACTGATATTAGCTTAGGGCATGATATCACCATCATATAAGTATCCCCTGTATTAAACCGGACATATCCCCAGTTTAAATCAATCTGTAACGTATTGTTTACCTGTTTAAAAATTAAATTATCTTTTACTATGTTATTAATCATCACCTTAAATGGCCCCTGAACAAGTTTTACATTAATCATGCTGGAAGGGTTTATGATTAGGCTGTTAAAGTTCTTATAAGGCAAGCTGCTGAAGTTTATATACGGTTTTTTATAGTTTCCGGTGAGAAACTCCTTCTTCATGGCAATAGCATAACCTATAGCTGATACAATAATTACAAGGAAAGCAATTGCTACTATTTTATTACTCGTTTTCATTGGTAGTATCTGTTTTTGGTTTGCGGTTGTCTTTTTTGAACTGTTGGTATAGGTGCTGCAAATCATTCAGCTCAATATCCAGTAGGTGAATATTCCTGAAAAACTCGGGCAGCTCCTGCTGCATAAAACGTTCTTTACGGATAGCTTTTATTTTAACAGCACCATCCAGTGCCACAAAAAGGCCCATCCCTCGTTTGTTGATGATTACCTCCTGGTTTTGCAAAAGCTCGTAAGCCCGGTTAACTGTATTGGGATTTACCTCCAATTCAATGGCCAGGTCGCGTATCGAAGTTATTTTTTCTCCCGCCGGCCATTTGCCTGTCAATATATTTTCGCTTACTGCCCCGGCAATCTGCAGGTATATGGGTTCGTTTTCTTTAAAATCCATGTGCTGTATAATTAAGCCTGCTTTTCTTTTAACCGGTAATAAGCCGCCGTCCAAAACAAAAGCGCCACAATTAAATACAAACCCAATGCATAAACTTCCTTATTGTCTTTCAGGTTGAGAATAACGATATGTCTATTTTCCCAGAAAGCGACATTAGTTAACAGAAGCGCGGGTCTGGTGTCTTTATGCAGCATTAAATCCAGTAAAAATTTATTGCCATACATTGAAATAGCCAGCACAATAAAAAACAAAAACGCCGTCTTTATAAAGTGAAGTTTTTCAAAAAATATGGCACCATAAAATGCTAAGGAATGCATAAATGCGTATAAGGCTAATACAAGAAATAACAAGGGAAACTGCAGCCCCCCCGGCCTTTGCATCAGGTCAAACATTTCAGGTTGCTGTTGTGAAAAATGCTTGATGTTTAATAAAAACAGCATTACCATGTAAAAACTTGCCGTAATCACTAAAAACACGATTATAAATGAATACAACCAGGCCACCAGATATTTTTCAAAATGGCTGGCCGGCAAGGACAGTTTGGCTATCACCTTTTTATTGTTCCCGTATTCGGCAAATATGGTGCTGGTGAATATAGTTCCGCCCAGCAAAAGCATCCAAACGTAAAGTAACATCTGAAACATGGGATCGAGCGAAGTATTGATAAGATAGATGAGAAAGCTGCCCCCCATTACCATGACACCCATCAACACCGCAGCGGACATGAGGTAACTTTTATAATGCTCCTGACTGTGCTTTATAAACAACTTGCTAAACCTGTCAGTATTAAAGAAATTTGACATATAACTAAGCTTTTAATAATTCAACTATATTTTTGTTCCCGCCGATGATTGCGTTAAACAGTAATTCGAGGTCAACCTTACTGAATTTGCCGGTTGTATTCTGTAGGATGACGTTACTTCCCCGCATATCCTTTTCCTCGTGCAACACTTTTAAGCCTTCTATATCGGTATAAAAACCAAACGTCAGTTTTTCAACTACTTCGTCCATCAGGCGATTAACTACAATTTCCTTTTCGTGCAAAATCAGCAGGGTATCTATTAGGCTGTCCAGGTCTCGCACCTGGTGGGTAGAGATCACGATACAACGCTCTTCAGTTAATACAGAAGCGATCAATTTACGAAATTGTACTTTCGACGGGATATCCAGCCCGTTTGTAGGCTCGTCCATAATCAACAGGCTCGTGTTGGTTGCCAGACCAAAGGCAATGATCGCTTTTTTTTGCTGTCCGAAAGATTGTTTATCCATCACCGCGTCTTCATCAACATCCAAAACTTTCAGGTATCTATAAAAATCAGATTTGCTGAATTTCGGGTAAAAGCCCGCTGTATTGGCAACAAACTGAGCCGGGGTAAGCGAAGGTACATAAAGATTTTCGGCCAGGAAATAGATCTCTTCCAACACAGAAACTGGTCTGTCCGAAACGTTGGTGCCATTAAGCAAACAAAACCCTTCTTGCGGATATGCCAATCCAGCTATATTTTTTAACAACGTTGACTTACCGGCACCATTTTTCCCCAGCAAGCCATAAATATGCCCTTGCTCCAAAACCAGGTCCAGATCCTTAAACAATAAAGTTTGCCGGTTATAGCCAAAGCTTAAGTTCTTAATTTCGATCATTATGAGTAACAGTGTGTTGGTTATCTAATACACAACAATATAATTGATTGTTTTCGGAATTTCCAAACGATTTGCCTGATTAATTTATGGTTATCCAGGTTAAATTACCCCTTCAGTAACCACTGAATAATTGACAATATTTCCCTTCCCGATCTCAAATGTTAAATTTTGATTATCAATAAGTTAACAATTTAATTGCAGCTATTTATTCAGTATTCCTCCCAAATTGACGAATTGATTTGCAAAAAAATCACTTGAACATATGAGGAATAAACTTTACCTAATCGTCGTTTTTCTTTTTCTTTCTTCTGTTGCCGCGGCCCAAAATGCGGCTTTGAAGGGACAAATAACGGATGAAAACACCAAAGAACCCTTAAGCGGTGCATACGTGCATTTTGATGGTCAAAAAGGAGGATCAATAACCGATGCTTTCGGACATTACCAGATCAGCGGGATATTGCCCGGATCCTATAAAGTAAAAGTAAAATATATTGGTTACAAGGAATACGAGCAGCATATTGACCTTTCAGCAGAAAAAGCGGTCATTTTAAATATGACGCTTAGCGAAAAAACTGAAGCACTAAAAACGATAAGTGTATATGCAAAGGCTAACGCGGAGTCTGAAACGTCCTCCCGCCGTTCGGAGAAAAACGCGGGTAATGTTACCAATGTGATTTCGGCACAGGCCATGCAAAGATCGCCGGATATCAGTGCGGCCAATGCGCTGCAACGGGTGTCTGCTGTAACATTGCAGCGCAACAGTGGCTCTGATGAAGCATATGCCATCATCAGGGGATTGGAGCCCCGCTATAACAATACCTTAATTAACGGTGTAAAGGTTACCAGTCCTGACCCTGTATCCAGGTTTGTATCCCTGAGTATAGTTCCATCCGATCTTTTAGAGAAAATTGAGGTCAGTAAAACCTTAACCCCGGATATGGAAGGTGATGCCATAGGTGGCACAGTGAACCTGGTGTTTAAAGATGCCCCCGAGTACGAATATTTTACAGCAAATGGAGCAATTGGATATAGTACCTTATTCTTTAACCGGAAATTTGACAATTTTGATCATGGCGCTGTTCAGAAACAAAGCCCGGCCAATAGGTTCGGCCCATCTTATAAAGCCAATCCCGGAAATTTCTCCAGAGCTAATCTGGACTTTACGAAGAAAAATGCACCCTTAACCTCGCTACTAGGTTTCACTTACGGCCGAAGATTCCTAAAGAATAAATTAGGCTTTATTGTTGCGGATAGTTACCAAAACCAGTATTACGGCACCAATTCACAATTTAATATTGCTCAATTGGATACACGTCCTGAAAAAAATTTCCAACCGGTAATATCTGATGTAGCGAACCGCACGTATTCTACCCAGCAACTGAACAATGGTCTATCAGCTCACCTGGATTACCAGTTTAATGACAAAAATAAGATAAGCCTGGATAATGTTTTCCTGTATACCCATATCGCTCAAACCCGGCTAAGCATTGATACTTCCATTTTAGGTGGTAATGGAGGCCGGTTAGGGCCGGGTACCGGAACCGTGTTTAATGATAACCGGTCAAATATTCAAAATCAGTATGTAGAGAACTTGAAATTGACCGGTAAACATGTACTTTCAAAACATTTTCTTTTTGACTGGGCAGGTGTTTATTCCAACGCCACGCAAAACGCACCTGACCGGGCAGACATATCCATCAATCACCTGATCAATCCTGATTTGACCAGTACCCCGGATTATTTTGATAATATTTCCAGGATATGGCAAAAAAGCGGCAATAAGGATCTAAGTGTCATGGCCAATCTGAGTTATAAAACAGCATTGGGAGAAAAAAATTCCGTTGAACTGAAGGCCGGAGGTTTGTACAGGCACAGTACCAGGTATAATACCCAAAACGAATATACCTTAAGGCCTACCCCCACAGCAAATGGTGTAAAAAGCCCCTTTACAGATATTTATGCTGCTGACTGGATAGTTTATAATGTTACTGGGACTACCACAAGTGATAAGGCTAATTATACCGCTTATGAAAATATCACTGCCGGCTACGGAGAATTTAAGTTAACACTGGAACAGTTAGATATAACCGGCGGTGTACGTATTGAAGGAACCAAGCAGGGATATGATACACATCCGGTGGTTTTGGATATCAGGAGTAATGCAAAAAAAACGTATACCGATGTTTTGCCCAGCTTAAATCTGAAGTATAAACTAAGCGACAAAGCAAACCTGAGGGCATCTTATTTTAAATCTATCGCTCGTCCTGCATTATATGAGCTGGTGCCTACTCCTACCCTTGGCGAAAGTACTGATGTTACCGGTAACCCATATGTTCAACATACAGAGGCTGACAATTATGATTTGCGATATGAGTTATATCCGGGTAAGGAAGAACAGTTTTTTGTGGGTGGTTTTTATAAAAATATTAAAAACCCTATAGAGTTTGCCCTAAATGCACTTTCCGGCGGTCAGCTTAACACCTCACCACAAAACTTCGGAACAGCTAAGGTTGCCGGGGCCGAGATTGTATACAGCAGATATTTTGGCGATGTTGGGTTATCCGGTAATTATACCTACACCTATTCCAATATCAATACAACAAAGATCTATACCTCTACCGATGCGGCTGGTGTTACCACTTCGGTACCCAGGTTACAAAGCAGGCCGTTACAGGGCCAGACCGGAGATGTGGTTAATCTTTCCTTACTATATAAAAATGATAAGCAAAAAGCCTTTGTGCAGTTAGCCTATACCTACACCAGTAAAACTCTCGACCTGGTTTATGGCAATTACGGTTATGATTATTATCAGCAACCACAGTCTTTTCTAGCCCTATCCGGAGAAAAGCAGGTGAGCAAACATTTTGTACTCACCGCAAAGGTCAATAACCTCTTAAATACACCAACTACCATTAAAATCAGCAACCTGATACAATCCAGGGATGTATCCAATGTAAGCTTTAATGTAGGTTTCCGTTACGCACGCTAAGCATAAAATCAAAATGAAAAAAAGATACTATCATCTGTTAATAGTTGGCTGCTTGCTAACGATTATCCTTACTTCCTGTAAAAAACTGGAAGTAACAACATTTACCAAGATCAAGATCCCTGCCTCCAGTCCAATTACCCCAGGCAATATCAGTGGTTTTGTTAAGGGAACCTTATTAACCGGTGAAACCTATACGGTAACGGGCGACGTAACTGTTAAAAAAGGTGATACACTGGCCTCACAGCCCGGCGCTATCGTCATTGTTAAAAATAATGCACAGTTCACGATTCAGGGCGTATTGCAATTGCTGGGTAGCAAGGATCAGCCTATATTTTTCAATTCTGATTTAAACAAACCCGGCACCTGGGGTGGCTTTCAGGCGGATAGCGCGCAAGCCATCACCATTAAATGGGCGCATATCGATAATACAGGTGGGCCTGATGCTTCAGGAAGTGCCAGACGAACACTGGTTGTTAACAATCCTATTCCTGTTGATATTGAAGATTCCTGGTTTACCAATGGGCAGGATGATCTGATGGGGCTTTTTCATGCCACGGTAACCATACTCAGAAATACCATCAGTTCCTCCGGAAGTACAGACGGCGAGGGCATCAACTTAAAATCGGGCGCTAAAGGTGTTGTAGCGTATAATGTGGTATTCAGCCAGGCAGGTAGCGGCATCAAGCTGGAAACCAGCCCCAGTATTCCTTTCCCGCAAACAGAGGTAGATGTTTATAATAACACCCTAGTATCCAATGGATGGCGTAGAGGTTCTGCAGAACCGGGGCGTGCCGTTTCTGTCGGTGTTAATGCTATCGGGCACATTTATAATAACATCATCGTTAATTGCTATCATGGTATTGAACTGTTCAGTGATGGCGACCTGGTGCATACCACTTATGGAAATAACCTGTTTTATGCTACAGTTGATACCTATGCCGATCTGGTTGACCCATTACAAAAGATCAATATCAGGGACAATTTTTACCCTGCTTCCGGCTTGGGCAAACCGCAACCTACCGACCTGATCTCCAAAAAAACAGGCGACTTCAATCCTTTATTTGTAAAATTTGATGGCACCGTAGCTGCACCAAATGGTTATCCGAATACTAATGATTTCCGGTTACAAAGCACCTCTCCCGCCTTTAGTGCCGGTAATACCAAATATAACCTTGATCTGGGAGCTTACACAAGTGATGGCAAAGGCAATCAACACTAAGTAACAAAGGTGATTTATTTGCGATTCATTAGCCTTTAATCGGGGCTATTACCATAATTTTACTTCACAGCAAAGTCAGTACAGCAATCCATGATTAGAAAATATTTTTTGTTCAGCATGCTTAATGCTGGTTTATTTATTTCGCTTACCGCATGTCATCATATCAGCAATACCAAGCAGGCAACAGGGAATGAGCAGGTAAATATGCACAGTGCCTATGACGATAGTACGCTTAATCGTAGTATACTACCCGTTTTAATGCCCTACAACAGGATTATTGATCCGGCGGGCCAGGTAATAACTTTTGGCGATGCCGGGGATGAAAATCACAGTATGGATATACGGCTGATACCCGGCAAACTTATTGCGGTAGAAGACAGATATGGGATAACATTAATTGATATTGTTGTAAAGAAGGTTATCAGCCGGTGGACCTATAGACAGAATACCCAGTATAGGGGGCTTACCAGTACCTATTCGGGTTTGAAAGTTTTAAAGACAAATGATCAGACACAGATCTATTGGAGCGCGGCGGCGGGTAAGGGTAAAGATTCTAGATCGTACGTTTTTCAGGCCATTTGGGACGGCGAAAAGGTCAGCATTAAAAACACTTTTAATTTTAAGGCCGAAGGTGAATCGCCATTAGCTTTGCCAAATGATCTGGCCATCAATAATGAAAACGGAACTAATTATTTGTATGTAGTTCTCAATGGCAATAATCAACTGGTAAAAATTGACCTGGCAACCAATAAAACCGTTTGGACAAAACCTACCGGCGTAGCTCCCTATGGTATTGTAATAGCAAAAAACAAAGCTTTTGTTACCAATTGGGCCGGCCCCGAAGCGGTGGACACCATAAACCGGGAAACAGCAGGCGTACCTTATGGCAAAACCTATATTGATCCTAAAACCGGGGCAACCGCACAGGGTACCGTTATGGTAATGGATTTAAATAAAGGCAATGTTATTAAGGAGATACCCGTTGGATTACACCCCAACGCTATCATTAGCAGTACCGATGAGGATTTTGTATACATTGCCAACGGAAACAGTGATATGGTTTCTGTTATATCCACAAATTCACTTCAAAGCGTTGATGCCATTGATGTAAAGCTTAATCCAGGCAAAAAAAGTTATATAGGCGATACACCTAATGCTTTGGCCATCAATACCGATGGCACAATTTTATATGTGGCCAACGGATTGGATAATGCGGTAGCTATGGTGAAACTGGGTTCAAGAGCAGCAAACAAAGGGTTTGGGAATAGCCTGGTAAAGGGCTTTATACCTACCGAAGCGTATCCGGGTGGTCTCGCTGTTGACGGCAACACTCTGTTTGTAACCAACCTAGAAGGCGAAGGCTCACGCGTTAGCAGCAAGGAAATTGATAAAGCGGGTTTAGGTGGTGAAGTGGCCGAGAACATTCCGGCCGCATATAACTCGCACCATCAAAAGGCTACGGTTTCTATTATCAATATTCCGGATGCCAATCAATTACAACAATATACCCAAAGGGTGCAAGACCTTAACCTGAGTTTCAGACAGCAGATAGCTAATTTATTGCCTCGTAAAAACATTCAGGCAAAACCTATACCTGAGCGTATTGGCGAGCCATCAGTGTTTAACCATGTGTTATATATTATAAAAGAGAACCGGACTTATGATCAGGTTTTAGGTGATATGCCTGAGGGTAACGGGGCCAAATCATTGTGTATCTATGGCGATAGCGTTACCCCAAATCAGCATAATCTTGCACGGAATTTTTTACTGCTTGATAATTACTATGCATCGGGAAAATGTTCGGCAGAAGGTCACCAATGGACGGATGCTGCCATGGTGACCGATTATGTTGAAAAAAGCGTACGATCATGGTTCAGGAGTTATCCGCATGTGCAGGAAGATGCATTGGTTTATGATGGCAATGGCTTTATCTGGAACAATGCTGCTGATCATGGTAAAACGGTAAGAATATATGGAGAAGCTTGTGCAGTACATTTTGACGATAAATTAAGCTGGACAACTATTTATAATAATTATAAAGCCGGTAAGCCCTTTATATTTAAGAACACCAGCACCATATCGCGGGTTAGACCCATGTTATCGCAAAACTATCCAGGCTCTGATGAACATAAGATCAATGAGCAATTAAGGGCAACCGCTTTCATCAAAGAGCTGAATGAGTACGAAAAGCAGCCCGGCGATCAGTTACCTCAGCTGATGGTTATGGCTCTGTCCGCTGATCATACCGTAGGAACCAAGCCGGGTTATCCAACACCAAATGCAATGGTAGCTGATAATGACCTTGCCCTTGGCCGTATTGTGGAAGCAATATCCAAAAGCCGTTTCTGGAAAAACACGGTGATATTTGTTACCGAAGATGATTCACAGGCGGGTTGGGATCATGTTTCGGCGTATCGAACCACAGGTTTTGTAATAAGCCCATATAGCAGATTGCAAGGAAAGGTGAGTAAAAACTACAACCAAACATGTATGGTACGTTCCATTGAGCAGATATTAGGTTTACCACCCATGAATATTATTGATGCAACAGCATTGCCCATGTTTGATTGTTTTACCAATAAGCCTTCAAATTACACCTATCAGAGCATCCCTAACCACATCCCTTTAAATAATATCAATCCTAAATTAGCAGCGCTTAAAGGAACCGCCCTGCACTTTGCTCAATTATCTTCCCGACCTGAATATGATCACATAGATGGCGGAAATGATGATGTAATGAACCGTATATTATGGTTTGCAGCTAAAGGGAAAAAAGCATACCCAGCTCAGCTGGCCGGCAAGGATACAGAAGATGAAAAAGAATAGATAATTAAAATAGTGTCGTGGTGAACCCCAATACTTAAATTTAGACTTTGAGGATTGAGGAGCCTGTAACTGGCCAAAGGCGATAAATAAAAACAAGATGTTTCCAAGGTCAGCGCAAAATGTTCTCCCAAGCAACACCCATAGTCTTAATTTATTAATTTTCAGCCTATAAAAGTTTTTTAAACCGAAAATCTTGTTAAAGATCATCAATCTTCTCGTTTATTTTACCCGATTCAATGCATTCAAATTATTCGTTAATAACTATGAAATCAGAAAGATTTATCTACATTTATTTGCATATCAGATTTTCTAAATAATAGCCAAATTAATTCGATCAACATTGGTAGCACAACTACCAGAGTTACATACCATCCCGATCGCGACTGATCGTTGAATTTTGTTTCACCATAGACAATAAGACATAGAAAAGCATTGGCAAGATAAGCGGCGGCGATACCTATAAAACATGCTCGGGTAGGATGTATGTTTTTTCTCTTAACAAATAAAAAGATTCCGCTGATTAGAATAATGCCCAGACCTGAAAATATAACTTCCAGGCGCTGCAGTCCACTGGTACCTGCACGATGTAACAAAAAAGGAGCTTCTACTAATAGCGTACCAACCACAGAAAAAATAATCGATATCCATAATGCGCGTCTAATAAAGAGTGCGGGCAACTGTTCTGAATTTAATAAACGCAAATGCAGCCAAATCATTGGCAAGGACAAAAAGAAAGGGAGCCCTACTAGTGCATGCCACCAATTACCTTCATTATTAGGTACTCTAAGTAAAAGCGCATCAAGCGGAGAGGTACCAAGTGCAAATGGCAACATAATACCAATTCCGGCTGTAATCCAAACGAGTAGCATTAGAATATTTGCCATTCGTGGTAAATGCAATTCATTAATAGTTTCTAGGGTTATTTTAGGGTTTGTTGCCATAAGTCTTATTTTAATGCGACAAAAAAATAGTTGTCATTTATTAAGTTTTTTGAGCTTCAAGAATCCGCATAGGTAAATATAGTACTATTTATTGCATAGTACCATACATTATACTGTTTTTATTTGAAGAAATAGTTAAACGAAGAAAGAAAGGCAATTTGATGTGGAAGCTACCTTCGGAAACATTAAACAGAACTACGGGGTCCGCCGCTTTATTCTCGGTGATAAGGAAAAAGCAACGATCGAAACGAGGGCTACTTCCAATCGCTCAAAATCTAAAAAATGCATCTGAAAGTACCTTTTTCCGCCTATTTTCTTTAAGTCCTGCTTATTCTTAAGCCTCAATAAAAAACTCTCCTTGCATTGATCTATTTGCTAAAATAAAGTTGTTGTAAAACCAATACTCAAATTCAGACTTTGAGGATCAAGTAGTCTGTAACTGGTCAATGGAGATAAATAAAAATAAGATATTTCACGCTTTATTCGGCATTATTTTCATTAAAACTATCTCTTTATGAACAAATAAAGCTTTCGGATTTAAATACTAAAGGCCGGTGTTTTAGTTTTTCAAAGAAGACGGTCACCTCATTCACCTAAAGCTACTTCACCAAGTAAAACAAACAGCTATTTGGATTTCTGACAATCTATTACTTTATCTGAACGGTTGTACCTTCTTTCAGTTCTTCATTGGCCTGTGCTACCAACTGGTCACCGGGTTTCAGATCGCCCGCGATTTCGGTCTTTTCTTTGCCGGTAAACCCGGTCTTAACATCCACCCATTTCGTCTTTCCGTTTTCTATCCTGATCACGAACTTCCGTTCCTGCGTGGTTACCACTGCCTTAAAAGGAACCAGGAACCCGTCCTTGGGGCGACTGACCGGTAATACGATTTGCGCGAACATACCGGGTTTGAGCAAACCATTAGCATTCGGAAACGTAAGCTCCCAGGTTTCGCTCCTGGTTTGCGGATCAATGGCATCTGATTTCCGGGCCAGTTTGGCTTTAAAAACCTGTCCTGGATTAGCCGATACGGTAAAAGTTGCTTCATTACCTTGTAACGTGGTTGAATTATAGGCTTCCGGTACGGCTACATCCACCCTTAATGATGAATTATACTCTACACGGAACAACAAGATTTTGCCGGTATTGTCTACAAAATCGCCTTTAAATATATTTCTTGCCGTCACCACGCCGTTAAAAGGAGAACGGATCACCAGGTAATTCTCCAGTGCTTTATTTACTTGCGTAGCTGAACGGGAAGCCTGGTAAACCGAACTGTCTGTCCGCATTTGATTGCGTGCTATTTCCAGTTCATTATCCGCAACAGCGCCGGGTGTTTGTGCTGCCTTTAATAATCTTAAATAAGTTGATTTGCTGGATTCATATTTAGACTTCGTACCCATGCTGGTGCTTTGGCTTTGGGTCTGGGCCGCTTTTAATTCCGGGGCATCCAGGATACATAGCACCTGCCCTTTCGTAACTTTTGAACCGATATCTACTTTAACCTCTTTGACGTAGCCCGGTGTACGGGCATAAATATTGGCACGGTCAAAGGGGATAATTTCGCCTGTCAGGTTTAATTTATTGGAAATCGGTTCCAGTTTCAGCGTGATCAGTTTAACCGCCGGTTTTTCCGGCAGCCCCTGTGGAGTGGCTTTTTCGGCAGGATTGCCACTACAAGCTGCCAGCAGGCAAACCGGAATTAAGAGTATATAATATATAGTTTTCATGATTGATTTTCGGTTAAGAGGTGATACTTGCTTGCAGGATCATCAGGGTCTAAGGAAATAACAGGTACGGGTCGGTTCCCGATGGACGACTGGTAAATTAAAGGCAATATGATTAGGCTGGAGAACATAGAAAAGATAAGGCCGCCGATCACGGCAGTTCCCAAAGGTGATATCTGGTCGCCGCCTTCTCCCAAACCCAATGCCATCGGTATCATCCCAGCGATCATCGCTAAGCTGGTCATCAGGATCGGTCTGATCCGGTCTTTGATCCCCCGCAAATAAGGTTCATTGAGTTTTTCACTCCGATGTTTTTCGGCTTGCGTTACAAAAAGGATGGCATTCGCCACCGCCACTCCAACTACCATGATGCAGCCCATATAAGATTGTATATTCAGTGTTTTGCCGCAGACCCATAACAACAGCAGGCTGCCCGCTAAAACTCCCGGAATGACCGAGATGATCACCAATGACAATCGGAACGACTGGAAGTTTACAGCCAGCAGCAGGAAGATCACCACAATAGCCAGTAAAATGCCATTTTGCAGTTCCTGGAAAGTTTGTAAAAATACTTCTGCTTGTCCGGGCTGCTGGATTTTCATACCTTCAGGCAGCTTGCCTGTCTTTGAAATAATTTTATCAATATCATTGATGGCTGAACCTAACGCCTTACCCTGTAAGTTGGCCGTAATCGTGATAAAGCGTTTTTGATTCAGGCGGTCATACTCTCCCTCTGTATTGCCTATCTTCCAGGTCGCTACATCCCGTATATAGACCTGTTTCCCATTGTTGGAACTTAACAAAATATTATCCACCTGTCCCGGATCATTCATGATCAGCTCGGGTACCTGCACCTGTACCTGGTAGGCCGTTCCGGCCGCTTTATCTACCCAATAGTTAGGCTGCGTAAAACGACTGGAAGAAGTAGCGGCCGCCAAAGATTTACCGGCATCCTCCACGGTCAAGCCTAACTGCCCTAGTTTCACCCGGTCAAACTCGATCTTCATCGCCGGGTAGCCCTGCGGTGCACTGTAAGCCACATCCCGGAGGTAAGGCAGTTTTTTCAACTGTTCAACGATCTTTTTCCCAAATTCCCGGTCCTGTGCTAAACTCTTACCCAGTACCTGTACCTGTATCGGTGTTCCCGTTCCCTGGCTCATGACCTGCTCCACTAGATTTGCCGGCTCAAAAGAAATATGCGATCCGGGCATTTGCTGGTTTACAACCTGCCGTACCTTTTCCTTAAAATCATCCAGTGGGATACCCGCGCCTGAAATGAATTTAACTTTTAAGAAAGCCTCTTCCGGCCCGCTGGTCCATAAATGGATCACGCTAACCGGATAGCTTGAACCAACCAGGCCAACATAGGCAGAGGAAATGGCAATTTTATTGCCGCCGGAAATACTGTCGATCAGGTGTAGCAGTCGTTTGGTGCTTTGTTCTGTCCGCTCAATGCGTGTGCCTTCCTTTAACCTTAACCTTACCTGGAACTGCCCGGCATCCACTTTCGGAAATAACTCTTTACCAACGGAAAAAAAGAGCAGCGCGGCTAAAGCTATAGAAAGTACGATGTAAATGGGTATCAGGACGTTTCTACCCGGAGACAGGTGCACGATCAGTTTTTCATGTTTTTCTTTAAAACGGATCATGCGTTTGCCTTCCCCCACGTTTCCGGCCAACTTATCCTTAAACAACCAGTTAGCAATCACCGGTACAAAGGATTGTGACAACAGGAAAGAAGCGATCATAGCAAAACCAACCGAAAGGGAAAGCGGTAGGAACATAGCTTTTGGAATGCCCGACATAAAGAAAGCCGGGAAGAATACAGTCAGTATACAAAGCAGGATCAGCAGTTTAGGTAAAGCTATCTCTTTACAGGCTTCCAATATGGCCCTGCCTTTCAGCTCGCCTTTTTCCTGGTGATGGTGGATGTTTTCTATGGTTACCGTCGCCTCATCTACCAGTATGCCGATAGCCAAAGCTAAACCACCAAGCGTCATGATATTGATGGATTGCCCAAAAAGCTTCAGGAAGATCACGGCCGAAAACAAGGCCAGCGGAATGGTTAAAACAACAATGAGCGAACCTCGCCAGTCACGCAGGAACAGCAGCACCATTAAACCGGTTAACAATGCTCCTAAAACACCCTCCGTCATTAGGCTTTTTATGGAATTGATCACATAACCCGATTGGTCAAATTCATAACTGACTTTGATATCCGACGGAATGGCCGCCTGCATATCCGGTATAGCGGCTTTTACCTTTTGAACCACATCCCAGGTAGAAGCATCGGCCCGTTTCGTTACTGGGATATAGACCGAACGTTTGCCATTAATGAGGGCGTAACCTGCGGTAATATCTGCGCCATTGTCAACCTGCGCCAAATCATGCACATAAACAGCGGGGCCACTACCGGTTTTTACCGGAATATTGCCCAGGTCCTGGATATTATCCACCACTGTATTTTGCGGCGCGATGAGCATCTGGTCGCCCACCCGAAGGTTTCCCGCTGGGAGGATGGTGTTCCCTTTGGCAATGGCCGTAACCAGTTCCTCCGGGCTGATACCATAACTGCGTAATTTATTGGGATCGGCCTTGATCAGCACCGAGCGTTGGTTACCCCCAAATGGCGGTGGGGCGGAAACGCCCGGCAGGGTAGAAAACATAGGCCTGACCTTAAACAGGGCCAGATCCGACACTTCGGCCAATGATCGGGTTGGACTGGTGAAAACCAGCTGACCTACGGCAACACTACCACCGTCAAAACGGGTTACAAAAGGCGATACGGTTCCGGGCGGCATAAAGGCCCGTGCCCGATTCACCATCGAGACTACCTCCCCGGTGGCTTGCCCCATATCGGTACCCTCGTAGAAATTGAGTTTTAATAAAGTAACACCCTGGATGGTTTTGCTTTCTACGGATTTGATGCCGGTCACATATAAAAAATGGTATTCATAGTAAGATGTCACGAAACCTTCGATCTGTTCGGCTGACAAGCCGCCATAGGTCTGTGCTACATAAATTGTCGGTGTCCCCAGTTTCGGGAAAATATCCACGGGCATGGTCTTGATGGATACCACTGCAAAGAAAATGATAGCAATGACGGCTACTATGATCGTAACCGGCTTTCTTAATGAGGCGTATAAAAACTGGATAATGTTCATTTGCCGTATTGGTTTAAAAACAGGTTGAGGCTGCCGCTATAGGCTGCCTCATTTAACAAAGCCCACCAGGCCCCATAATAAGCGATCTTCACGGTAGCCGCAGACTGAAATAAAAGCTGCTGCGACTGGATCACATCATAATAATTGATCAGCCCCGATTTATACCGGGATTGGATGGCTTTATAGGAATATTCAGCAGAATGGAACTGCTGGGGTGCAAGTCTGGCTGATTGTACCGCCTTTTGAAAGTTCGATACAGCGATCTCTTTTTGGGTGTTTAAATGTAGCTCGGTTTGGGCCAGCTGCTCTCGGCTGGAGGCTGTAATGAGTTCCTGTTGTTTCCATAAAGGTTTCTGCCGGAAAACTTCCAGTATGGGGAAAGCGATCTGCGCACCCACGCCGTAATTATACCGCTGAAAGTGCCAGCCGTCACTGGAATTGACTGAGCCATCCGCACCAATGCCCGAACCCCGGCCATAACCAGTGCTCCACAAAGTCAGGCGGGGCAGGATGCTTTTTTTGAGTGACCGTAAAGCCAATTCATTAGCACTGACATTGGCCTTTCCCAATTGCACTTCCGGATGGTCAGCCGATGAAGTATCAGCCAAAGCAATGGCCGGAAGATGGCTGAAGATCGAAGAATCCACTGGTTGGCCAGCCGGCAATTTACCGCCTACCAGTTCTTTCAAAGCGATCAACGTGGAATCCCTTTGTCTTTCAAAAGCGATCAGTTGCATTTCTGCCCTGGTATATTCGGAATGAAAAGAAGAAGAATCGGTTCCCGGTCTTAAGCCACTGACCACTAAGATTTGTGCCTGTTTTAAGTTAAAAGCCGATTTATCGGTGTTAGACTGATAAACCTTGATCAGGTCGCTGACCAATAAATAATTCAACCATGCGCTAATCACATAGACTTGATGTTGAAATAAGGTTAAGTTCTCATCCGCCTGGCCATATTGCAGCTGGCCTTTAGCCAGATCAATTTCGGCACCACGCTGGCCAAATGTGATGGGTTCCCATTGAAGGTTGAGTGCGGCAGCGCTGCCCGGTACGCCACTGTAATCATTGCCCTTGCTGGGCGGCCCGCTGATCGGCGTAATATACTGCGGATAGATCATACCGGTAATATTATTAGCGGTCGAATAATCTACCTGGTAAGAAGCATTCAGCGAAGGTATCAAACCATTCTGTTTATATTTCACTGCGTATTGCAGGGCCTGGGTTTGTAACCTTTTAGCTTTAATCAGCGGATGATTGGCTGTAGCCGCTCGAAGCAGGGAATCCAGGTACGATTTACCTTGTGCATAACTTATGTGTGGCCATAAAAAACAAAGGAGCAGACCTGCGATCAGGCTAATCTTTGGAAAGACGGTTAAAACGGGACGTTTCATAGCTGGAGATCCTGTGCTGTATATATTAGCACAATGCTATGGGAATTTCAAACTCCAAAATAGAACGGATTTTACCTGGGTAGAACCCGTTTTACTTTTTGGCTATATTTTTTTTGTAGTCGGATGCTTTCATGCTCATTTGTTTCTTGAAGATCCGGTTAAAATGGCTTTGGTCGGAAAAACCAGTCAGGTAGGCGATTTCCGATAAGGAATAATCGGTAGTTTCCATCAGGGTCATGGCTTTTTCGATCCGCATTTTTCTGATGTAATCTCCAAAGGAAAGATTCTCAAAATACTTGGAAAACTCCCTTGACAGGTAAGCAGCGTTGATATCTAGTTCCTCGGATACCTGCTGTAAACTCAAGCTTATATTAGTATCAATTTGGTCCTGAATCATCTCCCTGATCTCCTTTGCCCATTTTGGTATCTTTTTAGAACCTTTTTGTTCAAGGAACTTATTGAACAATTCCAGCCAAAGCTGCCCCACAGGTTCTTGTGTGTGCTTTTGCTGATATAGATACTTCGCCCAGGTATAGAGGCCATCATATATTTTCATACCCAGGTCCAACAATTCATGATCGTCTTTGATGTTTTGCGATAGTCCCAAAAAAACAGCTGATAATCCTGCCGCCTGCGGCGCAAAATCAAAACGATCGGTATCCGCTCCACGTACGATGGCTGCAATCCGGAACAACGCTTCGTCTTTTAAGTGATGCTTCTTTAGAAAATAGTCAAATGAACACTGGTCTTCATAATGGCTATATTCTACATCCGGTATATCAAAGGGAATCGCTTCTAATTCGTTCGCTTTGATCAACACCTGATCTAACGGTACATAAATGATCTCGCCTTCCGGATCAATAAACCTTTTGATCAACCAGGGACAGGCAATACGGTCTATTTTGGGACGTTCACGGGTGATCCATTTCATAATGATCAAAGTTAAAAATCTAAAGCAGCATTGATGAAGGTCTATTGATAGTTGCCAAATCAGTACAGCAGATGAGCGGGCCATAAATACGTACAAAATCTGTAGGAAACTGGGAATTATGATCTTTTAAAATAATAGTTTAATTAATGATAGCTTATGAGGTAAAATCACCCGGAAACAGTAGGTCTTTACTATCTTTGCTTTGGAATGCTTAAAAGAATACTCTTCTCGTTTATGGCCTGTCTCTTTTTAGGGAGCAGTATTCTATTGCCATTGGGGGATTTTTCCCTAATGCGTGATCTTCCTGAAATGTACAGGAATTATTCCAGGATCACCACCCAGGAAGAGTTAGGTGTGATTGACTTTATCGGCGACTATCTATTGCATGGTAAAGAAATATTCGGTAACAACGAACATGATAAGGCGCAAGCCAATGGTAATAGTGTTCAATTTCAGCACCAGGCCAGTTCCTTAAACGTTGTCCTTCTGCATCAGCCTATCAGCTTGCTGTTTACACCTGAATCCCTGGTGTCACATCCGCTGTTCAGCCAGCCGTTCCGTACGTCCGATTATCGTGACGAACTGTTCAGACCGCCGCTTGCCTGATTTCAGTCCGCATCTTAAAATTTATTTTCTATTATTTCATCCGCCTGTCTTGCTATGCATTTCCATCAGCGTGGACATGGCTCTATTCATATATCCATTATCCATGAAAAGAATTTTCATGCTCGTTGCCTTTATGCTATTCTATGATGGCGTAATGGCCCAAAATACTTATAGAGCGAAAGTAATCAATGATCAAACCAAAACGATACTTAAAGGTGCTACCGCCACCATTCCTGATTTAAAAAAGACCATTGCCGCTGATACAAGCGGATTGATCATCATACCTGATATCCCTAACGGCAAGTTTGAAATTGAAATTACTTATGTTGGTTTTGGCAAAAGTGAAAAGGTTTACAGCTTTCCATTGCAGCACCCGGATCAGCTCCTTGAAATCAGCCTGGAACCCTCCTCCGGCGAATTGGCCGAAGTAACCATCCAAACTACGCGTACCAACCAGAACCTGCGGGATGTCCCGACAAGAATAGAAGCACTTCCTTTAGAAGAACTGAACGAAAAAAGTACCATGCGACCGGGTGATATCAAAATGCTGCTTGGTGAAACTACGGGTATCCATGTACAGCAAACTTCTGCGGTAAGCGGAACAGCCAGTTTCCGTATCCAGGGTTTGGACAGCCGCTATACCCAATTATTGCAGGATGGGATGCCGCTTTATTCCGGATTTTCTGGTAATTTAAGTTTATTACAGATTAGCCCGCTCAATTTAAAACAGGTTGAATTTATCAAGGGATCAGCCTCTACCTTATATGGTGGTGGTGCCATTGCGGGGCTGGTTAATTTAATCAGCAAAACACCAGAGAAAACGCCTGAACTTACCCTATTAATGAATGGCACCAGTGCTAAAGGCACGGATGCAAGTGTTTATTACAGCCAGAAGTGGCAGCATGTCGGCACAACTATCTTTAGCTCCTATAACTACAATGGCGCTTATGATCCATCCCATACCGGGTTAAGTGCGATACCGCAAACCAACCGTTTCAGTATCAATCCAAAGGTATTCCTATACATAGATGATCATAATACGGGTTGGTTCGGCGTAAATACTACTTATGAAAATCGTTTCGGTGGCGATATGCAGGTAATTGATGGAAAAGCAGACAACATTCATCAATATTTTGAGCGCAATAAAACGTTCCGGTTTTCCACCCAATTATCTTTTACCCATAAAATTGATGAGGAAAGCCGGATCAACTTTAAAAACACCATCGGTTATTTTGACCGGCAATTAGCAGAGCCCGGATTTAACTTTAAAGGCAAACAGTTTTCATCCTTCAGCGAAGTGAATTATGTGCGCAACGGTGAAAAAGCTTCCTGGGTGGCCGGAGCCAATTTGATCACCGATCATTTTACGGCGCAGCCGCCACAAAACGCTTTAAGCTATAACCAAACCACTTTAGGCGCTTTTGTGCAGAATACGTTTAAAGCTACAGATTGGTTCTCGCTCGAAAGCGGGGTTCGGCTGGATAAAAACACACCATCGCCGGATAAACCATCCAGTGGTCTTTTTCTTCTGCCGAGGGTAAATGCGTTATTTACATTAAGCGACCATTTGACTAGTCGCATCGGCGGCGGCTTGGGTTATAAAATGCCAACTTTATTTAACGACCAGAGCGAACAGGATGGTTACCAGCATATCCAACCATTGAATATTGGGAATACCCAGGCGGAGCGATCTTATGGATTAAATGGTGATCTGAATTACCGCAGTAAGCTTGGTGATGAAGCGGTTCTCAATATTAACCAATTGTTCTTTTATACGAAGGTAGACCTGCCTTTGATCCTGCAAAATAACAGCTTTGTAAATGCCGCTGGTCACCTGACCACACAAGGTGCGGAAACCAATATTAAACTGGTCATGGATGAACTGTTTTTTTACCTGGGATATACCTATACAGATACCAAACAGCATTTTAATGGCCAAAGCAGCATGCAGCCTTTAACGCCTAAAAACCAATTCAGTTTTGATGCCACCTATGAGATCGAGGGTAGTTTCCGTTTTGGTGCTGAGAGCTTTTATACCGGACAGCAATTGTTAAGCGATGGCGCAACGGGAAAAGGATATGTAATTTTTGGTTTATTGGTTCAAAAAATGTGGAAACACCTGGATATTTTTGTCAATGCCGAGAACCTGACCGATCAAAGACAGACCCACTGGGGGAATATTTATACAGGGAGCATTACCAATCCAAACTTCAGGGACATTTACGCGCCATTGGATGGTGTGATCGTGAATGCCGGAATTAGAATCAAATTGCTCAACAAATAAAGCAGAAAGTAAACAGAAATTCAGCTTGGATTCGGTTAATCAATGACAATGAACGAGCAAAATTATAAGATACTAAACCTGCTCGTTGCGGGGTTAGTATCCTTTACGGATTTTGAGGCGCAAAATGGGCCGGGCAATCTAAGTTTGATGTTAATAGAAACAATCAGCTTGCTAAATGTCAAAGGCCGGATACTGTTGTCCGCTACGGGCGAACAGCAGAACGAATGCAGCCACGATAACTGGCAAATCCGGTAAAAGGAACTTTTTAGGATACGACATGCAACGCCTTTTGGTTTTATTTTATTTGGCGGCTTTCGTATAACCGATCAGTTTTCCGCCCGATCCCCTGATCAACTGCACCGCCCAGCTGGTGATCACCAAGGCCCCAATCAGGCCGCTGATGTCATCGAGCCAGTACAATTGATAATACCAGCCGATACATAAAGCAATAATCGCGGTGAAGCTCGTCAGTCCGTCTGCCAACACATGCAGGTAGGCCGCCCGGATATTGTCATCATGGTGATCATGGCCGTGATGGAGCATTTTAGCACAGATGGCATTGACGACCAATCCAATAACAGCGACGATGATCGCCTCGCTGAATTTGACGGAAGTGGGGTGGATCAACCGCCCAATGGATTCGATGGCCATGATCACTGCGATGAGTTGTAATACGATCGCGCTTGCAAAGCCGGAAAGGGATAATACATTTTCTTTTTGAAAGGTATATTTCCCGGACCCGGCGTGCTTCCGGGTAAATAAATAGGCCAGCCAGGTCAGTCCAATGGCGAAAACATGGGTTGACATATGCCAGCCCTCGGTGGTCAGCGCCATGGAACGGCTATAATAACCGACCCCGATCTCCAGGATCATGGTAAACACCGTCAGATACACCACCCACTTACTCGTATTCTCGTAATCATCGGCGTGTTCATGCGGGTCGACCTGCTCCTTGGCTGACGTTTTGTGATTTATAGCCTCGTTCCGGGATAACAGCTCCTGCAAGTCGTCGCAGTCTTTCGCTATCCATTCGGTGCAGACCTCCAAAGGGTTCCTTTTTGATACTGCTGTAATCGGCTTGACCGGATAACCGATATAGAAAAAGCCAAGCAACTTATCTTTGGCCTGAAGCCCAAAATAGGGTTTAGCCTCCTCAAAATAGGTGATCCCGGCAGTAGTCCAGTAAGCCCCCAGGCCGTAGGCGGTGACCGAAAGGAACATATTTTGCACGGCACAGGCTACCGCTGCTATTTCTTCGTTTTCCGGTAGTTTACCATTTTCGTCGCGGCGCATCCCAATGGATATGACATGAGATGACATTAACGGGTACTCGCGCATTTTACGGTGCCGGTCTTCATTGTAGCTTTCCCCTGCGTACTGATGATAAAGGTTGGCCTGCAGATCGCCAAAATATTTCAGGCCTTCACCGGTAAATACCTTGAAACGCCAGGGTTCGGTCTGCTTATGATTAGGGGCACGTATGGCATTCTCCAAAATCTGCCGAATAACTTCGTCGGGGATATGTTTTCCCCGGATATACTGATACGGGTAAATGCTGCGCCGGTGCTTGATGATGGCGTTAAGCTGTTCCGTATCATATTGCGCTTCAATCTCCGCTTCCATAAATTATGTATTGAAGCGAAACTACTATTTAATGGCAAGGTACAACAGGTAAAAAACCGCTCTTTTTCGGTATTTTAGCACATGGAATTATTTAAGGACATTGAAATCACCCTGCGTACCATCCAATCGTCCGTTTCTCCAACTCACAGCCATCATTATTTTGAATTGTTATATATTCTGGAAGGCACAGGTATCCATACCATTAACAGCAATCATTATCCTTACGGGAAAGGCAACTTGTTTCTATTGACACCAGAAGATACACACAGTTTTCAAACGGCTTCGGATACCCAGTGCTGCATCATTGATTTTACCAAAGGGCTTTTCTCGAAACGGCACCGCAGGGAAACCGACCGGGCAGAGATTACCGAATTCTTTGTGCGTATGGAGTACATATTTCATAACCATCAGAATCTGAAGGGTCATATTGAAATGAACCTGCAAGAAGCGGGTTTAACGGATAAACTAATCATGCAGTTGGTTACGGAAAAAGAGCGGTCACGCATTTACAGCAGTATTATCATTCAAAACATCGTTTTTCTACTATTGAATATTATTGCCAGACTGATCCAGGAAAATATCGCCGGGGAACTGAAGAGTGCAGGATTAAAAAACATCATTCACGAAATAACCACTTATATACAACAGCATGTCTATCAAAAGGAGCTGCTTAAACTGGAGAATCTGGCGCACCAATTTCATAAAACGCCGGATCACCTGAATCGTTATTTTAAAAAACAAACCGGGCTGACGCTCAAAACATATATCAACCGCTATAAGTTGAACCTGGTCGAAACACGCCTGCATTACAGCGACCTCACCATTTCCGAAATCGCTGATGAAATGGGCTTTACAGATGAAAGCCATTTAAATAAGGTTTTTAAAAGCGCTTTGGGTCAAACCGCTAAAGCGTACCGGAAAAGTTTATAAGTGGATGGCGACTATTTTATCGCCTTCTTCGCCATATCCCTAAATTTAATTAGTGGAATAGTTATGGGCGATATGGAACTGTTACCCTAAGATTTGAAGTCGTATCCAACTATTTGGACCTCATCTGAATTGTCGAAATCGTGAAGTGAGCGGCTGAATGATGTAGAGTTGAAAGATTTATTCGGGGATATTGATTTATTTGATAAATCGGTAAAAATGCTTGTTATAGCCAACTGATCTTTTCTCAACCAAACCGGCTTCAACCAGCTTTTTTAACCTGGTATTAAAAGAACTGATACTTAATTCATAACCCGCTGTTTTCATTCCAAACCAAAGTGCTTCTGCATCTTCTTCTACAGTACGGTTTTTTATGTACGACACGATCTGATCGGTTCTCCGGTTATAGTCCTCCTGTTTTTTAGTGATTCGAGACTTGGAGGACCTGTATTGCGATTGATTGATCATCTGATTCCTTTTACTTTTCTAATGGCGATGACTTTTGAAAACCAATTAAAAGTTAAATTTCAAATTTGGAGTAAATCTGTAGTTCGTAAATTGATTAATTAAACAACGATGAGATAGATGCATTTTTGAAGTACCGAATGCCTAGCGGCCGTATAAATATCCTGTTAACATGCTTTCTAATAAAAACCCACCTAAGCCGAGCTTATTAAAAAAACACTTCATCATGGAAGAGTTCCAACTTCATAACAAACAAATGAAGGCCGTATGTCCATTGAACCGATTAACAAAGTATTTTGCGAAATACCTGAGTTTGGATACTGATATCTTTTGTGCAATATACTAATAGGTCTGATGTAGTGATACCGGACACCTGCGGTGATTACATTGTCCGTATTCGTACGGCTGCTTGTAAAAATTCGTTCTATTCAACTGTAAAACAGATAGCGGAGCTACTGGCATAGTAATTGTCTGAGTCGATAAGCAGACTTAGCGCATTTTTTGGAGTTCAACAGGCTCTACAACTTATAATAATCAAAATCATAATTATGTTCTCGAACTACTTAAAGATTGCTTTCCGTGTTCTTTGGCACAACAAAATTTATGTTATCCTTAATGTAGCAGGCCTTGGCTTTGCTATTGCCTGTTGTATACTGGCTTATCTCAATTATAATTACCGGGCCAACTTTGACCAAAACCACACTGATACCGAGCAGATTTACCGGCTCAACAGTATGCGATTGGTTGACGGGAGGAAGCAGCCCTGGGGTGTTATACCCCTGCCATTAACCCAGGCCATGGAGAAAGACATATCAGGAGTAGAGCAGGTTGCCCGACTTAGCAGCACTGCCGTTGTGGTAAAGCATGAGGAGAATACATTTGATGAACATATCCATTACGCAGATAAGAACTTGTTTGATTTTTTTAAGTTCCCTTTAAAAAGCGGAAGCTTGTCTGGCTTTGACCAACCTGGTCAGGTAATTATCAGCGAGGTATTTGCAGAGAAATGTTTTTCGAAGGAAAATGCTGTCGGCCAGTCTCTGACAATCATCGGCTCAGATGGTAGTCCTAAGGTGTATATGGTTGCTGCAGTAGCTCAGAAAGTTCCGGCTAATTCAAGTATTCAGTTTGATATCATCACCTCATTTGAGAACGCACCTGTTAATAAGCAAACAGCACTTAATAGCTGGAAGAGCCCCGGTGTTGTTACCACATTTGTTAAATTAAAAGATAAACGGTCCCCTGAATTAATAACAGGTGCTTTTAATTCCTATGTACAGATTAATAATCGTAACAATAAGGATTGGCCGGTAGCGGGCTTTTTTCTCCAACCCTTCTCTGACTTAGCTACGAGTTCGGATATTGATATGCCAGGGTATGTTTACGGTAGTCAGCTTACTGTCAATCCGCGCGGTGTACTGGTTATTGTTCCAGTTATTATGTCTCTTTTTATTTTACTGATTACCTGCTTCAACTTTACTAATATCTCTGTGGCATTTGCCAGTGGCCGGTTAAAGGAGATCGGTATCCGCAAAGTAATAGGGGGCCTCAGGCGACAGCTGATCTGGCAGTTTCTTACTGAGAATATTGTTCTTTGTCTTTTAGCATCAGCATTGGCGTTGTTTTTTGTTCGATTACTATTACCAACGGTTATTCAGCTTACCGGCATCGACCTTTCACCCGATTTTGCCAGGGACTATGGTTTTTGGCTGTTTTTTATACTTATTCCTGCTGTAAGTGCGGTCTTTTCGGGTCTATACCCTGCTATGTATATCAGTTCGTTTGAGCCGGTTAAGATTCTCAAAGGCAAAACGGCTCTGGGTTCTTCCAACCGCTTTACTCGTTTTTTATTGATCGCGCAATTCAGTTTATCGTGTTTTGCCCTGGTAGTTGGTATCGTGATGTCCCAGAATGCGTCATTTCAGAAGAAAGCAGATTTTGGATATGCCATCAATGAGGTAGCTGTGGTAGAAATAAACAGCCCGCAGGCGTATACTGCCCTCAGTCAAGTGGTTCAGCAATACCCTGAAATAAAAGGCGTAGCAGGATGTATCCAGCAAATTGGTGACGGGACTTACACTCAAATGGTTAAAACCCAAAATGAAAAAATTCCGGTGCAGGCTGCAAAAGTTGGCGGAGAAGCCTACCTCAAAACCATGGGTATTCAGTTAATTCAGGGACGCCATTTTTATAATACAGGTGCCGATGCCGACGAATCAATCCTAGTTAACCAAACCTTTGTGCAACGATTAGGGCTCAAACAACCTCTCGGTAAGCGCATAAGTCTGGATAGTGCCAAATACACCATTGTTGGCGTTGTAAACGACTATAAAGAGTATGGCTTACACGACCTGGTGCCGCCATGTGTTTTGCATATGGCTAAATCTGCCGACTATAAATTTATGGTAGTGCGGGCAGATGAAAATAAATTGGTTCAGGTAACCAGGCTCCTACAAACAGCCTGGCACCAGGTTGCTCCAACTGTTCCATACCGTGGCTACCTGCAATCAGATCTGATTGAAAAAGAGATCAGGATGACGCAGGGTTTTAAGTCGATTGCGTTTTTCCTCGCTGTAGTTACGTTGCTTTTGTCAGCGTCAGGGTTGTTTGCTCAAATTGCATTGAATATTGACAAACGAAGTAAGGAAATTGGCATGCGCAAAGTACTTGGTGCTTCCGTGATGCAAATTATCGGATTAATTAACCGGGAGTTTATACGCATTATCCTGATCGCGTTTGTAATTGGCTCGGCTTTGGGGTATCTGTTCACCAGTAAATTTATTTTTCAGGTTATCTATAAATATCACCCTGACGCAGGGCCGGAACCATATATTGGCACATTGTTGATCGTTGTGCTTTCCTGCACTGCTATCATCGGGACTAAGGTGTTTCAGGCAGCTAAGGCAAATCCAATAGAGAGATTACGTGCTGAATAGTTTTTTTAGAGGTAATGGGGGGCAGATTAGGACTAGGTACCGGAACAGTGTTTTATGCACTAATTGAAAACGGAATGTTTATTTGTGCTTACATCGTTTAAGATTCTAAGAATATCATCATATTTATAGTAGAGTATACCGCCAATTTTTGAAAAAGGTAGTGTACCATTATCTCTCAATGTTGCAATGTATTTGTTGAGATTTTAGGTAAGTTTTTAACTTGATAGCTCTTTAGCCATTTTCTGGGTTCTTCTCTTGATTGCCCCACGATTGACATAATTTTATTAATTATTCGCTCTTCAAACTCTTGTAAGTCTTCCTTAGTTATAATTTCTGCCGCCATAGTCGTTATCTGTTATTAGATAATTGAATAGAACAAATCTCACCATTTACGATGGTGATTTTATCCGATTTAGTCCGAGTCGGACTACGTTTTTTTAATTTATTACCAAAAGTGACTATATTGAATTTTCACTTAGTTTTGTAATGCAGAACAATCAGATTGCTGATTAAGTTTCAATTTTAAAGTCAATACCTAACCCGTAACCTTTAAAATTACCCAACTTATAAGCATTTAAAAATCAACAACATACAGCTAAAAGTTCGATCCCAGCTGAACCACAAAAAAGAGTATCAACTCGTATCAAAACCCTTAAATCGTTGATTTACAGGCTTTTTTTTTCGTTTAGCCCCAAACGCAAAACTACCCAAAACAACGCAGCATATCTGATACCTATTCCGTAACCTGTTTTTGATCTTTAGCTTTGAGGCATTGAAAAGTGGTATAATTATCTGTAATACAATCAATTAAGCCACATCGAAATAACATTAAATCCGGGTAATTTTGCGCCATTTTTATACCTCAAATCTGTTCAAAATGTGCCATAAATTATCAATTAATCGCAAAGGATATGAGAACAGTAAACACCTTCGGCCGGCAATTCCTGATTAGACCGGACAAATTAAAGGACGGAAAAGCGCCTATATACGTGCGTATCACCGTTAACAAGGCAATCACTCACCTCGGGTTGAAGCAATATATAGAGCCCAAATCATGGGATGTCAGGCGTAGTTTTGGCAAAGGCACCCGGGATGAAGTGCGCGCTTTGAATAATTATTTAGAAGACGTTTGTACAGAAATTGGCCAGTGCCACCGGGAGCGGCAGCTCAAAAAGTTGCCGATCACTGCGGAAGCCATTAAAAACACTTTTCTGCGTACCGAAGAAGTCGAACATACGCTAAATCGTCTTTTTACGTATCACAATAAGACTGCCGCACATCAGCTCTCCCCCAATACGCTCAGTCATTACGAAACCTCCCAAAAGTACCTGAGATCGTTTATAAAGGAACAATCATAAAAACGACCTGCACATTAAAGATTTCAAATTCCTTACGGACTTTGAAGTTTACCTCCGGAGTTTAAAACCCAGGGACCATCAAAAACCAATCGGTAATACTTGCGCTATGACGCACCTGATCCGCCTGAAGAAAATGATCAATATGGCCATTAATATGGAGTGGATCAATACCAGTCCGTTTAAAAATTACAAAATCAAGATCCGGCATGAAGAAAAGGCTTTCATAACAAATTCATTAAAAAATATAAACTGATGAATGTTTACGAAAATAAAGGTAAAAGAGCCTAGTCACAATGTAAAAAGCTATTATTATACGATGTTACCTTATTATTATGACTTATGATTGCATTGGTAAGCAAGATACAAAACTAGCACAAGCCATTAAATATCAAATAGATACAATTTTAATTAACGATACAAGAGCTTGAGTAAAGCACAAGAACGGCCCCGATGAGGTCATATGTATCATCCTGGATTTGGAAAGTAAGGATGCGGAGCTTTGTTATCCGTTATTTACTGCTTATGACGAAAAGCCAAATTACGAGGGAAGGATACTGTTTGATATGCAAGGTTTTTGGATACATGACGGTGATGTACTCGCCGTTTCCGGACAGGAACAAGTGGCAAAGTTTATCATTAATTATGCTGAGCCTATTTAAAAAATAAAAGCGATATGGAACCATCAAGCTCTATTGCATAAGCAGTACAGCACAAAAGATAATTGAAAAAATTGCTAAAATATCGGCTGGGTTTATTCGATTTTCATCGAATAACATTTTTTGATACACCTGCAACTCCGTAAAGCATGTATCCTTGCCTTCTATCGTGATAATGTTTTCTTTAAAAACAAACTGCTTGGAACATTTTAACCTGATCTCATTAACAGGCTTATTCCACTTAAACTTTAACAAGATCATTTGTTCAGTATTTCCAATGCTTTCTGTTTTGCGGCATCAGTCCCGTTTAATAGATCTTTGATTGTTTTTCTTATAATAATAGCCGGCATAATACCCACACCGACGAACTCCTTTCCGTCGGGATAACTATCACGTTTGCCGCAAACACGCGCAGAGCCACCACTGACATAGATGCCATCAGGGAACAGTTATCCAAATAGGGATGCACCCGCACTTCCGCTACAGTGCTGTAGCCGCATTATTTATTGCTCTTCATTCCTGTTTGAACAACCTTTTGAATCGTTCCGTCAGCATTAAAGTATAGCTTGTCCACACAGATAGAACGAAGGTTTCCCCGTCCCGAAAGTACATCGTTGTGATAAAATGCATACCATTGCCCCTTATATTCAACCACAGAACCGTGGCTTGTATCACAACCCGTTGGATCTAAATAAACACCTCCATAAGTCCAGGGACCTAAAGGGCTTTTACTGGTTGCATAATTCAAACGGTTAGCACCTTTTCCGTTCACTTTATTGTTGTCGGCATACGTGAGATAATATAATCCATTTCTCTTAAACACCCATGTAGCTTCATGAAAATCCTTTAATCCCTCCATAGTTACCAGAGATTGAGCCAATTCTGCCATATTGTCTTTCAATTTAGCTCCAACGCATCTGCTGCCACCGCCATAATAAAAATAAGCTTGTCCGTCTTCATCAATGAAAATACAGGGGTCAATCATTGCATGATTGTCGTTACCTAATTCAAGGTACCCCTGCACAACAAAATCTCTTGCCGGCTTTTTACTCGTAGCAATTCCAACTTGCCATGTTTTATTCCATTCGGTCCCGCTGGGATGAGGGAAATAAAAATAATAGATGCCATTTTTATAAACACAATCCGGGGCCCACATAAAACCACCTTCCTTGCGCCCCCAGGGTACCTGGCTGGCACGCAATATTTCACCGTGATCTTTCCAGTTCACCATGTCATCAGTTGAAAAAACATGGTATTGGTCCATCAAATCACATCCGCGCGGTGGATCCACATCATGTGAAGGATAAACATATAACCGACCATCCGAAAATACTCTTGTGGAGGGATCTGCAGTATATATATGCCGGATAAATGGATTTTCTGCCAATTTAGAAATTGGTTTTTGCGTCTTACAACCTGAAAATATAGTTACAGCCACAAATAAAGTAATAGTAATTTTTTTCAAAAAAGCTATCTTGGTTTCTTTGAAAGAAGAGTTTCGCATGTACATAGTTTATCTTAATAATTTGGTTTTTACAAAAGGTAGAAAAGCAATTTTATTCTGGTGAAATCGACTGCAATTATCGTTTTGTGGGATAACAAAAAATTAATAAAACATTAATACCGATATTCTCCGTGATATGGAGAACCAAACTCTTTCAGATCAGCTATAGAGCTCAGCGCAATTTGAAACTGACCAATCCCTCTTTACGGATAGACAATACTATTGGCTGTATTGCCTATAATTGCTAACGTCCAAATTAGGTGGTACCATCGTATAAATGGCATCGGCATGGCGCCGGATAATCGGAAACCCATCCAGCATCATTATTTATTCCTCTGAATGTAACCATATTCTTTCTATGAAAACGGAATCCTTACCCGGGCCCCATCCAGTATTTACAAGAACCCCGCGTTTTATATCCTGAAAATTAATGATGAAGGGCGTACGCTTGAATTTTACCCTACGTCAGTTTACTTGATATCCTGCGGAAATATCTTGATTTGATGGAAAAAAAGGATGCGATCCAGGGCTATGCGTAGCTTGCATCGTTTTGTGTGATGGTAAAAGAATTATTAGTTGGCTGAACGAGGGGCTGAAATACATCGTTTAAAATTCTAAGAATGTCATCATATTTATAGTAAAGTATACCACCAATCTCTGAAAAAGGCAGTGTACCTTTATCCCTCAACGTTTGCAAAGTGTTTGTAGAGATCTTAAGCCGGTTTTTAACTTGGTAGCTCTTTAGCCATTAACAGCACGCAGATTGCTACAAAACTTTGATTTTAAAGTCAATACCTAATCCGTAACCTTTAGAATAGCCGAGTTTATAAGCATTTAACAATCAACACAATACAGCTAAATACTCGATCCCAACTGTACCCGTCTGGCCAGTCCGGCCGCTTTCAAAATGATATGCCTGGCCTGAGATTTGGAAAGAGCGATTGGTTCCATTAAGCCAAAATAAGCAAATATTTGCATGAGCGTTCAATTTACCAGCATCGTAGCAGCACTGCGAAAGGATGATTTAGCTACCAATTGGGAAGTGTTAAAGTCTCCAGGTAAAATACTTAAAACCCGGACCGATATCCTTGTGGGTACATTAATAACAGTTACAGCAGAATCAGCCGGTGATGACGGGAAAATAATAAATTCATTAACAATAAAATTATTACCGGGCTAACAGAGCACTCCGCTAACCCAACTTAAACAAGGTCACACGTTGGTTTATGTGTCCAGCTTTCAGCTGTTAAATGGGATGTTGCACCTATGCTGCAAACAACTGTTATAGAAAGCCGTGATGAAAGCATTCGCTGGTCAACAAAAGAAGATTGACAAAAGGGAAAAGCATCTGGCGCGTTCATAGTTGGTCAATAAATCCTATTCATTAGCAATGGTTAGATATAAAAAAATATCTGTATTTAAGCATGCCATTAATATTAGGTTGAATAATACCAGGGCTGTGTAATTTCCAGATCATATGTTTGCTTCAGTTTTTAAATGACAACTGTTTGCAGAAGTAATCCAGAATATAGTTTTGAATGTTCATTAAAAAATGAGGCTGTATCATCATGACCAGCCTCATTTTTCTTTGATTTATTCAGGTGCCTGACCTGATGGACAACGTTTTCTTTTAAATGATTCTCAGAGCCTCTATTTCACTTATGATTCAGCCTCTTTTTATCACTTAATTCACTTTGAAACCTGTCCTTGTCAAATCAAGATACACGTTACCATAACTCTGCGTTGGTTCTATCTGCGAATCGACACTGAAGTTGTTAAATGAATTTATAAATATTAGCCTGCTCTTTGATGCATTACGTTTGGCTACATTGGTAAATATTTTGTAATACGCGCCATCTGCAGTTCTCGGAACACTTAAGCTTGATGAGGTTGTGTTGGCAATCTGATAATTATAACCGGCCATAACGCAGGGAATAAATTCCTGGTTCCATGATTCCACTGTTGTTTTCCAGTAGGCGAAATTCTGGTCGCACATTTGAGGGAAAAGATTATACCTGTCGATGTCACTGGCGTAATCGGACATGTTATCCTCATACATAGCATCCGTACAATTCTGGAAACGATAGTAAAATCTTTCGGGCGGTGTCCATCTATTTTGCATCCCAACAATATAAAGGTCGAAACCCATGGCCGATAAATTGGTCCTGATCTGTTTGTACAACGCACTATTACTATTAGAATTAAGATCCTGGGCGTTATTGATAACGATGAGATATTTACCGTTCACTTTCTGATAATTGCTCTTGGTCATCCAGTAAGCCAATCTTTTAAAATCATTATAAAAAGCGGTCAGCTTTGCCGCATTGGTTTCAATAGTTACACCATTTCCACTGGTACCACCGGAATTAGTAACACCTAATAAACTAATACTTAAGTTGTAAGAAATGGCAAAATTCATTTTAGATGAATTTGCAGCATTCAGGAAGCTAACAATCGCATTGGAATCAGCTTTAAAGTTAGTATTGTCGAGGTTTGGCGAACGAACAGAAAAGATAAAATAATCTATTCTAGCCAATTGCGCATCCGCAACGTGCTGATCTATAATGGCCGGTGTAAGTATTGGTGCAACTGTTGTACCCAGAGCTGGTATACCATTAGCATAAAAATAAGGCCCCGGCCCGCCCACCGTAGGTTTTTGAGTAATATTAGCATTAAATGAACCAAAGGTATAATAAAATGCACCTACGGTATAATTTGAGGTAACCGGTATATCTGGGATAGTGTAGTTCAGAAAATTATCTGTTACAGTTGGTTTATTCTTTTTGCAGGAAAACAACCCTGTTACTATCAGTAGCGTAAAACAACTAATGATGTATAAATTTTTATTTTTCATCTTCAATCTTTTTTGTCAGGTTATTAATAAGTAGATAACACTGTGTATTTTATACCTGCTGTTGTTAAATCTTCTATGTTATTACCATACCATTTTTCTACAAAGCTGTAGTCAATAAAAGCCTTCGCTTTTGACCAGTCAGGATAGGTATAAGGTGGTTCCATTTTTAGCGGTGTAAACACATAATCGCCGGGGCTGCCTAATAGTTTTACACCATTGGCATATCCTGTAGGGTTGGTATTAATTTCGCTTTGAACAGGATAAAACCAACGATCGGGCAAATTGGCATAAACCCCATTTGTGCCTGGGTTATTGCCCGGGTTGGTATGCGGCGGCAGTATCAGGCTATGAGTTCTGCGTTGCAGGCACCAGGCATCAAAAGCCCCGTCATCATAAAAATTGAGCCATTCCTGGATCCATATCTTGGTCATGTTATCAGCCGGGATACTGGTATTAATAAAGCCAAGAACATAATTAAAACCCTTTCCGGCGGTTCCCCATTTAATACCATCCTGGGCTTCATAAGCACTGGCCTGTGCACCTGTTAAGCCCCAAAAAGCAAAGTTGGCGTTTATACCTGCATAATAATATTGATCGGCAGATTGCGAACCGCCATAACCTTTCAGGGCGGCTTCTGCCTTCATAAAGCAAACTTCAGCATAGGTCATGATATAAAACGGGCGGGCTGCTGCTGTTAAAGCAGCAGGCATGGTACTAAAATTAACCGGAACTGTTGCCCCATTGAACGGACCATTGGTCAGCCCCCAGTTAGAAAGCGCAGTTTGAGTTGGCGCTGCTTTGGGTTGTCCAAGATGTGGTATAGGGTAACTTACCACATAATGCAAAGTACTATTGGTACTGGTTAAGGTATCCGTAATGTTAAACGGTGTTGCTGCTTTTTGAAAATAAGCATCTAAACGCGGATCGTGATAAGATCTGAAATAAGTAAACACATAATCACTCATAACAGGTGCTGCGGTACCTAAATATGATGTACCCAAAACTAATGAGTTGTAATAGGGCGATTGGCTACCGGTTGCTGTGCCGTAGGTAAACTTAGCATTGTCTGCGTCTGATGTTAAAAGCGCACTTTCGTTCGCCATCACATCCCTGATGTTGGTTGCAGCTACATCCGGCAAATTATATTGTACCCGCAGCGCCAGACGCAACCTTAGTGAGTTGGCAAATTTTATCCATTGGGTTAAATTGCCATTAAAAATAACGTCGGGGTTTACTTTATCACCATTAACGTTTATAGCAGCGGCATCTGCCTTTAAGCGGCTAAGTAGTGATGTGTAGATCGTATTTTCACTGTCATACTCAACATCCGGATTATCGGTTTTGCCTGCGTTGCTATATGGGATTGGGCCATAAGTACCTACCAGATAAGCAAAAACATAACATTCCCAAATGTCAGCAATAGCTACGCGGTTAGTATAGGCAGCATTTCCCTGATAAAGTTTTTTAAGCTGTTCTGTATTACCCAAAACGTTAATATACATCGTTTTCCATGTGCCTTCATCTCCACCTATATACCGGCCAGACGGATCTACGATGTGCGTATATTCCCACAGATAAGAAATATTGTTACTCTCAAATTTATTGATCGTATTTAGATAAACCCCTGTTAAAATTGCTTCGGGTGCAGCCGAAGCAAATCGCGATGGATCTGTATTAAGTGTAGTGAAATTTTTTGTACACGATACAGCAATGCCCGTAAGCAATACGGTAAGATATATGATAATCTTTTTCATAATTGTTTAGAATGAAAGTTTTAAGTCAACACCATAGCTTGCATAAGGCAAAGACCCGCCCATTTCAAGCCCCTGTCCATTTCCTGATGAAGAAGCAGATTCGGGATCGATACCCTTTGGTGTTTTTTGAAATATAGTCCAAACGTTTCGCCCTACGAGTGAAATAGCCGCACTCCTGAATGCAGATGGCAACCATTTTGTGTTAAAAGAATAACCAATAATTACCTGTGTAAGCTTAACATAAGAAGCATCATAGGTATATAAGTGTGCAATATGCCCACCTACCTGCTGCCAATAAGTTTGCGGGGATATGTACTTTGTATTAGGTGCATTCAGATTGGCTACCATATTTCCATTGGCATCTAAAACGGGTTGACCATTGGCTCCTAACACGGGATAATATCCCTGGAATATAGAACCCTTTACGCGCGACGCAGACGGATAAGGTAAATTGTACAGCGAAGTTATACCACTTTGTTCGTTGCTGTTCTCGCCCAATACACCGTCGCTAAACAGCCACTGGTCACGACCTTGCAATGTTGCCGCCGAAACTCCGGAGGTTAGGTACCTGAAAGCGGTTCCCGAATAAATAGACCCGCCAATACGGCTGGAAATTAAGAAATTAAAGCTCAATCTTTTGTATCTGAATGTTGACCCAAAAGACATTAATGCACTCGGGCTGGCGTTACCCACTATTGGATTAACAGTAGTATAATACGGTATAGCACCATTAGGGTTAATTATAGCCAGGCCGTCGCTGGAATAGGCCTGATCTTGCGCCCGTATTACGCCAATAGGTTTCCCAACTTCGGCATAAACACTGCCGGTTACAGCCTGGCCAAGTAAGATAGATGAAATACCCGGAGCTAAGGAAAGTACCTTATTACGGTTTACTGAGAAGTTATAAATAGCATCCCAGCTAAAGTTTTTACTTCTTATTGCCGTACCTGACAAAGTAATCTCGATACCTTTGTTTTGTACAGAACCTGCATTAATAACCTGTTGATTAAACCCATATTCGGGAGGCGTGTAACCGGTAAGTATCTGGTTAATTGATTTTGATTTATAAACATCCCCATCAAGCGTGATCCGGTTGTTCAGGAAATGTAGTTCGAGGCCTATTTCGGTAGAGGTGGTTAACTCTGGCTTTAAGTTGCTGTTTTTCAACAGCTGATCAAAAGTCACATAATTGATACCGTTAAAACTGCCACCATTGCCAAATAATGAATATAAATTATACGGGCTGGTATCATTACCAACTTTGGCAATAGAAGCCCTTATTTTACCAAAACTTAATATAGCCGGAGGTATGTTTTTCCACAGCTCAGTAAATACAAAACTTGCGCTGGCAGATGGGTAAAAGAAGGAGGCATTTGCCGCAGGCAGGGTTGATGACCAATCGTTACGACCGGTTAAATCTAAAAATAAGAAATCTTTATACCCTACAGAAGCTGTGCCATATACCGAATTAACCTGCGATTTTACCAGTGATTCGCTTGCAGTATATATGCTGGTTGTGTTCGACAGATTTTTTACATCATGAACAGCCAATGATGCCGTGCCGGTTTGTGTATTATAATAATTGGTAGCCCTCAAATTGCCACCAAGGTTAGCTACAAAAGAAAAATCTTTGATACGTTTATTGTATAAAAACAAACCTTCTGTATTCCATACTTTGTTGTTTTGCTGGAACTCGTTATATTCGCCCGGGACGTTGCTCAAAGACCCTTTTTGAATAAATGTGTAACGATTGCCCCAAAGTAAATTTCCTGATTCCTGCGCCCTGAACTGCAGATCTTTAAAAATCCTGATCCAGGCCGTTACGCCGCCAATTATTGTATTGTGGGTATCCTGATTAGAGTTTTCATTAATATCCCAGTAAGGATTTTCAATACTTGCATTACTTCCGCTACGAATCGCATCGCCATTAGCATCTTTCCAGGTTGTTAAACTGCTTAAAGGAACGCTAAGTACTGCATTGTTAATGTAGTTTAATGGGTTAGTGGCATCTTCATTACGGGTTGTTCTATTCTTTACCGTTTCCTGTACATACTGTATGCGTGTTTCTATCTTCAACCATGGTGCAAATTGCCTGCTGGCATTTAATTGAAAATTATTTTTAGACACAACATTTTGCTTTTCAATTACATCATTAGCATCGGTCCTAGTATAAGAAAACCGGAAAGCGCTATTATCATCAGCATTGCTTAGTGATATATTTTGTATTGAGGTACCGGCTACTTTAAATAAATCTGTTACGGTTGCTTGAGGAGAGTAAGTAGTTAATTGACCATTATAAGCAAGGTAAGGTTGCCCTAACATCGGTGCACCCCAGTTACGGGCGGGGTTACCGCTGGAGCCCGCCTGTAAAACACCTGAACCCAAGGCCCCCACTAATGTACCAGACATACGCCCCCCGGTACCCTCTCCATAAATATTTTGCATATCCGGAAATTGTAAAACGCGCGCAGCCATGTAATTGCCATTATAGGATATTCCTAAACCAGAATTTTTCCTTCCTTTCTTCGTGGTAATCAAAATTGCACCATTGGCTGCCCTCGAACCATATAAGGCAGCTGCATTCGGGCCCTTTAAAACCTGTATATTTTCAATATCATCGGGGTTAAGGTCCGCAGCATTGTTTCCATAATCGAGGTTACCAACCTGGCCGTTAGAATCGTTATTGTCAATAGGCACACCATCAACCACGTATAGCGGCTGGTTATTCCCTGTAATTGAATTCGCCCCGCGTATTACCACCCTGGTTGATCCTGTTGGCTGGCCGCTGGTAGTAATCTGCAAGCCCGACACTTTTCCATCCAAAAGGTCACTGATGTTTTGCGAGCGGGCTTCGGTCATGTCAGTAACGTTAACACCCTGAACCGAGTACCCTATTGATTTCTTTTCTCTCGGGATGTTAAGCGCCGTAATAATTACTTCAGATAAACTACTGGCAGCTGCCGGCACCATCTTAACGTCAATAACTGATTTCCCGGTAACATCAACCTCCTGGGGCCGATAACTGACAAACGTGAATATAAGTGCATTGGCACCACTACTTAGTGTAATGGTATAATTACCATCCAGATTGGTTGCCACGCGTTGAGTGGTTTGTTTGACAGTAACCGTAACACCGGGTAAAGGTTGGCCTTTTTCATCGCTCACCTTACCCTTAATTACACGGTTCTGTCCCAAACATTGAAACCCACTCCACGTAAAAAACAGCATGAATAAAAGTCTTCTCATGTTTAAGAAATTAAGATTAATAAATTGGGTTATATTGGTTAAAATACCGGGAGCTAAGTAAGAATTGATCCTTAACAAAACCTTAAACGTTTCTTAATGAGAAAAATAAAAAGGCTTTTATTTAATAAATGGACAGACTTTAGATTAATAAGAAAATTAAGACAGAAATTCACTTCAGATACGGTCTTGGTATTAAGTACGGCAGACCCAATTTAGAACCGGTTCTTATTAAAGTAAGGAACAGTAAATAAGGGGGTAAAAAATCGCTATTTCGGTTAAATTAATTTCAGATAGTGTTTTAATCTTTTTTTATTTACATTTAGTTGAATCTTTAAAACCTATTTATAATACTGGCTATTGGGTAATCTCCTATCATGAACATAATGCGTTTATTATTAGTGTTGTTGCTAATTAATACCTTTTCGGTATTCAGAAGCATGGGGCAATCATATGGCTTAGGATTCTTCAGTCATGATGTAGTACCTGAGAAAAGAACATCATTAGATCTTTTTCCGGAAAACGGATTGCGTGTAGATAACAGGATCAAAATTTCCTTTGAAATGTCTTTTTTGCCGGATAAGGAGGACTATTATGGTTATGTTTTTCGTTTGATACAAAACGGAAAACATAATATAGACCTGATTTATAACAAACGTGACTCCAGACCAGATGACCCAAACATTGATCACAATCATTTTAAATTGGTGATAGGCGACGAGTACTCTAAAATAAGTTTTAATATAACCCCAACCGAGCTTGTTAACCACTGGAACAAGTTTTCGCTTATTTTCAATTTTGCGAATGACGATCTGATCATGATAGTGAACAATAATAAATACGTTGAACACCACCTCCGCCTTAAACCCGATTTCTATAAGCTGTTTTTTGGCGTTAATGATTTTTCGACCTTTAAAACTAATGATTGCCCGCCCCTTAAGTTAAGAAACATAAAAATTGAGACCGATAATAATCAGGCTTATCATTGGTCATTAAATGAAAGCCAGGGAAATATCGCCCGTGAAGACCAAAATAAACTGCAAAGCGATGTGGTTAATCCTCTATGGATGCATTCTTTACATGCAAAGTGGAGCTATCAGAAAAGCCTGAAAGTTAATGGTGCGGCCAGCATTGCCTTTAATCCACTGACGAATGAACTCTATATTATAGGCAACGACTCCTTACTTACTTTTTCTTTAAAAAAGTATAGCTTATCTGCCATTAAGTATAATTCGGGGCAGCTTAATTTGGTAAAAAGCAATCAATCATGCTTTAATCCCCATGATTCCACATTGTTTAATTATTACATAGAAAACAAACAAAAGCAAATAGTAACGTTTGATTTTAAAAGTAAAAAATGGAGCCAAAACTACGCAATTGCCGATCCGTCAATTGACTTCTGGCAATCCAATAATTTCTTCCGTGCGGCAGATACTTCACTTTATATTATAGGCGGATATGGGCAGTTTAAATATAAAAACACTATAAACCGTTATAACCTTGGCAGCCATAAATGGGAAAATATTATTGTAGGTGGGGCCTATTTTTCACCACGCTATTTAGCAGCAACGGGTACTACCAATAATGGTGATATTGCTTACATTTTGGGTGGCTACGGTAATAACAGCGGCCTGCAGGCCCTCGGCCCAAAAAATCTATATGACCTGGTTCAGTTGAATGTTAAAACCAAAACATTTAAAAAGCTATATGATTTAAGGATCAAAAATGATGACTGGGCTTTTGCCAATTCCCTGATCATTGATCAGGATACCAGGCGTTTTTATGCCCTCGTATTTCCAAATCATACTTACAATTCAAACCTGCAACTGCTTATCGGCTCTCTTGATAATCCATCATACCGGGTTGTTGACAGTAAAATCCCATACGAGTTTTCTGACACTTTTTCTTTTGCCAACATTTATTATAGCAAAACAAAACAAGAATTTGTAGCAGTAACCCTGCTCAGAACAAGCGATAATAAAACAATTGTAAAAATATATACCTTACTAAGCCCGCCAGAGTTATTAAACAACGAAACTGCAGCAAAACCGGCAGGCAAAGGCGCTTATATCTTAATATTATTAATCGCATTTGTCACGCTGCCTGCTATATGGCTATTTATACAATTAAGAAAACGAAAAAGTAAAGTTATCGTTCAGGTTCGTAAGCCTGCCGCACACCCTGTTACAGAACAACTTATTAAAGTACCGCAACTGTATGAAGGCATTGAGCAGACATCGTGCAACAAAAATTCGATATTACTTTTTGGTGATCTTCAATTATATACGACAGATGGAGAAGAAATCAGCAAGCATTTTACTTCGCTTTTAAAGGAGCTTTTTTTATTAATACTTGTATACAGTTTAAAATTTGGAAGAGGTGTAAGTCCCGAAAAACTGATTGAGATCCTTTGGTTCGATAAATCGGAAGAGAGTGCAAAAAATAACCGGTCGGCCAACTTATCTAAACTGAAAACAATATTACAGCAAACCGAATACATCCAACTATCAAAAACAACCGGTAAGTGGAAGGTAGATATCGATTATAGCGTTATTTATGTTGACTACTATCATTTTCTGCAAATTGCGTCAGACCGTAAAAGGATCAACAAAGAAAAAATTAATGAGTTGATTGCCATTACTCAGCGAGGTAATTTTTTATCAAACATCGAGTTTTCATGGCTGGACGAATTTAAATCGGAAGTGGCCAATGAGATCATTGATATATGCCTGGAATATGCGGACAAAATCAATCACTCAGAAGACCCGGAATTTTTAATTAAAATAGCCAATTGCATTTTCCATTTCGATTCTGTGAATGAAGACGCAATGATAATTAAATGCAAATCGCTGGCACAAATAGGCAAACATTCCCTGGCCAAGTCAACGTTTGAGCACTTTAATAAAGAATTTAAACAGCTTTATGGAGAGAAGTTCAATAAAGACTTTCATACCATTATTGAATAAAAAAAGCCTGCCGATGATCTGATAACAAAATCATCAGCAGGCCAATTAAAATAGCTTAGTGATTATGGCTTTTCGAGCGCTGATACCAGCGTTGACAAAAAAGCGGGTTGATTACTGGTTAACTGCCCCGAGAACTGCCACTTGCCATCTACCTGTATCAGTTTGATTAAAAAGTGGTTCCATCCTTGTTTTAAAGGAAGTTCTTTTGCAAAAGCTTTTGCTTTTTCATCGTTATAACTTCCGGTACGGATATTATTGATAATCATTTTACCATTAAGAAATACCTGTATGGCATCACTTGCCGATACCTTCATATTTACAATCGGGATATTAGGTTCTATCAGCAGGTCTTCTAGTGATCTGGAACTTGACACCCAAAAGCTTAGATAAGCGACGGCATTATTATGCAGACTCTTTGTTTTAACAACCGAAATATCGGCTATTCCATTTTCGTTAAATACTGGGTTCCATGTTCTGTCATTCATTACAACGCCTTGATGAATTTTTTCACCTGCGTTGGGATCAACAAAGTGGCTTTCCACTCCATCACTTAAAGATTTAACTGCAAAATTGCCCAAAAATAATTCTCGTACAATAGTGCCATCCTTTAGCAATGGTTTATCATCGCTATTTTCTATATCAAGCGGCACACCAGAGTTGGTTAATATTCGCCTGATGAGCTTTTCGCCCTTTGCCAGTTTAGGGGCCGATGGCAAAGTGGTTACAATTAAAGTACCGTTGCCTTCGTGTTTTTTAATTAATACCACGCCTGATGGCTGCGTTTCCCTTTCGGAACGCACTATCATGGCTGTTTTGGCATATTCTGCCTGTTTGTTCCATTTTAACCAGTCGGTATGGCTAACTGTAAGCAACACGCTGCTTTGCTCAACCAGCGGTCCACCAAGTCCACGGGTAACAATTTCAGCTGGTTTTAATTCTGAAAAATACAGATCAGCATTACTTATACCTGTAGTAAGACTATCTTTTGCAACCGGCAATAAGGACGAACCCGAACGTGCTGTTACATTTAATGGGACAGGCAGCAACCTGTTTAAGGCAGCCAGACTGGCAGTATCTGCTCCCCAAACAAAAACAGTTCCGCCTTTATGCAGTACTTTATCAATTAATAATTTACTAGCGGCTTTGGGCGGATGTTCCCCATCAATAAATAACATTGCCGGAGTTTTCTCTTTGGCCAGTTTGTCCAATGGCACACCGGATCTTTTCAACTCAGCATCCAACGTACTGCCCGTGCCTGCAAGTAATTTTACTGACTTAACAGCTACGCCTGATTTGGCAACGCGGGCGGCAGCCTTTTTTACAGTCCATTGATCAGCTCCCGCAAGTGGTTCTGTGGCGGCATCTTTAATGGCATCAAACAACGGCCAGGTTTCATACATAGGTAATGTAGGGTCGTAACCGGGGTTAAGAGTAGTACTATAAGGCCCCAGGCGTTCGGGTTGTACCCCCGGCTGGTTTTCTTTAAAAGATGTAAAATAAATACCATCATTTAGTGTTGGCGGGCGACTTGTATCCTTCAATCCTAATGGCAGCGGTTTTAAGCCATACCAAACCAGGTTAAATACACTCTGGTAAACCGCATCTCTTTCTCGTTCGTTAACCAAAATTTTATGAGAATCAGCTGCTACACCTTCCATACGTCCCAAAAAAGATTCATAAGCGCGGTCACCGTTGGTCTCAGCAACTTGCTCGGGTGTGCCATAATAAGCATTACCGGCCTCGCCTACCCCCCAGGGCTTGCCGCTCTTTTTACCGCGGTCCATAGTTGCCGGGCCACCATAGTGAACCACATAATCGGGAAAGTGCCCCTCTCCGTCGTCCTCCCCATCGGCAGATACCCATGGACGCGAAGGGTCTAATTTGTGGCAAATCTCTGCCCAAATACCATAATATTTAACCAAAGTATCTTTAACTCCCGGTGGGTTATGCATCACGTTGGTTACCACAGGCATCACTTCGTTAGACACGCTCCAGCCAAAAACGCTGGGATGATTCCTGTCCCGCATGATCAATTCTGAAACGTGATTTTTAGTATCCGCCCAAAAATGCGAATCATCCATTTTGGGGCCGCCATCACTGGCCCATATTGCAGTTTCGTCGAGCACCAGGATACCCATTTCGTCGGCCACATCCAGATAAAAAGATGGATAAGGTTGGGCATGCAGACGTACGGTATTTAAATTGGCATCGCGCATGGCCTTAAACCAGGTCACAGCATAACGGCGGGTCATTTGTGGAATGCCCAGAAAATGCCAGGAATCGCCTTTCATTACAATTGGCTTTCCATTGAGCAATACCTTACTGCCGTCGAATGTTACTTCGCGCCAGCCAAACCGGATATATTTCTGATCTGCGATTTTTCCATCGATGGTTGTTTTCACAATCAGCCCATACAGGTTAGGGCTTTCCGGCGACCATGTTTTGAGTTGCCCCTTGACATTAGCTGTAAGTACGATTTTGGTTTCGCTGTGCGCAGGCAGCTTTACTTTTACAGCCGGGATTTTAAGTGAAACATTAGCATCCAGGCCCGTAATCGGATCGGCATCATTATCAACAGAATGATTATTTCTGTTAATGCATTGAAGCGCGTCGGCTCTAATAATAACATCAACGCTTTTATTTTCCTCATTTATCGCTGTTACCTCAACCTCCAGTTTATCTTCATGTACTTTGGGCTTAATGTAAATATTGGATACATGTGTCTGTGGTAATGCTTCGAGATAAACATCCTGCCATACCCCGGCAATATGTTGCCCCCAGAATGAGCCCGCCTGATATGTTCTACGGCCATAATTACCTCTTTTGTCGAAAAGCGAAGCCTTACGGATACCAACAACAATCTCATTCTGTTCGCCCGGAAGTATCAGTTTGGAAACATCGATATCAAAAGGAAGAAAAATACCGAAGTGACTACCTGCCAGTTTACCGTTTATCAAAATTTCTGCATCGCCGGCAATAGCTTCAAAATGTAACACCAGATGCCTGCTTCCCCAATTTTCAGGTACATGGAAAGTGCGCTTTAACCAACCCATTTTTATGCCTTCCCATGCTTCGGGGTAACTTGGATAAGTCCGAAAATCACCTCCCTCGCCATGGTTATCTGCAAAACTGTTTACGTTCCATGGCGATGGAATACGGATTGGTGTTTTAGCCCAGGCACCAGCCTGCACACGTGGAAGTACTGGTGTAGGATCAACTCCTTCCTTGAACCCTACAGGCAATTGAACCGGCTGAAACTGCCATGATCCGTTGAGGCATATATCTTCCCGGTATGGCTTTTCTGATGGCTTCACCAGGCTTTCAGAAGGGGCAAAAATACCTGCATATTCCTGATGCTGGCCGTAACAAAATGTGGCAAATAAGGTCAGTACTAATCCTAAAAAAAACGTTTTATTCATATCTCTTAATGATATTAGAGTCTACTGATCCTTTTTTAGATAAGCAGGTATTGTTGAAGTATTTTTTTCTTTGCCACGCAAAATATCGCTTGTGGCCCCGGCCAAACGCAGATACCAGTCAGAAGGTAATGGAATTCCGTCCTGATCTGCCGAGATGAATTTGCCGTGTAAAGGCTTTTGGGTAGCAGTTGGTGCTAATTTATACATGGCTGTGCCTTCATCAACCTCATCAAACATGGCAATGTAAACCATGTTTACACCGGCGCTTAATACGTTGTATGATTGATGCCAATAGAATGCCCCTCCCCTGCGTGGAATCTGATTAAAGGGCGAATTGCCATGCCTTAAATTATACCAGGAGAAACCGGGGAAGATCACCGGTAGATAATCTATTTTTTTCTGATCGCAATAAGCTTTGCCGGGCACTATAGTATTGTCTTTAAAACGGTCGGCGCTGGCATCATCCTTATATCTGCCAACGGCCCACGGGCTTAAAATATCCAATTTATTATAAACCGCTTTCCACTCACTGCTGTGTGCTAACCAGTTATCATTTACACCGCCCATAATGGTTGCTTGATATTTTTTCGGTGCCCCGGCATGAAACCAATCCAACAGGGAATCTGTTTGTGCAGCTGTGGCAAAAGTGGTGTGTGAAAAGCCCAGTCCCCAGATGGCCAGCAGCGGCCGGCCCCTGTGGTGCAGATAGCTTTTACTTTTGGTAACTTTTAATGAGTCTACAAGTTGCTTCCAGTCATCAACAAGTGCCTTTTTCCAATTAGGGCCGGCTCCCGAAATATCATACATGATGCAAAAAACGCGTTTGTATTTTTCGCTGGCTTTTTTAACATTGAGTACCACCTGGTTAAAATGTCTCCGGCCACCTGCCGGGCGAACGTCGGTAACAAAACGCTGCTCAAATACGCCATCGAGGTTATGGTCCTTCAGCCATTTAAAGTGCACATCAACAGTGCCATATTGGTAAGCAGAGTACAGGCATGCCTTAGTACCATCCGGATAGGTCATGTTGGTGGCTTCGGTAACACTTTTAGGATACTCGCGCATATCAGGCCATACATCGAAATTTGCATTAGCTGAATCGGGTGAGCTACGGCCAAACCAATGCCTCCATACATGATTGCCCGAACCGTCATTAGGTGTAGCCTGCCAGCCCTGGTATCCAAACATTACCTTTTTATCCAGCGTGGAAGGATCGGGCGTATAAATCTCTTTTTGCGTGGTAATGGGCCCGGAAGCAGATTTTACTACCACTCTATTGCTGCTAACAAAAGCGCTTAATGACACGATGAGCAATAAACCGGCTAAACTATTTTTCATGGGTATTATGTTTAAATTAATCTTTTTAGTTTATAAGAAGATACCCTATTGAGCGAGGTCGGTTAGCATGTTAATTAACAACTTTCCGGCAACAGGGTCTGTAAGGGCTTTATCCAATTTCATCTGCGACAGGATAATCTTTCCCCCACTCATGATCTTTACAATTGGGAAACCTTTTATTTTATCCAGGCGGTTCATCCTCGCGTTAACATCGCCGGGCAGGTAACCATGCACTTTAGTAAAGGATGCCAACTGTATCAATTTGTTGTTACGATTAATACGAAATGCACCTGCCATTACCGACGGCATTTCGCGCTGATTGTTGTTGAAGTTGCGGATATCCAGCGGCTCGAGACCATTAAAAACGGAAGATTCCGGGACTTCCATATTCGCTACTTCCCCATCTTCTTTTACAACGCTACGTATATATTCTGGGTAAAGAGTATGCACAAAGTTACCGCAGCCTGAGATCAACACGTTATAACCAGCGGCAAGCAGGGTTTTAATCTGCTGAGTTTCGGCAGCATTGGTATTTACAGAATCCAGGTCAGAAAGGATGTAAACATCAGCCTTTTGATGGATGAGATCAGCTACCGAAGCAGCCGAAGTATAACGTACATGCAAAAAGCTGAGCGCATCGCTTAGGCCTTTGTTTCGATCCAATACGACAATCTTTTTGTTGCTTAATACATCAGAAGTTAAGCTTTCTTTTTTTATCATCAGTAAGTCGTAGCTATTTTCTGAGACTATTTTGCCATTCTCTGTCAGTTTAAGTAATAATTTACCATTAACGCGGCTTGTAGGTAAATTAAGCGGGACCGTAATCTGTGGATCGATCCATTTGCGGCCGTAATGTTCAACCGCAGGTATTTCTATTTCGCCTTTAGCAATCTTGTGGTTATCATTGCTCACCAATTGCCATTCCAGGGTTGATGGCCCCAGTGCAGAGCCGTTTTCCTTGTCATTCACAATGCAGATCTGTGTGGGAAGTTTAATGCCGGCATAAAAATGCCTGCCCCATAGTTCAGCAGTAACCAATACGGGCTGCAAAGCCTTTTTCATTTCGTAGTAAACCGGCCATGGCTTTATCTTATTAACCATATCTACATTGGCAAACCAGGTTAAGGTAGAGAAATGCAGTATCCCTGCCGAACGGTCGTCGCTTCGGCGAAGTGCTTCGCCCAGCTCTTTTGTAATAAAGGCCTGTGTGGTTAAAAAGTAATAGGGATCATTGTATTCATAAGAAAATTTCCCCACTAACGAAGCCGGGTTCTGGTGCACATAATTATAGAAACGTGTAGGGTGACCGGTTTCGTCCGTATACCCTGTCGACATTTCCTGGGATATTAGCGGACGGCCGTCATTTTTATTGTTTTTTTGCCATTCACCCTTAAAGAAATTGAAGATTGAGTAATCGTACCAATTATAATACGCATGCGGGTCATCAATATCACCATCATCAATATCCTTATAAAAATCAGCTCCAAAACGTTTAGTGTTCCGTCGGTAATTAGAATCGAACACTATCGGCCTACTGGGGTCAATTACCCTCATGGCTTTAACTACATCAGAGATAGTTTTCATTTTGATCTTTGCCCGTTCTATATCTGGGTCATTATCGTAAAACTTCATCTCGTTGTTCATTGTCCAAAGTAAAAGCGACGGGTGGTTGCGGTACTTTTTCAATAAATCATAAAACTCATTTTTCCACAACTCCACCAGTTCAGGGGCAGGCGTACTACTTTCCAGGAATAGCCATGGCCAGGTACCTTCATAGCTTACACCTATCCCATTCTCGTCAGATGCATTCATCCATGTTTCATTATACGGCACCGTGTGTGTACGGGTAACCATGATGTTGCCGTCCTTCATCAACTGGCTGAATTTATTGGCCATAGCTGTATCATTGGGTGCCACTGGCATGGCGGTTTGATTCCCGCCGCGCAGCCAGTAACGTTTACCGTTCAGGTAGAAGTAATCGCCAACGGCCTTAAATGTGCGGAAGCCCGATCTGATCACTTTTTCATCGATCTTTTTACCGTCAGTGGTCGATAAATCAAACTTAAAATTATAGAGATTTGGATAATCTGGTGACCATAGTCTTGGCTTTAAACCATCAAAACTGTAGGTAAATGTTTTGATTTCGCCAGGTTTTAGTGCCAGTTGTTTTAACGACTCTGCGTTAAAAAGTGCATCTTTAAACTTTATGCCATCAATAGCAGTTGAAATTGTGAATACGGTTGATATTTGATAATTATTTTTAACTGTAACATTAAGTTCGGCACCGGTAAGGGTGGGTTTAATAAACACATCTTCTATTCTTACAGGGTTGCTAATGGTTAAGGTAACCGGCTGCCATATCCCGGCCGGGTCATCGTTAAAAAAGCCATGTGCAAGATCTTTCACCATTTTTTGGGTAACTTCAACTGTTACAGCTACACCGGCTATTTTATCAGCGTCTTTAATATCTTTCACATAATCACGCACCACCTTTACAGCTACCAGGTTTTTGCCGGGTTTTAACAAGCTACTCACATCCAGCTTAAAATCGCCGAACATACCTACATGACTGCCAGCCTTTTTACCGTTAATCCACACCTCCGCTACTTTGGATACCGCATCGAAAGTGAGCTGAAGATTTTTATCCTTTATAGTTTCTGGTAATACCAGCCACTGCCGATACCAACCCACGCTGGTTTTCTTATAATCGAAAGTATAGCTTTCGCATCTGTCAATTTCTTTCTGGTAAAGGTTATCGGCCACACCCTTGCTGGCTGTGTTGTAGCGTTCACCATGTAGCCATACCCGCAGTGGATTCCAAAAGTTAGGCACCGTCATTACGTGCCAATCGTTGTCGTTATGTGAGGGTGATACGGCATCGTTTTCGTTACTGGTTTCATAACCCGGCGAGAATAGCCAACGTCCATTAAGCGAAATGTCTGTACGGCCCTCGCCGGCTTGCTTAATTTCAATAGGTTTATATTCGGCGCGTTGTTTTTTACGCAGGGCAATTTTATCAACGGCTGGCAAAGCATATTCTTTTGCGGGCTGGCGCAGTAATTCATTGCTATCAATCGATGTAATTGTAAGCTCCTTAAACTCATTGGCTACCCAGCTGCCACCCAAAGTAACTTTACCAGCCGGAGCCAGCGCAGTTAGCTTATCAGTTACATCTATACGGGGCAGAGATTCGTTGTTCAAATAAACACGGATGCGGTTTTCCGCAATCTGGATCTTAAAATCATACCATTTACCTGGCTCGGGGTGAAAATCGAGTTCGCGCAGCGCCAGGAAATCATCAGCCCCCATATAACCCAAACGCGCTAGGTATAAAAACTTTTCATTACCTCCTTTAAGCATCAGTATATAGCGGTCATCGCGGTTAGCCGCTCTGAAGCCTGCACAAAGCTGCACCTGCTTAGCCGTATCGGGCACGCGGCCTTTAAATTTAATTTCATAGTCGGCCCAATTATTTTCGCCGAAACATAGGTAAGCATCTCGGGTGGTTAATACCGAGTTTTTGATATCGCAGATCCCCCGGCCAATTTTATCATATTTTACAACCGGCGACTTGAAATTTTCGTCCAGGCGAATATTACCCTGGGCAAAAAGATTGGATGTTACTGATATAAAAAACAGGATGATTAGTAATGTATAAAAGTCTTTTCTCATTTGTAATTGAATGTTGTTAAACGGCTGCAATTACTTTTAATGCTTTAATAAAAGATTAACAAAGCCTTAACCAGAATTGTATATCAGGTTTATTACAATTGCTCTCGGATAAATTAACTCATAGAAATCAAACAGCGTGTTTTAGTAGTCAGTGGAAAAACCGATATACTTTTCCCTACAATCAATTTTTACATCCTTCAGCAAATTTTTCCAGATGCACAGATAAGCATTTATCGGGATTCCAATTAAGGTAATTGGATATTCCGGAGCCATTAACCACCGCATTCCGGAAATAGCATACAGTTGATCCATAACACTTTGACCATCCTAATTTGTTTATTATAGATTGCGGTTTGCCTAATTGACTACACAACTCGGTGCTCCAAAGCGCACGGAAAGGCCTGGTCAAGTCTCGCGGAACATCCAACTTATTAGCTAATCAACAACATCCTCTCGATAATAAAAACACCTGACAATCAGACAGATAAATATCTTCATTTAAAATCAACAGCATACAGCTAAAGGTTCGATCCCAGCTGAATCCCAGCGGTTTCAAAACTCCCTAAACTGATAAGAGAAAGGATTGAAATGTTCCGTTCTAAACATAAAGGCACACTAAAAACTATCAACTTTCGAACGAACAAGTGAAGCTGAAAGTCTCCGATGATTTTCTCTTGTTTACGAATAAACTGGAACATTATATTAAATAGTGCCATCACTCATTCAAAAACGTTATTTTATTAATCATTTGAAAAATAATAGGAATAAAATTTCTTAATTTAAAAAAACAAGTTTTGTAAATTTGAAATAACAATTAGAGTCATTTTGCTATTGCGTCATTCGTAGAGTAAAAGATATTTTAAAATGTAAATTACTGATTATCAACACACAAGAATTAAGGTTCACAAACCTAACTCTCCGCTAAAAGGTAAATTGAAAAAAGTGCGCTATTCGTAGCGTTCAAGTTCAAAAACTACCAAAAACAGCGTCAGTAAAGCGTAGAGGCCTATGGTTCTGTTCCCTAGCTCTCCGCTGATTACATTAACAAAAGTGTCAAAGCCCTTTAATTGCAAAATTAAAGGCTTTTCAAAATCGCACTAAAAAACAAAAAGACGCTACAAATAAATTGTAACAATTTGATCCACAATATATTATCGACACGCAGAAAGGCTCAAACATGTCCGTGATATATTCCTCTTCAGCGATTATCAAAAGATGAGTTTTGCCATTCCCCGGCATACAAGAACTGATGCCGGGCATTCCTTTTCCCGGAAGGCTATCAGACCGGTTTAAAAAAGAATGAATATGATCCGTAGCGGGTTCTCACAATGATGATAGTAACCAGAATACAGACCCAATATGATCATTACAGATAGAATGGTTTTCATTTTTTATTGATTACTTGTTATATTGATAAGCAGCTAAATTCACAAACAGGTATTCTTTACGAACTGCCTGTCTTATTCTGAAGCCCGGCCACGACAGGTCAATGGTTATAAATTTCTATTTTACCAGCATTTAAGTTCAAAGGCAGCCATAGATACCGGGACTTTTCCAAATCAGTTTTATTCCAGACATCCCCCATAAAAATGAACTTACCCGGTTGACTGGCAACAGGTAATACAAATGCTCCCTGTGAAAAAAAAGTCACTTCTGAGTTGGGTCCCTTACATGGATTGCCCTCTTCTTTCCAGGGGCCCATAACATGATCCGCAACAGCGTACGACGCGGCATTTGGCGACCAGCCTGAACAGCCAGAAGTAATCAAATAATACTTTCCCTTATTTTTAAAAATTGCCGGGCTTTCTCTTCTTTTATGCTCAAATATTCTCACATAAGTTTTTGTTGGTTTTAAATAATCATTACTTAAGAGGCAAACATGCATCGTGTTGTTATCCTCGGAAGAGTAGATCAGATAAGCTTTGCCGTCCTCATCTTTATACAAAGTCATATCCCTTAACATTTGATCATTGGGTTTTACGCTTCCCTGATATTGATACGGCCCAACCGGACTATCACTTATGGCCACACCTCCTCGTGAATAATTATAATCGTTCTTGTCAATGTGCATCCACATTACAAATTTCTTTGTGCGTTCATTGTAGATCACTTTAGGCCGTTCTATTACCCTACCGGTATCCAAATCATTACCGGGGTCATTAACCGTTGGTTTTAAAGCTATCCCCTTGTATTCCCAATGTTTAAGATCAGTAGATGAATAGCAGGATATTCCTCCTGCTGATACTCGGTAATCTTCCCAGTTTTGCCCTGGCACAAGCCAGGTTTTTCCATTTTTTATTTCGCCAAAAAGGTAATAAACACCTTTATGATACATAACACCAGGGCCATGGGCATTGACTGGTTTACCGTCAGTATCAAATAATACATTGCCGTGTGCAAGGGTATCAGCGATGGGTTTGTTCGTGTTGGCAAAGGCTAAACTTCTGCATACTAGTAGCAAGGCGATCAATGCGATATATTTCATTTTCATTTAGATTATTGTATTTCAGGATAAAATTTGTTTTAATTAAGTGTATTTTATATTAGCTGGTTAGTAAGTATCTGCATTAAAAACGGCTATACTGCGCATCACTGCCGGTTGAACAATAGAACTGGTAACTGTAAACCGCAATGCCGTGGCCGAAACTTTAGCAAACTGATCTATCCGCTTATGGCCTATGGTTTGTCCCTCTACAATTATCTTCCACTTACCATCAATTTGTGCTTCAATAGTATATTTAGCAATCTTTTGTCCGTTATGCAGATCTTCCATCGTAACCACATGGTCAAATGTTTTTGATCCATTAAATTTCAGGGTTTGTACCGGCAATTTTGAATTAGATAAAGCAATTGGATTACTAAACCTACGCTTAATTTCATCTCCCGTTTCCTTAGCTGCCGCAACCAGGTTGTCCGGAATTAACCCGCGTCTATCAGGGGTCAAATTCACGATAATGCCAGATCCACGCCCGATGGTTTCATAGTAAGCTTGCATGCGCCTCGCGAGTGGTTGGGGTTTACGCGGCCCAGCCCACATCCAACCACCGGTACTAAAGCTAACGGTAGTTGGAGCCATTTGCGGCCGGTAAAATTTGCCTAATGGCTCACCCGTATTTGTATGCTCCCATCTGTATGTTGTACTAACTGAGTATTTAGTGCTGTCAACGGTGTTCAACGCGTTCCAAAGCGGATACCCTGCTTTACCATTCTCATTGCCAACATGCTCTATATCTGGACCTAAAAGAAGACATTCGGGTTGAAGCTCATGCGCATATTTGGTCAACGTTGCATAAAACTCTCTTAATTTACCTCCATAGCGTACAGAATCCAACGCATCTGAGCGGCCAAAATGATCGTCCCAGATAAAAACAAGAGAACCATAATTAGTCATCAATTCCCTGATCTGCTCTTTCTCTTTCTGCAAGGCCTTTTTATACAGCTCCGGATCATCAAGCTTATCTATCCTCCCGGTTTCTCCGTCTTTATACCCCGGCTGGCCGGCTTCCCAGTGCGAATCTATCCAGGGGGCTGTGTACAAGCCAACCTTTAAACCGTGTTTTCTGCATGCATTTACAAATTCTCTTACGATATCACCTTTACCATTTTTGTAAGGACTTGACGTTATACTGAAATTTGTAGTTTTTGTCGGCCACAAACAAAAGCCCTGCTCATGCCTGGCTGTGAGCACCATATAGGTTGCTCCCATCGCTTTAGCAGCCAGTACCCATTGCTCCGGATTTACCGCAGTTGGGTTAAACGCCGATGCCGGCGTGCTACCCTGTGGTGCGTCACGAGCGGCATAGGTATCAATGCTGTAATGAATAAAAACCCCGAGTTCGAGATCCTGAAATGCAAGCTGTTGAGAGTTAGGCCTGGCCAATACAGGCAACTGCGCCCGCCCCGGCCCCGAAAGAATTAATAGTATCGATAAGGTTGTTATAATTGTTTTTGTCATATTCATGCTTTTTATCTAAAACATGCTGATTAACGGCATGCAAAACTTTTTTTTTAGATCACTATAAAAATCATTTCTCCAATCAGAGTTGGCTAAGCGCGATCTCTGCGGGGAGATAATCGGGCAAAAATTTTAATGCTAAATTAAACTCTTCACGTGCTTTAGCTTTATTGCCCAGGCCATTATGACCAAGACCAATGATGTAATGCGCTGCTGCCGATTGCTGCCCGGGTATCCCCGGGTTAGTTGATGTGGTATCACCAAGTTTGTTGATTACTGAAGTTCCAGTGGACACTAACTCACTAAATACGGCCTTACTATCATCTGTTAAACCAAGCTTTTGTTTTGCCAGTGCTTGAAAATAGTGCTGCTCTCCTTGTGCCAAATCTTTATTGCCTATTCTTCTCCAACCGGATCCGGAACCGTTAGTTATTGTATCTACAGCGATAGTTTTATTCCAGAACTCCTGAGCCTTTCCCTGCTCACCAAGCGAAGCATAAGCATCTCCGATCAGGTAATTTAATTGAGCTTGATGTAAATCATGCCTTTGTTCGGCCCTCAAATTTTCAGGAGGATTAGTGGCCGTTTCAAAATCTTGAATTGCATTATGGTAGTTTTTTAGTCTAAAAAAACGGAGACCTTGTACCAAATGTGCATCAGCCCATGCCTGGCCAGTGTTAAACATACTACCACCTTCCCAAATACTGAAAGTACGGGTATGCAGCAATTGAATGGCTTCATCGGCTTTGCCCACAAAAGTTTGAAGATTAATCAAACTGCCCAAGGCTTCATCATTTTTAACTATAATTTGTTGATTCTTCTCCAATACTTGCAGGCGTTTTTGCACCGGTGTTCCAGCAGCCTGATAAAGCCTGTCGAGCTCAGCAAAATGTGTAGGATAAGGGTTATTAAAGGCTATAGCTTTTTCAAGATCAGCTATAGCCTTTGCTCGCGAGCCCTTAGTTTGCTGATGTGAGTACACTACAGAAAGATTTCGCCATGTTATCGGGAAAATAGGATCTATTACAGACGATTTTTCCCAAAGTGCAATAGACTCTTCAGGTTGCCAGTCGTAAAGTAAATTACCCAGATAATAAGGGGCACGCGCATCTTTAGGGTTTACTTCCATTGCACGACGCAAAACAGCAATAGCCTCATATTGAAATGGAAAAACATATCCAGGCGATTGAAGTGTTGCTTGAAGCCTGTATGCCCTGGCTTTTTTATGATCTCCAAGCTTTTCGGCAAAATCTCCCAAGTAGTAATAAACTAATGGAGAAATTGTTGCCTTGTCAGGAGCGCTTGAGATACTTTGCGATAAAACAGTAAGGCCATCATTCCAAAGCCCTGCGTCGTCATATTCAGCAGCTATTTCCTGGGTTGTTGCCGGGTTGTTTATCAATGTGGTAAAAAGTGTTTGTGAATCTTTTAAAGACTGTGTCGCAAGCCATTTCTCAGACATTAGCCGCACATCAAGCGGATCAGTTTTATCCATAGCAAAAGCAACTAACTTTGCAGCATCCTCAACACGACCTAATTTTCTAAGCAAAGTTGATTTAAGGCCATAAGCACGAACATTAAGCGCATTAGCATCAAGCGATTGATCAACTAAATTCAACGCCTGCGTAAAATCTCCTTTTATAGATGCGATCTCGGCCAAAGAGAAATATGCAGGCGATTTCCATTCCTGGCTCCAGGCTGCTTTGTAGAAAGCTGTAAACGCATCATCAATGCGTCCCTGCGCTTTAAGCGCGACACCCAGGTAATAAAGTGGCTCAGCATTCTTTGGTGTTGTATATTGCGCTGTGAGGCGTGCTATAGCTTTATGAAAATACTTTTCTGCTTTTTCAAACCGGGCCTTTCTTAAATTTAGTAAACCCATTCCGGTATTTGCAGCAGTGTTACCAGAGTCCCGGCGCAGCACTTCTTCCCAATATGGATCGGCATCAAGCGATGCGTTGTGAAACTGGTCAATACGCTGACCAGCCAGGTACAGCTCTTCATCGTTTTTAATGTCGGCTGGTTTTACCGGCCTCGTAGTACCAACAGGCTTTGCGATTGGTTGCAAACGAACCGGAGAATACGAAACCAGTTCGTGCCCATCTGCAGTGATCGAAGCACGAAGATCATACTCCCCCAAACCATTGGGTAATGTGATCTGTTTTGCGTATGGTTTGCCCGGATCAATAGCTATTTCTTCCTGTGAAAGCACTTTATCGCCCGCTTTAAGACTAACTATTGCCTTTTTATATGCCTTTGTGGTATAAAACCCCATGATCGCCTTACCTTCCTTTACGTCAAGGTTAACAGCTGCATCCAAATTAGCGTTCTTTGCACCATCAATACCACGAAAAGGATACCAGGACATTTCAAATGACCGTTCTTCAAAGGGTTGTAACCAGGAATAATCAGGCTGATTATCTGAGTATGCACCTACCATTATTTCAAGATAAGGGCCATCATTATCAGTCAGTATTTTATCCCACATATTACCTACCCCCCAGGTAAAGAATTTTTTACCCGGAATGATATGATGATTAGCTATAGTCATTGTTCCGGCATTTACGCCATGGTCATAACCGGCTACAAAATCGTCCTTTTGATTTACAGCGAACCAAGAGGCCGAGTTTTTATTGTTTTTGTACCAGCTCATGTCAACACCATCGGGTTTGGGCCATGAATAAAAATCACGTTTACTATGTCCCGTTGCCCATTGGGTACTGGGAGGAAATATAACCTGGTAATTATCATTAATATGCACTGCAACATTGGCAAAGCAAAGCATCGTATTGACCATTGGCGTGCGGTTAATGATTCGTACAGAACATTCCAGAACGGAACTTCCGGGGCGAAGCGTGTAGCCCACCGCCCAGCGCATGCGCTGCCGCACTTCCAATTCTCCAACCCAAATGGTTTTGCTGCCATCGGAGTTTTCTTCCTTACTCCATTGCACAGGCATAAATGTACTTGCCCTATGATGATGCGGTACATTCCACTCGATACCACCCGAGATCCACGATCCTATTAAACCGATGAGCGCGGGTTTTATAACGTGCTGATGATAAACAAAATCATAATTATTGGTTTTGTCCAATGCCGAAAATATTCGTCCGCCAATTTCCGGCAGTATGCCGATCTTCACATATTCGTTTTCTAAATATACAAGGTGGTAACTTTTATCTCCTTTTTTGTTGGTGAGGTTATCATAAAGCGGATATGGATAGATACGGCCTTCGGCCCCTTGCGATTCCTTGCCGAAGAAAAACATAGGGTTTGGATCTGGCGGCCCTGAAAGATAGGTAGGAATAATTTCATCCACTTCATTGATGGTGACAGGCGACTGTGCCTGGATAAGAGATGGAATCGCCAGGGTGGCGATTCCAATCAAAATCATATTAACTTTTTTATTATACTTCATTCGGGCTTTTGCATATAACCAGTATTATGGTTCATGTTTTTTGTTAATTTCCTAAGTTCGGGTTTAATTGAAGTTCGCTGGCCGGAATAGGCAAATAGTATTGCGGCGTTCCGATCGGAACATTTTCTGACGGGTCTCTATTAGCAATAACCTGGGTTAATAGCTGCAAACGCGTTATATCAAACCACCTGGTATATTCACCTGCAAATTCCCAAGCCCTTTCATTGATTATCGCATTTACAAAATCGGTACTTGATAAACCACTCAACGAAGCTAAACCAGCACGGGTACGTATGATGTTAACGCTTGCATAAGCCTGATCATTAACAGCACCGCTCCTGGCTTGAGCTTCGGCATATATCAATAAAACATGTGCATACCGCATCATCTGAACAGTGCCATTTGAACCATCAGTACTTCCCTCAACAGGGGCTCTGAATTTTTCAAAATAGGGATGTTTTACAGCATCGCTCTGCCATGGTATGGTTGTACCATCAGACTTTTTAATAACCGTGTGGAAAGTGGCATCTTTTCTTGGCCCCGCCGGGAAATCATTGAAAAATCTGATTTCGGTAAAATAATCATCCCAGCCGTTTTCTTCTCCTGGCATTGCAGAAGAACCATAAAGTGCATTTGCATTAAACCAGTTACAGGTTCCGCAATTATGAATTGCAAATACTTCTTCTGATGTTGTTGTCCCTAACCTGGTATTCTGCCATAACGTACTCACATCAGATACCAAATCGAAACCGTAGGCAGCCTTATTGTCAATTACTTCTTTCGCTTTAGCCGCAGCCAGTGCGTATTTTGAATTATCGTTAACGGGCCAGCCACCTTCTGTTAGGTAAACATCTGCAAACAGCGCTGACGCGGCACCTTTTGAGGTACGGCCAGCATCCAATTTTTTATCTTGCATCAGTTTTTCAGCATTCAAAAGATCGCTTTCAATCAATTTATATATTTCGGCAGGAGCAGATGTTCCAACCTTTAAAACTTCAGGGCTATAAACTTCTGACGTGATTAACGGAATTTTTCCCCATAACCTAACGAGCCAGTAATAATCAAGTGCCCGCAGGTAATAAGCTTCGCCCAAAATCTGGTTAATGGTGGCTGCATCACCTGTGGTTGATTTATAATTGTTGATGATGTTATTGGCACCCTGTATGGATTTGTAACATCCGTTCCAGATATTGAGCATCCTCCCGTTAAGATTGGAAACATGGTATTGATCAAACTCCCGCAGATCGGCCTTGTTGCTGGCCGGGTGAGTGGTCAAGTCATCAGACCCCATTAACACGGCAACAACTGCAGCCGTAGTAAATCCGCTTACCCAGGTGGTTGATAATGGTTTATAAGTACCCACCAACGCAGCATTTAAGCCCGCGACAGTACTTAATGCCTGAGCACCCACTACCTGCCCTTTAGGGTCTTCTACCAGCGCCTTTTTACAGCCTGACACGGATAGTATCATTAATATAATTAAAATCTTTTTCATAATTTATCTTTTTCAATAAGTTTAAAACTTGAATACTACACCTGCATTAAATGTCTTAGAGTTAGGATATGAGCCAAAATCAATGCTTTGGGTAATATCCGAGCCCGAACCTGCATTAGTAGATTCCGGATCAAACCCTTTGTACTTGGTTATAGTAAATAAATTGGTGGCACCTATAAATAGCTTAAGGTCTACATTCTTGATAGTGCCTTTTGGTAGGTGGTAAGAGATATTTAAGTTCTTTAGCCTCACAAAATTTCCATTTTCCAAAAACCGGCTTGATTCAAAATAGTCTGTATTGGTAGAACTGAATGCAGGTATATTTGATGTTTCATTAACACCAGGTATATATCTGTTCAAAACCCCTACGTTGGTAGCTTGCTTGGCATCTGCATTAGCGGTTATAGAACTGGCGTAAGTGTAATCCAATTTACTAAAGCCCAACAGCGCCTGCATAAATATATTTACTGAGAAATCACCATAAGTAAAAGTATTATTCCAGCCCAGCGATTGTTTAGGTGTACCGTTTCCGATGATCTGAAAATCACTGCCATTTATTGCGTTGTCACCGTTCAAATCCTGGTAGTGAGAATCACCTGGCTTATTGCCATATTTTGCAGCTTCAGCTGCTTCATTTGGTTTCCAGGTTCCCAAATATTTCAGCCCCCAGTATGACCCAAGTGCATAACCTGGCTTAATTATAAATTCAGGTTGAGTAGACAGGCCAGCACCAGCGTTCGCTACGCTTTTGTCCGAAAACACGCTGGCTAATGAACCTAAGCTTTTAACAAGGTTTTTTTGAAATGTTATATTAAATGAGCTTGACCAGGTAAACTTACCTGATTGTACAGGCGTACCCCCAATGTTAAATTCAAGCCCGCTGTTTTTCATTTTTCCTACATTACTAATAATATTCCCCCCACCGGCATAAGCAGGCAACGGAAGGGATAAAAGCAGATCTCTGGTATTTTTAACATAGGCATCGGCCGTAAAACTCAGCCTGTTATTAAACAATGACAGATCTAAGCCCACATCTTCTGCTTGTGTTGTTTCCCATTTCAGGAAAGGGTTAGCGGCATTACCAAGTACAATCCCTGAAGAAACTGATGTATTGTTAAAACTGTTAGCGGCAGAAAAGGCATCGCTTAGGTAGGTTGAAAGCGTGGCATATGGATTAATAGCCTGACTCCCTGTTAAGCCCCAACTTCCCCTGATCTTAAATGTGTCAAAAAGATTGAGTTTTTTAATAAAGGGTTCTTCAGAAAGTTTCCAGCCTAAAGCAACTGATGGGAAGGTGCTTTCCTGGTTAGTGGGTTGAAATTTTGAAGATCCATCCCGCCTGACTGAAACGGTCAGCAAATATTTGTCTTTATAAGCATAGTTTACCCGGCCTAGATAAGAAATTAAAGCAGACCCTGAATAAGTAGAACCTGCCGATTGTGTAGTAGATAAGGCAAGGTTATCATAGCCCAGATTAGCAAATGTAAGGCTGTTAGCATTGGCGCTAAACCCTGTTGAAGTATATTTCTGTTGCTCAAACACAGCAGTTACGTTTAAGCTATGCACATTGTTGAACAGGTGCGAATAGTTTAATGTATTGGTGTTTTGTAAATTGAACAATTCTGTAGATGTACGGCTGGCGTTTGGAATATTATTGGTAACAGAAGGTCCGGAATAATTTTTTCCTTGTATGTTTTGATAATCAACGCCAAAGCTCACATCCAATGAAAGGTCCTTGAAAAAATGGTAATTTGCACCTCCGTTTAAAGTTACATTGGAGTTGTCAACGATGCTTTCTACGTCATTTGCCAAAGCAACCGGATTATAGCGAATAGAGCCCAGTGGATCTACAAGGGTATATGTTCCGGCGGCCGTTCTAACAGGTGTAGTGGGGGCCCATGCTAAAGCCTGATTAACAGAGCCACCAGTACCTTGATTATTTGTATTCAGGGTTTCTCTCCTTATAGCTGAAATATTAAGTCTGGTGGCCAGTTTATCGGAAAACTGTGAATTAATATTTGATCTGAGGGCATACCGCTTATAGTTTGAATTGATGACTATACCATCTTGATTTAGATAATCTCCTGAAATAAAGAATTGTGTTTTGGCATTGCCGCCAGAATAGCCTAATTTGTATTCCTGCCCGGGCGCAGTCCTAAAAACCTCATCCTGCCAGTTAGTTCCGCCATTAACCCTAAAATCATTTATTTGTGTCTGGGTAAAATAAGGCGACAGGCCAAGATCTGTATTTCGGGTATTTACCGTGGTAGCAAAATCAGCCGCGCTTAGCAGGTCCATTTTTTTGATAACCCTTGATGTATAAAAAATAGGCGTAAAGGTTATTTCCTGCTTTTCAGCATTTCCTTTTTTAGTGGTTATTAAAACAACACCGTTTGCTCCCCTGCTACCGTAAATTGCTGTGCTTGAGGCATCTTTCAAAACTTCAATATTAGCAATGTCATCAGGATTCAGATTATTGAAATCACCACCTATAAAACCATCAATAACGTAAAGCGGATTGTTATCCCCAAGTATAGAATTGGAACCCCTCACCCTGATCTTAACATCGCCACCGGGCGCACCGGAATTGTTAACCACCTGCACCCCTGCAACCCTGCCCTGCAAAGCCTGGTCAATGCGGGTAACTGGCTGGTCTTTAAAATCTTTGGATGACAGGCTGGATAAAGAACCGGTTACATCAGACTTTTTCTGGGTACCATAACCGATAACCACAACTTCAGACAGGTTTTTACTATCCGGACTTAAAACAACATGAATAGTTACCCGGCCATTGATGGGTAACTCCTGCTTTAAAAAACCAATGTATGAAAACACCAGTGTAGCGTTTCCTGACGGTACTTTTAACGAATAATGACCATTGTTATCCGTAACCTGTCCGGCTGTCGTACCTTTTACCCCTACGCTTACCCCGGGAAGCGTAATTCCCTTTTCATCTTTTACAGTGCCCGATACCTCCGATACCTGGGCATTGGCCATAAATGAATGGAATGTAAATAACATCGCAAACAAAAGGGCTAGTTTTCTCTGCCAGGGCATTTGCCTGAAGCTGGCAATCAATGGCAATGTAATGGGTAAAGCCCCATTAACGGCATGTAAGTCTTTAATCATAATAAATAATTGGTTAAATAATTAGGTTGTTAAATGTTAATGTACCTGCCGGCTGATCCTTTTGAATCTATGGCTTGGTAATAACAATTGGTTATACAAATGAATAGAAAAAACAAGCCGATAGGTGCGCTATAACGTCCATATTATGCGCTCAAATAGCTTTAAAAAAGCCAATAACAGGCGTTATGCAGGCTTTTAACTATTTTTAACCTCTTTTATAAACTGCGATGGGGTTTTTCCAAACTCTTTTCTGAAGGCTTTTTGAAAGTAAGAAACACTGAGTATGCCGATCCGTTCAGTAATTTCAATCTGGGTTACGTCTTCATGGGTCATGATATGGGCAGCTTTTTTTAACCTGATCATTCTTACAAACTCATTGATCGATTGACCGGAAATGCTTTTTATTTTTTGATAAAGCTTGGAACGGCTGGTAAACATGTGCCGACAAATGTAATCCACATCCAATTCCGGCATTTGAATATTAGTTTCAATCAACTTAATTAATTTATCTAAAAACGCCTTGTCTTTAGCCGAGTGTACTAATTCAGTAGCTTCTGCATAATAATCTTTGGTGTACTTTATTCTCAGTTTTTGCTTTTGCTCAAACAGATTATGTATAGTTAACAACAATAAGTCGGTACTTAATGGCTTGGAAAAATAATAATCGGCACCCGATTCAAGCCCTTCCAACCTGGCTTCCAAGGCATCCTTTGCTGATAAAATAAGAAAAGGGATATGGCTTGTTTCAAATTTTTCCTTTACCTGTTTGCATAGTTCAACACCATTCATAACCGGCATCATTACGTCGCTGATGATCAAATCCGGGACTATTTCTATAGCCAGGTCAAGCCCCTGTTTGCCATCCATCGCTTCATGCACTAAGTACTGCGGCTGCAACACCCCTTTTAAAAAGGATCTTAACTCATCATTATCTTCAACCAGTAAAACATGTTGTTTAACCGTAGCTGATAGCTCGCTCTCTTGTCGTGCTTGTTCAGACTGAGCAGGCGCAAGGACCACGGTATGGTCAATTTTCTCCAACATAATTGCAGATTGGCCAGTACGATGATCACCTCTCTCAGCCAATGAATAATTTAACTCACCCTGGGGAAGCGCTATAATAATTTCGGTTCCCTTATAACGCTCGCTGTAAACATATATATCACCTTTATGCAATAAGGTTAAACTCTTTACCAATGCAAGCCCTACACCTGAACCAAGATGATTGTTACTGATCCGGTAATAACGGTCAAATATCTGGCTGATAGATTCTTTCGAGATACCAATACCCGTATCGGCAACCCGGAAATAAATATATGATCCGGCACGATATTCATTGAGTAAACTATACTCCGCATCATAAATGGGTTTGTACTGATCAAAGGCAAAGAACACATCCATAATAATGCGACCACCAGTAGCGGTATATTTAAATGAATTGTTGAGCAGGTTAAACAATATCTTTTCCACAACCGGCTGATCAAGCCAGGTTAAGGTATGCTGCGTTGCAAGATTTAAAGTAAATGTGACCTGTTTGTTATCGGCCAGGTCTTTAAACTCATTAAATACGCCATTGATAAATTCGTCCGCACTTACCGGCGCTACCTGTAGCTTAACGGCGCTGTCTGCTACTTTGCGAAAATTCATCAGCTCATTAATCAGATTAATTAGTCTTTTGGCATTCCGGTACATGACCTGATAAGTATGCTGATAGGCGGCATGGGCGTTTTCTTTAATTAAACCCTCTAATGGACCAAGTATAAGCGTTAAGGGGGTCCTGAATTCGTGCGATATATTGGTAAAAAACTGCAATTGCTGCTGGTAAAGTTCTTCCCGGTGATGATGCATTTCTTCGCGTTTTTTTTCTTCCACATCACGTATAGCAAGTTCTCTTTTTAGTCTGAACAAGCGCGCCTGGTAGATATAGATGCCAACCAGGCCGGAAAGAAACAGTATGAAGTATACTATTTTGGCCATGGTTGATTTCCACCAGGGAGGAGTAACGGTAATCGAGATGATGGCTTTATCCTTGCTCCAAATCCCGTCATTATTAGTTGCTTCCACCATTAAGGAATAGTCCTCATAATCAAGGTTGTTATATGCGGCGGTAGGATTACTGCCATCTGTAAATTTCCAGTCCCTGTCAAAACCGACCAGTTTATACCGGTACTGGCACTTCTGCGGGTTTGCATAATGCATAGCAGAAAAGGAGATCACAAAATTATTCTGGAGGTAATTTAAACGGATCTTACTACTGTAGTTGATGGGTTTTTCCAATGGGTTTTCTGAAGATCCGCGCTCGCCTGCAACCACTCTTTTGCTATTGATGATCAAATCTGTAAACACCGGATGGGCAGCTATTTTGTTTATCTTGATACTATCCGCAAAAAAATAATTAAGGCCATTGATCCCTCCAAAATATAACCGTCCATCTTTACCCTTATAAGATGCGCCCACTTTAAAACTGTTGCCTTGCAAACCATCATTTTTATCAAACCTGACCAACTTTTTATTACGCACATCCAAACACTCCAGGCCATTCCCCCCCATCCATACCCTGCCTTTATCATCCAGTTCAATGCTTTCCACATCATTAAATACACCATACCGTCCGTCATAGGTTTTTACATCATAGGTATTATCCTTTTTTAACATCAGATAATCTAAACCGCCGCCTATGGTACCCACCCAATAGCTGCTGTCGCTTTGTTTCTGTATGGGGAAAATATAATTAGAACTTAAAGAGTTGGGCTGGCGGTTTACCTGGTAATGGAAAGTTTTGACAACGCGGCCGAAACTATCAATAATCAATCGCTGCAAACCATGAATACTTGAAATAAGTAACTCGGGTTTGTTCTTGTCAGCCCAGATCAGGTAACCCGAGCCCGTACCCCAATAGGTAACCTTATAAGTTTTTTTTTCATCATGCGTTATACAGCCAAACCCATTATAATAACCACCAAACCACATATTACCATAGCAATCTTTTGTTAAGCTCGCAATGGAATGAATCGGGAATTTTTCATAGCCGGCGGGACGCCACAGACTACGGCGCTTTTGGTTAATGATATCAATGCCTTTATCCGTACCTATCCATAAATTATGATCATTGTCTAATTCTAAAGCATCAATCTCATTACTTTTTAATTTTATACTACTACCCTCGTTTGCATTATAACGGGTAAATTTGCCGGTACGGAAGTCATATTCATTTAAACCGCTGGCATTGGTGCCTATCCAAACTTTATGCCCAGATTCCTCCACTATCGACCTGATGTGATTTCCGGATAAGGTATTGGAAACCTCCGGGTTATGCTGAAAGGTATAAAACAGTTTCGCGTTCAGGTCACAAAAATCAACTCCACCGCCAAAGGTGCATACCCATAAACATTCAGAACGGTCAATAAATATCTTCTCCAGGTAATTGGTATTTAAACTATTAACAAAGCTCTGTGTGGTAATAGTTTGTTTTATAGTTAATGCAGCATCCAATAAAAACAACCCGGCATCAGTACAAACCCAGTAATTTAGGTTTTTATCCTGTATGATATCGTGAATAGCGGAGCAACCCGGGATCAAACGCTGCTGTAACCCATGCAATTTTAAGGCCGCAGGTGTTTTGGGTAATCTCGCGTTTATGGTGCTTTCCTGGGTTAGAATAACTTTTGTACCTTCTACAATGATCAGTTGATTTTTCCGGTTATGAAATACTTTACTTAAACTATGAAAGTAATTTCCGGTACCGTCGGTAATATCAAAATGCCTGAAATAAAATGAATGATCTAATAACCAGGCTCCTTCATTACTTGATAACCAGATATTACCCGCCTCATCAAGCATCATATCTGTAAATCTGACACCATGTGGATAGTTTACAGATGTAATATTTATTAAAGTTTTACCCTTTACCTTAAACAATCTGAATTGGTCATCGGCAAGCGTTGCTAGTAAGCCGCCTTTTAGAGCAAGCAACCGGGTATATGTTTTGTTGCCGGTATTGCGTTGATTATTATCAACATCAATATATTTTTCTGAACGAGGATCGAAGAACTGAATACCATCCTCAGAACCCAGCCAAATCTTATCATTTTCATCCAGGCACATGCTCCTGATGCGATTTCTAAAAGAGTTATTCTTAGGTACGTTGGTATTATAAAATCTTTTAATTGCATGGCCATCATACCGGTCTAAACCAAATAAAGTAGCAATCCAGATAAATCCCTGCTTATCCTGCTTGATCTCTTTGGCATCTGTATGAGACAGCCCATCATCAACTGTTAAATAAGAGAACTTTAATGGGTTTTGCTGCGCACGTACTCCCCCTTTTCCAAAAAGAATAAAAAGAAAGATGATACCAAGCCTTACAAAAAGCCGAACTATTAATCTCCTGTTCATGATCATTATAAAAAACATAAAGTTAGCATTACAAGGAGTCGCGGATTAATTGCATGATCTGATTTGTAAACCAATACGGCTAATATTACATCAAATATGCATTTTGTAATTCACTTTACTTAACAGGCTACTTTTTATTTCCGGTTCTTACTGTCTTCACTTCCGAAACCTTAATGGGAGTGTCTTTGTTACCAAAAGCGTTACGCACATAGGTTAAGTTCCTGGTCTTTTAAAAAATTGTGCGAAGGCATGTTGTTATAATATGATTCACCATCTATCGCGAATCAGGAAAATAGACTGTAAAGGTAAACGATAATCCCACTCACCAATATAAAGAGAATTGTGTTGCATCAAATCATGCCGGGCTGTTTCCTGAGTAAATGATGTACTGTAGGTAATGCTGATGAACAGCCCCGCTGCAACTCTTTTAAACATCGTTTAATCATTGTTATCATTAAAAAAGGCTTTACCAGTCTAACTTAATTAAGGATACTGCCTGCCTTGGCAATGAAATATCTGTAACCAAGCTGCCATTTTTGCTAGTTGATTTTACTGGCTTGCCTATTGTCTGCAACTGCCCCGCTTTTTTTAATTCGGCTACCTGAGCAGTTGTTGGTTGCTGCGGCGATCCCATTTTTTTCCATAATTCATAAGAATTGCTATGCTCATTATCAATACGGTAATGCGTAACGGTTACTATTTTTGCCGGGATATGGTTTATTGATAGTTTTATCGACTCAGGTGTTCCTTGTTTATCATCATCATGATAATTCCAGATCATTACAGCCGCAGACCGGGAATCATCAGTAGCCAATACTCCAATATCTGTTTGTCCTCTGATACTGGAATCCAAAACCATTTTCAGTGAATACATATGGTTACTTGTGACAGCTACCCTTTGCCCTGTCATCTTGCCGAACATTCTAAATACATTAAGCACAGGTTTATCTATACCATTAGTAGCCAAATCACGAAATCCATAAAACCAGGGCTGATTTTCAAATTCAAACGACCAGGAAACAGCGCCTGTAAGATTTGCCTGATACAGATCGGCCAGTTCATATTTGCGTGCAAATGAAGCTGCCGTATAGCTTGAATACATGGTTCCGTTACGGTAGGCATTTTGTGGATTGGTAGCCATACCACAGGCAGCACAGCCTTCAGGGTCAGACTCACCGATAACTATTGGCAGGTTTTTAACCTCCGGAAAAGCTGCGATCGTCTTAAAATTATCAAGAATATTACGAAGCTGTGCGCGAACATCCATCCTAACCATATTACCGGCAAGCTCAGGAGCCCCTTTTGCATGGAAAAGAATAACATCAAGTGGTGCACCAATTTTGCCGGTAACAGCATTGGTATCTCTTAAACAATGTTCAATAAAATCACTTAGGAATTTCATCCCGTTACCAGTTACATCGGCACCCCCGATTTTGGCAGTTGGCAAAGCACGTTTTACTGCATCAGATGAATAATCATAAAGCTTAAAAAACTCCTTTGGTGTTCCTTTCCAATAACTGGTATTAGGCTCATTCCACAGTTCCCAATACCAACTTTCTACCTCTTTTTTGCCGTAACGATCTACACAATGTTTCACCCACTGGTACACCAGTTCTCCCCACTTCTTATAATCTTTAGGAGGATAAGCCCAACCGGTGAAAATATCACTATAGTTGTCGCCCGGTTTCCAGTGATGTTTGTAAGGACTGGGATGAGAAGAAAGCGCTTCGGGCATAAAACCGATCTGCGCAAGCGGTTTCATGCCGCGCTTGATATAAGTGTCAAAAATACTATCCACTATTGCCCAGTTATATACAGGGTTTCCGGCAGCATCTTCGGTATAGGCGTTAGTAGAGCCCCATTTTAGGGCTGCCACACCATCGCCACTTACCAGTAAACTGTGGGTGCGTACATAAACGGGCCCCGGGCTCATAGCTGCCAGTTCCGATAATAATTTTTTACCATCTTTCATGTAGGTATAATTGGGCTCATCGTAGCCAAACCAAGCCCAGATCGGCTTCATTGGAGCTATAGGTTTTGCCAAATCAACTGATATTTGCGCCGGTTCAGTTGAAACCTGTTGAGCAACAACACGGCCATGTAAAGCCAACACCATTAATAAAACCTTTAAGCTATTGCTGAATATCTTTTCCATATTTGGTTATACTTATAATTTTCTTCTAGTGAGATACTCCAAGGACATCGCCTTTTTTTATTCTAATCACGGTGAGTGAGTATGGAGGAATTTCATAAAGGAAAGATTTTCCGGCCATAAAAGCTGACGTTTCCGGAATAACATTACCTGGATTTGCAAAAGTATTTTCTGCCCCGGGTGCGCCGGTCAGAATGGTGCGGCTTGCTTTGGGATTAATCGGACCAAAGCCATCAAGATTTACCTTTGCCTGTGTGGTTGATGTACCCGCGTTCACCAGTTTCAGGATAAGATCTCCTGTTTTACTATCTTTTACAAATGATGCAGCCAGCGTAGAATCCCTTATCCCTTTCCCTTCAGAAAACGAAACAATATCTGCATAATACTGATCACCCTGGTTGGTAGAAAACAACTGCTGAACATAGTAATTAACGGTTGGAGCTACAGCTGTATTTGAAAAATAGATCAGATTTGGATTCCAGGAGGTATAGTTCTGGCGTGCAATAAGCGGCGCGTATGATGCCATTTTCACAACATCTCCATTGCGTTCAAGAGCAGTCATATAAACCGCTTCGGCAAGCGCGTTAAATAATTTATTACCCTTAGAGGCATACTCTCCTATATAAACTTTTGATTTTGAACGGACGTAAGTATCATATCGCTTGGTATTGTGCAGAAACCATTCAGGTTTTTCATAATAATGTTCATCAACCACGGGTATGGCTAACTGATCGGCAAGTTTCCAGCCCTGTTCATAATCATCACCCGCAGGTCCTGGACCAACTGTACCAACCAGTGTTATTTTAGGATATTTGGCCCTCACCGCATCATAGATCATCTTAAACCGCTCCCTGAATTCGGAGGTAATTTTATCTTCATTTCCTATGCCCAGATACTCCAGGTTAAATGGTTTAGGATGTCCAGCCTCAGCCCTTTTTGCCCCCCATGTTGAAGAAACCGGTCCGTTTGCATATTCAATCAAATCTAAAACATCTTGAATATACCCTTTCATTTCACCCATAGGTAATCCCCTTTGTCCCGTTCCGCCTATACGCCAGGTCCCTCCAGAATTTTGACAGCTTACGGCGGCAGCTACAACAGGTACAGGTTTGGCCCCAATATCTTCGCAAAACTGAAAGTATTCATAATAGCCCAGCCCTACGCTCTGATGATAATTCCAAATATTCCGCTGCCCTATGCGCTGTTCAACAGGGCCTATCGTATTTTTCCAGCGGTACATATTTCCAAGCCCATCACCATGAACCAGGCAACCTCCCGGAAAACGCATAAACTTTGGTTTCAGATCGGCAATGGCCTGTGCAATATCGGGCCGAAGTCCGTTAGTTCTGTTCCTGAATGTTTTTTGAGGAAAAAGCGATACCATATCCAGGGCAAGTTTTCCTTTGGCTTTTGCAACAATAACCAGGCGGGCACTATCATCACTTTGGGTAGCAGTAATTGTCGTGGTATATTTTTTCCAATCCTTAGTTTGGGTTGCAAAGGTGGCCTCGCCATATACAGTTCCCTTTTTACCTTCCAGCTTAACCAGAACCGGAATTGATTTATCAGAAAGCTGTTTTAGAAAAACCGAAAAATCATACTTTTCGCCAGCTTTCAACACAATACCATCAAAACCTGAATTGCTTAAACCTACCCCTTCCGTCCCCTCCTCTTCCACATTCAGCACAACATAATGTGGATTATTTATTGATACAGGGGTCGTTGTTTCCACAGAGATTGTTCCGTAGCCATAGCCCTTAGTAATATATTCCCAGGCGGTAAGCGGATTCCAATCTTTACTATCAGCCGGACTGTATTCAAACGACCGGTTTTGTATCAACTCGGCATAAAGACCACCATCGGCGGCATAACTCAGGTCTTCAAAAAATATCCCGAACAAATCTGGGCTGATGGGTTTACCGGCTGAGGTTTTCTTGGAGGAAGATGAATCTCTGGCAGATATAAGATGGCTTTTCTGATTGTTGCCGCTACTTGAAGTCCAGCTTAATGCCAGCAATGCATACAGTATTGTACCAAAGGAGTAAATTACCTGTTTTTTCATTTTTTAAAACTGAATCACTTTTTTAAGTCCGCTATATACTATTGCTTTGTCAGGTTTTATTGTTTCGGCACCAACACCATGATTGGCGTTGACGAGGATCACATTAAAAACCCTGTCTTTCAATACGCCGGGATATGTTCCTTTACGGGTATCAACAGTCAGTGTTTTTACTTTATCATTCCATTTAAACTCAATGGTAGCATAAACACCTTTTTCGTAATTGTAATTATCATTTTCGTCCTCATAAAGAGTAAATGATCCATCAGCGCCGGGGTATATCCTTAGCTCGATGTTTTTAAGGTCTTTTTCGCCTGTGTATTGCTGAAATGGTCCCATCGGGATAATGGAGCCCGCTTTTACATATAAAGGCATAACATCAACAGGGGTTGCCTTTGTAACAGACTGGCCACCCTGAAGCTGATCGCCCGTCCAAAAGTCAAACCAGGTATGGTTGGCAGGCAGGTATACCTGCTGTGTTTTAATATGATCGAAATCGGTTTTACTGCTTACTTTGCTCGTGTACATGGAATCGGTTACCGGGCAAACCAGGAAGGCTTTGCCAAACATATATTCATTATTAATATCGAGCGCTTTTTTATCCTCCGGGAAATCCATTACCAATGCACGCATCATGGTTGAACCATTTGCTGTAATGCTCCAGGCATTAGAATAATTATAAGGTAATAAGCGGTAACGCAGGTTAATGTATTTTTCGATCGCGTCATAAGCCCAATATCCTTTTGCACCAAACTGGTAAATTTCTCTTGGTGTTTCGGTTCCGTGCGAGCGCATCATTGGGCAAAATGCGCCAAACTGTGCCCAGCGTACATACAGCTCCTGATAACCAATATTTTTCACTCCATCGTGTGAAAACCCGTTTGCAAAAAAACCACCGATGTCGGTATTCCAATATGGGATGCCCGATAGCGAAAGGTTAAGTCCGCCTGATATTTGTTTACGGAATACATCCCAATCGGAGCGGATATCACCCGACCAAACGGTTGTCGCGTTGCGCTGCTGTCCGGCAAAAGCCGAACGGGCCAGGATAAACACTCGTTTATCTGAGCTTACTTCGCGCTGATGCTCATATACTCCACCGGTATGTACCAGCGGATACGCGTTGCGTACTTTTCTGAATGTACCTAAGTAGGTTGGCGTATTATCATCACTTTCTTTAGGTTTTGAATGGTCAGGCTCTGTAGAATCAAGCCACCAGCCGTCCATTCCGAGGGAGAAAATATTTTTATTCACATAGCTCCACCACAGATCACGGGCTTTCGGGTTAAAAGCATCATATGGTTGCACTATTGCTGTTGGTGGCCAGGTTAAGAAATTATTATACAAAAAACCTTTTTTGTTCATATCGGCCCAGATTCTGGTTTTATTACCGAATGACGGCCATACCGATATAATGATATGGGCGTTTAACTGATGTACACTATCAATCATTACTTTGGGATTTGGATAATTGGGATTACCAAATTCTGTCGAATTCCATTGCGCATCATCCACACCCCAATATTGCCAATCCTGCACTATGCCATCAATAGGCACCTGCAGTTCCCGGTATTTTTTTAATACGCCAACTACCTCCTGCTGGGCTTTATAGCGTTCGCGGCTTTGCCAGTAACCAAATGCCCAACGCGGAAACATAGGAGCCTGGCCTGTTAAATGGCGATAACCGGCTATTACCTGATCAGGAGTACCCCCGTAGATAAAGTAATAATCGGCGCAATTGCCTACTTGTGATGAAAAAGAAGTTCCGGTTGTGTTATCATCAAAAACAGTGGCCGAGTAATTATCCCAAAACAGGCCATAACCTTTTGACGAATGCATAAAGGGTATGCCTATCTGCATATTCTCCTGTTTTAGGGTTAATTGCTGATTGCGCTGGTTCATGATACCCGCCTGATGTTGCCCAAGACCATAAATGGCCTCTCCCTCCTCCAGTTGAAAACCCTGAGTTACGCTAAAAGTATTTTCGAGCGAATCTTTAAAAAGAGTAAACTTTACGCCTTCAGTACTTTCATTTAAAAGCGTAACGCCTTTAAGATTGCTAAAAGTCACCTGTCCGTTTAATTTATTCAATTTTACCAGGATGGCGCTACTGCGCACGGTGATAGAATGCGCATCCGTTTGAAAATTCAGCGTCGCTTTTTGTGGTTCCTGAATAACGGATAAGCTTTTCTTAACAGCTGTTATTCCTGATGGCGATTTAAATACTCTTACAATGCGAGGAGTAAAAAACTGAATTTCAACATTGGTATTATTTACAGATGTTTTAAAACCGAACGTTGTCCTGGTATAAGTTTGAGCATCCACTGCCAAACAGAAACAAAGCAGGGTTATGCTAAAAATATATTTCATACTGATATAGGATTAAATACAAAAGTTTATTGGTTATTTATCATAAATTGTTGTCAACTGAATAAAGAGCGGTCTTAATTTTCACTTTTTTAATTTGTTTTTAGCACAACGTTCAAGAAATAACCGTACTAAGTTCATATTGGTTCTATCCGATGACTTTCGGATAATTATTTTATATTATAAATGTATAAATAACAATTATATTTTTATAAAAAAATGTATAAGAGTTTAGTAAACTAGTAAAAAAGCTTCAAAAAACAATATATAAGCATGTAAGCTAATTCACCTCTTCAACTGAAAAGAATAATTTTGCATTAATTATTGTTATTATAACAATAATTAATGCAAAACAACAAAACTGATAATGCTTCTTCTAAGCATTCTGCCTCTTGTTTGTATTAAAAACTATCTAAAATTATTTATTCACCAAATGAATGTTGACAGGTTCATCACGATTACAGGTTACTACTCCATCGTGATAATGCAACTCAGTCAACTGGATCACACTGCGTTTGCTTTCGAAGGAACCTCTTACCGCAGGTTTATCCATCGTCCTACCCGGGTGCGTAAAATAAAACACATAAGCCCTGTTGTTATTTACCACCACATCGCAGTGGCCGCCAATAGCCTGATCGTCAATGCCTTTACCTGGTTTTTCTAAAATCCGTTCATCTTGTTTAGTCCATGCCAGTAAATCATTGGAACTATACACTTCCATCCCCTTCCATACATCTACGATCATGAAAAACTTATTCTGCCACCTGAAGATCTTCGGACCTTCGCCATTTGCCGGTATGGCGGTGTCTTTGTCTATCCAGTTGTACAGGTCAGTACTTTCTGCATATGATATCGCTTTACCCTTCTTTTCATCATTATACCACAGTCTCCATAATCCCTCGGAAACTTTAATAATGGAAGCATCAATCACATGGTGCGTACCCAGCGGTAAAATGCCCTCAAATTTCCAGTTCAACAAATCAGCGCTTGTTAAATGCACAATTTCTCTCGGATGTTCCCAATCTTTAAATATTCCGGGGACATAGGTAAGGTATATATGATACAAGCCCTTATTCTCTATAATATCAGGAGCCCAAAATGTGTACCCAGGGTTAGTTCGGTAATTAATATTAGCGGTATCTTTATACTTCCAAGTCCTGCCATCTGTTGATTCGGCTATCCCAATTTTAGTACCATGCACCCACTGAACTCCGGTTGAATCATTTAATGTGGCCCGACGATTGGTATAAAACATCCACCACATCTTTTGCTGTTTGTTGTAGATCACCACCGGATCTGCAGCACCATGCTCTACCGGATCATCAAACAAGGGCTTAAGCGCTGTTTTTGTTTGAGCGAACATGTTAGATGATATGTTTACAGTTAACAGTAACAAGTACGCAAATTTGTTCATGAAATTCATTGTTCTTCATTTATACTAAAAAGGTTTCCATTATCCGCTTGCCACAGCTCCGCCAGTGTGGCTGGGCCAAAAGATGCATGAGGTTTGTCACAACCCATTTCCGCCGCCTTTTGGGTAATGGCTTTCATAATACTGCCATTACCCGCGCCGTTTTTTTAATAATTTATAGCCTCATTGTACCGGGTCGCGTCGTCACATAATACGTCAACGGTAAATATCGACGAACATGCCAAATATCGCAGCGAATACGGAAACCAAAGGGGGGACTGGGGAGCAATCACAGGGGGTAAAAATAAAAATTGTCAAATTTAAGAAGCTGAAATCGCCTTTTACTATACCAGCAGGGAATTTTGGGATAAAACAGTAAAAAATACTTAAAAGGTTCTAAACGCTATAATTAATCAATTCCCTAACATTCTTCAAAATCAATTCAAATTCTTCTTCTCTGAATTGGAAATGCAATCGTTGATACTTTGGGGAATTTCACGAAAAAGTCCCTTAATGCGGAGAATTCATAATGCCCATGAAAGTATGGGACAGAAATTTCTGGAGTTAACTGATTCACATTTTAATGATACGAATATCAATTTTAGGGCTATAGACCCTCTATTGATTGAAGGTATCTTATTACACCATTTTACATACAAGGTTCAATGGCGGTATATTTTCTGATATAGACATTAATTCTGAGACAGGAAAGGATGAAATCAACATCAAATCTTACTTTAAATAGTAGACAATCGGGCGTTGACTAAAAATTAGGAGATAGAGTTTAATTGCCCTAGCCAAAAAAACCATCATTTTTCTTTTCAGACCAACCCACAAATATGATAACTGCGCTATGGGTTAATCAAACTTTATGTTTTTATATTTTTCGCCCCAAATGTTAATTAACATTTGGGGCGAAAAATCACTTCACAGGATTTTTAAATCGAAAAATGTAGTAAGGTGGAACACCTGTATCATCTCCTCCTGTAAAAGCAGGCGTGGTAGTGAGCTGGTCCACACTTATATAAACATAGCCATTTGTTACAGCTACGTTATCCGGCCACTGCAGGTGGGTATCGGTAATAAGGGTTTGCAGCTTGCCTTTTGCCGTAAGCACGCTTATGGCATGCCTGGTAAGGTCGGTGAAATAATGGTTGCCTCTTGCATCGGTAGCCACGCCATCAGTTATGGGTTTGGGTCCCACCACTTTAATGGCTTTGACTATAACACTATCCGGAGCACCATCCCTGAATAATCTGGCGGGCACGCTGTACCATGCAGTTCCGTTCATCGCACCATAATATAGCGTTTGCCTATCAGCAGACAGCGTAATAGGGTTAATACCAACGCGGGCAGGTTTGCCGCCAAAATTAATTACTTTGCCGTCTATCACCATATCAATATCTTCTGGTTGTAGAGACCGATGGCCTCCAAATCTTCGGGCCTCTTTGGTCTTCAGATTTACCGCGATAATACCCGGATTTGCAAAATCAGCCAGGTATGCCCATCCGTTTCTTTCGTCTACGGCGATATCCTGTACAAAACTACTTTTGGGGGCAATAGTTGAATCCAGTTCAATTTTTTGTATCAGTTTGTTTTTGCTGATGTCGAAATTCCAGATACGTGTTTTCCCTAGTGTGTGACCCATATCTATCACCCATAAGTTATCATTCTTATCGATAGTTATACCAAGCGGGGCATCAAGCGCGGCATCGCTTGCAGGCTTTCCGTTTTTCTGGAATGTAGCATCAGGGTAAGAAACATATTCAGTAGGGCTTTTAATTTCCACCAGCTGGATATCGCTGCTACCTAGAAAATTTATGGTAGCAAACACACGTCCGCTTTTAGAGACAGCTACGTTGGCAGGACGTATGGGCAACTGCCCTACGATTTCAAGTTTGGGTTGCGTACTTTGACCATGTGCCTGAAAAAGTGCGACGAATACGATCAGGAGTGTTATAATGAATTTCATGATATTTAAATTAAAGGGTTATTACTATTTTGCCTACGGTACGCCCGCTTTCCATTTGCAGGTGGGCTGCTGCCATATTGCGAAAGGCGAATGATTGTGACACCTTTGCCCTGATAATGTACTGCTCCAGTAAAGCGGCAATAGCCTTCATATCTTCACCACTGGGCCACACCATAAATACATGACCTGTCCTTCCCGCTTGGGCTGCTTTATCTTTAGTAAGGGTACTGCCCCCACTGGGATAGCTGATGATATGCCCGTCTTCTTTTAAGATGGTAAGCGAACGGTCTAGGGTATCACCACCCACGCTGTTCAGCACCACATCAATATCGCTTACAACCTCCTCAAAACGCTGCGTTTTATAGTCTATATGCTCATCGGCACCAAGCCCTAATACAAAACCTTTATTGGCGGCCGAAGAAGTGCCAATTACATAAGCCCCCAGGTGCTTGGCTATCTGCACGGCAAAATGCCCCACACCGCCCGATGCACCATGTATAAGCACTCTTTGCCTCCGCTTTATACCGCCTATAGCATGGGTAATAGACTGGTAAGCCGTAAGTGCAGCGAGCGTCGCAGCGGCAGCTTCATTATGGCTTATGCCAACCGGTTTTAGCGCCAGTTCATTTGCCGGTGCGGCAACATATTCGGCGTAGGCCCTGGCGTGTTTGGGAAAGTTCACCATCCCGAATACTTCATCACCTGTCTTGAACAGGGTTACACCCTCCCCCACTTTGGTCACCGTGCCGGATATATCCCAACCCAGTATAAGCGGCATCTGGTCTTTGAGCTTGCCAGCCATAGCAAAGCCTGCACGGGTTTTGACATCTACCGGGTTAATACTTAGGGCCGCTATCTTTACCAGTACTTCGCCGGGAGCGGGCTGTGGTTCTTCTGCTTCTATATATTGGAAGTTTTCTACTCCCCCAAACTCATTTAAGATTATTGCTTTCATCATTATTATTTTAACAAGACAAATTTATACCCTAAAAACTATATTAATAAAGTATAAATTTTCCATAAATAGGTATATTTGTCTCATAAAGAAAGAACACCGCAGGTACCCTTGGCCATTCCTTATAAAGCGCGATTGCTATTAATGAAAAAGCCCTTGCTGTTCAACAAAGGCATTTTAACATCTTTAAAGTAATGATCGTTTCGTTTTTCAGATCCGGTGTTCGATATAGCGCTGTTACTGCTTTCGAATTTGCGATAGCTTGTGACCAGCGATATTTCAGCAGGACTTGTTCTATTTAAACGTTATTTGTTACTCACTTCTGGATGCTTCATCTTCCATTCCCGATACTTCCTTTCCAGGAATTGATTGCCATCTTTCCTGTATTGCGATGTTTGGACAGTAAAATGGTCACCTGGATAGTAACCAAATACAAATTTGGAATTTATTTTGGCCATCGTGGTATCCATGATAGCCACCGCATAATTTAATAAAAAGTTATCCTGTTCACCTACTGATACACGTATTTTACCTTCCAGGTCGGGCTTAATCTCCTGCCAGTTGTTGCGTATATAAGCATTGATATCGTAATTTTTCCAATGTTCAAAAACAGCATGATCAATTACGCCAGTTTGCGAATCCCAAAGGTTTTGCGGTAGTCCGTCGGTTCCTTTTTTACTAAAAACGGCATTAAACGAATGCATTTGCTCACCACGGTATATAACCCCTTCCATCTGACCGGCTTGCTTCATGCTAAACCACGGAAAAAATCCGGCCACGGTACCCACCTGATTCAATACGCTGTCCTTACCGTAATAAAGGTTACGATCTGTATATAAATTTACCTTTTGAAAACAGGTAAAATCTACCGGGTCGGGCGAGCTGGACCAACAGCCATCAAAAACTTTAGGGTAATGTGTTTGAAGCCATAATACAGTCCAACCGCCGCTGCTGTGCCCGGTTAAGAGCATGGCACCGTTACAACGATATTGTTTCTCCAAGGCCGGGATAAACTCTGTGGTCAAAGCATCGCCCCAAGGCCCATTATTTTCGCTGTTTGCATAAACACAATGGCCCAAAGGGCAATTACCATCAAGATATACTATGATGCAGGCACTGGTATCAATAGGCTTGGCCTCATAGGGATTACCAGAAAGCCTGTGATAATCACCACCATAACCAAATACAAAAAATTCTACCGGAAATTTCCTATTCGGCTGACTAAAATATTCTTTAGGTAACTGTATGGCCGCATTGATTGTTGTCTGTTTATTTAAAAACTTACTCAGCAAAGCAGAGGGAGCTTTGATCTCTTTGACGTATTGTGTTTCTTTAAACACCTGGTCAGGTATCACTTTTGTGGCAATGATAGAAAATTGCTTAGAATAATCTTTCGTAATATTTACTTTCTGAGTTACGCTGTAAAGATTGCCGGGGCTCTCTGAAATTGCCCGGCCTCCGAGGTTACGGTCCCAAATAGCCTGTACATAATATTCACCCCGAGCTATATTAGATAATGTAGTGGGGTAAGATGCCGCCTTGTCATCAATGATAACAGATTGTCCGGGTTTGACATTTTTAACATACATGGAAAAACAAGGAAAAACATCTAGTCCGACCACCGCATCTTTGGGGGCTTTATTTTCCGATGACAAATACAGAAACACATAGCCTGTAAATGGCTGTTTAAAAACTGTATCTGCATAGCTCACTTTGAAATGTTGAGCATAAACCATGTTGTGTACCGCCGACAACACGAAAACGGCAAAAATTATTTTTTTCATATTTAAAAATTAAAACTAAGACACATTAATTTGTAATAGAAATTTGTAATAGGCTATAGTAATAGCTAAAGCAACCAGTTATGATGAGGGTAGGCCTAACTGTATACTCAAAAAATACGGTAAATATTTTAACAAATAAGTTTATAACCAACTCCTCCTGAGGTCAACACAATTTTTCAGAGCTTAGTCTGGGTTTTTTCAATTAATTCCTCGCGGTAGCTCCGGCCAATGGGCAAAGTTTTTCCTGCTATCATAATCATGTTTCCTTCAATGGCATCAATGCGTTGGATGGCAGCAATATAAGATTTATGAATACGAAAGAATTTTGTTGCCGGAAGCTTTTCCATAATGCCGTTTAGCGTATGGTAAGTAATGAATTCGCTGTAACTGGTTTTAATCCTTATATAATCTTTCAGGCTTTCTATATAAAAGATCTCGGATATTGCTATCCGAATTAATCTTTTGTCAACTTTAACCCATAAATCTTCATTTTCACCTGTCACATTTCCAGGAAACATATCTTCATGGATTGCAGATGTACCGGCTATTTTGTTAGTTACTTTAGTGATGGCTTTAATAAAACGGTGAAAAGCAATAGGCTTAAGCAGGTAATCAACAGCTTCCAATTCGAAACTCTCTACGGCATAGTCCCGGTAAGCCGTGGTTATGATAATAGCCGGGTTATAGCTAAGTGTTTTGGCAAATTCAAGTCCGTTGAATAAAGGCATTTCTATATCCAGAAAAACAAGGTCGATCTTATTCCGGTGTACATAAGCCAATGCATCCACCGGATTGGTAAAGGAAGCCATGAGCTCAAAATCCGCCATTCTTCCGAGATAGGATTGAATGACTTCAATAGCCAGCGGTTCATCATCAATGATTACACATTTTATCAAAGTAATTGGATCTCCAGTTTAGTAGTGAATTGATTGTGCGCCCGCTCTTGAAATAGCTGGTAAGATTGATCATAGATGAGATCCAGCCTGCGTTTTACATTACGCAGCCCGATCCCTTTCTTTGCAGTCGGAATAGGTTCGGCGCAAGGATTGACCACTACCAGGCTCAACTTGTCTGAATAAACCTTCAGCTCAATAAGGATCTTAACTTCCGGCGCAGCACTGCTCAAACTATGCTTAAAGCTGTTCTCTATAAAGGGCAATAACAATAAAGGCGGTAAATGTATATTTTCGCATTTGCCGCTGATCTCAAAAATAACCTCCGGCCGTACACCGAACCGTAAACTTTCCAGGTCTATATAACTTTGAATGTAGCTGATCTCTTTCATCAGCGAAGTTTTCTCCTGATCCGTTTCGTAGAGAACATAACCCATAAAGTCTGATAGCTTTAATACAACCTCAGGTGCAAGATCAGATTTTTTAAGTGTTAGTGCATACAAGTTATTTAGCGTATTGAAGAAGAAATGCGGCTGAAGTTGAGACTTTAATAGAGAGAGTTCTGTGGCCAGTTGTTCTTTCTCCATCATTTCTGCTTTTTGCCTTTGCAGAAAGTGATCTTTGGAAAGTTTGATACCGGTAGATAAGCCCACAACGGTTATCATGAAAAATTCCTTACCGATAAAACTGAATGCCGTAAACTGCGATTCAGCTTTTAATGCAAGCGGTAATATGCCAGCTTTCATCAGCACCCCGAAAAATAAAAGATTGATAGCATTTACACCTAAAGCACATAGCAGCAGCCATCCTAAATAAGGAGTCAGTTTGCCTTTATAATAATAAGCGGGCAGCAGCACATATAAGTTAAAATATACTACCGCTAACAAAAAGGGAAGCCGAACGCCAAAGCAAATAATATTATTTCCTAATGCACCGGTTAAGTATCCTTCAGAAACCGCATTCAGCAAAAAGAGCATCACCCAGAAGGCTATGTGGTAAGAGATGCGCGTAGTAAAGGCATTACGGAAACTGTTCAGACGGCCACCTTGATCCTGTACCGGATATTTATAGAATGAATAAAAATTTGCTGTGGTAACCTTCATAAGTTAATTATTAACCCTAACTGTCCGGATTATGTTCGGTTCTCAAATTTACAGTGTTGTTTAACAACCAAGCTATATTTTCGATGAACGGTATTTTTGTGCCGCTAACCAGCAATCAATGCCGACAATCTGCAATATCCTCTAAAAATACACTTTAGCGGCCATAATATGCCGTTTAGCTAATATCTTTTTGGGAAGGTATTGGCCTACATACTTTCGGTGAAAACAATCAAAAATGAAACATTTCACACTTTGTTTAATATGGCTTTTCAAGCCTCGCCTTCCGTTTATTTCAAGATCGATGGCCCGTATTTCTGCGATTCTATTTTTATTAATGTTTCCAGGTTTGTCAACCCGCGTGAAAGCTCAAAATGTAAATGCAGTCAAGGGGTTGCTGTTAACCGCGGATGGCAAAGCACTTGATTATGCTACCGTGGCACTACTCAAAGCAAAAGATTCCGTTGTCGTTCAGTCGACGTTAAGCACAGCAAGCGGCAGTTACGGATTCTCCAGGGTCAATCCCGGGCATTATCTGGTTAAAGCTACGGCCGTTGGATTCGGAACAAAATTCAGCCCTCCGATTAATTTGAAAGTCGTCGATGTTACCGTCGCGCCATTGATCCTACAGACATCGAGCAGTCAATTAGAAACCGTAGTCATCAGCAGCTCCAGACCGCTGATCGAAAAACAGGCGGACCGCCTCATTGTCAATGTGGCCGGTAGTACATTGGCAGCCGGTAATAATGCACTTGATATACTGGAGCGTGCGCCAGGCGTTACTATTGACAAAGACGGCAATATTAGCTTAAATGGCAAGGCCGGGGTAACCGTAATGATCAATGACAAATTAACTTACCTATCGGCAGATCAACTGGCCACCTTGCTGCGTTCCACAGATGGTAATACCATTCAGGCGCTGGAAATTATCAGCAATCCTTCTGCTAAATATGATGCCGCCGGGAATTCCGGGATAATCAACATCAAACTTAAAAAGAATGGCAGCGCAGGTACTAACGGCAACCTTGTTCTTGGAACTGCGCAAGGTCATTATTTTGCAGACAACGGTAGTCTGTCACTCAACCATAAATCGGGCAAACTCAATGTGTTTACTAATCTTAGTCATACCGATGGCAAAAGGTATATAAAGCAAGCCTCTGACCGGGTGATAGATAGCGCCGGTTATAAATCATATTATTCGCAGCGAAATACCCTTAGCAATCCATTCCATAATAATTCATATCGCCTGGGTGCTGATTATGAAACCGGGAAAGATAATACTGCAGGCATCGTCCTGAATGGATACTCCAATTCCTCCGATATTTTTAATAGTGGGAAGTCAACTTTGAACAACCTGGCACAGGCGAATGCTACCGCCCAAAGTAACTTTTCACAAGACAACCGCAACCAGCACAATGTAGGCATCAATCTGAATGATCAGTTCCATATAGACACTGCCGGCCAATTGTTAAGCGCAGATATAGATGTTATTAAATATAAAAACAACAGCAATGCATCATTCAATACATTTTATTATCTGGCTGATAGCAATCAGCAACAACCGCCCTATTATTTGCGTCAGCAAACGCCTGTAAATATCAACGTACATACAGCCAAAGCTGATTATATATATCCTGCCGGGAAAACGCTTAAGCTGGAAACCGGTATAAAGCTAAGCGATGTCAAAACGGATAATAATCTTCAGGCACAAACCAGTTCAGACAACATCAATTACATATACAATACGCAACTAAGCAATCAATTCATTTATACGGAAAAGATTGATGCTGCTTATCTAAATATAACAAAAACACTTATGTCTACTACCATTCAGCTTGGACTTCGCGCCGAACATACCAGCTCCCTGGGAACTTTAATCAACGGAAACACCGATCCTGTTAACCGGCAATACCTTGATCTTTTTCCGAACCTTTTCATTAATCGCACCTTTAATGAAAATAATAAGATCAGCTTTAACTTCAACCGCCGGATAGACCGGCCGAATTACCAAAGCCTGAACCCTTTTATTTATTACTTTGATCCTTACACACGGGAAGTTGGAAACCCATTTTTGAAACCACAGTACACCAATAATTTTGAAGTGGCTTATACCTCCCATCAAATTAACCTCGGATTAAGTTACAGTCATACAACTGATGTAAACACAGAAACGGTGATCACAGACACCCTCACAAAAATATCATCAGAAACCTTCACAAACCTTAAATCTCTCGATCGGTACAGTTTCAATATCAACTCCTCTTATACTTTTTCCAGCTGGTGGAGCGGCAATGTCAATGGCTATTTAATTTATAACAATTACAATGCAGGCGATTCATTTAATAGCGATCAAAGCATCAAAGGCTTTTCCTACAGTTTTAAAGCGACTCAAACTGTTCAATTGAGTAAAAACGACAAGTTCGAATTAAACGGACGATATCAATCTCCAACCATCGAAGGGTTATACCATATCCGGCCTGTTTCCAGCGTAGACGCAGGGATCAGCCATTCATTCTGGAAAGGCAGGGCTAATTTAAAATTGTCGATTAACGATATTTTTAACGGAAATAAAACTGATGTGATCATTGATACCGAGGGTAGTCATTTTCATGGTTACCAGAAATACGACACACGAATAGCCCGGCTTAATTTTACGTATAATTTTGGAAGCAGCAAGTTCAAATCGGCAAGTCATCAAAGTGGAGCCGATGAAGAAAAAGGACGAATTGGTAATTAAATAGGTAATTGCAGCTTTGATAGCACAGAAGCGAAAAGTTCGGTTCTGTGCCGTCTTTATTTTCACGTAAGTTTCTGTTAATCTAAATATTACCTATATCTTTCGGCACAGATCAACATCAGGGCGGATAATTATAAGTTTTTTGATCTTACCCGCGTATTCGCGCTTGACTGTTTTAAAATCGTCCGCTTCGATCTTATTATCCAGCAAATACCCGCGTAATATCTTTATTTATTAAACTACTTTAATTTTATTCCCGATGCGGTGCGCTTCCTTTGCAGTACACTAAATTAATTAATATGATATCATCAGTTGAAGAAATGATCAAAAGATATGTGGCAGCCTGGAACGGGAAAACACTAGAGCAATATAAAACCGGATTTGCCGAATGCTGGGCCACAAATGCCACTTATACCGACCCTAATTTCGAAGGTATAACAGGTGTAGATGGTATTGCCGGACTGGCTCAGGCCTCCTTAGAAAAGATCCCCGTGCGTACCTTTAATGTTTTAACATTGCCAGATTATCACCACAATGTGGGCCGCTACACCTGGAACGTAGTTCTACCCGGGGAAACCAAAGAAGGGTTCGACTATTTTGAGTTTAACGAGCAAAACCAGATCACCCGTCTGGTTAGTTTCTTTGGGCCACTGAAGTAATTGAGCAGCTATTAAAGCGGCGTAGGATAAATGGCTAGTACATTTTATCTTTACTTAAAAATAAAATGTACCAGCTCATCCTTCGTAATTTTGCCATGCACATTAAGCTTGATGTTGCAGAGGCCGAACATATTATAGCCAAGCTGCAGCGAAAACCTGTAGCAAAGAAAACGGTACTGCTACCTATCGGCACTATATGCCGTAACATTTATTTTGTAAATAAAGGCTGCCTGCGTATTTTTAATACCGACAGCGAAGGCCAGGAACACAACATTTTATTTAGTCCACAAAATTGGTGGGCCGTTGATATTGCCAGTTTCTCGGGGCAAATGCCGGCCTTTTACACCATCAGCGCACTAGAAGATACGGAGGTATTTTACCTCAGCTACAACGTACTGGAAGAACTTTATACTCAGATACCCAAGTTAGAACGTTTTTTCCGCATCATGATCCAAAACGGGTTCTATTTATACCAGCAACGCATCACCTCCAACCTTTCTAAAACAGCGGAAGAGCGGTACGCGCTCTTCCAAAAACAATATCCCAAACTGGAACAGCGTATAGCACAAAAACACATTGCTTCTTATTTAGGCATTACTCCTGTTTTTTTAAGCATGATCCGTAAAAGAAATACTTAACATTGGGTTAGTTAAATATACCAGAGGTATCAGGGCCAGTAACCGCTTCATCGTTTTGCTTGACGTTCCGTTGCGATATATAATATATCGGCACGCCTATCAGTACAATAATTAAACCCGGCCAGGTAAATTGGGGCTTGTATATAATTAACAGCGTACAGAATGCCAATCCCATTAAAATATAAATGGCCGGTAAAACCGGATAGCCAAAGGCTTTGTAAGGTCGCTCTGCATTGGGGTGTTTGGCGCGTAAAATAAAAATACCGA
>JAUCSE010000033.1 GCA_030445275.1 Mucilaginibacter sp.
TTAGACAGAAATGCAAGTTTGTAATAGTTTAACTATCAGCAACTTGCATTTCTTGTTTTTAGCAATCTTAATTACCCCTCTCATACCCCGCCTTGATTAAACTATCAACTTGTTAATTATCAAATACATACAAGATAAATAGTATTTAATTCCCCTTCTCTCGTTTGGCGTCAGTCGAACACAAACAAATTATTAATTATCAATCATTTACAGCATTGAGTTTTTTATCAATCCCATTCTGTTGTAACATTTCACCTTTAAACACCTTAACTAACTATAAACCAATGTCTTTCTTAATTATCTTTACAATTGTTTCAACTACCTAATTTAGCAACGCTTCCTCGCTACCTGCACAGATATTTCTATTTAAACTTTCTTTTTATTGGGAGGTCTGTTATTCTTCTGGCTTTTCGCTTTGTTGCTTTCATATTACTTTATTATAGTTTAGCTATAGTTTTAATATAATTGTACAACAGCATAGAAGGTGCATTTCCTTCTCGTCTAAAAATTTCTTCACAACCGAATAAAATAAATGAGTCTTTTGCGCGAGATACTGCAACATTCAACATATTTACGCCAGCATCAAAGAAATAACTATTCCCAATATCCTTTGATCCATAAGTAGAAGAAAATAAAATAACGGGGCGTTCGGCGCCTTGTAAAGCGTGGACGGTTCCGATAGTGAGGTCGTTCATATTAATACCTGCCTGGCGGAGTGTATTGCACAGGGTGAATTTCTGGCCGGTAAATGGTGTAATAATGGCCACAATGTCCTTGAGCGGCAATTTATAGTGCTGCTCTAATATCAGTTGATTGGCCGTGAGCCATTGGGCAATGGCCCGAGCTTCGTCTGCATTGACCCGACTGGTTCCACTAGGTTCAGACTGGCCCCGGATCGGGATAAATTGTAAAGGCGGAAATAAGCCACCTTTAGCAGGCCCCTTCATGGGCTCAAGCAGACCATTATAGGCCAGCTTGTTACAATACTCGATAATCTCATCGAAGCAGCGGCGGTGTTCGGTAAGCAGCATGCCCCGGGCTTGTTTAGGTTGTAAATGATAGTGGGAAGTTTTTTGTGCCAGGCGCATGATGCTGCCAGAGCTACATAGAAACCCTTTAGCGTATAAATCTCCGATAGCTTTTTGATCATTAAGATTACTAATAACGTTATAACGATGCAGGTTGGCCTGATCCACTTTTTTGGGTACATTCCAGACCGGCTCAATCTGGAGGATATCACCGACCACTAAAGCCTTTTGGGCTAAAGCAAAAGTAGCCGCCCCGACTTCCGGCGATACCTGACCGGCTTCATCTACAATGAGGAGATCGATAAAATCGAGTAAAAGCGGCGCCTCGTACACGTCTTTGACCGGATCATGGCGGATAAATTTAGAGTAGCTGAAGAATTTTGGAGCCATATAAAAGGTTGACACAAGGCAAGGTGTCAGCATCGCAAAACGCTGCCAACGTTCTTTAGCTGCTCCTTCTCCGTTGCGGCTAAGCCGGTCTTCTTCGACCGCTGCACGTGTGGCCAGAAGCCAGCGGCCTTCCCAGTAATGCACAGCCGTATGGAACATATCATGTTTGAGTCCCATCTCCAGTTGCTCATAGAAAGTCGTTTGCGATGGATCAGTATCCAACCCCGCGTTCTTTTGCCAAGCCAGCCATTCTTTTTGGGTTTTTTTAATCTGCTTGATTAGGTCCAGTTTTTCATCAAAAAATGCCTGGATGGATTTGACCTGATAGAAATCGATTCGCTGGTAGTTGACCGGGCAATCCCTAAATAGCTGCTTAGCACGTATGGCGCGTTTTTCCTTAACGACCTTCAAAAAGGCAAAGATTTTCAGCCAGATTGATTCGGTATCCAGGTAATTACTGAAATTGGTCTCGAGATCTTTTATAGATCTTTCAAGTTCGTTAATGTTGTCATCAGCCAGTTCCGGCAGTTGGGCTGTTAGTTGCTGGTAACTCTGCCACATCGTTATACCATCATTGAGTAACTTCTGCTGAGCCTTTAAAGTCTTTTGCAAACACGCTATGATCGCTACAATACTCAAACCTGCCTGCCCGCTTTGGGCGATATAGTGGGCTTCGGCACTATTTAAATAAGTTTGATTCTCCTTATCCGTATGGGTACCGTTCAATTTACCCATCACCCTTTTGATCAACGGAATATGCGGCGGCGGCTCCCGCGTAGAACCTGGCAGGTATAAACCAAAACCTTTCAGGTCCGGCAACCAGCGCTCATACAGCTGCCCGGGCTTTTGTTTTACATTAGAGAAACTGTCGATAATGTTTGTGACCGCCTGATTATTTGCCGAACAAGCCAGGATCACCACTGGGTCGCCGCCAGCAATGGCACTTCGCACTACCTCTGTCGCCACAACGCTTTGAAGCAGTGTCGTTTTACCCGTACCCGGCGGGCCATTGATCGCTAAAATATCGCCATGACCGAGCGTGGTATAATGATATAAACTGGTGCGCTGGGACTTTGATAATGGAAACTGACAAGCCATCTGGCCCAGATGGGCAGCGGAGGCTTTTTCAAAAGCCTGATCATTCAGCAAACTTTTCAGCGAAGCTTCACTCCTTTCGGCTAAAGCGCTTAATGTGGCCGGAATCTTTTCCCGCTTAATCATATAGTCATACAAGCCAATGATCTCGTCCGCCGGTCCGGTCAGAGTATCATTTACCACGATGGTAGCGTCCATCGTCACCGCAAAATTATCAGGTAAATAATTACCGGCAGGCTGTTCCGCAATGACCTCAAAAGCCACCAAGATATATTTCAAATAAGTCTCCCAGTCGCCTTTTCCATTAAAGGGGTGCGCGAAAGCCTGATCTACCCGATCGACATCTGAGAAAATATAATTGACCTCCTGGTTGACCTGCGGCTCCAGATAATCACGTGGGATATATGGAAAAGTATCCTCATCTGGCTTCAGGCGGCCATTTTTTGACAGCACTGCGCGGATCCAGAATGGATAAAAAACGCCCTTTAAGCCCGATAATGCTATATATTCCGGCACCGGACTCAGTCGGAAGGGCGCGATCAACACCGAAACCTCCTCCATTACCTCCCAGCCCGGATCCTCACGCTTCGAACGCCCTTTATTTTCATTCGCCCGCTTTTCCGTTGCCTCAACCAAAGCTAAAGCTTGCACCGGATCTACCAAACCTTTACTCAGATCCAACTTCGTCTGCCGCTGATGCAAGGTTTTATCCACCTCAATAACCACACGGGCAGAATCGGCGAGGCTGTTGCGCCAGTAGCGGAGGATATTTAAGTGAGAGGTATTGGCCATAAAGATCAGGCTTACTTAATTACCTAAAATTAAAGTCCATTTTTATGATATTGTTTTAACTATAGTTTAATTGTTTTAAGTTTTCATTTACTGCTATAATATCAAAAGCATTCACATCCCATTGTTCATCTTTTTTAAGACCGAGCCATTTTTTCATCTCTTTATATTCCGGATGTTTTGGATTACTTAATGTTTCGATCAAGTTATAATAGCCTGGTATACCACCGCAATCTTCGGGAGGGCAGGCACCTTTGCCTGCCAAACACGCAGGTACAGCTTTTCCTGCATCAGATATTTCTTCTAGTACAATGTGATGTTTCCAATTGTCGCCAAAATCGTATATATAAGCGAAAGTTTGTTTGGCGATAGTAAACACTTCCGAAAGAAAGGTTGTCCGGCTGTCTTGGTTTGTTTGGTCATCATCGTATTCGTCAGGGATTTTATAAACCACCTCCGAAGACCAGCCACTTTTTGAGAATTGATACAAGTGGCAATCCTCCCAACCAAAAACTACCTGAATTATTTGATGAAACAGGTCAAAAGTTATTTGTGCAGGCACTAATACCCGCCGCCAAACAGGTGGCTTTTGGATGTCTTGAATTTGAATTTTGAATTGAAGTGTTCGCATGTTAAGCTTTTACAATTTGACCTATATTATTGACTTTTACTTTTATACCATTCATAGCGCCTAAACTTGCAATATTTACAAATTTCTTTAATTCTTTAGCTGTTGCCGTATCATCAAGCTTAGTTTCCAGATGATGCCTGAACCAAAGGTCAATCGCACCTGATGACTTTTTAGACATTTTTTGTGTGCGATATAAATGTTTGCTGATAAGCGCGTGGTTATTAGCATAGATAGCCTGATCTAATTCCTCTTCAGTCAAACCAAATACAAACATCTCGTTTTGTTGTAACGAAGTTTGATAGATCCAGTTAGGTTGCGGTAAGCCTTTCATTAAATCCTGATCATCAAACCCCGAATTGATAACCATATCCCATATTGTAGCGGGCTGTTTAGCTATTACCGGCAACTTTGCCTGCCGGCGTTTTACTGCATCCCAAAACGAAACTGTATTTTCCTGTAGTTTCCCGTTTTCATCGCGATAGATAGCGATATGGTGGTTATTACGGGTTGAAACAAAGTCGATAGGCTCACCCTGTTCATTGGTGTGCAGGGCTTGCAGCTCAGAATAACCGGTAAAGCATCTTACTGATCTTACAGGAATGCCCTTTGCTTCATTAAGCCATATGGTGTTATCAGGATCGCCATTGAAGGCTGCTTTAACATTATTTCCATGTTTTGCTAAGTGTGATTTCACTATAGCCTTTATCCCCTGGTCTACTATATACTCTGCATCCGCCGCCTTAAAATTTGTATCCAGCTTATAACGCACAACATGCTCATGGCGGTAAACTATTACTTTATCGTAACCGTTCTGCTCCTTAAAAGCGGCAAGGTTTTTAATATTAAAAGCTTCTTTAATCTTGTTATCAAACTTATCAACGTAGTCTGTTAATTGTGCTTTTATTTCAGGGCGCACAATATCGGCAAACCTATCAAACCGGGTTGATAAGGCAACTTCTTCAAACTGCTTAATACGGCCATAAATGGTATCCTTATGCAGAAAGCCGCGAGGGATGATCGCTTTTTCTTTTTGAATACCGCCACCTATTTTTTTGATTTTGTTGGTGCTATTACCGGCTACTTTTTTGCCTGGTTTGAAAGATATGAG
>JAUCSE010000034.1 GCA_030445275.1 Mucilaginibacter sp.
GGACATCGTCTGAAAGCTGAAACCGGATAAAGAGCTTTTCTTGATAATCCTTTTTGCCTTGCATGTCCTTAATATACAAAACAAACAACTAAATATCAAATACTTATGAAAAAAACAACCCAATCAAACAGTGTTCGATTGGGTTGTTTGGAAACCTCCGCTCAGTTGCGCAACGGCCACGTTTAATCCAGGCTTTTATTTTTATAAATATGAGGCTTTGTCCTTATTCTTTTATCCTTGTTCCCAAAATCTCAAAAAATTATTTCACCGCAAAGTGTACAACCTGGCGGCCAAGATTACCTTCGGCATCTAAACCTTCAATAATGGCACGGTATGTACCACGGGCATCACTATTAAAGAAGCTAAATGATGCAACACCGTTTTTATCGGTTATTATTTTAGGGTTCCAGTAAATGGTGTTACGCAGGTCGATCCCGAGTGAACTTTGTTTCATTACATCATATTTAGGCATATAAAACTCCCTGGCTTTACTATAACCTTGTATGGCAAAGGTTACCACATTTTGCTTAGGAATAAGGGCTTGCAGTTGGGCAAGCGTTATTTTTTCTTTCTTGATCACTTTTTTATTGATGATCAACACACCATTTGTTTGGTTCATGCGGTTAATGCCGCTCACTCCGTCTTTTAAAAATATCTCAACTGATGCCACTTCGGCACCTGATATACTTGACAAAAAGTTAACATCAACGGGCATGCTGCCTACATATATTTGCACAGGTACCTTTTTGCCGGCATTATAATCGCGCGTAATGTAAAAGTTGTTATCAACATAGGTTAGGCCGAAAGCCATTGTGCTTAAACAGTTTATTAAAAGCGGACAGTCCTTCAACTGATCGCCTGATATTTCATGATCGGCCATGCCTGGTAATCCTGCAAATGTTCCAAAATCATTATGACTTGGCTTCTTCTCAAACTTGGTCGATTTGATAACTACCTCCTTAAGCACGCGCGAATTTTGATACTGTTTGCGGCTATTATCAAGGTAAGGGCGCATTGCGCTGTCAATATTTACAACCTCATCGGGTAGGTTAGGGTTTTTGCTTAATTTTTGATATAATTCACCGTTAACATTGATCACCAAATTTTTGCTGTTGGGGTTATTACGGGCGCTCAGCGTTATTTTTGAGGTATCGGGCACTATCACATTAGAAAACTTAAAGTTTCCAGACATATCAGTCAGCGCTTCGGCCGAGAAATTTCTGTCAGGTATCAGCAGGCGTATACTTGCTTTACTAACCGGCAGGCCAGTGTTTGTTCTTAATATGCCCGATACTTCAATGCCCTGCTCAGGTAAAATATACACAGGTGGATTTTTGTCGGCTAGTATATCCTCATATGAGAAACGACGGTATCCCTGTGTAAGCATCAGGATATCCAGATTGTCCAGTTTTTCTTGATCGGGTTTGTTAAAATAGTAGTTGGGCTTTTCAATATATCCTTTCAGATCTGACGTAAGCAGCAAATTGCTTAAGATGGTCGACTCGGCATTTTCATCAGTAGGTATGCTGGTATCGTCCAATACGGCTACAGAAAAACTGCCTTCAACGGGAGCTGTATTATTTTTTGCTGATACTGATATTTTTACATTTTGCCTGGTGGTGTAGGATGGTTTATCAGTTTTTAAAGTAAGGTTTAATTGATCATTATGCTGCACAAATACTATCCGCTCACAAAGGGCATAACCACCTGATGAAAACAAGGTAAATTGTATGATACCTGTAGGGAATTTATTTTTAGGGACATTGGCTGTATAAGTCATGTTTTGCAGCACTGTTTGAGCCGCATAATAAACAACTCCGCCACTTTGCGCCACTAAATAAAAACTTTTGTTTTGCTTACGCTGAAGAAACAATTCATTAGCTGATACTTTAACCGAGAGATTTTCGGGATCGCTACTGGAAATTGCCAAGTTTATACCCATTGCCTGTACCCTTGGCAATTTATAGGTAGCTGTTGAACCATTGGGGAAAGTGATGTTGGCGGTATACGCCTTGCCGGTTTCAGGGGTTAAGGCAAATATACCCATCCCTAAGTGGGCCGTGGTGAAGTTGGCCATAACGGTGCCCTGATCGTCAGTAATGGTGCCTTTAACATCAACACCCAGCCCTTTGGAATTGATGGCCTTGAACGCTATTTTTGAGCGTATACCGTTGGTTAGCTGTCCACTTTCTGGAAAAAACTGAACGTCATAAGCGGTTATTGCGGCTCTTAATGAAAATGAGTTGGTTACTGTTTTCCGCTCGCCCATATCAATGGCCGTTACTAATGATCCTGATGTTATGGTAGCAACATCATTTTCGGGAATATCAACCAGTAAATGCCCTTTATCATCTGTACGGCCGCTGCCTTTAGTTAAGGCATCGCCATTACGCATTAACTGCCAGCTTACCCGTTTATTGGCATAAGGATTATTGGAAGGGTCCTTGTAAAGTATATTGGCATCAACTTTTACGATGCCTTTTTTATTTGAACTTTTATAGGTTACAAAAGTGTTAACCTGGTTATCAATAGCATTACCTACGTTGATGGTATGATCATAAAAATAATCGGGATCAAAATTGCGCATCCAGTTGGTATAAGCCCTGATGCGATAGCTGCCCTGCTTATAGGCATCGCCGGTAAGGGTTATATTGCCATTGGCAAAGCCATTTTTGGCCTGTAACCGCAGGCTTTCCATCACAGAATCCTGGCTGTTAATAATATCAACATACACCACCCCGCTTAATGCTGATGGCTGGTGTTTCTCAACGGTTATATAAGCTTTAAACCAAATGGTATCGCCTACGGCATAATAGGGCTTATCCAAATGCAGGTAAACTTTTTCAATAGGATAGCTGCTTTGAAACTTTGCAGTTTTTTGAATGATGGTATTTAAGGCTACACTATCCTGCTGGGCCAAGGCGGCAAAACTAAAAGAAAACAACAGGGAAACAACGAGTAAAAATTTTCTTGATATCATTAATATAATTAATATAATATAAAGCGGCTAACAGGGGCTAATATAAACATTTAGGGTTGTAGCATGCCGAACACACATACGTTTTAACATTTTTTTACAAACCGGATAAATTTGAACAAGCTGTTAACAGTACAAAATTATCGCTTTTGCAATATCAACGGAAAGTTAAAAGCAATATGTTGTATGGAAGGGATAATAACATGATTGTTACCTCACGCCAGCCCTCTCCAAAGGCGAGAGAGCTAAAATTTAGTTTGTAATTGGTGTATTAGATCATTGACGGAAACGATAGGCGTTCATGTTCACGATGCCGTGAACACCATGAATATTCATGAACGATTGATAGTTAGGTGTTTGTATTTTGAAGCCTACCGGAAAAGTACGGTACATGAGGCTAGTATAGTGATAAACTGTACTGAGAGATCCTGATCCGCCGGCCGGCGGATCAGGATGATGCGGATTATATGGTTACTTTTCCCAAACCGCGCCCCTGATCTCTTTACGCCGGGCGATATCATTGTCAGGTACTACCACAGCTACCCATGGGGTATTGTCAGCTGTAATGCGGCCATGCCATTCTATATCTGTAGCCACCCCTGATTTCAGGTTAAGTTGTTTGGTGGTGGCGGTGAGCGAAAGGTTGTCTGTCCGGATATCAAAATGATGATTACCGTTGCCTTGTACCCTTATTTTAATGGTGATCTGTCCATCCGGAGTAATTGTTTTGGAAACCTCATAATTCAACAAAAAGCCGCTTCTGCATTCTAAGTGGTAAGTAGTGCCGGGCAAAAATGTTTGGGTTTGTTGTGTGCCGTTGCAGGTTACAATATATTTCCCTTCGGGTATCATAGCTTTAAAATGACCGGATTTATCAGCATTTACAATGATGTTTTGCTGTGTGCCAATGGCGTTAAATGTTACTGATCCATTTGCCTGTCCTTCTACCAGTGCCGGGCCCTCAACATCTTTTAGCAACCATACCCAGCGTGCTACAGGGTGCACCCATATTTCTTTATAGGTCCATATATTTTGGATGGGCCAGTAAGGAGCATCGGTTTCACCACTGGTTTGTATGCCCACTGGTAACGCGCCAACCATATCACCCGACGACGGTGTGTAGAGCGGTGTAAAATCATACCCCTCACCGTACATGGTGCTTTGCGAAAAAGGGTTACGCCCAATGATCCACTCCAGCTGATGCGATGATAATTGTGCCGATGGCAGATCATTGCGCAGATGTGCTGCACTGGCCAGTGCCTGCGCCTGTGGTAAAATAGTGCCGAAGTGCCCCCGGTAATCCATCCAAACCGGGAATAAACGGAGATAATGGCCTTTGCCCAGCGGTACGCCTGTAAGAACCTGCTTACGGAACGATTCGCGCCTGCTTTCGGGCACATGCACATATTCAGTATCAGTATATACAGATGCCGGCATCACATTATAAGGTGCTGTATATTTGGCAATGGTTTTCAGGTATTCCGAATAAAGTGTTACGGTCGAATACCATTTCATCCAATCCTGATGATCAGGAAATGCGTCACAAAGCGCAGTAAGCGCCATGGTAGGGGCCTGCTCGCGACCACGATGGCAATAATGAAGAATCCTCTCTTTGGCCGTATTGGTATAAAAGAAACCCGTTAGCGGGATATCCCAATCTGTACGTTTACGCTGCTGGGCATTCATAATAATGGGTGCCAGGGCAGTTGCTTTATCAGCATATTTTTTATTTCCTGTTGCTCGCCACATATTTACGGAGGCTATAATAGCTTGCGATGCCAGTTCGTCCTCTACATTATCGGAGTCAAATGTGCCGCGCCATATTTCTTTGGATGGTTTTACCGATGCCATATCTGCTTCGGCATATTTCCAGTCGTTTTCTGCAGATTTGAGCGCATATGCTGCGAGGCGTGGGTCAGTATCTTTAAATACCCGGTAGGCCAGGGCTTCTACGCTGGCAGCTTCAAAATTAGCCATAGGCAGGTTTTTAGCAATGGCTACCACATCGTCATCATCGCCAATAATGGCATTGGTGCGGCGACTGTTTAGTGAGCCTGTATTACGATAGCCATCGCCAAAGCTGGTTTTTAATATCCAATCCAATCCCCAGCGGGCCTCTTCCAAAACGCGCTCCTGCAAGGCAGGGTTTTCATCGCGGGCTTTTAGTTTTTCGGCCATGCTTAACAGGGCATAGGTGATCTCGCCGGTATTTTCCAGGCCTTGCGACAGATCGCCTGCGTCATGCCAGCCGCCATTCACCATGATCTTTTTATCGCCGTGTATGCATATCCAGTCCTGGTGGTCAACACCATGTATGCCCGGTATGGCAGCGCCGCAACGTTCGGCATAAAAAAAGTTTAATGCCTTCCATAAAGTACTTTCGTAGGGATCAGCCTTGATAGGGAAGGGTTTGGTACTTACGCCTCCGGCTGATAACACATAGTTGCCGGGTTTGCGTACCTCCGAAAAATCCATCACCTGAAAACTGCCAATATGCGAGGTAACGGCTTCAATAGCTTTAGTCAATATTACCTTCCCATTATCCTGATCAATCAGTTTAAAATCCTTTGCATTGATGTTATTGGCTATGGCGCTTTTTTGTGCACCGGTCTGGTAACCGGTATGCGTGTAAGAGATACGATCGGGCCATACATCCCAGCCCTCAATTTTATCAGCATCCACCTTTTCAAGGTCAAGCTGGTCTACATAAAATTTGATCTTATCAGCTTCGTCGGGCATGTTGCCTGATAAGCCATATGACATTTCTAAAGCGGTTACCTTATCCCGGGCCACATTGCTAATCTCCCAAACAATATGATTCCACTGGTGATTTTTAAGGGTGAGGGAGGTTTGGCCTTCCTGGGCAAAAACAGCGGGTAGTTTTACCTTGCCGTCATTGTACAACTGCATATCGAGCGCGGTGGTATAAAAGCCCGGCAGGTCGGGATAGATCCAGAATGAAATGCGATTATAGGCGGTCCAGTCTTCACCCGCAAACAGCCTCCTGATACCTGAGCGGCCCCAACCACGACCATTTTTAGGAGCAGGTCCATTCAGGCGGGTAGGAGTTGTCATCAATAAAGATTGATTACCCTCATGAACAAAAGCTTTTGATAATTGAATATCAGCTACTGAACCACTTGAATCTGTTGATGTAATTACCTTACGGGCATCAACTACCTCTACACCTGATGTGGTGAAGGAGCGCCAGTTTTCCAAACTTTCCATGTTATCAAGCGTTCGCTTATTCAGCACTTTTTTATTCAGCCAGCGGTAATTTGCCGAATTTTTAAAATTGGCTTCCAAAGGTTCGCGCACAAAATAAAAACCGCATAAAAATAAGATAGTGATAACAAAGTAAACGTATTTCATCATAACAATTGCTGGTAAAATCAGAGGGTATTATTCCTCTTGTAAATTTACCAGTATAATTTGTTATGGAACAACCATGCGTGCTGCTTAGGCACAGTATTTAGTGTTGTAGAGTTGATGTAGTGTTGAAAATCTCACCCCAGTCATTGCTTTAACTAATAGTTTACCTCAAATAAGTTACAAGAGATACCTTACATCGTCAATTCTGCGTTAAAATGGTAGCTTTACGATAGAATATCGCTTATTATGCAATTAGCCCCATCGCCATATCTTTCCCATATTATCAAGCATTATTTGGTGTTGGAGCATGATGAAGAGCTCCAGCTAAATTACCGGCTGTTCTCTGATGGCAACCCAGGGATGGTTTTTTATTTTAAAACCCCAATGATGCAGTATGCAGGTCAACATCTTAGTAAACATCCAACCAGTTTTGTATACGGACAACTGACTCAATACAAAAATCTCATATGCACAGGTAAATTAGGAATGTTGGTAGTGGTATTACAGCCTCATGCTATTTACGCGCTGTCGCGTATAGCAGCTTATGAGCTAAATGATAGTGTAGCGAATTTAAACGATGTTTTTGGTAACGGAGGCATTGATTTGCAAGATCAGATTTTAAACGCTGCCAATATCCAAAGCCGGATCGGTTATATTGAAAGTTTCCTGCTCAAGAAGCTTAACCATGTGCATAGTCCTGACAGCGTATTTACGGGCGCTTTAAAGTTGATCAATGATCATCAGGGTAATATCTCCGTTGCCTGCTTATTGAATATTTTACCGGTAACAGAGCGGCAGTTGGAACGGAAATTTAAGCAGTTTATAGGTTTGGGTCCCAAGCGCTTTGCAGACACAGTTAAACTGCAGCATTTTTTGAAGTTATTACAAAAGCATCCATCCCGCAGCAACATAGCCGAAGCCGTTTATGAAGGTGGTTATTATGACCAGGCCCATTTAAATAACTATTTTAAGAAAAACATTGGTATAACCCCAACACAATACCAGGCCAGCAACAATCCACTTGCTATTAATTTTATACAAACTCAGGCATTTTTGTAATTGTCGGTTTTTTACAAGGAACGGGCTTTTCGGGTGCCTATGTTTGTTAATATTAAAAATTTAACAAATGAAAAATCTGAAAATCGCGACAGCACAGTTTGAACATAAAAGTGGCGACAAGGCCTATAATTTGTCGGTTATTAAAAATTTGACTCAAAAAGCATCCCAGCAGGGTGCCGATGTTATTGCTTTCCATGAATGTTCCATTACCGGATACACTTTTGCAATGCATTTAAGCGAACAACAGATGCTTGAACTAGCTGAAATTATACCTGATGGCCCAGGTATCAGGGAGCTAACTGCTTATGCCCGGGAATTTAATATAGTCATCTTGGCTGGTCTGTTTGAGAAGGATGAAGCCGGCGATCTTTATAAAGCCCAGGTTTGTGTCGATAAAAATGGCCTGGTTGCCAAACACCGCAAGCTTCATCCTTTTATAAATCCGCATTTAAATCCCGGTACCAGCTTTACCGTGTTTGACCTCTTAGGATGGAAGTGCGGAATTTTGATATGTTATGATAATAACATTATTGAGAATGTAAGGGCAACCAGGTTATTGGGTGCCGATATTATTTTTATGCCACATGTTACTATGTGTACCCCATCAACGCGGCCGGGAGCAGGTTTTGTAGATCCTGAACTATGGAAGAATAAAGAGAAGAACCGGGAGCAGTTACGTGCGGAATTTGATGGACTTAAAGGTCGTGCCTGGTTGATGAAATGGCTGCCTGCCCGTGCCTATGACAATGCTATTTACGCTGTTTTTTCGAACCCGATAGGTATGGATGACGACCAGCTGAAAAATGGTTGCTCCATGGTTGTTGATCCTTATGGCGATGTGATAGCCGAATGTACATCGTTGGATAATGAAATTGTTATTGCCGAAGTAAGTGCTGATAAGCTCTCATTGGCCGGCGGTTATCGTTATATCAAAGCCCGGAAACCTGAATTATATGGTGATATTATAGGTAAACCGCACCAAAGTGAGCAAAAGGTGGTGTGGCTAAAGGAGAAGTAGTGACGGTATGTTAATAATTTATTATTGTTTATAAATAGTTTCCTGTTAATCAGCTCATGAATTTCAAAATTGAATACTTTTGAAATATGGCTACTTTAAAATTGTATATGCTTTTGCTTGGCAGTAAGGCACCGGGCAGGCACACAGAGCAACACGATGTGTTTTTTGGCATAGCAGAAACGTTAAAAGACCTGGTACCTGAAATTAACGCATTTTGGCCCGAGGCAGCTGCCATTAGTAAGGTTCATGTGGATGCGTGGCGTGAAGTTACCACTGTTGATGGATATTATATTGAGGTTGAGAATAGGACAGGGGATGATCAGGAAAATCAAAATCAGTTGTTTTTTATTAACCTGGGTGGCTATAAACAAGACCTTTTTGACGAACCTCATTTTAAAATACTTACCGTACAGCAGGATAAGGCTACAGCCATAAAATATTCAAAAACCACTGAATTTTATCAGCAAGTACATTTTGCCGGTGCAGAATCGCACATTGATGATAAATACGGAGTGGATGTTGACGATCTGCATCAAATTGATGAGATATTGCCTTTGCATCAAAAAGAAAAATTCAGGCTACGTATCACAGCGGGTAGTAAACTGCCGGCAGATGAAATTCATCTGGGGTATTTTAAACTAAACTCGCTTCCTTAAAAAATTAGCAGAATATCTTTTTAATATTTCTGTAACATAAGTGTTTGAGCCCGTATCTTCAAGAAAAATAACCTTAACCAAGCAATGAGAAACCTAAACAAAATATTAATCACATTTCTGCTTATCTTAACAACTGCAGCAACATTTGCGCAACAATCTTTTAAAGTAACTTACCAGCAACTAAAAGAATATGAAGGGCTTTATGAGTATTATAATGGCTCTGAATTAAAGATATCGGCTTCGCCTAAAGATACTGTCCTCGTCGCTATCATCAACCTGAGTACATATCCCTTAAAAGCAGTATCCAAAGATGTTTTTTTGAATAATGCCAATGTGCCGATCAGGTTTTTGAGGGATGCATCCAATAATATTACGGGTTTTACCGAGGGTAATAAGCAACCAGTTAAGCTCATTAACAAAAACGTGTCAGTTCCAGAAAAAATGTGGTATCCCAAATTGGGTGCTGATGTTAAAACCTATCAATATAAATACGCCATCCCTGCTGATTTAAAGGACGGTCTGCAAACCGGAGATGCCAGTATAGTAGGTCTTGATACTACCTTGCTTGATAAAATGATGATCAAAATTGTGCGCGGCCAATATCCAAATGTGCACAGTATTTTAATTATAAAAGGCGGCAAACTGGTGTTTGAAGAGTATTTTTATGAATATACCAAGGATAGTTTGCAGGAAATGCGCTCGGCTACCAAAAGTTTTATATCAGCATTAACAGGTATAGCCATTAATAAGGGATTTATCAAGAGTAAAGACGAGAAAGTGGTATCCTATTTCCCTGAATATAACTTTGCCAATAATACTGATATTAAGAAAACGATCACGATCGAAAATATGCTCACCAACCAGAGTGGTCTGGATTGTGACGCAGCTGATCCAAAAGCGATTGGGACAGAAACTGCTATGGACGAATCTGAGGACTGGATTAAATATACATTAGATCTGCCTATGATTGATAAACCAGATGCAGGCGGTAGATATTGCTCCGGTAACCCCATCACGGTTGGGCGTATTGTTGAAATAGCTACCCATATGCCACTTCCTGATTTTGGTGAAAAGAATTTGTTTGGTCCACTGGATATTAAAGGATATAAATGGAGTTTTAAGCCCGATAAATCAAGTGTCAACAACTATTGCCAGATCTATCTAAAACCGCGTGATATGGCCAAATTTGGGCTGCTATACTTAAACAAAGGCGTTTGGAACAATAAACAAGTTATGCCTGCCGAATGGGTTGAAGACTCATTTAAAACACATTCTGTAGTGCAGGGTGTTGATTATGGTTATCTATGGTGGTTAAGGTATTTAGATGCGGATGGCGTTAGATATTATGCTAAAACTGCGCAAGGCAACGGCGGACAAAAAATATATGTTTTCCCTGATCAGGACTTGGTTATTGCCATAACTGGCGGTAATTACAACAGCCAATCACCCTCTAATGAGTTGGTTAGTAAGTATATTTTGCCTGCATTTAATAAGAAATAAAGGTGTATAAGCTGATCCGAAACAAATTAGCTGTGGCTAATGTTTACCATTGGAAACAAACCTTATGCAGCAGCAAAACTACCCGCCCCAATCTGGTAAAGTAAAACCAATAAGAAGAATATTTGGATTACTTTTTCTGATATTTTTAATTGGCGGTGGGTATTTGCTTATCAGAAGCATAATAAATGATACGGCAACATACGCACAACCTGATGCCCTATTTTATAATGCAGGTGGCCATACAATTATGGCAACGGTAGTAACACATGAATCAGGAGCCAATAGCGGATTTGCTTATAAAGGTGATGGAAAGTATGCAGAAGCTTTTGATCTGGAAAGCGGTAAAAGATTATGGCGGATTGAGCTTGATGCAAAGGATAATCGTAATGAGGACTTTGGTGATGCAGCCTTATTGGGGCAGTCGGCTAAGTACCTGTTTTTTTGGCGGAATGAACTGTATGTGATCGATAAACAGACCGGGGATGTGGCTGCGCAGAATAATTATTTCGCGGATGTTAAAGATAAGATGTTCAAAGAGCAAATTACATCGTACAGGGATGATCGGATTAAGTTTGCCTATAATGATTCATTACAAACTGTGTTATTTAAAGGAAACGATGGTTTACTTTATACCATTAACGGGCTTACCTTAAAAACCGGGACCATTAGCATTACTGATCCTGATCACTATTTTAAACGCAACGAAGGAGTAAATTACGATAATTTGATAGCCATTGCTTATGATGGTAAACAAAGTCTGACATTACTGGGTGATAAGGAAAATTTGATACTGCAGGCTAATAATACCGTGGAGGAAGTGCGCCGCCAGACTGTGGAGAAATCGGTAAGAAGGTTTATTTATAGTCATCCTTCTGATAAATTGACTGGTGATTGGAGAAAAATAAGTGAAGCCGTTTATATATATGGTGGATTTTTGACTGACCCACGCCAGACCTATCATCAGCCTGCCGATTCATTGACAGGTAATGAAGCTTATAAGTTATTAACCCAGAGCTATAATACTGTTAATGCACCCATTCGTTTAAATGATGGCGGACTTATCATTATGCATAAAGTTTCCATGGAAAACACAGCGGCAGTACTGCTTACCGCATTACTGCCCGATGGTAAAGTTAAATGGCAAATCAATACCGCTTATTCAGAGATTGATTTGCTTTACAGGCATCCACAGGGTGATAAATTGGTTTTAATGGGAAGGCCTGCTGGCAAGTATACTTATCCTATGCAACAGGTGCTAATCCTTGATCTTATTAGCGGAGCTACTTATTCATATCCTATTAAATAAAATGTGTTACTGATAAAAGTAATTAAGCTATATTTAAGGCATAATTACTTTTACAACATATCAAATAAGGATTGCCAAAAATCCGGCCTGTTAAACAGGTTATTTAAAGTGCTGAGCTTTTAGCGCCAGTGTTTTGCACAATCAATTTTTTTAATTAGTATCAAGTAGTTAGTATCAGGTATCAAGAAAAAAGATACTGATGTTATACAATAGCATTGTGATGATACTCACTACTTAATTAACCATTACAAATGAAAATTACCAATCTATTGGCCTGTGGGCTTTGCTGCATTTATGTATGCTTATGCCCTGCCGTTAAAGCAAATACTATTATGGATTCCCTATCAAATAAGCAAAGAGTACTATCATTTTATAAATTAATCGTAGGTCAGCGCAAAGCCGAACTGATCCCTGAATTTGTGCGCGAAGATTATATACAACACAACCCAATAGTTAAGCAGGGGAGGGCAGGAATTACAGATGTGATCAACTATTTAAAAACATTACCCCAGCCGCCTGCCGGGGCTAAATCACCTATAATAAGAGCTATACAGGAGGGTGATCTTGTGGTTACCCATTTGGATATTGTATTTATGGGTAAGCGAATGGCAGTTATTGACCTTTTTAAATTAAAAGAGGGCTTGTTGGCCGAACACTGGGACGCAATACAGGATATGCCCGACCAAACAGGGATGGCTGTAACTGCGACCAATGGCACAGCCGAAATTGACGAAAGCGCATCCGTTATTAAAAGCAAACAAGTGGTTGAGCAATTTTATAATGCGATTATTCAAAAAGTTCCTGCTGTTGATCTTATAAAGACAGATTATGTTGAACATGATCCTGCGGTAATTGGTAGTGGTAAAAGTCTGGATGCTTATTTGAATGACGATAACAGCCGCCAAATTAAAATACACCGCATCATTGGCGAGGGGAATTTTGTGGTAGTTCAATCAGCATTTAAAAAGGCAGGTAAGGCTTTTGTGCTTTATGAAATATTACGGATTGAGCGCAATAAAATAGCTGAGCACTGGAGTGTAGAGCAGGCTATCCCGGATGGGATAGAGGTAGATGCAATGTTTTAATGCACCTCCAATTGTCATTCTGAGCGTAGCGAAGAATCTGTTCTGCTGCTTGCATGGCTTGCAAATAGATCCTTCGTTCCTCAGGATGACAAATTTAGAAATACGGGGTAAAAACAAAAGAGGCACCAAATTGGTGCCTCTTTTAATATTGTTTATAGTAAGTTTTATACAGAGAAGCTTTCGCCGCAACCGCAAGTCCGGCTGGCGTTAGGGTTGTTAAATGCAAAACCTTTACCGTTCAAGCCATCAGTAAAATCCAGCTCGGTACCGGCAAGGTACAGGAATGATTTCATATCAAGTGCAAAGCGGATACCCTGGTCTTCAAAAAACTGGTCGCCTTTTTTCTCTTCGTTATCAAAATCAAGATTATATGATAAACCAGAACAACCACCTCCCTGAACAGAAACACGCAGAAAATAAGAGGCATCAAGTCCTCCATCCTGCATCAGGTGATCTATTTTACTTTTTGCTTTTTCAGTTATAGTTACCATTGTTAGTAGATTTGAGATATGAGATTTGAGACATGAGATAAACTCCACCGCAAAACATCAAATCAATAATACATAATAAACCAAACATGAGTCTCAAATCTCACATCTGATATCTCACATCTAATTAGTGATGTACTTTTTCGCTTTCAATTGGCGCTAAGCCATTCTTTACGCGGAAATCATTAATTGCTGCTTTAATTGCATCCTCTGCTAATACTGAGCAGTGAATTTTTACCGGTGGTAAAGCCAATTCTTCAACAATATCCATGTTATCAATCTTCATGGCATCGTCAATGCTTTTGCCTTTTAACCACTCCGTAGCTAATGATGAAGAAGCGATAGCCGAACCGCATCCGAAAGTTTTAAATTTTGCATCGGTGATAACATTGTTATCATCAACCTGGATTTGCAGACGCATAACGTCGCCGCACTCAGGTGCACCTACTAAACCGGTACCAACTTTGTGACTGCTTTTATCCAAAGTGCCCACATTGCGGGGGTTAGTATAGTGATCGATTACTTTATCTGAATATGCCATTTTTTTATAATTATTGAATTAGTGAGTTATTTAAACTCGTAATATTTATTTTTTTAATACATCTGCACATTTGAAATTTGTGCATCTGCATATCATTATTTATTTAGTGTTCTGCCCACTCAATTGAGTTAAGGTCAATGCCTTCTTTGAACATTTCCCAAAGCGGTGATAGCTCGCGTAAGTGGGTAACCGATTCTTTGGTTACTTTAATCGCGTAATCTACTTCCTCTTCAGTAGTAAAGCGACCTAATCCAAAACGGATAGATGAGTGTGCCAGATCGTCTGACAAGCCTAAGCTTTTCAGTACGTATGATGGCTCCAACGAAGCTGAAGTACAGGCCGAACCTGATGATACAGCCAAATCTTTCATCGCCATCATTAAACCTTCGCCTTCAACATATTTAAATGATATGTTGGCAACATGCGGTAAGCGGTGTTCAACATTTCCGTTTACATAGCTTTCTTCCAGTACGGTTAGTTCTGCTTGTAATTTATCGCGTAAAACTGAAAGGCGTTTTGCTTCGCTTTCCATTTCTAAACCGCAAAGTTCGCAAGCTTTACCCAAACCAACAATACCCGGTACGTTTAAGGTACCTGAGCGCATGCCGCGTTCGTGGCCACCACCGTCCATTTGTGCTGTTACTTTAACCCTTGGTCCTTTGCGGCGTACGTACAATGCACCAACACCTTTAGGTCCATATATTTTGTGTGCTGATAATGCCAGTAGGTCAATACCATCAGCGTTTACATCAACAGGTATTTTACCAACTGCTTGTACAGCATCTGTCATAAACAAAGCGCCGTATTTGTGTGCAATAGCTGATATTTCTCTAATGGGTTGTATAACACCGATCTCGTTGTTACCATACATGATTGATACCAGGATGGTATCGGTGGTCATGGCTTGTTCTAAAACAGCCAGATCAACCAGACCATCTTCCTTAACCGGAAGGTAAGTAACTTTGCCGCCCAATTTTTCAACGTGTTTACAGGCATCAAGCACAGCTTTATGTTCTGTAACGGTTGTGATAATGTGGTTACCTTTATCTTTGTACATTTCAAATACACCTTTTATAGCAAGGTTATCTGATTCAGTAGCGCCCGATGTAAAAATGATCTCCTTATCAGATGCACCTATTAATTTGGCCACCTGCTCACGTGCATAATCAACACCTTCTTCGGCCACCCATCCAAACGGATGGTTACGGCTCGCCGCGTTACCAAATTTTTCGTTAAAATAAGGTAGCATAGCCTCCAGAACCCGTGGGTCCATAGGAGTTGTTGCATTATTATCTAAATAAATTGGGATATTCATGTTCTAAATATATTAACAGAACAAAGATACGCAAGTTTTTATTGAAATTCATTTAAAATAAGCCCTTAAATATCAAAGCTGACCATTAATTTACAATATTTGGACATGAATAAAGTAGAGCATATTGGTATTGCCGTAAGCGATATAGGAATTGCAGGTAATATATATGAAAAACTATTAAATACCCCCGTTTATAAAACTGAACTGGTGGAGCAAGAGGGGGTGGAAACTGCCTTTTTGCAAACCGGGCCAAATAAAATTGAGCTGTTGCAGGGCACTAATGATGACAGCCCCATAGCCAAATTTATAGCTAAAAAAGGAGAAGGAATACACCATATTGCATTTGATGTCGATGACATTAAAGCAGAAATGGCCCGGTTAAAACAGGAAGGGTTTGTGTTGCTAAGCGATGAGCCCAAGCGTGGTGCCGACAATAAACTGGTATGTTTTGTGCATCCCAAAAGTGCCAATGGGGTGCTTATTGAACTGTGCCAGGAAATTAAATAGATTCAAGAGATAAGGGTAAAGAGATAAGAAATGAGTAAAAATATTGAGGGTCAATTAAGTTTGTTTGAAGCTCAGCATAAATTAATTATTACCGAAGATTTAAAATCGTATTTCAGGTCATTTAATGCGAATAAGTACGATCTGGATATGTTTGCCTTTTATGGCTTTGATCAATTTAAATCAGTCAGAGACGAGGTTGGAGATTATGGTGGGGCACCTAATTACACGAATATTGTTAATGTATTACCTGCACATGAGCGTTGTTTTGTGTTTATGGAGTATTTTACTCATGTCTCTGTTTATGCCATCCGGTTATATGAGCATTCCTCAAGTATAAATGAGATTTATGCTATTTGTGGAGATAGTTTTAAAGTTGTTGCTAACTCATTTACAGAGTTTTTAGAATTGTATTTTAGCGAAGATCAGAGCATTTATATTTGATATTTATAATTGCCATATTTAGATTCCTGTATTTGGGTAAAACTTTTTGCTTTTGATTTTTTAATTTTGACTTTTTTAATTACATTTGCGCCTCTTTTAAAAAGTACTGAAGGTAAGTTTATATATAAAATGAAAAAAGATCTGCATCCATCAAACTATAGATTAGTTGTTTTTAAAGACATGTCGAATGACTACTCTTTCATAACTAAATCTTGCATCGATACGCGTGAGTCCGTAAAATGGGAAGACGGTAACGAATATCCATTAGTGAAATTAGAAATTTCTCATACTTCACACCCGTTCTACACCGGTAAAATGAAACTGGTTGATACTGCAGGTCGTATCGATAAATTCCGCACACGTTACAACAAGAAATAATTACTTGTTTAATTAAATATTTACAAGTCGCCCGATCTATCGGGCGACTTTTTTTATTTTTGCGCCATGTCTATTATTCTTTTTGACGATAACGCACACCAAACACTGCTACCGCTTACCTATACCCGGCCCGTGGCCGATCTGCGCATAGGTATTTTGACCATAGCCGAAAAGTGGGCCAAACATTTAAACAGCGATTTTTCTTTTTATACCCTTGATTATTTACAAGCCAAGTTTCCTGTAAAAATTGAAGCCGACAATTTATTCATCAATGGAGCTGTTTGTCCTGATGAAAACTTATTAGAGGCTATTGATAAACTGCAAATCGGCCAGGCGCTTAAGTATAACGATCAACTGTTGGCTGTAAGACTAAACCAGGCTGATGCGGGTAGTTTTGATCTACAGGCTGAGTTTAGCAATGTGGTCGATTATACTAATCTGTTTGTATCTATACGTTATCCTGAGGATATCTTCAGGAAAAACGACATAGAGCTGCGCAAGGACTTCTCTTTGCTTACCAAGGGCCGTACCAGCGCTGCTATAAGTTCAACCAATATCATTCTGGGTAATGACTTTTTTGCCGAAGAAGGCGCAGTGGCGGAATGTTCATCATTTAACACCACTAACGGGCCAATATATTTAGCTAATAATACGGAGGTTTGGGAAGGTACCCACATTCGCGGCCCTTTTGCAATTTGCGAACATTCGCGGGTAAAAATGGGAGCAAAAATATATGGCGGCACTACAATAGGCCCGTATTCAACTGTTGGAGGCGAGATCAATAATGCGGTGATCTGGGGGTATTCAGCTAAAGGGCACGAAGGCTATTTAGGTAACTCCGTACTAGGCGAATGGTGCAACATAGGTGCCGACTCCAACAACTCCAACCTGAAAAATAATTATGCCGAGGTGAGGCTATGGGATTATACCACCCAGCGTTTTCGCAAAACAGGCTTGCAATTTTGCGGACTTATCATGGCTGATCATGCTAAATGTGGCATCAATACCATGTTTAATACCGGCACAGTAGTAGGAGTAGGGGCCAATGTCTTTGGTGCGGGCTTCCCCCGTAATTTTGTGACCGATTTTTCATGGGGTGGCGCACAGGGTTTTGAAGTTTATGCCATCAACAAAATGTTAGAAACCGCACAAAAGGTTTTTGACCGCCGTGACAACCGCGTATTTGATGAAAATGAACAAAACTTACTAAAAAAGATATTTGAGTTAACAGAGGAGTTTAGGAGGTTTTAATGTAGAGACGCATAATTGCGTCTTATGTCCTAATTAAACTAAAACACAATCACACAAAACATAACATCATGAGAAAAAAAATTGTTGCCGGAAACTGGAAAATGAATCTTGACTATAACGAAGGTTTAGGCGTATTTTCTGAAATCATCAATATGGTAAAAGATGAAGTAACCGGCGCACAGGAAGCTATCATTTGCAGTCCGTTTATACACATTCATAGCCTGGTTCAACTGGCTAAAGGTTATCATAAAGTAGCAGTAGGCGCTCAAAATGCACACCAGGCCGAGGCTGGTGCTTACACCGGAGAAACATCTGCAAGAATGATTAAATCTGTTGGTGCTGCTTATGTTATCCTGGGGCACTCAGAGCGTCGTCAGTATTTTGGTGAGAGCAATGAGTTGCTGGCCAAAAAAACAGATACCGTACTTAAGCATGACCTACGCCCAATTTTCTGCATTGGCGAAACCCTGCAGGAGCGTGAGGCAAATCAGCATTTTGATGTGATCAAGGCTCAGCTGGCTGAAGGTGTGTTTCACTTAGATGCAGCGCAATTTGCAAAGTTGGTTTTGGCTTATGAGCCTGTGTGGGCTATAGGTACAGGCGTAACCGCAACATCAGCGCAGGCACAAGAGATTCACGCGTTTATCCGCAAGGAAATTGCTGCTCAATACGGCCAGGAAGTTGCTGATAATACCACTATTTTATATGGAGGCAGCTGCACGCCTAAAAACGCACCTGAATTATTTGCCCAGCCAGATATTGATGGCGGCCTGATAGGTGGCGCTTCTCTTAAATCGCGCGATTTTGTTGACATTATAAAAGCATTTAATTAATATTTAGATTTGAGATATGAGTATTGAGATTGCAACGCATTACTCTCATATCAAACAGAAACAGATTTGTGATGTTAGATTAAAATAAATCTCAAATCTCACATCTCAATACTCATATCTAATCATGAGGAAACTATTAAAAGTTCTGTTACCGGTTTTAATTGATTTCGGCATTTTTTGGGCTGTGGTAGAGTATAATACTCCTGTACACCCCATGAAATTGATTGAAATTGGTAATGGAAACTTATATAGTTTAATGGCTTATTTTCATCTCTTTTGGCCTTTACTGCTAGCCGTTGGCCTTTTAACGCAATACCTGATCATTGTACCTTTATGGGATAATAAAGCGGTGAAAAGTTTAAGGGCACGTGTAGTTATTGGGGTTTGCATAGCTTTTGTTTGTTTCGCGTTTGCAGGCTCCATCAGCTATATTATCTGGGATCAAACCGAGGGGACACAGCCGTTTTACAGCTTTTGGTGGTATCTATCCGAAATTCAACTCTTTTACTGGGTTTTTACCTTTGTAATATTGTTTTTGATTGACTGGAGGAAGTTTATCAAAACTCCCAAAGAAATTGAAACAGCCGAAAGTCCTGTTTAATCATTAAATTAAATGTCATGCCGTCCGCCGTTTGGCGGATCGGCATCCCACCTGCAAAGATATATTGGTTTAACCGTCCTGAGAGATCTTGGTCCGCCAGACGGCGGACAGGATGACGTATTTACTAATAAGAATAAAAACAATGAACTACTACGAACTACTTTTTACCACCATCACCACTGAAGATTATCAACAGGACCTGCTGATAAACGCTTTGGGTGAGATTGGTTTTGATACTTTTGAGGAACTGGAATTTGGGTTTAAAGCATATATCCCTACCGATGATTTTGATGGGGCAAAATTGAACGAACAATTATTGCCTTACCAGGAGATGTTTACCTTTAGTTATGAAATAACATTGATACCTCAGAAAAACTGGAACGAGGTATGGGAAAGTAATTTTGAGCCGATAGAAATTGGCGATCAGATATACGTTAGGGCAACATTCCATCCGGCTAAGCCCGAGTTTCCTTACGAGATCGTGATTGATCCTAAAATGGCTTTTGGTACCGGGCATCACCAAACTACCTCCATGATGCTGGAGCTGATACTTGAAAATACCTTTGAAGGTAAAAAAGTACTGGATATGGGTTGTGGTACAGGCATTTTAGCCATTATGGCAGCTAAATTAGGCGCTGCTAAAATTACAGCTATTGATTATGATCCGGTATGCTTTGACAGTACTATTGAAAACTCAGCCCTGAATAATATTGAAAATATCATACCGCTATGTGGCTCAAAAGAAGTTATTCCTAACGAGCAGTATGATATTATACTGGCCAATATTAACCGCAATATTCTGCTCGACCAAATGGAGCGGTATGCTGAGGTGTTAAAGCTCGATGGCGAGATCTATTTCAGTGGGTTCTATGAATCGCCTGATCTGGATATCATTACTGATGCGGCCCGCGCCTATGGATTAAAGTATATCATTCATAAAAAATCAAGCGACTGGGTGGCTGCTAAGTTTATAAAATAGGAATCGTCATCCCAATTCTAGGAAACTTATAATTAACGCGTCATTGCGAGGTACGAAGCAATGACGCGTTAAGAGGTGGCTTGCCCTAATTAATACCCTACAGTAAACCTGCGTTTTATAAACTGGTTGTTTTCCAGTTCATTTATAATAGCTACAGCCAGATCTTCAATAAGGATGTAGTTTACACCTTTTTCATCAAATACAGGCTGATCAGTACCCAAGCGAAATTTTCTAGTCGGTTCGCCATGAGCATCGGGGTGCATGTTCATAGCCGGACTTAAAAATGTCCAATCTAATTCATCTTCTTTACGCAGGATATTCAGATAGTCGCGCGCTGCTGAGGCTCCTGGCTTGTAGGCTGCCGGAAAATCAGGCGAATCAACCAGTTGAACGCCGGGAGCGATCTCTAAACTACCCGCACCGCCAACAACCAATAAACGTTTAACGCCCGATTGTTTTACAGCTTTTTGAATAGCTTCAGAACCGGCTATAAAATCGGCGTAAATATTGGGGTTTGTCCAGCCTGAATTGTAGGAACTTATTACGGCATCATGGCCGGCAAGTATAGCTGCCAGACCGTCAACGTCAAACACATCAACAGCTTTAAGGGTAAGCTTATCATTGGTGATATTCAATTTTTGAGGATCGCGGGCAATAGCGGTTACTTCATGGCCACGGAACAATGCTTCGTTTAAAATGGTTTTGCCCACGTTACCTGTGGCGCCTATTAGTGCTAGCTTCATAATGTTTATTGTTTTAATGTAATTTAATTTGTTACAGTTATTTATAAATTTTTTTAATAGAATTTTTGGCTAAAATCGGCCAGTGTTATGGTGTTTAGTTTATTGATAATGGAAATATCCACTTCATCTGCCAAATCGTTCAGATGCTGATTGATCTGCCGCCCAACAGGGCATTGTGGATTAGGCTTGTTTTTGGCCTGGCCTAAAGCGGGGTGGTGTTCAACTGCCTTATATACATCGCTAAAAAGTATCTTTTTTGCTGGTAAACCTAGTGCATAACCACCTGCTTTGCCTTCCTTGCTTGTAATCAAACCGTAGTTGCGCAAATTACGTATCTCTTTACGTACCAATACAGGATTGATGTTGATACTACCGGCAATATATTCAGATGATAATAACTCACCTTTCGCCTGGTCAAGAAGCGTAAGTATATGGATTGCTATCTGAAATTGTCCGTTCATCTGTAATTAAAAATGTTACAGTACAAAATTACTGTTGAATTTTTATTTTACAAATTTTTTATCTTTAAGGGATGTTAAATTACTTTTGAATGATTAATATTAACTTAATCTTGAATTAACAAAGAATGACTGAAGCTAGCCTGACGACTGATTGGGAGGCTAAAAACCAATTTAAACAAAAATTGTTTTACAAAAAATCACTTTTAAATAAAAAAATGCGCAAATTAGTTGATAATTAACCCAATAATAAATAATATTGCAAAGTAATTAACTTTTGCGAAACCTAAATACTATTATTAAAATCACATGAAAACACTTGGGAAGAAAATCAGATTACTACGTCATCAAAAAGGGTGGAGCCAGGAGGATGTTGCAAAACGTTTGGATATCTCTATTCCAGCCTTTTCGAAGATCGAAACAGGAATAACAGATATTAACTTATCGCGTCTTGAACAAATAGCAACTTTGTTTGAAATGTCAGTAGTTCAGCTGCTTACGTTTAATGATGCTGAGCAAGACCAGAAATTTATTAACGAGTTAGAAACCGTTAATAAACGATTAATGGACCGTGAAACAGAGGTCATTGATCTGCAGAAAAAGGTAATTGAATTGTTTGAAGAGCTAAGGCATTCAAAAGCAACGGCATAAAACTTTAGCCCGGTTAAACCCGGGCTAAATTAAAAAATATAACGCATTGTTAAATGCTTTTTCCCAAACGTGGCCCCTACGGCGCTATGTATGGCAATCATTTTTTCGTTAAAATCACCCACCCACGACAATTCGAGTTCATCGTATTGCTTTAAAGGCAATACGTATTCTTTAAGCTTAATAAATATAGCCGACTCCAATCCGTGTTTCTGAAATTTTTGCTTGGTACCCATCACTATGGCCCTCATTCTGGATACACCTTTCCACCGGTAATATAAAAATTTAAGTTTCCCGATAATGTCAAGTTTGCCTTTAAGCGGCTTTAGCATCTGGTTGGCATCAGGTAAAATGATGATGAATGAGGCTGGTTCATTATCGATATAAGCAAACCATATTAGTTTTTGGTCCATTAGTGGCTTCATCTTTTTAAAGCTCTCGGCTATGGTTGCATGGGTTATCGGCACAAAATTCTCAAAATCCTGCCAGGCATCATTATAGATCTCAATAAAATCGGACGCAAACTTTTCCATTTCTTTGATCTTGAAATGTCTGAAATCGTATCCTGGTTTTTTGATCACCCAATTGGCAATTTTAGTGAACCGCTCAGAAAAGGGTTTATGCACATCCAGGTGATTGGTGATCTGCTCATAAAGTGTTTTAAATCCATAAGCTTCAAAAAATGCCTTGTAATAAGATGGATTATAATTCATGCCATAGGATGGATGGGTAAAACCTTCAACCAGTAATCCCCAAAAATTATCATTTTCGCCAAAATTAATGGGGCCATCCATCGCCCGCATACCGTTATCCTGTAGCCATTTTTTAGCGGTATCAAATAGCAGGAAAGCGGCATCCTTATTATCAATACATTCAAAAAAGCCCATGCCGCCAGTTGGCTGCTCATAATGATATGCTTTTTTGTTGTTGATGAACGCCGCGACACGACCAATCAGTTGGTTATTATCATCAGTTAATATCCAACGGGTACATTTTCCGTCCTGATGAAAGTTGTTTTTAGCCGGATCAAATACCGCTTCAACATCATTATCAAGCGGGCAAACCCAGGTTTTATCATCTTTATAAATGATACGGGCTATGTTTAAAAAGGCTTTTTTTGATGCTTTATCCGTTACTTCTGTTATGATCATAGATGTTGCTGGGAGGGCTAAATATAAAAAAAAGCATTCAGTGGCATATACTGAATGCTTTACAAATAGAATATTGTTCCTTAAAAATTAATAATCGTCGTCGTCCTCATCGTCAAATGATTCGTACCCTCCTCGGCCCAGATCATCATCTAAAGGCTGATCAAAATCATCTTCATCTTCGTCAACTATTTTTTTCTTTTTAGGAGTAAGTTGATCATCATCTTCATCAAGTTCATCTTCGGAGTCGTCGATCTTTTTAGTGGTCGGTTTTTTTGGCGTTCCCATTGTAACGGATTTTATTTGTAAAACTTAATCAATATAAATTTAAATCAGTTTAAAAGTATCAAAATTTTCTGCTACTTCCTTATCTAATTCAGTAGTAAAAATAATTAAAATCATTTTTATTAAAAATATCTTTTAAAATTATTCTGTTTGCTCGCCAATTGTGGTGGCAGCGCTTGTAAAATCCTTAATTTGAGGTAATTCCTCAATGTTGTTTATCCCAAAGTAATCCATAAAAAGGTTACTTGTGCCGTATAGGATAGGTTTTCCCAACCCTTCCGACTTCCCGATTATGGCTATTAGCTCCTTTTCGAGCAGTTTTTGTATCGAATAGTCACAGTTTACACCGCGTATTTGTTCAACATCGGTTTTAGTTACCGGCTGCTTATAGGCAATAATGGCCAGGGTTTCTAAAGCAGCCTGGCTCAATCTTTTTTTGGAGCGCTGTAATTGTAATAAATTAATAACGGGGTGATATTTCTTTTTGGTGAAAAACTGGTAAGCATTGCCCACTTTCACCATTTCAATAGCAAGATTATCGTCGTTATATTTATTCTGAATAGCAGTTAAACTTTCATTTACTTCGTTATTGGTAAAATCGCGTTCAAAGGCAGCCTGAAGGCAGTACATGATCTCCTCTAAACGGATACCCTGTTCTGACGCGAAAATTAATGCCTCTATGTAATGCTCGGTATTGTCCATGCGGAAAGTTAGTCTGAAGTCTTGAGTTCGAAGTCTAAAGTATTAAGAAATTTCGACTTAAGGCTCAAGACTTCAGACTTCCAATTAATAATTGATAACCTGCTCTTCAATTTCGGCAGGTACATCGCGCCAGTCGTATTTTTGGGTGCGTAATTGTGGTTCAAAACCAGCTTCAATAATTGATTCCTGTATACCTTTTGCGGTAAACCTATGCGGAGCGCCAGCGGCGGATACCACATTTTCTTCGATCATGATTGATCCAAAATCATTGGCCCCAGCATGTAAGCATAATTGAGCCACTTGTTTACCAACGGTTAGCCATGAGGCCTGGATGTTCTTGATGTTTGGCAGCATAATGCGGCTCAAGGCTATCATGCGGATGTACTCATCGCCGGTTACATTATTGGTGATGCCCCGTACTTTACGCAACAGCGTTCCGTCATCCTGAAATGGCCATGGTATAAAGGCCACGAAGCCATACGCCCCTTCAGGCTTTTCAGCCTGTACCTCGCGGATCCAAACCAGGTGTTCAAAACGTTCTTCAATAGTTTCAATATGACCAAACATCATAGTAGCCGAACTTGGCAGATTAAGCTGATGTGCCGCACGCATTACATCCAACCATTCCTTACCGCCACATTTACCTTTTGATATGAGGCGGCGTACACGGTCGTTCAGTATTTCGGCACCTGCACCTGGTAATGAATCCAGACCAGCTTCCTGCATGGCTCTGAGCACATCAATATGGGCCATACCTTCCAGCTTGGCTACGTGCGCAATCTCTGGCGGACCTAAAGAGTGCAGTTTTAATTTAGGATATAGTTGTTTAAGCTCTCTGAACAGGTCAGTATAAAACTTTAAGCCCAGATCAGGATGGTGCCCCCCCTGTAACAACAATTGATCGCCGCCATAGCGGAAAGTTTCCTCGATCTTCTTTTTATAAGTTTCAATATCGGTAATGTAGCTATCCTCATGGCCGGGCCTGCGGAAAAAGTTACAGAACTTGCAATTGGCTATACAAACATTAGTAGTATTCACATTACGGTCAATTTGCCAGGTAACCTTACCATGCGGAACCTGCTTTTTACGCAGCTCGTTGGCGGTGTACATTAAGTCGGCAGTTGAGGCATTGTTGTACAGGAAAACCCCTTCATCCTGGGTCAAAAAATCAAACCGCAAAGCGCGTTGCAACAGATCGGCTGTGTTCATTTAACAAAGATAAAGCTTTAGGTTATTAATATTTTAATATAGATAGGAAGATTGACAAATTAATGAGGGAGGCGCCATGTTATGCATGGTGTAGAAGACTCACCCGCTCATCGCTTTGCTCGACCACCCTCTCTTCGGCTTCGCTGGAAAGAGGGGATTTGAAAAATAGAGAAAAGACAGATAGGTAAAATACAAGAGGCTAAAAGAAAACTTCTTAACCCTCTTTCCGGCGAAGCCGAAGAGAGGGTCGCCCAGCGAAGCGCAGGCGGGGTGAGTAAACTTGTCGCTATGCCTATCGGGGATTGCTTCGTGCCTTGCAATGATGCTTACGGTAACAAAGAGCCATTTCTATTATATTACTTTATGCCATATCATAGAGATAAGCATACTTGAAATAAGAGGAACGAAGACATACATCACGCAAATCAACTTTTCAGTTTTTTTACCATTAATAGACTTATATCGCTCATAAATGCGATCATATTTCATGCGTGTAATAAAAAAAACGTAATGTATATAAAAAAAGAGAACACAAATCAAGGCAATTTCGATTATCGAGACAGAAGGAAAGTTTTTGTTTAATACATAAAAGTAAAAGATCTCAAAAATAACTCCTACCCAACCCAAACTCCCCGCTAACATTAGTGCCAGTGCATCAAACCAAGGGGTTTTGTTTTTTTTATTTTTACCGTCTAAATATTGTGTATTATAAATGCAGTAAAATATATAATTCATTTTTTGCCTATTCTGAAAATTAGTTAAAATAGTTTTGGTGTGTCTGACTTCTGACACCACCAATAAAACAATATCAACCTATTTCACCTTCAACGTATTATTCCCCCTGTTCAAATCCGGCAATGCATTATCCGGATCAACGGTAACGCTTTCCGCATCCTGGGTAATTGGCAGGGTAATAGTAGCCTGTTTGCGTTGCAACCAGGTTTCAACTGGTAGGTAGCTGCGTTTTTTGCTGCCATCTTTAAATTTAATTTCAACGGTAAAAGGCATGGGCAGCTGTTCTTTGTTTACTACGGTGATGCTTACACCTTTTGAACCTTTGTTATCAACTTGCTTGGCATCAATAAGGGCAAGGTCAAGTGTCCAGTTGTTGTAGAACCAGCCTTTCCAGAACCAGGAAAGATCTTCACCGGCAGCGCTCTCCATTGATCTGAAAAAATCATCAGGTTGCGGGTGTTTGTACGCCCATTGATGTATATAATTACGGAATGCATAGTCGAATCTGTCTTTACCCAAAATTTGCTCGCGCAATAAAACCAGTCCGAATGCCGGTTTAAAATAGGTGAGGGGATGACGATATTTTTCGGGTATAGCATCGGGGGCGGTCATTATGGTTGGTGACCCCGGATCAGTTATAAATGGGATAATTTCATCAGCTGGGTTACCGCCATGCTCGGCATACTCACCATCGCGTTTTGGTGCGTATTCACCCTTGTTAAAGGCATCAGATGCATATACATCAATAAAGGTATTAAACCCTTCGTCCATCCAGGCAAAACGGCGCTCGTCCGATCCAACGATCATCGGGAACCAGTTGTGGCCAATTTCATGCGCGGTAACCCAGTACAGCACTGCGCCTTTGTCGGTAATACCGTCAAACACAATACCCGGATATTCCATACCGCCTGCTATGCCGGCCTCGTTAATAGCAACGGGATAAGGGTAAGGGAACCATTTTTCTGAAAAGTATTCGATGGATTTCTTTAGGTACTCAGTAGCCCGCCCCCATGCATCATTGCCATAACTTTCCGCTGGGTATACAGACATAGCCAGCGACTTTTTACCATCAGGCAGGTTTACCCTCGCGGCATCCCATATAAATGCCTTTGATGCACCAAAGGCTACATCGCGGGTGTTAAGCATTTTAAAGTGCCAGGTAAGTGTGCCTTTTTGTACCGGACGGCTTGAAGGATCATTTACCTCGGCCAGATCACGGATCATAATGGTTTTATCGCTGTTGCGGGCGGCATCAAGACGGGCCAACTGTTTAGCAGTTAATACTTCCTTTGGATTCACTAATTCGCCAGAACCGGCCACGATCATATCCCAGGGCACGTTTACACTATAGTCAATATCGCCATAGTCTAAGTAAAACTCGCCGCTGCCTAAAAATGGGAGGGTATCCCAACCGCGGCTATCGTCATATACGCACATGCGCGGAAACCACTGTGCAATTTCATATATCTTGCCATTTTTAGTATCTGTATAGTCCGTGCGACCACCAAAATCGCCGGGAATGGTATAATGATATTTGATTTTTAAACGTACCTGGCCTTTGTTTGGTAAAACCGCTTTTGGCAAACGGATCTGCATACGGGTATCCGTAATTACAAAATTTACGGGCTTGGTTATGCCTGCTTCTTCCACAGCAACCGATTCAATCTGGTAGCCATCGGTATGCTGGTTAGGTTTTGGTGCAAAGCCAGTCACAAAGTTTGATCGGGCATCTTTTTTATAAGTGTTTTGATCCATCTGCAGCCACAGGTATTGCAGTTGGTCAGGGCTGTTGTTGGTATAGTCAATAGTTTCGGTACCGCTAATGGTTTTGCTAACGGTATCCAGCTTTACATTGAGTTGGTAGTTGGCCCGGTTTTGCCAGTATCTTGGTCCGGGATTGCCATTGGCTGCATGAAAATCATTGCCTTTTTCGCTATAAAACTGGGGCGAAAATGCTTCGGCCGGATTGTAATTTGAAGTAGTATCGTCGGGGTTGATTTTTCTTTTTTGTGCCTGTGCACCAAATGCCATTAGTGCGAGTAATCCGAAGCTGGTAAATTTTAATTTCATGTAGGGTAATTAAGCCCACAATATACAAATGATGCCTGGAAAAAATGTTTTTTATGGAAACATACCATAAAATTCATCATACCATAAAACAATCATTGTTATGACCACTATTAAAAGCATCAATATCCCAAACGCTTGCCATGAATCATGGCAACAAATGACGCCTGTTGAGCAGGGACGGCACTGCCAGCTTTGCTGCAAAACGGTTACCGATTTTACAAGTATGACCAATAACGAGATTATTGGCTACCTGGCATCTGCCAATAACGTTTGCGGCAGGTTTGGTGAACAGCAACTGACTGATCTTAATCATCATCTTTATGCTCAAACCCCTCCGGCAGGTGCATGGAAACGATGGGTAATGATGATAAGCTTGCTGGGTTCAACCGTGTTTTTTAAAGCGAGTGCACAAACCAAACCAGCAACCGTACAAACTACCGGTGGGCAAAGTGAATCAAAACCCAATCACATGATCCTGGGTAAAGTAACAGCTCCTGATTCAAACAGGTATCAGGTTATAAATGGTCAGGTTACTGATAGTGATAATAACTGTCTGCCGGGCGTTACGCTAAAAATAAAAGGAACAAATGCAGGAGTAGTTACCGGGCTCAATGGAAAGTTTACTTTATATAAAGTAAAACCTACAGATACTATTGTTTTTAATTTTATAGGATATGAAAGTCAGGAAGTAAGGGTTGGCTTTTCCAGAGATCAAATTTATAATATTGTGATGAAGGAAAACAGGAATATGCTTGCTGGTGAGGTTATTGTAGCTAAAAAGCAGTCGCCGATTAGAAGGGCATGGCACAAAATAAAAGGGATATTTTAACTAATCAAGCATCCCCGCCAAAACCCCTTCTTTAAGGGAGTTGGTACACATCAATACCTTATGTATCGCCAGCTTATGCATAATGAAGCGGGTAACAAGGGATGCCGCCACAATCATATCAACCCTGACAGGGATAATGCCTTTATTAGCTGCCCTTTGCAGGTGGGTTGATTGTACAAACTTATTGGTTTGAATTAATAGCTCATCTTCATCAAAGATGAAGGTTTTGGTAGTTTTTAAATCAAAGGTATGGCCTTTTTCTGTTTCAATAACTTCGGCAAAGGTTTCAAACGCGCCCGATGAACCTATGAGCGTATCAACTTGATGTGCGTTAACAGCATTGAACAGTTTTGGTAAACTATCTTCCAGGTACAGATTTAGTGCCTCGATTGATGCCGGTGGTATAGGATCGGTACGATGATAAAGATCCATTAATCTGGCCGCGCCAATTTCAAAGCTTTGTTTCCAGATAATGTTATCAGCATTGCCCAATATAAACTCCACACTGCCACCGCCAATATCCATGATCAACGAGTTTTGGGCAGATAGGCATCCGCTTATCTTTACGCCCTCATAAATAAAATCAGCCTCCTGTTCGCCATTGATGATCTCGATGTTGATACCGGTTTTAGCTTTTACCTCATTAATAAAATCAATACCATTTGACGCGCTGCGCAATGCTGATGTAGCTATAGCTCTTACTTGCTGTACCTTGTTGGCTTTAATCTGTTCCTGAAATTGCTGCATGGTATTCATGCCGCGCTCAAAGGCCTCAGGCAAAATAAAACCTTTGTTAATACCTCCTTCGCCCAGCTTTACTGCTTCATGGCGGTGCACAATTTCATGATAATCATTCACTGTGCCTTCGGCAATTAACAAATGGAAGGTATTGGTGCCTAAATCCATCACGGCAATGCGTTTACTCATGCATCTAAAATAAATAATCCCCCAGATTGTTTAGCACTCCGGTAATTTAAAATATTATTCTGACTATTAATTTACAAAAGTTTTTTGCAAAACATGGATATGGTTTTGCATTTAACTGTACTTAATTGTTTACAATATCTTATTGTTAAATGTGCATTATTATAAAAAGAGAAAAATGTTCAAGATTATAAAACAGTTAAAATAGGAGCCGGATAAGAATATAAATGACCTGATTTTAAAAATATTTTTATACTTGTTTGGCCTATTGCAGGTATAAAAACAGGTGTTTTTTATTTCCATCAGATGCCAAACCTGTAAAATTTATAGGAATAATTACCCACTCCTGAGTTTATCGGTATGATATTTGTTTAAGTGGCATTTTATAAATACAAATTCAATACGCTTAACAAAAAACATGAAAAAATTATTACTATTATTTTTCCTTGCTTCATTTTATTTTGTAAACAATGCGCAAGCGCAAAGATCAGGAGGAACTGCAAATTCTGCAGGTATAACCATTGACTTTGGTGACGGCTCCACATTAGTAGGACCTGCTTTAAAGCACTTTTTCGACAGGAATAACGCCGGGCAGGTTGAACTATTATTTGGTAATGGCGGCACTTATCTGGCTGCCTATTATCAATATAATGCACCCATCCAAAATGCCGGTGGTTTAAAATATTATGTAGGTATTGGCCCGGCATTAGGCTTTGGCAATGGCAACACCGATTTTTACATCAGGCCAATGGTAGGTTTAGATTACAAGATCAGAGATACTCCGCTTAATTTAGCGTTCGATTGGCGCCCCGCATTTTATGTTGGCGACAATTCAAACTTTACAGCTGCCCGATTTGGTTTGGGCTTACGGTTTTCATTCTAATTTTTGTGCTTAATACCAAGCTGCCTTATGTACATAAAGGCAGCTTTTTTTTTGACTTATATTTTGTATAGTAAATGACGCTACTCTTTATAGAAAAACCATTTGCTCAATTCTTTGTAGCTTGCTTTTTTACCATACATCAATATTCCTACCCTATAAATGCGTGCTGCTACGTAAGTAGTAAATAAAAAACCGATCACCATCATAAACATAGATAATGCAATCTGCCAACCCGGTGGATCAAAAGGTAAACGAACCATCATGGCAACCGGTGCTGTAAATGGTATAATAGATAGCCAAACAGCCAGCGCACTATCGGGAGCCCTGAATAAAACCGAAACAGCCAGCAGATAGGTAAATAGCAAAGGCATCGTTATCGGGAACATGAACTGTTGGGTTTCTGTTTCGCTGTCAACTGCTGAGCCAACGGCTGCAAATAAAGCGCTATATAACAGGTATCCTGTTAAAAAGTAAAAAATGAAACAGGCAAGTATATAGCCAAAGTGTATGGTTTGCAGTGTTGCGAGTACGCCGGTCATTGGGCTTTGCGGTGAATTAAAAGCTTGCCCAGCAATTTTTGAGGATATAACCGATAGAATGATCCAGGCGGCAAACTGGGTTAATCCTACCAGGCCAACACCAATAATTTTGCCCAGCATTAGCTGAAATGGTTTTACAGATGATATGACCACCTCAATAATCCTGCTTGTTTTTTCTTCAATTACCCCGCGCATTACCTGGCCGCCATATATAAGCAGTGATATGTAAATGAATATGGCACAGGCTATACTAACTGCGATATTTGCTCCAATATTAGCATCCTTATCCCCGGTGCTGGTAGCTTCAACAGCGTTTACAGAAATATTGCTGTTTTTAAGAGAATGAATAATAGCGGTATCAATATGATGCTGCAGCATGCTGTTATTTACCGAAATATCGTTCATCTGCCTTTCAATTTCGTCGGTAAGCTGAATAGCCGATTTCTTTTTTGAAAATATCTGAACACCGCCTTTTTCATTATAATTAGCAGTTATCAGCAGGGTAGATGTGCTTTCATCCTTTTTTAGTGCTGCTTTGGCTGCATTAATATCCTGTTCGCCTTTTACAAACTTGATGTTTGATACATCGTGAAATTTACCTTCAAAAATTTTGGTATTATCAATTACATTAACTATCTGTAAGGTTGATAGCTTGTTGCTGTCTTTTGCCACAAAAGCAATTATAGCCCCCATGATCAGTATCAGCAATGGTACTACAAAAATCATCACTATGAACGATCTTTTTCTTACACGGGTAATGTATTCGCGTTGTATAATGAGTAATACTTTGTTCATGGCTTTAAGGGATCAGGTTTACTTTTTCAATAAATATTTCGTTCATGCTGGGTATCACTTCCTGCAGCATATTGATACGAGTTTGCGGTATCAGGTATTGCAGTACATCATTTGAAGTATGGTTGTCCTTAAGTTTGATGCGGATAATATGGCTGTTATCGTCAGTAACCGTATCGCCTATCAGCTCAAAGGGTTGGTTGCCATTAAAGCTTAACAGCTCGCCGGTATACTCCACCAGGTAGGTATCATTGCGGTAAGAGTTGCGGATGTTTTTTACCTTGCCATCAAGTATCTTCTCCGATTTATGGATAAGAGCGATGGAATCGCAAAGCTCCTCAACTGATTCCATCCGGTGGGTTGAGAACAGGACGGTAGCGCCTTTTTTGTTTAGCTCCAATATTTCATCCTTGATCACTTCGGCATTTACCGGATCAAATCCGCTGAATGGCTCATCCAGGATAATCAGATCAGGCTCGTGCAGTACGGTGGCCACAAACTGGGCTTTTTGTTGCATCCCTTTCGATAATTCCTCGATCTTTTTTTTCCACCAACCTTCAATCCCCAGTTTCTCAAACCAGTATTTCAGTCTTTTATTAGCCTCATCCCGGCTTAAACCTTTTAGGCGGGCCAGGTATATCATTTGCTCTCCGATCTCCATTTTTTTGTAGAGGCCGCGTTCTTCGGGCAAATAACCGATGCGGTTAATGTGCGATTGGTTGAGCTTTTGCCCGTCAAACCAAATCTCGCCCGAATCCGGGGCCGTAATCTGGTTAACGATACGGATTAGGGAGGTTTTACCGGCGCCATTTGGTCCTAAAAGACCAAATATTTGTCCGCTCTCCACCTCCAGGCTTACATCGCTTAGCGCCCGGTGGCCGGCGTATTGTTTAACTATATGGCGTATGCTTAGCATTTATAATTGTTTAATTAGGTTGACAGTGATGTTTAGATACGGGTGATTGCAGAATGTTACACACCCGTTTGGGTAATGACAATTTATTCCACACCAAGGCTGAAAGGCTTATTTCTCCTCTGATTTTTCTTCGTATCCAATAAAAAAAGGATCTTTCTTCGCTGTTCCTTCAGCATAGTTAAGTCGTTCCTGCACTTGATTTAAGATGATAAGTACCGCTATTATTGGAAGCATATTAGCCATGCCTGAATAGGTATATATATGATGTATAGTACTCTCGGTAGGTTTAACAATCATGGATTTTACCATATATGAAACATAAAACGGCATGACTGCTGCGAGTATCAAGTTTACGAGCGCTGCTACCCCGAAAAATACAAATGAGGACTTAAGGATAGGGTCTTGTATCCTGGTTAACTGAATAGATAAATATAAGAATACGAAAAAGCGAACGATTTCTACGATTGTAAAGTAATATAGATAGCCGTTGGGATGTTTAGGGAACAAGAGCAGGGACACCGCCATATTCGCTACAAAACTAGCCAGCTCAAAACCAATAAAGATCTTAAATGCAATGAGCACAGAATTTCCCTCGCCCAGAAATTTCAGAATGCCAAGCAGGTAAACCGCAATAACAATAAAGGTAATCAGGGATAAACCTGTGAACAAGTAGCGTATATAATTTCCGGTTATCTTATCATTTACGTCTAAATAAACGTAAAGTATTAGAATAGCGATCTTAAAAAAAGCAACTAAAGTAATAAAGCGGATTGATTTAAGGTTTATCATGAGGCTAGGGTTTAAACGGCAATTTATAAACTTAATACTTGCGAAACAAAATCATCAGCTACCAGTGTAACTGGCTTAAGCTGAATCTCATTTTGCCGGGATATAATCACATGTATGATGCTCTGCGGATAATCATACTGTTCACTTGTTCAGAGTTCCTCTTCTTTAAGACGATACAGGCTCATTTTTCCTCTGATTTTTCTTCGTATCCAGTTAAAAAAGGATCTTTCTTAGCTGTTTCTTCTACATAGTTAAGTCGTTCCTGTACTTGATTTAAGATGATAAGTACCGCTATTAGTGGAAGTATGTTAGCCATGCCTGCATAAGTATATATATGGCGCATAATATTTGCTGGAGGTTTAACACTCATGGATTGTATTATATATGCAGTATAAAACGGTGTAACCGTTATGAGTATACATGCTACGAGCAATGCTCCTCCGAAAAATACAAATGAGGGCCTAAGGATGGCATCTTGTATCCTGGCTAACTGAATAGTTAAATATAATAATATGAAAAAACGGATGATTTCTATGATTCCATAGTAGTAATTAATATACAGATAACTGTAGTGAAGTTTAGGGAACAAGAGCATGGAAACCGCTATATTCACTGCAAAACTAATCAACTCAAAACCGACAAAGACTTTAAATGCAATGAGCACAGCATTGCCCTCTCTCAGAAATTTAAGAATGCCCAACAGATAAAACACAATAACAATAAAGGTAGTCAGGGATAAGCCCATCAACAGGTATCGTGTATAATTCCCGGTTATTTTATCAGTTACATCTAAATAAAGGTAAAATATTAGACTCGCAATTTTTATAAAAGCAACTAAGGTAATAAGGCGAATTGATTTAAGGTTTATCATGAGGGTATGCTTTAAACGGCAATTTATAAACTAAATATTGGGGAAACAAAAAGTCGGGGATTGTTATAGTCCCGGACTTTTATGTAACAGCGCTATTAGCGTAGTTGTTTTAAGTTGAATCTTAAAGTTTCAATGGCCTCTTTTTGCCGGGATATGATCACATATATATAGCCATTATAAATGATGGTATGCGGATAACCATACTGTCCGCCTTTCCAAAGCCCCTCTTTTTTAAGGTGATAAAGTTCATTGGCTATGATATAATTCTTATCAAACAACTCACCGTTTTTGGAGAGCGATAAAACCAATGGGTTACGATCATAATGATGCAGGGTATCGGGAATGCCTACGTAATAAAATCGTTTATTGGGCAGCCGCCCAAAATGGAATTTGCTGTCGTTGTCAGAAAACGCGGTTTCTAGCGGTCGCGACCAATTTTGGCCGTTATCCAGGCTGTTGGTAAGCCAAAGCCTACCTTTCCAGCCTTTGCCGGTTACGCGCAGCAGCATATGCAATACCTGGTCATCAGTCTGAAAAAATGATCCCTCACATAATGGGGGCAAACCCAATTTGGCGGCCGGAGCATAAAAAGCTGAGGAATTATCCTGGGTATATAATGAATCGGGATAAAAGCTGCTAAGTTTCCAACCTGAAATGCCTTGCGGATCATCTGTATACGGAAACAGGAAATTACCGCTGATAATGAGTCTGCCGCTTTTGGTAACCTCGGGACCGTGGTTGGGTATAAGGGGCACGTGCATATCAATGGCATTGCTCCAATTAATACCATCAGTACTGGTTTTGGCCCATAGATGGGTGTTTTTACGATGTTGGGTGTATTCGCCATAGTATGCAACCAATGTGCCTTTGTACTGGTATAAGCCGGCGGCTGTGAGCACTGTAAGGGTATCATTAACCTTTACCGGAGAAGCCAGTACAGCGGGTGCCGACCAATGCACAAAATCAGTCGAGGTGGCATATATTACTCTTTGGCCCGGCGAATCTTCATCAATTAATCCATTGCTCCATAAGGCTATAAATTTATCCTTAAAGTGAATGATGGAGGGGTGATGATTATACAGCCATTCCTTATCTGGCGAGTAGATCATTGCCCGCTCAATTTTTAAATGAGGGACACCCTTTTCGGTTTGGTAGTTATTGCGGATAGATGGTGTCTGGGCAAAAAGCCGACTGCAAATAAAAAAAAGCAGCATGATGCTCAGGCGAGATTTGATCGATATATGCATGTCACCAATAATAAGCATAATACAAATTAATCAAAACAAAAAAGCTCAAAATCATGAGATTTTGAGCTTTTAAAAGACCTTTCAGCTTTCGCCTTTATCCTTTCACCTTTTTATTCAAAATATTCCTTCATCCTGTCGAAAAAGCTTTTTTCGTTTTTGCCGGGATTGGGTTTAAAGTTGGGGGATGTCTGTAGTTTTTCAAGTATCTCGCGTTCTTCGCGGCTTAATGCTTTTGGTGTCCATATGTTGATATGGATCAGCTGGTCGCCACGGTGATAAGAGTTTACTTCTGGTACGCCCTTGCCTTTAAGACGCAGTATTTTGCCGCCTTGTGTTCCCGGATCAATTTTGATCTTGGCCTTACCATCAATGGTAGGCACTTCAACTGTGGTGCCTAATGTGGCATCAACAAAGTTTACATGCAAATCATATATAATATTGTTACCATCACGTTTCAATGTTTCATGAGGTATCTCTTCAATCAGGATGATCAGATCGCCCGGTACACCGCCGCGAGGGGCAGCGTTACCCTTGCCGCTCATGCTTAACTGCATGCCTTCGCTTACACCGGCAGGTACGTTGATGGTGATCAGCTCTTCGCCGCGCACTACGCCATCGCCATGACAAACTGTACATTTTGACAGTATGGTACTGCCTTCGCCATTACAGGTGGGGCAGGTGCTGGTAGTTTGCATTTGGCCCAATATGGTATTGGTTACCCTGCGTACCGCACCAGAGCCTCCACAGGTTTTACAGGTTTGGAACGATGATTTATCCTTAGCGCCAGAGCCATCGCAGGTTCTGCAAAGGATCTGTTTATTAACTTTTATTTTCTTTTCGGCGCCATTGGCAATTTCTTCCAGTGTTAAACGTACTTTAATACGCAGATTACTGCCACGGGCTACGCGCCTGCCAGCACCGCCACTTTGACGGCCACCGCCAAAAAAGCCTTCGAACGGACTGCCGCCGCCAAAAATATCACCAAACTGACTAAATATGTCGTCCATATTCATGCCCTGGCCACCGTAGCCACCACCATTTGGAGATGATGCATTGGCCGCATGACCAAACTGGTCATAACGCTGACGCTTTTCAGGGCTGCTTAAAACTTCATAAGCTTCGGCTGCTTCCTTGAATTTTTCTTCCGCTTCTTTATCACCCTCGTTTTTATCGGGGTGATATTTAATAGCCATTTTACGATATGCCTTTTTTATATCATCGGCATTTGCGCCTTTAGCAACACCCAGGATATCGTAATAATCTCTTTTAGCCATATATTCAATTGTTGAATTATTGAGTTAGTGAATTAGCGATTTATGCAGGAAAACATAAACCCAATAATTCAATTTCTTTATTTATAAATATTGATAAGTAAATAATTGAGCTGTTGATTGAAAAAGTGACACAATCACTAATTCACTAACTCAATAATTCACTAATTAATTACGCTCCTACAACTACTTTGGCAAAACGGATCACCCTGTCTTTCAGGTAATAACCTTTTTCCATTTCATCAACTACCTTGCCTTTTAAATCATCGGTAGGGGCAGGTATATTGGTAATGGCTTCGTGCAGGTCGGCATCAAATGGTGCGCCTATTGATTCCATTTCCTTTAAACCCTTTTGTGCCAATATATTTTTTAACTTGTTTTGAATTAAAGTTACACCCTCTTTAACAGGAGCTACATCAACCGCTTTTTCCATAGAGCGTTGCGCACGTTCAAAATCGTCCAAAACAGGTAACAGGGCAACCAATAACTCTTTCCCCTCAGTTTCGCGGGCTTCTGCACGTTCTTTGATGGTACGTCGTCTGAAGTTATCAAACTCGGCGTATAAGCGCAGGTATTTATCATTTGCCTGTGCCAGTTCTTCTTTCAACTTATCTTCGGCAGATGGAGCGGCTGCAGCTTCCTGCTCAGCGGTTTCCGTTTGAGCTTGTTCCTGTCCGTCAGATATAATTTCCTGATCTACCTCGTTCATGTTTTCTGGAGTGTCCGTATTTTCTTTCTTCTTTTTTTTCAACATATCGTTAAATTTCATAGCTGATAGTGCCAATCAAGTATCCTGCCATTACCTTAAAGCCGACAAGCTGTCAGTGGTATGTTTTTATAGCAGGAAGGAGTGGCATCTTTTACGCAGGAGTGACAGGTTGGCTGTCTGATGGATTGTCTGGTCTTTTTGTCTGAACCAGAATTTTGTCTGAACCGGGATTAGTGGAATTAAGGGGTTATCAGGATTTTGTCTGGACTGGAATTTATGGGATTAAAGGATTTTAAGATTGCTTAGAAAAATCCTGATAATCCCATAAATCTGTTTAATCCCGGTTCAGACAAAATTCCACGAATCCTTAAATCAAGAAAATCAAGGTTCAGAAAACGGTTTATATCACCGCATCTTCCAAAACCTTACCATTTTCGCATTTAATGATGCGCGATGGGAAAGTGCGGATAATATGATAATCGTGGGTGGCTATCAACACCGCGGTTCCTGACTGGCTGATCTGTTTAAGCAGCAGCACAATTTCTTCGGATGTTTCAGGATCAAGGTTACCGGTTGGCTCATCAGCCAGTATGATCTCAGGGTCATTTAGCAAGGCACGGGCAATTACTACTCGTTGCTGCTCGCCGCCTGACAGTTCATGCGGCATTTTTTTTAATTTAGAGCGGAGGCCCACTTTTTCAAGCACATCAAGCGTACGCTCGGCTATCAGTTTTTTGTCTGTCCAGCCGGTGGCGCGCATTACAAAAAGCAGGTTTTGTTCAATGGAACGATCGGTAAGTAATTGAAAATCCTGAAAAACAATGCCCAGCTTACGGCGCAGATAAGGAATATCACGGTTTGGAAGCTTGCTTAGCTCATAACCACAAGCATGACCGGTACCTGTTTTGATATTCAGATCGCCATAAATTATTTTAAGCAGACTGCTTTTGCCCGATCCTGTTTGGCCTATCAACCATACAAAATCGCCTTTATCAATATGCAGGTTAACGTTTGATAATACCAGGTGCGACTGCTGAAAAACATCAACATTGTTTAGCTTTATAATAGAATTTCCGATCATCTTTTTTATAGCTCTAATTTTAAGATCTGCCCAAAAGGGAGGTCTTTAATAATATTCATAATATATTCGGCCTTATCGGCCAGTCCTGCCTTGTCCAATGATTTCTCAGGCCTGTCAACCCTGAAATAGGCCAGCAGCGTAAATTTATCATCACGCAGCTGTACATAATCAGGTATTTTGGCAACGCCTTTTACTTTTATAATATACATTTTTTAAGCTTAAGGCTTAAAGCGCAAAGCTAAAAGCAACTAATCATCATTAAAAGCAAGCTTTAGGCCTTCGGCTTTTAGCTTTTGGCTCATTTTTTAAGCTTAAGGCTTAAAGCACAAAGCTCAAAGCAATCATTATAAAAAGCAAGCTTTTAGCTTTTGGCCTTCTGCTTTCAGCTCACCTTCCAAAGGTATTGTTATTTTAAAGATTTGACAAAAATTCCATTGTATCAATCCCATCGGCGTAATCCCATAATGCAGGTTGCTGGCTTTGGCCAAAACCTACCACCTGGTTTGGTACGCTGATAGGTGCTTTGGTAACAATACACTGTATATTTTCGCTTTGGTCAATAAGTATTTGCTGTGCCGCTGCCAGATCATCATAATAGCTAAAATACACTACTGAAAGGGGCGATGCCATGCGGTCATCTTCCTTAACCATCAAAAAGCCATTATCCAGGTGCTTGTCGCTGTTTACCAGATATATAGATTTATTGTAATCGTAGTTGTTATTGTATTTATGGTGATGGATAATGGCTTTATGCTCTTCTATCGATTCAAAAAAGAAATTAAAAATATAACCCGCCGGCACCAGTAATTTTGACACGTTACGGCAGCCGAGGCCGTAATAATCAAAAATATCGTGTCCTAAACTAAATAGTTCTTCGGCAGTTTCGGTGCCGGTTAGCAGGGCAATACTATTGCGGTTTTTGCGAATGATATTGGGAACTTTGCCGAAATAATAATCAAAATAACGCGAGCTGTTATTGCTGCCGGTAGCTATAATAGCATCAAAATCAACCAGTCGTTCTACAAAACTGTACTGATCGGCAAAACTGTTATCGATGTCTACCAGGCGTTGTAGTACCTGTTTGATCAGGCGGGCATCCTGCGATGATGCTTTAATCAATGCATGGTTGCCGCTGGCCAGCACGCACAGCACATCATGAAAACCCACCAGGGGGATATTTCCTGCCAAAATAAGGCCCACTTTTTTGCTTTCCTTTTCATTATTCAGGTAATAATCTGATAGCCAGGTATGCAGATCTGCCTCATTGAGCATCTTACCGATGGCGGTTACTGCTTCTGAAACACTTTCGGGTGTAAACCAGGCATTGTGGTACCGTTCGTCGTTAATAATGGCCTGCAGCGCTGCATCCGGCTCCGTTAACTGTTTTCCTAACCTTGAAAATGAATTTATTGCGTTTTTTATATTAATTTTTGACATATATATGGTAAGGATTTAAACCCTTAAAGCCTTTTTTTGTTATATTTGTACGCTTGTTAATTTCAGGCAAAGTTAATTGAGATTATTAGATATTTAGAAATATGGCGATTAAAATCACCGATGAATGCATAAACTGCGGAGCTTGCGAACCTGAGTGCCCCAATAATGCTATTTATGATGCAGGCGCGGCATGGCGTTTTAGCGATGGTACAGGGCTTAAAGGAGTTATTGATTTCGGCGATGGTAATACATTAAACGCCGATGAAACTCAGGCTGCCTTGTCTGATGATATATATTACATAGTACCCGATAAGTGTACCGAGTGTGTTGGTTTTCATGATGAGCCACAATGTGCTGCAGTATGCCCTGTAGACTGTTGTGTAGATGATGAAGACATCCGCGAAAGCGAAGAAGAACTGCTGGCCAAAAAAGATTGGCTGCACATGAACGAATAATATCCTATTTTAATGATATTAAAAAGGGAACAGCTTGCTGTTCCCTTTTTTTGTGTTTGACGATTTATAATCGTGTCTCAAATCTAATATCTAACACCTACCTTCACAAACTAAGCTCCATGTGTATGTTAGCCCGTTGGTAGGGCGTGGCAGCTGCTTTGAACTCTGTAAAGCCATATTTTTTGTATAAAGATATAGCCGGGACAAGATCGCGATTTGAGCCTAGCCAAATGCGGGTTCCGCCCAGTTCTTTTACCTTGGCTATAGCTGCATTCATCAGGAAGTTGCCAATTTTACGACCCTGGTATTTGGGGCTTACCGCCATTTTGGCCAACTCATAGTCGGTTGGGCTGGTTTTGATCAGGGCGCAGGTGCCGGCAATATCATCATTGATCTGAGCAAAAAGTATTTCACCCCCATCGGCCAGAATGTGCTCTTCAGGGTGGTCAAGCTGCTCCAGATCGTGTTCTTCTACCGTGAAGTAAGTGTTGATCCATTCAATATTCAGGTTCTTAAAATGGCGCGCGTATTGCGGCTCATAGGTAATCACCTTAACGGGGCTGTTACCTTGCGGATTAAACATTTCCTGAAACCGTTGGTAATATGACTTTTCGTTTAATTGTGCTTCAGTTTCCATAATTGCACTTAATAAATTGTTTTGTTGATTATTGAAAAGCGCTTTGTTAAGCGCCACGATCTTAGCCCAAACCCGCTCAAGCTTGGGTAATGATTCTCTGCCTTTTGCTGATAACCTGAGCAAGCGCCTACGGCTATCAGTAGTCGATTTTGCCGATTCAATAAAACCCAATTCCTCCAGCTCCTTGGCCAGGTGAATAACACCAGGGTGGGTAAGGCCCAGTTCTTCGGCTATTTCAGTTACACCAGCCTCGCCTTGCTTGCTAATCAGGTAATACAGCGTAAAATATTTAGGTTCAAAATTTAGCTGCTCATCTTTATAAATCATGGCAACATCCTTTGCAAAATACTCATATAAGCGTTTTAGCCGTGCTCCTACGGCTAGTTCTTCCAGTTCGTCTATTATATTCATGGTTGTTACGTAAGTACTTACAAATATATAAATTATTTTATATTTATATATTTGTATTTAACAATTATAATGGAATACGGTATTTGTAACCTGGCAGTTATCCCACTGCGTGCTGAGCCTAATGATCGTAGCGAACAGGTGTCGCAAGTGTTATTTGGCGAAATATTTGAAGTGACAGAGTGGACTGAACGTTGGGTAAAGATTATCACCGAAAGTGATAGTTATACCGGGTGGATCGGTCGGCTACAGTTTGCTATGCTGGGTCACATAGCTTATAAAAACTTAAAACAAACACCACCGCCTTTAACTTACCGACCCATAACGCAAGCCTGGAAAATTGCAGATAACAGCGTGATCTACCTGCCCGCAGGTAGTTCGCTTGCATTTTTAGAGGGTACAACCTGCCGGATAGATAACGAGCGGTATGAGATCATAGGTGAGATAGGCGAGCGCGAAGATATGGCTACAACGGCCAAATCATTTTTAAACTCTCCGTATTTGTGGGGAGGTCGCACCCATTTTGGTATTGATTGCTCTGGTTTTACACAGGTGGTATTTAAGCTGAATAATATCCAACTAAAACGTGATGCCAGTCAGCAGGTGGAGCAGGGTACTTTGGTTAAAAATATAAATGATGTTCGTTTAGGCGATCTCGCCTTTTTTAACAATGATGCCGGTAAAGTTACCCATGTGGGTATTATGCTGAATAATGTGGATATCATCCATGCATCGGGCAAAGTGAAAATTGATACCCTGGATACTGCGGGAATCTACTCTAAAGAGCAAAAACGAAACACGCATAAATTGCATAGTATCAGACGGTTTATGTAGGGGGTAGAGGCTGTCATGTTGAGCTTGTCGAAACATGGTGGGCAGGCCTTTGCGTACGAGTCTTCGACAAGCTCAGACTGACAGGTCTTTGGATATCTAATCAAACTTAATATTCCAAACAATCACCTTTTTATCATCGCTTACAGATAATAGCTGATCGCCGTTCCAGGCCAGTTTGTTTACGGAGAGGGGATGACTTGCATGCCCTTTTTCGCGACTGATGATCTTGTATAATTTAAAGTCATTGGCCCCCCAGATCTTGATGCCTTTATCCATACTTGCTGTGGCAAAATAGGGTAGGGATGGATGAAACAGAATATGGTTAACCGCGAATAAATGCGCGGGGATATTTTTGATGAGTTGGTAGGTTACACTATCCCATATCTTTATTTGTGCATCACGCCCGCCCGAAGCCAGATAAGTACCATCCGGACTATAAGCTAAAGCAAAAACCGACATAGTATGGCCATGCAGCGCTTTAAGTAAGGTATAGTCATCCAGGTCATAAATTTTGATAGAATTATCCCTGCAGCCAAAGGCCACCTGTTTTTCGTCGGGGGATATGGCTATGCAGCGTACGGTATCGGTTGATACTTTGATGCTGTGCACCATCTCTAAACTGGCCAGGTTCCATACCGAAACTGTTCCATCTTCAGAGGCCACCAGGAGCTCGTTTTTTTTGCTGGCAGACTTAATATCAAATATCGGTTTTCGGTGATGTGCAAGTGATTTAATAAGTTTTTGACGTATAAAATCAAACACCAGCACTTCGCCACTACGTAAACCGGTAAGTAATATGGGATAGCCTACAGGGCCATGTATAGCATAAATAGAAGCATTAACCGGGAACATTACTTTGATGAAGGAAAAATCCTTCAGGCTCCATTCTACCAGACCTTTATCGTTGCCGCCGGTAAACAGTATATCCGGCTTTTGCGAAAGTTCCAGCGTAAAAATGGGGTTGCCATGTCCGGTTAGTTCAGCTATTTTTTCAACGTTCATCTTAAGTTGTTCATAATCTATAGATCTTGACAGGAAATGTTACCGTACAAAAGTATAATTTTTGCGGCGATCATTAAATGGCTATCCATCAGCCTAAAGCAATCTATTTTACTGATTCGTCATATGCCGCTTTAGCTATGCGGGCAATAACAGATTCGCGGGTAGTTTGATCAACGGGGGTATCCGATACAAAAATGGCCACAGCCAAATGTTTCCCATTGGGTAAGGTAATTATACCAATGTCGTTAGTAGCGGCGGTAATTCCTTGTTCGTTGGTGCCAGAACGACCGGTTTTATGATATACCACCGTACCTGTAGATAGCAGACCTTTGATCTGTTTTGGTCCGGTTGAGGTTTCCTGCATGATCTTCCACAGGTAAGCGTGGTTTGCGGGCGAAAGAAAGCTGGGTTTAAAAGCAAGATCCAACAAATGGGTTAGATCGTTAACTTCGGCCCAGTTGGTGTATTGTACCTCCCAGGCCTGTGCCATCTGGAACTCAGTGGCCTTAAAGGCGATGTTTTGTATGCCGATACTATGGATGTAGGTATCTACTTTATTAATACCACCAAGGGTTTTTAACAGTACATCACAAGCCACATTATCACTCAAGGATACCATGTAACTTAACAACTCCCTAATGGTGATATCAAAATTACCCGCCGGATGTTTATCTCTCAGCGGACTATAAGTATCATAATAATCACTTTTATCAATATGGATCAGTTGATCTAATTTGAAATGACCTTTATCAATTTCATGCAAAACAGTAATAGCTATCGAAAACTTCATTACACTCTGCATAGGCAGATGTGCATGGCCGTTATATGACAAGGTATCGCGGGTATCCAGGTTTAATATCGAAACACCAACAGTACCTTTGCCTTCTTTAGCTATCTCTATGATCCTGCTTCTTAAATCGTTTGTTTGGGCATTAGCAACAATACCAAAACCGCAAACACAAAAAAACGAAAAGTAAAAATTCCTAAGCGTATTCAACCTCATGACTATTTATGCCTGTTCTCTAAATTTTTAGCTATGGTTTCCAAGGTCAAACCTTTTTCGCGCAGCAGTACTAACAGGTGAAAAATCAGATCTGATGATTCATTGATCAGGTCGATTTCTGTTTCGGCCAAGGCCGCTATAACGGTTTCTACACCTTCTTCGCCTACCTTTTGAGCTATTTTGTTCAGGCCTTTATTGCGTAGTTTGTTTACGTACGATCCTTCAACCGGATTGGCATATCTATCGGCAATGATGTTTTCCAGCTCCAATATAAAGTTCTGATTGTACTCGGTTTTAAAACAGCTGCGCGAGCCGGTGTGGCAGGTTGGGCCATCAGCCTTAACTTTGATCAGTAGGGTATCGTTATCGCAATCAATGCTGATGTTTTTTACATGCAGAAAGTTGCTGCTGGTTTCGCCTTTGGTCCACAGGCGGTTTTTAGACCGGGAGTAAAAAGTTACAATGTTTTCCTGTACGGTTTTATCGTAAGCTTCCTGGTTCATATAACCCAGCATCAGCACTTCAAGCGTTTGCTCATCCTGAATAATTACCGGTACCAGTCCGTCGGTTTTATTGAAATCTATATTCATATCTGTTGCCCGTTGCCAGGTTTGTGGTTCGTGTTATTATTAAAGAGTTAGGTCATGCTGAACTTGTTTCAGCATCCCATTGGCAAGGTTTTACATTTGATGTTGTTGCCTTTGCACGTAGGATCCCGAAATAAATTCGGGATGACTTCATTAGGGTTCAACCCGCCACAGAATTAAATCCTTACCTCAATATTATTACTTTTCAATACAGCTTTCAAATCAGGAATCAATATTTCACCATAGTGAAATACCGAAGCCGCCAGGGCTGCATCAACGTTTGTTTTTTCAAATACATCTACAAAATGCTGCACTGCACCTGCACCACCTGAGGCAATTACAGGGATGTGCACGGCATCGTTTACTATTTTTAATAAGCCGTTATCAAATCCGTTCTTGGTACCGTCATGATCCATGGAGGTAAGAAGGATCTCACCTGCACCACGACTTTCGGCCTCTAATATCCACTCCAGCGTTTCGCGCTCTGTTGGTAAGCGACCGCCATTTAGATGTACAATGTTTTTATCGCCAATACTACGGGTATCAACCGCGATTACCACAAACTGAGCACCAAACGCTTTGGCCAGTTCATCAATCAGGGCGGGGTTACGTACCGCGGCCGAATTGATAGAAATTTTATCGGCACCGGCATTTAACAGCGCATCGGCATCGGCAATTTCGTTGATGCCACCACCTATGGTAAATGGTATATTGATTTGCCTGGCTACCGATTTTACCAGTTCAACCATGGTTTTGCGGCGCTCAACAGTGGCTGTAATATCAAGGAAAACCAGTTCGTCGGCACCCTGGCGCGAGTAGTTCCAAGCGAGCTCAACCGGATCTCCGGCATCGCGCAGGTCAACAAAGTTCACACCTTTTACCGTGCGCCCGTCTTTAACGTCTAAACAAGGGATAATTCTTTTAGCAAGCATGGATTTTATGAGAGCGTCATTGCGAGCGTAGCGTGGCAATCCCCGATTTACAGAGTGGCTCTGTATAGCATAGAGATTGCTTCGTTCCTCGCAATGACGTGTTTTTATATCGAGATTAGGGATTCCAGATTCCAGTTCTTTACGTCTTCAATAGATATATGACCTTCGTATATGGCTTTACCCACTACACATGATTCTACCTTTAAACGGCTTAGCTGTTCAATATCCTTCATGGAACTTACACCGCCCGATGCAATCAACTTGATAAAAGGCGAATGATCAAGCAGTTTTTCATAAAGCTCAATACCTGCGCCACCCAATTTGCCATCTTTGTTAATATCGGTACACAGAAAGCGGAAAAAGCCTAATGCCAAACATTTATCAACGTAATCCATCAGTTTAATGGGTGAGCTTTCCATCCAACCAGAATATTTGATCACCTCGTCTAACACATCAATGGCAATAACCACCTGGTCTGAACATTTATCGCGACCGCAAATAGAGGAACCGAGCTCCGGCAAAAAGTTAGGATTAGTAAGCGCCTGTGTGCCCACAATAACGCGGTGAACGCCGGCATCAATCAGTTCCTTTACTTTATCAATGCTGCGGATACCGCCGCCGTATTGCACTTTCATGTCGGTTTTACGGATCACATCAAACAGGTATTGCTGATTGCTGAAATCGTTTTTAGCGCCGTTAAGGTCTATGATATGTATAAAGTTGGTACCATTGCTTTGGTAGCGTTCAATCATTTCTTCCAATGTAACATCATATTCTGTTACCTGACCATAATCGCCCTCACGCAAACGCACCACCTTTTTGTTCAATATGTCAATAGCAGGGATAATATACATGTCTTTTATAATTTTGAGAAGTTAGTTAACAATGTTTCGCCATACACGCCTGATTTTTCAGGGTGAAATTGTACGCCATAGAAGTTGTCATGCCAAATTGATGCCGAAAATTCGTTGCTATAAGTAGCCGACAATAAAGTATATGCTTTATCATACTCAATAAAGTATGAATGTACAAAGTAAAAATGTGATCCGGACGGTATATTTTGAAATAATGGATTCTCCTTTTCAGGAAAAACCTGGTTCCACCCGGTGTGCGGGACTTTATAAGTGCTGCTATCCTTAAATTTCAGGGTTTTAATTGGAAATATCCCCAACAGATTTGAATCGCCCTCTTCAGAATAAGAGGTAAGCAGCTGCATTCCCACACAAATACCCAGTGTGGGTTTGTTAAGCGCCTTAATAGTTGGCACCAGTCCGGTTTGTTCCAGCTTATGCATAGCGGCCCCCGCATGCCCTACACCCGGAATAATATAGCGGTCGAATTTTTCAAAATCCTCCTTAGTATTGATCATACCATAAGGAATCCCCAACCGCTCCAAAGCCGCTGTGAGCGAAAAAATATTACCTGCGCCGTATCTTATAATACCTGTCATATCTTTTATTTAGTATCAAGTAGTTAATATCAAGTATCAAGATTTATTGTGACTGTAAATTATGCTTTTAAAAGTCATGATACTTGATATTAACTACTTGATACTATTGTTACAATACCCCTTTAGTACTTGGTAAAACCATCTTATCTACATCACGTTTTACCGCCATTTTTATTGCCTTGGCAAAGGCTTTAAATATAGCTTCAATTTTGTGATGTTCGTTTTGTCCTTCGGCTTTGATGTTTAAATTACATTTTGCCGCGTCAGAGAATGATTTAAAGAAATGGTAAAACATCTCTGTTGGCATTTCGCCTATCTTTTCCCGGTTAAATTCGGCATCCCAAACTATCCAGTTGCGGCCGCCAAAATCAATAGCAGCTTGTGCCAGGCAATCATCCATAGGCAGGCAAAAACCATAGCGTTCAATTCCTTTTTTATTACCTAAAGCTGTAGCAAAAACCTCGCCTAAAGCAATTCCGGTGTCCTCAATGGTATGGTGCTCATCAATATGCAGGTCGCCATTGGCAATGATTTCCAGATCGATACTGCCGTGACGGGCAATCTGGTCAAGCATATGGTCAAAAAAATGCAGACCGGTTGATACTTTGGCCTCGCCTGTGCCATCCAGGTTTATTTTGATGTAGATGTCGGTTTCCTTGGTGCTACGACGGTGTTCAACAACGCGTTCGCCCAGTTTCAGAAATTCGTATATTTTTTGCCAGTCGGTAGTTTCCAGGGCGATGGTATCGCCAATATGGTCAGCTTCGGTAAATTCAGCGCCACCTAATCCCGATTCATTATTGATCCAGATAGCTTTAGCGCCTAAATTACGGGCTAATAGTACATCATTTTTACGATCGCCGATGGTAAACGAACCCTTCAGATCATACTTTTCTGCATCAAAATACTGCGTAAGCAACGCGGTGCCCGGTTTGCGGGTTGGCGCTTTTTCGGCAGGAAAGGTGCGGTCGATCACGATATTGCTGAACTTTACACCCTCGGCCTCAAAAGTTTTCAGGATAAAGTTGTGCACCGGCCAAAAGGTATCTTCAGGATATGAAGCCGTACCCAAACCATCCTGGTTGGTGATCATCACCAGTTCAAAATCAAGCTCTTTGGCTATTTTGGGCAGATAGGTTAATGCGCCTGGATAAAATTCCAGTTTTTCAAAGGAATCTATCTGCTCATCGGCAGGTTCTTTGATCATGGTGCCGTCGCGGTCAACAAACAATATTTTCTGTAAATTGCTCATTTAAAATTCTGTAAAGTTTGCAGTAATAGGGTATTTTCATCAGGTGTACCTACGGTAATGCGCAGGCAGCCTTCGCATAGTTCAACTTTGGAGCGGTTGCGTATAATGATGCCTTTATCCACCAAGAAATTATAAATGCCATTGGCATCCGTTGTTTTTACCAATATAAAGTTAGCATCAGACGGGTAGATATCCAGCACAAAACCAAAGTTTTTTAGTTCAAGCACCAATCTGTCGCGCTGTAGTAAAGTTTCTTTGATCCAGCTGTTCACCTTGTCAATGTTTGACAATGCTTCCAAAGCCAGCTGCTGCGAGGCCTCGTTTACGTTATAAGGTGGTTTCACCTTGTTCATCACCTCGATGATCTCTTCGCTGGCAAAAGCCATTCCTACGCGTAAACCAGCAAGTCCCCATGCTTTAGAGAGTGTTTGTAACACCACCAGGTTGGCATATTCCGTAAGTTCCTGTATAAAAGTTTTTTGGCGACTGAAATTAATATAAGCTTCATCAACTATCACGAGGCCGTTAAAGTTGGCCAGCAGAGTTTCCACATCCTCGCGGTTAATAGAATTACCGGTAGGGTTATTGGGCGAACAGATAAAGATCAGTTTGGTATGCTCATCAATAGCTTCGGCTATGCCCTCCAGGTTAAGCTGATAATCGGCCGTCAATAAAACCTTACGGGCTTCTACATCATTGATATTGGCCGATACCTGGTACATGCCATAGGTAGGGGGCGCAATAATCACATTATCAACACCCGGGTTGCAAAAACTGCGGAAAAGGATATCGATAGCCTCATCGCTGCCATTACCTATAAATATGTTACGGGGTGGTAAGCCTTTAATTTCGGTCAGGCGTTTTTTAACCTGGTACTGTAAAGGATCAGGATAACGGTTAAACTGTTGCGCCAATGGCGAGCCATAGGCATTTTCATTGGCATCCAGGAAAACACTCGCCTCGCCCTGGTACTCATCACGTGCGGAAGAGTAGGGGGTTAGGTTTTTGATGTTTTCTCTTAAAATATTGTTGATATTAAACATTGTCTTATTCATTATGTCATTGCGAGCGTAGCGTGGTAATCGCGGACTTTACATGCGTACTTGCATTGTTCGCGATTGCTTCGTCGTTCCTCCTCGCAATGACATATTGTTAGAGGAACGTGTTTTACTATTTATTGTCTTTTAATTATTATTCCTTACTGTTACCGCATTAGCATGCGCATGTAAGCCCTCCAATTCAGCCAGCGTTTGTACTGTTGGGCCGATGTTATTAATCCCCTCACGGGTAATGTGCTGGAACGTGATCTTTTTAACAAACGAATCAACCGATACTCCCGAATATGCCCTGGCATAGCTGCTGGTGGGCAAAGTATGGTTGGTACCTGATGCATAATCGCCGGCACTCTCTGGGGTTAAATTACCCAGGAAAACGGAACCTGCATTAATGATGCTCCCGGTAATCTGTTGCCAGCTTTCAGTAGCCAGTATCAAATGCTCCGGCGCATATTGATTGTTAAACTGCATAGCCTCGCTTAAATTTGAGGTAACAATGATATATGAATTATCAATAGCCAGCTTCGCGATCTCGGCACGGGGCAATCTAGGCAGCTGTTTTTCAAGTTCAATAACTGTTTCCTCGGCGATCTTAACAGATGTACATACCAGTACCGATTGACTGTCAATACCATGCTCGGCCTGAGCCAGCAGATCGGCGGCTATAAAGGTCGGATTAGCGGTTTCATCAGCAATTACCAATACCTCTGATGGACCCGCGGGCATATCAATAGCCGTTGTAGTGGTTGATTGGATGATGGTTTTAGCCTTGGTTACAAATTGATTGCCGGGGCCAAATATCTTATCAACTTTAGTGATGCTCTCTGTACCATAAGCCATAGCAGCTATAGCCTGCGAACCACCGGCCAGGTATATTTTATCGATGCCTAGCAGTAAAGCGACATAAGCTATAACGGCATTTACTTTGCCATTTTTTTGCGGGGGCGAGCATACTACAATTTCGTGGCAGCCTGCAATGCGGGCTGGTATACCCAGCATTAAAAAAGTGCTTGGCAAAACGGCCGTTCCGCCGGGGATGTACAGGCCTACTTTTTCAATAGGCCTTAACTCGCGCCAGCAGGTTACGCCTGGCATGGTTTCTACCTTATCCTCGGTTTTTAGCTGGGTTTGGTGGAATTTGTAAATATTGTTATAAGCAGTTTCCAACGCGGCCTTTTGATCAGAAGATACTGATGTTGCAAGTTCCTCCAGTTCAGCCTTGTCAAGATATAACTTGCTGAGTTCAACTTTGTCAAATTTGCTGGCATAATCGTACAAAGCACTGTCCCCATTTCGTTGAACATGATCAATCACTTCCTCAACAATGGTCCGGATCTCATTAGCCGGGTCAACATTACGTTGAACCAGTTTTTGGATATCCGCTGTACTTAAATCTGAATAGTTATATGTCTTCATTTCAGTTTGCAGTTTTCAGTTGACAGTTTGCTTTGTTTACAGCTAAAAAAATGCTAACTGCAAACCGCCAACTGCACACTAACTAAAGTATTATCTTCTCTATCGGCATTACCACAATGCCCTGCGCGCCGGCTTGTTTAAGCTGACTTATCCTGTCCCAGAAATCACGCTCGGGGATTACGGTGTGCACAGCAACCCAATCCGGCTCGGCCAGGTTTACTACTGACGGGCTTTTTACACCCGGTAATAGGGAGGTTACCGCATCAAGGTTACCTTTATGAACGTTAAGTACCACATACTTAGTTTCTTTGGCACGCAAAACAGATTGTATACGTTGTATCAATTCTTGTACAAGATCAGAGCTTTCTGAAGCTTTGCTGCCTATTAATACCGCCTCTGACGACATCACATCGGCAAATGGTTTCAGGCCGTTGCTTTTCAGCGTTCCACCTGTGGATACCAGATCGCAAATGGCATCGCTTAAACCCAGGCCCGGCGAAATTTCAACAGAACCTGAAATGGTGCGGATGTCAGCCTGGATATTTTCTTGTTTTAAGAATTTACCCAGAATAACCGGGTAGGTGGTAGCTATGGCTTTTCCGTTCAGATCGGCCAGGTTTTGGATCGTATTATTGTTGGGTACGGCTATTTTCAGGGAGCATTTACCAAAACCCAGGCGTTGCAGGTAGCTTACCTCAACCTCGGTTTCCTGTATCACGTTTTCGCCTACAATACCCAGGTCGGCAATGCCATCCTGAACGTATTCGGGAATATCATCATCGCGAAGAAAAAGGATCTCTAACGGGAAATTTGATACAGGAGATATCAGCGAGCTTTTGTAATTTTCAAAGTTTAAGCCGCAATTTTTTAATAATTCAACGGATTTTTCGTTGAGCCGACCCGATTTCTGGATCGCTATTTTAAGTGTTTTCACTGATTGTATTTAAGGTACTATAATAAAAATTATAAACGGGGGTTGTTATTTCGCGTAGAAACATACATTATCTTATCACCACATGGTGGTGATGGTTCAAATGAAGATGATGTAGTTTTAAAGGTCCCATTTTTATATAGTAAAACTATAGATAAGCGCTGCAAATATAGATAGTTGTTTTTAAAAACAAAATAATAAGTTCATTACCTTACTTTTCATCGCATAAATATATCTCGCCTTGTTTGGCTTCGCCTATTTTTACCAGTTTTTTATGGGCGGTAATATCCTGCAGACTAATTAACTCTTTATTATATAAATTATCAAACCAAATTAAATAGAAACGTTTTTTTGAGTAGAACTTATTTACATCTTTTTGAAAGAATTTATGCGGAATTAACTCTGATGGCATTCCGGTAAATAAATATACAGCCTCATTAGCATCTGTATAAATAGGGATGCCCGGTTTAAACATGGTTTTATGAGCCTTTAAATATTCAATAAATTCCGACTTGTTCCAGCTATCGTCAGAATAGCCGGGTACGCCGTAATCTCTTTCATCGTCATAACGATCTAAGTCAATCTTTAATGTCGAATATTCAAAAGCCAGCATTAAAACAATTGCCACACCGGCTAAAACATATCTTGATTTGTTTTTTATAGTCGCCAATATATCAGGTACCCAACTGGTACAGCTTATTAATAAAGGAACAAACATTGGCGACAATAACCTGCTGTTAATGCGCTCAAAACGAGAAAACGTAGCTAATAATATGATGAAAAGGCCATAAACTATTGTAAACGCTATTACTACATTTTCATAACTGTTAATTTTACCCTTATATACTTTCCAGACTAAAAGAGCTATAAGGGCAAGCATTACTATAGCAGTAACAGGTATGGCATAATGATCTGCAAAAGTGCCCAGAGCTCCCCAGTCATTGAGTACTGTTCCTGTATAATATAAGTTTTCGTTGAGTGGCGTAATGGAAGGCTCGCGTGTACCTGTGCTTAAACCTACAGTTAAGCGATTAAATAACAGGTTCCCGATCAGCAATGATGATGAGGTTAAACTGAACAGGCAGATATGTTTGATCTTTTCAGAAACTGATAACTTATTATCAAGCAGCAACAATAAGCCGCCTGTGGCTATCAGTGTGATTCCGGCGTAGCGCGTTATACAGCTTATGGCTGCAACTAAAGCGACTAACAGCAGTGTTTTAGTAGTATGTTTTTGAAGGTAATGATGGTATGCTAAAATAAACAGCATTGCCTCTAATATAAATAAGGTCTCTGACCATAAAAAACTGTATATCTCCAACAGGGCAGGACTTAGTATAATGGCTATTAGTATTAACCATTTATAGATGTTAGAGTGCGCAATAAATTTTGATAACATCCACCCACTTACAAATATTACCGATGCAAACAGGCAGGCATTTATAACCGGGCCTGCAGTAATAGGATCAACCCTTGAAATAAACTGTATCACCGCCAAAAAGAACGGATAGAAAACCGGGAAAAAAACCAATGGGGTTTCGTTAAAAGTTATTAGCGAGCCATGCGCTTGAATATTGGTTGCGGTGCTGGCATACATTATAGAATCGGGCGAGATACCAACGCCACTATATTTGGTAAATAGGTGAACAGCGTAAAAACCAACAATAGCTGCTATTAAGGTATCCAGATGTTTTAGGTAGATGTTAAATCTCATAGAATTAATCAATCAAATCTAATACTGTGTTTATAGGCTGGTCACTATCAATTAGTATGCCCTTAACTCCTGCCGCCGTTCCCGCTTCTACGTCGCGTTCCCTGTCGCCAATAAAATAAGATTTTGCCGGATCGATATTATATTTTTCTATTCCCTGCAGCAATAAGCCCGGTTTTGGTTTGCGGCAATCGCAATCGCCGGTAAAATCAGGGTGATGCGGGCAGTAAAACATATCAGTAAATTCAACTCCGTGATTATGATATTCTTCTCTTAACTTTTTATGCATTTTAGCAAGCTCGTCTTCGGTATACCAGCCTTTGGCTAATCCACCCTGATTGGTAGCTACTATAAGCAGGTAGCCCTTATCCTGCAAGGTCTTTAAGGCATCATAATTATCAAGTACTATAAAGTCTTCCACACGGCGAATATAATCTCCTTGTTCATGGTTCAGTACACCATCACGATCTAAAAAAACAGCTTTATTTTTTGCAGGCATTAGTTATAAATTTCGGCTAAATTACTAAATCTGTTTTTAATGCGGTTGACGATATTGTGTTGAAGTGCCCTGGTTGTAAGAATAAATAAGATAATATGAAATTTACATAATTGTAAGTTTGCTATCAATTTTTTGTTTTAAATGCAATTTTGTCTATTAATTCAATAGGCATACTTACTGCTGCTTTTTATAATGCAAGTCATACAATTTATGATATTTTAATACATTTTATCTAAATTTTATGAAATTCAAAATTAATATACATTTATTCTGTTGTTTTTTGAGATAATACCAAAAATTAATATTTATATCGTAAAAAAGTTTTGATTTCTGTATTTTCGTAGTTACGAACATTTATAAACCGTGCGTAAAGATGGACCAGAACGATAACCCACGACAGGGTCTTTATAGACCAGAATTTGAACATGACTCTTGCGGTACAGGATTTATAACCAATATTAATGGACATAAATCTAACCAGATAATTGATGACGCGCTTACCATGCTTGAAAACATGGAACACCGCGGTGCTTGCGGATGCGACCCCGACTCGGGTGATGGAGCGGGTATATTAATACAATTACCCCATGAGTTTTTTATGGAGGAATGCTCTTACCTGGAGATCAGCCTGCCCGAGCCGGGTGAGTATGGCGTAGGTATGATTTTTTTACCTAAAGATTCTCCGCTTAAAAAAGCATGCCGTACCGCTATTGATAATGCTATTGAAAAATTAGGATTACATAAATTAGGCTATCGCAAATTAACAGTAAACTCATCTGTAATAGGCGAAACAGCACGTAGCGCGGAGCCGGATGTTGAACAGCTTTTTATATCAAGACCACATCATATAACCAATACTGATGATTTTGAACGTAAGCTATACGTACTACGAAGATATATTAATAAAACAATTACCGAAACTATACCAGGAGCAAGGAATGATTTTTATTTCCCTTCATTATCTTGCAGAACAATAATTTATAAAGGACAGTTAACTACTTATCAGCTGCGCCAATATTATGCTGATCTGACCGATCCGCGGATGGCATCAGGCTTGGCTGTGGTACACTCTCGTTTCTCTACCAATACTTTTCCTTCATGGAAACTGGCACAGCCGTTCCGTATGATCGCTCATAATGGTGAGATAAATACACTTACAGGTAATTTGAACTGGTTCTATTCGGGCCTGAAATCATACGCGTCTGCCTATTTCACAAATGAGGAGATGGAAATGCTTTTGCCTGTTATTGATAATAACCAGTCAGATTCTGCATGCCTGGATAACATCATCGAGATATTATTGCATACCGGCCGTTCATTGCCGCATGTAATGATGATGCTGATACCCGAAGCATGGGACGGCAATGAGCAGATGGATCCGATAAAAAAAGCATTCTATGAGTTTCACGCTACCTTAATGGAGCCATGGGATGGCCCGGCGGCAATCAGCTTTACTGATGGTAAATTAGTAGGAGCGGTGCTTGACCGTAATGGATTGCGCCCTTTACGTTATACCATAACCAGTGATGGACGTGTTATTGCCGCATCAGAAACCGGCGTGTTGGCTATTGATGAAAAAACTGTTTTACGCAAGGGCCGTTTACAGCCGGGTAAAATGTTATTGATAGATACCGAACATGGACAGATAATTACTGACGAAGAAATAAAACAACAAGTTGCTTCCCGTCAACCTTATGGCAGATGGCTGGAAAATTATAAGATCAGGCTTGAAGAACTGGCTGAGCCGCGTTTGGCCTTCGCTAATTTAAGTGCCGATTCTGTTTTCCGTTACCAACAGGTATTTGGTTATAGCCGCGAGGATATTGATACTATTATTAAGCCAATGGCGCTTGATGGTAAGGAACCGATAGGCTCTATGGGTACAGATGTGCCGTTGGCGATATTGTCTGACAAACCACAGCATTTATCAAGTTACTTTAAGCAATTTTTCGCTCAGGTAACTAATCCGCCTATTGATCCGATACGTGAGCGTTTGGTAATGAGCCTGGCTACCTTTATAGGTAATAACGGCAATTTATTGGATGAGGATAAAATGCATTGCCATTGCGTTACTTTAAAGCACCCGATATTAAAAAATCACCAGTTAGAAAAGCTGCGTAGTATTGATACCGGTATGTTCCACGCTAAAACCCTGCAAACTTATTTTAATGCGGATGGCCTGCCGGGTTCAATGCAAAAAGGTATTGAAAGGGTTTGCCGCTATGCGGAAGACGCGGTTGCTGACGGATTTGAAGTATTAATATTATCAGACCGTGCTATCGATTCAGAGCATGCACCTATACCTTCATTATTGGCTGTATCAGCTGTGCATCACCATTTGATTAAAAAAGGATTGCGCGGAGCCGTTGGTATAGTAGTTGAAACCGGCGACGTTTGGGAAGTACATCATTTTGCCTGTTTATTGGCTTTTGGCGCTACTGCTATTAACCCATATCTTGCCCAGGCCACAATAGAAAACTTAAAAGAAAGCGGCGGTTTAGATACCAGCCTTGATGCTAAATACCTTTTAAAGAACTATGTAAAATCCATTAATGATGGCTTATTAAAGATATTCTCTAAAATGGGTATATCAACCTTGCAATCATATCATGGGTCGCAGGTGTTTGAGATATTAGGCTTAAATAAAGATGTAGTTAATAAATATTTCTGCGGTGCGGTTACCCGTATTGGCGGTTTAGGTTTGGACGAAATCGCCCGCGAATCGCTTTGCAAACACCGCATTGGTTTTGGCGCTAAAAGCGAGGGTCGTTTATTGCCTGAGGGTGGTATTTACCAGTGGAAGCGCCGTGGCGAAGAACACCTGTTTAACCCTACCACTGTACACTTATTACAACATGCTACCCGCAGTAATGATTACAATGTATATAAAAACTACGCTAAAGTAATTAACGAGCAAAGCGAGAAGCATTTTACCATACGTGGCTTACTTGATTTTGCCCATCACCGCGAATCCATCACCATAGATGAGGTTGAACCGGCCGAAAGCATTATGAAACGTTTTGCTACCGGTGCAATGTCATTCGGCTCTATATCGCACGAGGCACATAGTACCATGGCAATAGCTATGAACCGCATAGGCGGCAAAAGCAATACCGGCGAGGGAGGTGAAGATGAAATGCGTTATGAGTTACTGCCTAATGGCGATTCTATGCGTTCGGCTATTAAGCAAGTGGCATCAGGCAGGTTTGGGGTTACATCCAACTATTTGACCAATGCTGATGAGTTGCAAATAAAAATGGCGCAGGGTGCAAAACCGGGCGAAGGTGGTCAGCTACCGGGCCATAAGGTTGATGACTGGATAGCAAAGACCCGTCACTCAACACCGGGTGTTGGTTTAATATCGCCGCCGCCACACCATGATATTTATTCTATTGAGGATTTGGCTCAATTAATATTCGACCTTAAAAATGCTAACCGTGCTGCACGTATTAACGTTAAGCTGGTATCAAAAGCAGGTGTAGGTACTATTGCCGCAGGTGTTGCCAAGGCCCATGCCGATGTAATACTTATTGCCGGTTATGATGGCGGTACAGGCGCGTCGCCGATAAGTTCTGTTAAACATGCAGGTTTACCATGGGAACTTGGTTTGGCCGAAGCCCACCAAACACTGGTACGTAATAAACTGCGCAGCCGTGTAGTATTACAAACAGACGGACAATTAAAAACTGGTCGCGACCTTGCCATTGCAGCCTTAATGGGTGCAGAGGAGTGGGGAGTAGCAACCGCGGCGCTTGTAGCCGGTGGTTGTATAATGATGCGTAAGTGTCATTTAAATACCTGCCCGGTAGGTGTTGCTACGCAAGATCCTGAATTAAGGAAACTATTCTCAGGCAAGCCTGAACATATAGTGAACTTATTCCGCTTTATGACGGAAGAGTTGCGCGAGATCATGGCCGAATTAGGTTTCCGTACCATTAATGAAATGGTTGGCCGTGTTCAGTTCCTGAAGGTTAAAGACAACCTGCAAAACTGGAAAGCTAAAAAGGTTGATCTTTCGGGCATATTGCACCCTGTAAATAATCCAAAGGATGTTACCTTGTATAATAGCGAGCAACAAGATCATGGTATGGCTGATATAATCGACTGGAAGTTATGGGAAGATGCAAAACCTGCATTAGAAGATAAAACACCGGTTTTTGGAACATATGATGTTAAAAATACCGACCGTACCATAGGTGCCCTGCTATCAAACGAAATATCAAAAATATATGGCTCAGCCGGTTTGCCGGATAATACCATCAACTATAAATTCAAAGGCTCTGCCGGGCAAAGCTTTGGTGCTTTCGCAACTAAGGGTATATCCTTTGAGTTGGAAGGTGAAGCTAATGATTATGTAGGTAAAGGTTTATCAGGCGCGCAATTGGCTATATATTCATCGCCTGATGCAACTTATGTGCCCGAGGATAACATTATCATAGGTAACGTTGCCTTATACGGCGCTACAGCTGGTGAAGCATTTATAGGTGGTATGGCTGGCGAACGTTTTGCTGTACGTAACTCTGGCGCTACAACGGTTGTAGAAGGTATTGGCGACCACGGTTGCGAGTATATGACCGGTGGCCGTGCTTTAATATTAGGTAAAACAGGCCGTAATTTTGCCGCAGGTATGAGTGGTGGTATTGCCTGGGTATACAATCCGGATAATAGCTTTGCCGAAAACTGCAATACCGAAATGGTTGACCTTGATCCTTTATCTGATAAAGATGTGGAGCAAATATTGGCTTTATTACGTAAGCATGTAAGCTTAACCGGTAGTAAGCTGGCTCAGTCTATCATTAAAAACTGGAATAAGGCTTCTATGCAGTTTGTTAAAGTATACCCTAAAGAGTATAAAAAAGTTATCGAGAAATTAGAATATCAAACTATCAGCAAATAATTTAGATGGGAAAAGTAACGGGATTTCAGGAGTATGACAGGAAAATGCCTGAAAAATTAGCGCCTGCAGAGCGTGTAAAAAACTACAATGAATTTGAAAGTTTGTACGCTGATGAAGAATTAAACAAGCAATCTGCACGTTGCATGGATTGTGGTATACCTTTTTGCCATTCGGGATGCCCGCTGGGTAACATTATACCTGAATTTAATGATGCGGTATATAATAAAAAATGGGAAGAGGCTTACCAAATATTAGCATCAACCAATAATTTCCCGGAGTTTACCGGTCGTATCTGCCCTGCTCCGTGCGAGTCGGCTTGCGTATTGGGTATTAATAAACCACCGGTAGCTATTGAAGAAATAGAAAAGCATATTATTGAAATAGCTTATCAAAAAAACCTGGTTAAGCCGGTTGCACCGTTAATTAAAACTGGTAAAAAAATTGCCGTGGTAGGTTCTGGTCCTGCAGGATTGGCAGCTGCTGCACAATTAAGCAAAGCTGGCCATGAAGTAACTTTATATGAACGCGACGACAAGATAGGCGGTTTATTACGCTACGGTATTCCAGATTTTAAAATGGAGAAATGGGTTATCGACCGTCGTTTGGAAGTAATGGAAAAAGACGGTGTTATATTTAAAACCAATACCGAAGTAGGAAAAGATATAGCAGCTGATGAGCTGGTGCGTAATAATGATGCCGTGGTTTTAACCGGTGGCTCAACTATCCCGCGCGATCTTCCAATACCCGGCAGGGAATTAAAAGGCATCTATTTCGCTATGGATTTCCTGAAACAACAAAACAAACGTGTAGGCAATTCAAAATTTACCGACGAAGATATTTTAGCTACGGGTAAAGACGTAGTGGTAATAGGTGGTGGCGATACCGGGTCTGATTGCGTGGGTACATCAAACCGCCAGGGTGCAACCTCTATTAAGCAGTTCGAGGTAATGTTTCAGCCGCCCGAGCAACGCACACAACATATGCCATGGCCAACCTATCCAATGGTGCTGAAAATAACCAGTTCGCATGAAGAAGGTGTTGACCGTTACTGGGGCGTTAATACCGAAGAATTTTTAGGCGATGAAGACGGCAACCTAAGAGCTTTAAGAGTTACTGATGTTAGTTGGGAGGTTGATGTAATGGGTCGCCCGATGAAGTTTAATAAAGTTGAAGGTTCTGAGCGCGAAATACCTTGTCAAAGAGTTTTCCTGGCGATGGGATTTTTAAATCCGCAATATGCGGGTATGTTAAAAAGTCTTGGTGTTGAGTTGGATGCACGCAAAAATGTAAATGCTAAAGAAGGCATTTACCGCACTAACGTAAGTAAGGTATTTGCAGCCGGCGATATGCGCCGCGGACAATCATTGGTTGTTTGGGCAATATCCGAAGGCCGCGAATGCGCCCGTAAGGTTGACGAATTTTTAATGGGCCATTCCATATTAGAAAGCAAAGATTCTGTAAACCAGTTCGACCAGGTTTTTGATTCATAACTCCTAACCCCCTGAAGGGGAAACAAATATTATAATCCTCTTTCGCTTTGTGCGGAAGAGGATTTTTTGTTTGACATGCAATTCAATTAATGAAGCGTCATTGCGAACGAGGTACGAGTGTGGCAATCTCTGCGCGATAGGTATACGCTAACTGTCGCATAGAGATTGCCACGCTGTCGCTCGCAATGATGCAATTATAAGTTATTGATTATCAATATAATTAAAATTGTCATCTCGGGCGATAGTGAGAGATCTTATACACCCTGCTAAACAACCATGCCTGGCGTTTAAGATTTCTCCTCGTTCCTCGTCGAAATGACAACGCGTTTTATAATTTCTTTTTTGTATACGTCATTACGATTTTTTCCAGGTGAGCCCTGGTGGGTTCCTCGCAATGACGCATAGGTAAGATTATTACTTCTCCGATGGATTTTTCTTCCCGGCATTCAGCTTTTCAACCAGTTTAACCAATCGCTCATTACGTGTTTTTTCCTGCCTGGCGGTTAATATCCACAACACATATTCCTTTTTGTTGGAATAGGATAGCTGCTGATAAAAAGCCATAGCCTGCGGCGAGTGCTGCAACACTTCGGATATTTCGGCCGGGAGTTTTATTTGTTTGTTATCAACGTCTATATATTCGCTGTATTCGTTTTTTCGGATATTCTCCTTACTGCCATCTGAAAGTTTTGATTGTCCTTCAGGTCTAAAACGTAATGCCGTCCATATTTCATTAATAGCAGCCGATGCAACCGGCCTTAAATTGTATTCTTTACATATATCCCAGCTGCCCATCATTTCAAGGCCGCTGTCAATGCCCGAGTTTTTCTTAGGATAAGTGATCCAGAATACCGCATCGTGTTTTAATACAGGTGCTATGATCGTTAGTGATAACGTCAACTCGGTAGTATCTCTTACGAATAATTGTACGCCATCAAATTGTCCCTCAGCTTTAAAAGCTATTTCAACATCAGGTAATGGTCCAAGTGTGGCAAGGTAATTGTCAGGCGTGTTAAATAACAACCAGCGTTTGCCGGGCTTTATCTGTAGTTTTTGGGCAAGAGAGCTCATTGACTTATTGTTTTAAGTTCAATTTAGCAAAGAAATCCCATAAAACAATTCCTGCCGATACTACTATATTAAAAGAATGCTTGGTGCCAAACTGTGGTATTTCTATACAGGTATCAATAAGCTGCATTACCTCATCACTCACACCATTTACTTCGTTGCCAAATATCAAGGCATACTTTTCATTTTTATCAGGCATAAATTCATTAAGCATAACGCTGTTTGCGGCTTGCTCAATAGCAATTATGCGGTAACCATCAGCCTGTAGCTGTTTAACAGCTTCGGCGGCATCAGCATAATAGGTCCAGTTAACAGATTGTGTAGCGCCCAACGCTGTTTTTTCAATTTCGCGGTGCGGAGGTTGCGCTGTAATGCCACATAAATATATCTGTTCAACTGCAAAACCATCAGATGTGCGAAAAATTGAGCCAATATTATGCATGCTGCGCACGCTATCCAATACTACAGCAACCGGCAGTTTCTCCTGCGCCTTAAATTCGGTTACCGACGCGCGGTTAAGCTCGTCTAATTTTAATTTGGTAAAACCGTTGCTCATAACTGGCCCCCTGCAACAGAATATTCATTATAAATACCTGCACCATTACCTATTAATGAGCTGTAGATAGATGGCGCGTAACCAATTTTATTTGTATAATAAGTGCTTAATTCTAAACTGAAATTTTCAAACTCTTCCTGTTTTACTAATGCTATTGCACAACCGCCGAAACCGGCGCCTGTCATTCGCGCGCCGGCTACCGCTGGGTTGGTTTTGGCGTATTCTACTACCACATCAAGCTCTTTACCGCTAACTTCGTAAAGGTCGCGTAAAGAGTCGTGCGAGGCATACATTAGTTTGCCAAATTCGGCCAGGTTATTATTTGCTAAAGCATTGGCAGCTAATTTAACCCTGTCATTCTCTTCAATAACATGTTTGGCCCGTTTGCACACTACCTCATTAGTTATTAAATGTTTGTATTGATTAAAAGTAGTGGTATCAATATCGCATAAATAATTAATGTCAAGTTCCTGCTTAAGTGCAGTTAATGCTGTTTGGCACTCCTCAACACGTTTATTGTATTTTGATTCGACCAGCTTGCGCGATTTATTGGTGTTGATAATAGCCAGCACATAATTTTTGATGTTGCTATTAACCAGCTCATAATTTAAGGTATTACAATTTAATATAATGGCTTTATCCTTCTCGCCAAAGGCTACCGCGAACTGATCCATAATGCCACAATTCATCCCGATGAAATTGTTTTCTACTGATTTAGCAATTTTCACCAAATCAAGTTTAGAATAGCCGGTATTGAATAATTCATTTAAGGCAAAAGCGGTAACTACCTCAATAGATGCAGACGATGATAAGCCCGCGCCAATAGGGATATCACCAAAATACAACATATCCAATCCATGAAATTGATGGCCGTCTTTTAAAAAATGATCAATTACGCCAAGCGGAAAGTTAAACCATCCATCGCCGATTTTTTGATAGCTACTTTGTAATGGAATATCTGGTGCATCATTAAAATTTAAACTTCTGAAACGAAAAACACCATCCGGATTAGGGGCTATAAGCAGGTAAGTGCCAAATGTTATGGCACAGGGCATAACCAGGCCGCCATTGTAATCAATATGTTCGCCTATCAGATTTATACGTCCGGGCGAAAAGTAGGCGCTTTCGGCTTCTTTATTATATATATCACTAAACTTTTGCGATAAACCGTATTTCATTTCAGGCTATTTTTATTGATAAACAAATAAACAGAAAAGATACTGACTTGTTAAGCTATATTAGTATAAAATTTAATATTAAGCCAATGGATCAATACCTAATTACCGGATACGACTATACCGATGACGGAGCATTTGAACGAAGAATGAACGTAAGGCCCCATCATTTGGATGGCGTAAGGGAACTTAAGGCAAAAGGCAATTATATTATAGGTGGCGCTATGCTAAATGAAGAAGGTAAAATGATAGGCTCTACAATGATACTGCAGTTTGAAAATGAAGAAGAGTTAGAAGCGTGGAAACTTAACGAGTTTTATATCACTCAAAAAATTTGGGAATCTGTAGATATAAAGCCCTTTAAAGTTGCCGATGTTTAATAAAAACAACTATAAGTAATGCATAGCTGTTTTTATTGTTGCTTGACTACTGTACCCGTTATAAGATTAACAAAATAAACAGTACTGTTAAGTGTTAAAATTGCTAAACTGCTACCGTTAAAAGTTAACGCGCCGGTAAAACTAAATGAGCCTTTTTTTGGCGTGCTTCCGCTTATGGTAGCAGTTGCAGTACCACCGGTAATACCTGCCGGAGTTGTGGCTGTAGCTTTTTTAATAATTAAATTTTTAATAACGATGTCAATATTTACGGTTCCGTTTTTTGTTGTATCAGCCTTTAGTTTAAAATTGCCGGTGCTTTTGTAAGTTCCGTTAATTGCATAAACGGTTGCAGTTGGCGTTAAGCCGGCAACTGTAAAATTAGTGCTGCCGCTATTAGTTACAAACATTTTCGGGCCATTAAAATAGCCGGCATAAGTAAGGCTGCTGGTTACATTATCAGGCAGGTTATTAGTATTGCAATTAAGCTTATTGGTAATTTTTTCTTTATAGCCATAGGTAGTTTCTGCAGCGGGCGGGCTTTGATGCGATATAGAATCTATTTTGGGAATACCACAACCAGAGGCCTTGGAAAATAACGCTTGCGAACTCAACGCAACATCTGATTGAATTGTAGTAAGGCCACTTGAATTTGATGCTAATGAACTACCAATAATGTTGGCGGCATCTTCAATAGAAACATTTGCTGCTGATGAGACACTAAGCTTTTTACAGGAAGCAAATGCTAAAAGAATAAACGGGATTAGAAGCAGTAGGGGCTTTTTCATAATCTTTTTAAATCAGGGTAATAGTTAATGTCTAAAATTAAAATATTTATTTGGCATTACATTAATATGACATTGCAATTTTTGAACAATTGTTGAGCAATAATTGCATTTTTGAACAATAATGGAGCAGATTGCAGTTATATACGACCTGGATGATACAATTTTATCTACACGAAGCATTCCTGAGTCGACATTTGAGCCGGTATTTGATGCTATTCGTTTAGCTAATGATGGCAGGTTACCTAATGATATACTCGAAATCGCCTTCAATGAGCTATGGCGGCAACCTATGGATAAGGTTGCCTTAGCATATGGTTTTAATGAGCAAATGGTTGATGCCTGTAAAACAGCTTTAATTAACACCAATTATGAGTTGACACTTTCTCCGTTTGATGACTTTACTGTAATTAAAGAAATTAAGGGGATGCGAATGTTGGTTACAACTGGTATAACCAAACTTCAACAGGCTAAAATAAATGCATTATTTAAAAATGATGATTTTGATGAGATACTAATTGATGACCCATACCAGGAGAATCGGTTAGGAAAAAAGAAAATATTTGCCATGATAGCCGGACGTTATAAACTTAATATGAATCAAGTCTGGATTGTTGGCGATAATCCTGAATCGGAAATAGCGGTAGGTAATGAGTTAGGGATGAATACGGTACAAATACTTCGCCCCGGCATTGTGGAATCTGGTAAAGCGAATTACACTATCCAATCCTTTCATGAATTAAAAGGATTGATCAATAAATAAAAAAAAGGATGCTGTATTTATTGCAGCATCCTTTTTTATTTATGTCCCTTTAATTTAAGCGGGGGATATACTATTAAGTGCCTCCATATCCTGTTCAGTCAATTCAACCGAAGTTGTTTTCATATTCTCTTCCAAATGCTCAACACTTGAGGTGCCGGGTATTAACAGAATATTATCAGCATGATTTAATAACCAGCTTAACGCAACCTGGTGAACAGTGGCATTGTGTTTATCAGCAATAGTTTTTAGTTTTTCCTGCGCTGCTACATTACCCGCATTAAGCGGGAACCACGGAATAAAGGCAATGTTATGCTCTTTGCAATAATCTAACACCGGTTCCCATTTACGGTTATCAACGCTGTACATATTTTGTACAGATACCACTTCAAAATATTGCTGCGCGTTTTTAATGTCATCAACATTAACCTCTGATAAACCGATGTGTTTTATCTTCCCATCCTGTTGTGCCTTTTGTAAAAACTCAAAAGTTTTTTCTGCAGGTACATTTGGATCTATGCGATGTAGCTGATACAAGTTTATCCGGGCAAGTTTTAAACGTTTTAAGCTCCCTTCCAAAGCTTCTTTTAAATGCTCCGGACTGGCATCAATGGGCCATTGGTCAGGGCCGGTTCGGGTTAGCCCGCCTTTGGTGCCAATAACCAGGTCGGCTGGGTATGGGTAAAGTGCTTCGGCTATTAATTCTTCCGAAACGTAAGGGCCATAGCTATCAGCCGTATCAATAAAGTTTACGCCCAGCTCAACCGCGCGTTTTAATACACGGATAGCTTCATCTTTATCATTTGGCGGTCCCCATATACCTTTACCGGTAATGCGCATAGCGCCGTAGCCCATGCGGTTAATTTCCAAATCGCCCCCAATACTAAAAGTTGTTTGGTATGTTTTAATTGTAGTTGCCATGATGTAATTAGTTACTTAGTTTATGGTAAAATAACAGGTATTATGGCAGATTGTTCGCTACAGATATGTCATCTAAAATAATATTACCCTTTAATTACACGCTGTATCTCGTCAAGTTTCATCAGGGCCTCAACAGGAGTAAGGGTATTTACATCGAGGTTATTCAGTGTGTCGCGGATTTTCACCAGCACCGGGTCATCAATGCTGAACATTTGCATTTGCACCGCCTGCTTTTGCACTTTGCGGATGCTATCTTTTATATGTTCGCCGCCGGTGCGTTCATTCTCCAGCTTTTTCAGGATTTCATTAGCACGTGATAAAACTTTTTGTGGCATACCTGCCAGTTTTGCTACGTGTATACCAAAGCTATGCTCACTACCACCCGGTACCAGTTTGCGCAGGAATATGATCTGGTGACCAATTTCTTTAACCGTTACATTATAATTTTTGATGCGGTTAAAGCTATTGCTCAATTCATTGAGTTCATGGTAGTGGGTTGCAAACAGTGTTTTGGCTTTTGTTGATGGATGATTATGCAAATACTCGGCAATAGACCAGGCGATGGAAATACCATCATAAGTGGATGTACCCCGGCCAATTTCATCAAGCAATATTAAACTCCTGTCTGATAAATTATTGAGGATACTTGCTGTTTCGTTCATCTCCACCATAAAGGTTGATTCGCCGGATGATAAGTTATCAGATGCGCCAACCCGTGTAAATATCTTATCCACCAAACCCAGTGATGCCGATTTTGCAGGTACAAAACAACCCATCTGGGCCATTAATACAATGAGCCCTGTTTGCCTTAAAAGTGCCGATTTACCCGCCATGTTTGGCCCGGTAATGATAATGATCTGTTGTGTTTCTGAATCCAGGAATACATCATTGGTAATGTATTCGTCGCCCTGCGGCAGGTTTTTTTCTATAACCGGGTGGCGGCCGCCTTTAATATCAATTACCTTACTGTCATTCATTTCGGGTTTGACGTAGTAATTCTTTATAGATATAGTGGCAAAGTTTAGCAGCACATCCAATCTTGCTATCAACTGCGCGTTTAGCTGGATGGGTTTTATAAATTCGGCCAACGCATACAATAGGTCGTTGTATAATTTGGTTTCCAGCGCTAATATCTTTTCTTCGGCGCCAAGTATTTGTTCTTCGTATTCTTTTAATTCGGGAGTGATATATCGTTCAGCATTTACAAGGGTCTGCTTACGTATCCATTCGGTTGGCACCTTCTCGCGGTGACTATGTGTAACCTCAAGATAATACCCAAACACATTATTAAACGATACTTTCAGCGATGGTATGCCGGTGCTTTCTGCCTCGCGTTTTTGAATTTCCAGCAAGTAACCTTTTCCACCGAATGCTATCTTGCGCAGGCGGTCCAGTTCCTCATTAATACCATCATTCATTACCGAGCCCTTTACCAGCATAACCGGTGGTTCGGGGTGCAATTCCATCGCTATCTTTTCGCAGATTATGGTGCAGGGGTTCAACTGCTCACCAATAGCTTTTAGTGGCAGACTTATAGATTGCTCGCACAGTTTTTTAATAGACTCGATAGCTATCAACGCCTTTTTTAGCTGGCAAACCTCGCGTGGGTTGGCTTTTTGAAGACCAACCTTGGATACAAGCCTCTCCAGGTCACCAATCTGGCGGATGTATTGTTGCAGCTCTTCGCGCAGCTCTTCTTCGCCTATCAGGTATTCCACCACGCCCAGGCGGTCATTTATCGGTTTGATCTCTTTTAGGGGCATTACAATCCAACGACGTAACAGGCGGGCACCCATAGGGGAGCAGGTATGGTCAAGCACATCGACCAAAGTCAATGCGTTTTCGTTGGCCGAGCCGATCAGTTCCAAATTGCGAACACTGAAACGATCAAGCCATAGATACCTATCCTCTTCAATCCGGCTGATGGCAGATATATGCTGCAGGTTACGATGCTCTGTTTCATTTAGATAATGCAGCGCAACGCCTGCAGCCACAATACCCAGGTTTAGCTTATCTATACCGAAGCCCTTTACAGATTTAACACCAAAGTGCTTCAGTAAGGTTTCGTGCGCGTAATCGCCGCTATAGGGCCATTCGTCGAGGGTGTAGGTATAGTAGCGGTCGCCGTAATATTCTTTAAACTCGCTTTGGCGGCTTTTGGGGTAAATAATTTCGCTGGGGGTAAAGCCCTGCAGCAGCTTATCAATATAATCGCTGTTGCCTTGCGCTGTCAGGAACTCGCCGGTTGATATATCTATCAGGGCAATGCCAATGCTATTCTTTTCAAAATACAGCGATGCCAGGTAGTTGTTGCTTTTTTGATTAAGTATACCATCGTTAACAGCAACGCCGGGGGTAACCAGTTCGGTAACGCCGCGTTTTACAATGGTTTTGGTGGTTTTTGGATCTTCGAGCTGGTCGCAAATGGCAACACGCTGACCGGCACGCACCAGTTTAGGTAAATAAGTATCCAGCGAATGGTGCGGGAAGCCCGCCAGCTCAATAAATGTGGCAGCACCATTACCGCGGCGGGTAAGCGTAATGCCTAAAATGCCCGATGCCTTGATGGCATCTTCACCAAAGGTTTCGTAAAAATCGCCTACGCGAAACAGTAGCAAAGCACCGGGGTACTTAACCTTAATGGTATTATACTGCTGCATTAACGGTGTTTCTTTGGTAGCGTCTTTTGCCAAACGGTTTATTCCTTTTTAAGTAAATGGTAAAGTTAATGCATTGAACGGGCTTTAGCAGGATTGTTGAAAATTTAGAGAAATGTGGATAGCGATATTAAACCACTATGCAGCGTGTAGGTGTATACGTAAGTGTATACACCCATATACACCCGTATACACCTGTGTCGCCGCGCCGGCTTATAACCTGCGTAGTTTGTTTCACAAATACATGAAACAAATGAAACAAGATTTTGAGTTAAACTATTGTTTATGAGATAATTGTTAAAAAGTGGTGAAACAAAATGTAACAACTTATTAGTCAGTACTTTTAAGTATGATTTTATGTTTATATGTTGATAATCAGATAGCTGCAAATTGCCTGATTTAGGAGTGATGAAACAAGATGATGAATCACATGAAACACCCGCTTCCACGTCATCGCGAGCATAGTGTGGCGATCTCTGCGCGCCAAGTCACCTGTTTATCTATCGTGTAGGGGATCGCCACACTCGTACCTCGTTCGCGATGACGCGAAGGGGGGCGCCCTTGTTAGCGTTTGTCATCAGCAAGTACCGCGCATTTATATATACCGCTGCACATCCGGATTAACCTTTTCCTCAAAAACCTCGGGCTGAATGATAACGAAGCGCATCAACCCATATTCTTTTTTTATTTTTTCGCGGATACGGTCAATGGCATCATTTATCTGGGCAGTGTTTAGGTTGGGTTTAAAGGCTACTATCAGCATTAACAATATTTCTTTGGGCGATTGATAGGTAGATAAGATATGCATCAGGCTTAATGTTGCCTCGTCATCCTCTATTATTTGTTTGATACGTTGTTTGGTGTCTTTACGTATGCCTTCGCCCATAAGCAGGCTGCGGCTTTCTCTTGCCAGGATAAGCGATACGCCTACCAATATCAATCCAACCAATAAAGAGGCAACACCATCAATATATGGCTTGTTTAAATGGTGACTCAGATACAGGCATATCGCCACAATAAATAAACCAACAACCGCGGCGCTATCCTCAAACAATACTAAAAAGGTTGATGGGTCCTTACTTCTGATGATGGCTTGCCACCAGCTCAGGCCCTCACGCAGTTTGTTAAACTCAACTGCCGCAATAATCAGCGAGGAGCCTTCAAATATTACCGAAATTGCCAGTACCACGTAGCTCCAGGTAACATCGCCCAGTTTTTCGGGTTCAATAATATGCGTTATTCCCTGGTAAATGGATATGCCGCCACCCAAACCAAATATCAGTATAGATACCACAAACGACCAGAAATACAGTTCCTTACCATAGCCAAGGGGCCTATATTTATCCGGTTTCTTTTTACTAAGTCTTAGTCCCAATAACAGTAATACCTGGTTAATGGTATCCACTACCGAGTGTATACCCTCCGCAATCATAGACGCGCTGTTGCTTACAGCGCCGGCTATAAATTTGGTAACCGCTATCAGCAGGTTTGCTAAAAGCGCCGCGTATATAGACTTGTTTGCTGCTGCCATTACAGGGATAAATGAAATAAGAGCTATTATGTTTGAAACCGCTGCAGTTTGTTGGTGAAATATTTTTTAGCAACTAAAAAAGCCTGCTAAATAGATGTGAATATTTTATTATTATTGTATGTAGCAACTATTTAAATAAGGTATACGTAATATATGTAATAATATACCGCTAAAACCTTCAACCATAAATATTGTTTAAATTATAAATATCTTTATATATGAAAGCAAACCTTTATTCCAACACCTGCAGATTCTTATCAATTTCAATAATTGCTTTGTTGTTTGCCTTTAGTTTTTCTTCTTGTAAAAAAAATACTACTGTTACAGTATCATCAGCGTTAAATATTATTAATGCCGGAGAGACATCTGCACCGCAGGACTTTTTTGTAGACGATGCCAAGGCAAATACTACCCCCATTGCTTATACACAAAGCACAGGTTATTTAAGTGTAAGCGGTAGTCACACTTGTAGTTTCAGAACATCGGGTACCGGCACTGTAAATAATACGTTTCCTGTAGCATTTGCTCCCGGCGCGTATTATAGTGTATATTATGCCGACGATAAATCTGCTCTTGGTATACAAGACGACAAAACAACGCCGCAAACAGGTAAAGCAAGGGTGCGTTTTATTAATTTAAGCACCATTATGACAGCAAAAATTGATGTTTATATTGCCGGCGGCGCTGCAGTAGTTTCCGGCCTGGCCTATGAAAATTTTTCTGATTATTATGAGATCAACTCTTCTACCGCGCTTACTGTAAATGCTGCAGGTTCAACTACAGCACTGGTAAATATACCCGGTAATATACAAGCCGGAAAAATTTATACCATTTACGTTTCGGGAGCAACTGCTCTTAGCTACCATGTTGTACCAGAAAACTAATTAATTAACTTATAATAAAAGCCCTGCCCAACGAAAGTTGAGCAGGGCTTTTTGTTGTTTGCTGAATTATCATTTACTTAGGGCCATGTTAAAAATAATAGCCCTGGCAGCAGTGTTTATTTTAATTATTATGTATATACGTACCATGAGGCGGTGACTCACCCGGTTAAAGCTGCGCTTGAGAGGCTGCCTCAAAAGTAAATAAATTGAGATACGAAATATATTTTTGCGTCATAAAAACTCTGTGTTACTTTGCGCATATTCTTAGCGTTCTCAGTGGTAAAATTAAGAGGGTGCTGAATTAGTACAGATTGCAAAACCTAAATACAATCTATTATGATAACAGACTATTCAAAAAAATCAACCAACGAAGAGATAAGAGCCAGATTTGATAATGATGTTGAGCGTTTCTCGAACCTTGATACCGGCCAGCTAACAACCATTGACGCCCCCATAACCATGGAGCTTTGTACCGAAGCTGCAAAATATATTAACCCCGGTGCAAAAAACTTGCTGGATATTGGTTGCGGTGCAGGTAACTATACCTTAAAAATGCTAAGCAAGATCAGTAATTTAAACTGCACTTTAAATGATCTGAGCATGCCAATGCTGCAACGCGCCAAAGAACGTGTATCGGCACAAACCAATGGCGAGGTAAAGTTATTACAGGATGATATGCGTAACCTTAACCTGCCGGATAATAACTTTGATATTATACTGGCTTCGGCAACCTTTCATCATTTACGTGATGATGCTGATTGGGAAAATGTGTTCAGCAAAATGTATAATGCCCTAAAACCCGGTGGCAGCATTTGGATATCAGATCTGATAGCCCATGACGCTGAACCGTTAAACAGGCTGTTCCAACAACGCTACAGTGATTACCTGGAGACCCTTGGTGGGCCGGAATACCGGCAAAAAGTATTAGATTATATAGCGCGTGAGGATACCCCGAGATCTGTAAATTATCAAATTGATCTGTTAAAAAAAGTGGGATTTAAAGATGTAGAGATACTGCATAAAAACTCTTATTTCGCAGCTTTTGGGGGAGTGAAGTAATTTAAATGGGGTAGAAGCTTACCGAAGTTTTAAAAACTTCGGTAAGTTTGATGCCACAAATAAAAAGGTAATGATAAACGTAAACGAATATTTTGACGGCGCTGTAAAATCACTCGCCTATACTACTGCCGAAGGTAAATCAACCATTGGGGTTATTGAAAGCGGCGAATATGAATTTGGCACATCAAGCCATGAAACTATGACTGTTATTGAAGGTGAACTGGTAGCGTTGTTACCGGGCGCGCAAGATTGGAAGAGCTTTACCAATGGGCAGTCGTTCGAGGTGCCCGCAAAAACCTCATTTAAAGTAAGGGCCGTTGCACAAACATCATATTTGTGTAAATACAGGTAGGTCACTCAATTTTGCCTTTGTATATAGTTTGGTTGAGATGAGGCCCATTTCTGGTTATAGTGATGCACTAATAAAAACAGGAGTATATAAAATAGTATGGTGAAAAACACCGCTATATATTCTTTTTTCATGGCTAAGGCATATAAATATCAGGATAAGCTTGCCCCTAATATAATTAATTACAGGTTTAGGGGCCCAATTGTTTATAAAAACAACCTGATAAACCGGCTCTATTTAATTTGGAACAATTATATTTGATAACGTCATGAACGTGATGAAAATTATACCCAAATTTATTTGATCATGGATACTTCACTTATTACTACCAGTACAAGTTTAGAAGGCTATCGTATAGTAAAACACTTAGGCGTAGTGCGTGGTATTACCGTACGCAGCCGTAGTATTGGGGGCAACATTGCCGGCGGGTTTCAATCGTTATTTGGCGGCCGGCTCTCTATTTATGTTGAGCTTTGCGAACACACCAGGGAAGAGGCTTATCAGCTATTAATACAACACGCCCGGGTGGCAGGTGCCAATGCAATTATTAATATGCGTTATGATGCCAATGAAATAATGCAGGGCATTACCGAAGTTTTGGCATACGGCACCGCGGTAGTGGTCGAAAAGATTTAGGTTTCTTGCTAATCAAAATAGCTTAACGGTATATGTTTCCACATACCGTGCGATAGGTGGCCGGTAAGCAATTCGTAAATAAGGTACAGGGGCCAAAATATATAGCACAGTATAAGTAGTATGACAGAGTGGTTATAATACCAGTTTATCATTAATGCATATATGCCTAATAATAAGTATAAAATACTTGAATCTTTCTTATTCATAATATTTGGTAGTTAGTTTGAAGCAAATTTTGAAGCAATTATTTATACTAAGTTAAAAATTAACTTTCAGTTTTTGGTTTTGCCATTATGTTTGCAACTGTTTAGGCAGTATACACGTGCTTAAAACTGCTGTAACGGGACTCCGAAAACCAATAAGTTTTCCACAAATTAACAAAAAGGCTTAAAAAGGCCTGTTTATCCACATTTTTAGTGATAACTTTTATTATTTAATATATACTACTTAATAACAATAAACTATGTTTGTGAAAACAATTCACACCTAATAAAGGTTAACTTTTTTAAACAATTAAAAACTTATCATGGCAACACCTACAAATGGCGGCATTACCGCCTATTCAGTGAAAACAAAAACTAAGAATGTACCAATGCTTGATCCTACAATTGATGTAAAATCAGGCAGGTATATTGCTACAGGTAAAGACAGTGCAGGCAACAAAATGGCTGCTATTATGAGCAAGGCTACTGCCGAAGGTCATATTTCAAGCGGAGCTGCTAAAAAAGGCAGTGGCTGGTAAATAATATTGTTACCTGGCAGATATGCACAGTACAAGATAAGGCAGGACTTTTACGAAAGATCCTGCCTTATTTATTTACCATTCTTTAAAAGGATGAGCTGATAGATTGGAGTTGTAATATTTTTCCTGACCGGTCACTTCCTGTGTTACCCAATGCGGGAGTTTAAATTGTTCATTTTCCTGTTCCAGCTCAATTTCGGCAACTATAAGGCCTTCGTTGTCGCCGCTAAATACATCTACTTCCCATAGTTTATTTTCAAAATTTATACAATAACGGGTTTTTTGTATAATAGGGCCGGCAAATTTATCAAGCATTTCAATGCCATCTTCAATAGGTATTGTATATTCATACTCACTGCGTGTAAACCCCAATGTTTCTCCCTTAAAAGTTAAGCAGGCATATTGATCTGTAACTCTTATCCTTATCGTTTTAGTAGCATCATTAACAATATATCCCTGTTTAAAATTTGTGCCAACAGGTTTGGATAATTGTTGCCATTGTATGGCATCTACCAAAAATTTTCTTTCAATTTCTATACCCATTAGTAAATTTAATTTTTGTTATTAATTAAACAGCGTTAATTGGCCTTTGTTGCAATAGTGGTTGTAACAAGTTTTTTATTTTTTTGATTCGAATACAAAGTACCTTAAATAACTATATTGTGCCACTAAATTAGTGTTCTGTTATACTACAAATTGTAAAAATATGTTAAAGATATGCCACGCCTTAGGTATGCTGTTGCTTAAATAGATATATTTAGCCATCTTTTTAATTTACCCTTAACCATAATGATGAATTTAAGAAAATTTGCCTTAATACTCACTTTATTAGTTGCAGCCGGTTTATCGGCATATTCTCAAAACGACACAATTAGTGTAAAAACAATTGTAGCCAAAACAGAAAAATTTAATTCAGGGCACCCGGTTGAAAAAGTTTATCTGCAATTTGATAAACCTTATTATGCCGTTGGCGATACCGCATGGTTTAAGGTGTATTTAACTATGGATGTGCATATACCTTCAAATATTAGTAAGGTTGTTTATGTAGATATTTTAAATAGCAAGGATTCAATAGTACAAAAATTGAAATTACCTGTATTAGGTAGTACTGCTTTTGGAGATATATTACTAAACAAATCTCTTTACAGACAAGACAACTATCATATAAGGGCATATACTAACTGGATGCGTAATTCAGACGCGGCTTATTTTTTTAGTAAAACTATACCCGTTGGCAGCAGTGTTGATAAAGATGTTATTACTAATGCCTCAATAACGGGTTCGGTTAAAAGTGGCAATGCAAAGATTGATGCTTTAATTCATTACAATACCCCGGACGGCCGCGCATATGCAGGCAGAAAAGTAAACTGGAAGATACAAAGCAATGATGACGAAACATTAGGCAAGGGTAAAGAAACTACAGATGCCCTGGGCAATGCAAACATTACATTTACAACCAAAAAAACGGATGTTATAGATGTTATAAATACGGCGGTGCTGGTTACTTCTTTGGATCTGGATAATAAATCAGCTAATAATTCATTTTCCTTAAAACATGCTGTGGCGCCAATGGATGTTCAATTTTTCCCGGAGGGCGGCGACTTAATAAACGGAATAAAAAACAGGGTGGCTTTTAAGGCCATAAAACCTAATGGGTTAGGCATTGATGTAAAGGGTACTATTACAGATAATACAGGTGCGGTAGTAGCTACAATAACAAGCCAGCATTTGGGTATGGGGGTATTTGAGTTGCAGCCCGAAAATGGTAAAACCTATAAAGCAAGTATAACTTTTCCGGACGGCACACAAAATAATTACAATTTGCCCGCTGCAAAAAACAACGGTATGACGATAAATGTATCAAATGCCGATCCTGAAAAAGTAATTATTACTTACTATGCAAGCGATGAATTTTTCCAGGCTAACCGGAATAAAACCATTGGTACCGTAGGGCAGGTAGGGCAAATAATTTGTTATGGAACGCAAATTCCTCTGGTAACCAAGGCGTGGTCGCGCTCTGTTCTTAAAAGCAGCCTTACCAGCGGTATTGTTAAGTTTACAATTTTTGCACCAAACGGTGATGCATTAGCCGAGCGCAGTGTTTTTGTACAACGCGATGATCAGTTAAAAATTGATCTTAAAACAGAAAAAACATCCTATGCGCCAAGGCAAAAAGTAACGGTAAATGTTTCGGCAAAAAAGGCTGCTGCGCCATCAGAGGCTAATTTATCAGTAACTGTGATTGATGAAACAAAGGTACCTTATGATGAAAACGCAGAAACAACTATCTTAACCAGTTTACTACTCACATCTGATTTGAAGGGGTATGTTGAAAAACCCAACTATTATTTCAATCACCCTAATGATAAAACAAAAGCAGACCTTGATGTATTAATGCTAACCCAGGGGTATACCCGCTTTTTATATAAAGATGTATTGGCCAACAGGATACCTGCTGTTAAATTTCTACCCGAAGACGGTATAACTATATCCGGCACGTTACGCACAGGTTTGGCTATGCCTATATCAAAGGGCCTCGTAAATTTTTCTATAAAGGATAAATATATTTTATTACATACAATGACCAACCAGTTGGGCGAGTTTAAATTTTCGAAAATGTTTTTTCCAGACTCTGTAAGCGCTGTGCTTGATGCAAAAGGTAGTTATAACAGTAATAACCTCATGATCATGATTGATAGCGAGCCTTACCTGCAGCCTACCCCTAATCGCACAGCGCCTGATGAGATTGCTAATATTGATACCGCATTAGCCGCATATCTTAAAAACAACAAGCAACAGACTCTTAATTCGCATGTATTAAAAGAGGTAGTTATCAAAGACAAGCCTTATGAAAAGAAGCCGAGCCACGAAGATTACCCATCGCTTATGGGCCTAAGCAGTATATCAGACCAACAAATTGCCGGCAGTAGCTTAATAGCCTGTGCAAATGTATTTGAATGCTTGCGAACCATGACCGCCGGATTAGTATATGATAACGGGGAAATGTACATAAGAAGGGGCCATACAACGGGCGACAGCTCAACACCTGTAGCTATATACTATAATGGATTACCCGTTGATTTTAATTTTTTATCAAGTATTGATCCTAAAGACGTAGAATCTGTAGAGATATTCATGTCTGATGGCGTAAGCGGCGTTAACAGAAACACTAATACAAAAGGGGTTATAGTAGTAAATGCAAAAAAGGTTGATAAACCAAAAATGACAAAAGATCAAATAAAAGCATTGCTGGCTTCGATGGCAAATAGCGCAACAAGCTTTTCGCCCAAAGGTTATACTATGCCAAGGGCTTTTTATAACCCTAAATATAATGTAACCGGCGACTCGCCAATAGGTGGCGATTTGCGAAGCACTATTTACTGGACCCCCAGGGTAATAACCGATAAAACTACAGGTAACGCAACTTTTGAATATTTTAATGCTGATGCCAAGGGCAGTTACCGCGTTATAATTGAAGGAATTGATACCGATGGCAATATTGGGCGTACAGTTTATCGCTACAAAGTACAGTAAACGCCTTAAAGATATTTATAAAGGCCCGCGTTAACACGCGGGCCTTTTGCTATATAGAGCTATTGCGAATGTTGATATGTTAAAAACATCCCGCATGAGCTTTAGCGCTTTACAATTACTTTTATTGTATGAATTTTAGCCGCTACACTAAACTACCAATATTAATTGTTGTAAGTATTGTTATCCTCACTTCCTGCCACAGTAAAAAGGCGGTGATGAAAGGTGAGGCCGGAGAGATAGTAAAGCCCCAGGCAAGCATAGCCGGTAAATATTCGCAAATTATGGGGGTTGATAAGAGCGACATTAAAAATGGCCGATTATACAATTTTATTGAGCTATGGGCAGGTACTCCTTATAAATTTGGCGGGCTTGATAAAGATGGAGTAGATTGCTCGGGGTTAGCCTTGCTATTAGAACAACAAGTTTACGGTATTACGCTTCCGCGCATTACTTACCAGCAGGCAACGGTTATTAAGCGTAAATACGAAGAAGAGTTAAAAGAAGGCGACCTGGTGTTTTTTGATTTTGACGGAAAGGCGCTTAGTCATGTAGGCATATACCTGCAAAATGGTTATATAGTTCATGCCAGCTCAACTAAAGGGGTAATGATAGTTAAATTACGTAGTCCATCTATGTATAAATATTTTTCGCGTGCCGGTTCAGTTAAAACAGAACTTGTTTCAGCACAAGGCGTTGAAAATGAGTAAATTTCTTTTATAAGTCATTTTCTTGGTCATGCACCTATTGCCGGAAGTTTAATCAAAGGTGAAATTCTTCTTTATTTCTTTCTCTTCTTTTATATCGATAGCTAATATAATTTAATAATTTTGCTGGCGTATGTCAAAACAAGATTACTCTTTCTGGACAAAATATAAGCGATTTGCCGGTACCGAAATATTGTTATACGTAATAATGATATTAGGTATAATACTGGGTATATGGATATTTAGTTAAATACCTGTATCGGGCATAATCATTACTACTTTGGTAAGGTGGCGAAATTAACTCGGCTATACAATTTGCATTTTTAAAATTAAATAGGCGAAATTGTTTATTGTGATGATTTTTTTAGATTTTTGCGCTTTATATTCCTGACTTAAAATTATGAAACTGAATTTAATACGCCCGCTCGCTTTCTTTGACCTGGAAGCTACAGGGATAAATATTGGCGCTGATAGGATTGTTGAGATATCAGTAATTAAACTCCACCCCGATGGAAGTGAAGAGGTTAAAACATGGCGCATAAATCCCGAAATGCCCATCCCTATTGAATCATCATTAATACATGGTATTTATGATGAACATATAAAAGACGAGCCTACATTTAAAGCCATAGCGCCCTTAGTTGCTGAATTTATTGATAACAGCGATCTGGCCGGCTTTAACTCTAATAAATTTGATATCCCTATGCTGATGGAGGAGTTTTTAAGAGCAGGTGTTTTGTTTGACCTTGATAACCGCCATTTTGTTGATGTACAGAATATATTTCACCAGATGGAGCAGCGTACTTTAAAAGCCGCTTACCAGTTTTATTGCAGCAAGGATATTATTAACGCCCATAGTGCCGAAGCTGATACGCGTGCCACTATGGAGGTGCTGTTGGCACAAATAGAAAGATACGAGAACCAGGAATGGGAAGATAAAAAAGGCAATAAAAGCATACCGGTTGTAAACCATGTAGAAGGCCTGCATAAATTTACCAACCTAAACCGCCCGGTTGATTTTGCCGGCAGATTAGCTTTTAATGAAGCCGGAGAAGAAGTATTTAACTTTGGTAAGCATAAAGGCAAAAAAGTAGAGGATATATTTAACATCGAGCCAAGCTATTATTCGTGGATGATGCAGGGTGATTTTCCCTTATATACCAAACGTAAGCTTGAAGGAATATACAAACGCTGGAACGATAAAAAACAAGCCGAGCGCCAGCAAAAAGCGGCACAACCAAAGCCTGTTGCACAAGAGATAGCAAGACCGGAGGCCCAAAAACCTGCTCTTCAAAGAACCTTTAATAAACCTTTCGAAAACAAACCTTTTAAAAAGAAGGAAGAGCCTGCAGCACCGGTAAATGAAGATATGCTAAAATTATTGGCCGATAAATTTAAGAAGGGATTGTAGTTAGTGATTAGAGATTAGTTAATTAGAGATTAGGCATAATCAGCGGAATCCTTTAATCATTAAAAATCAACGGTCAAGAAAATTAATATTGCGCTTTAATCCGCTAAACTTAGTGCGTTTTACCGCCGAGTTTTTAAACACTTTTTGGAAAATATCTTCGGTTATTTCTTTAAGATCATTGCTGTTTAAGTGCAGTAATTCCGGATGAGGATGAAACGCGGGTTCATTGTGTAGTACCGAAAATTTGTTCCATGGACAAACGTCCTGGCAAATATCGCAGCCAAACATCCAGTCGTCCATTTTACCCTTAAACTCCTGCGGTATCTCATTTTTAAGCTCGATGGTTAAGTAAGATATACAACGGCTGCCATCAACCACATAAGGGCCTACAATTGCCTCGGTAGGGCAGGCATCGATACAGCGTGTACAGGTACCGCAATGGTCTGCAGTGGGTTCAATATCATATTCCAGTTCAAGGCCAATAATCAACTCCGCCAGGAAAAAGAAAGATCCCGTTTTTTGATTGATCAAATTAGTGTTTTTACCGATCCAGCCCAAGCCTGCCTTTTGTGCCCAGGCTTTATCTAACACAGGTGCCGAATCTACAAACGCGCGACCGCCAACTTCGCCTATCTTTTCATTAATGATCTGCAGTAATTGCTTTAGCTTATCTTTTATTACGGTATGGTAATCTTGCCCGTAAGCATATTTGGATATTTTGGGAGCCAGCGGATCTGACTGTGTATTATCTGTATAATAATTCAATCCTAAGGAAATAACAGATTTAGCGCCATCAACCAGTAAACGCGGGTCGAGGCGTTTATCAAAATGGTTCTCCATGTATTGCATTTCGCCGTGCATGCCTTTATTTAGCCAGGCCTCCAGTCGGGGTGCTTCCTGCTCCAAAAACTCAGCTTTGGCAATGCCGCAAAATATAAAGCCGAGGTTTTTGGCTTCGGCCTTTATCAATTCGCTATATGCCGACCTGTTTTGTTGCATTAGTACAAAGATAACATAAATAAAAAACAGACTTTTTTTAATAATGTTATTCTAAATAAAAGCATCATGGAAAACACAGCATATAATGACCCAAAAGACGACCATATCATAAATAAGGATACTGCCATAACCAATAAGGATGGTGATAATAATTTGGAGAAAGGGGAGCAATCGAATAGCCTGGCGGAAATTGATGTCGACAGGATACCAACACCTGATGATAGTTTAGGAGACCCGGTCCCATCCGAAAATGAAGAGAACACTTCAAACAAAGGGCAGGGACCTGCAGGAGAGAATTTATAAAATAAAAGGGGAAGTCGAAGACTTCCCCTTTTATTTAAAAACTATTTCTAATACTATTGCTTAAAGTTTTGGCACTCCAATAGCCGCTACCTAATATGCGGCGGATGGTCATTAACGGATCATTAGGGTCGCGTTTTTCTGCCAGTTGGAAAGCTATTTTAAAACCATGTTTATGTAGTTCGCCAAAGCCTGATTTGTTCCATATACCAAACGGGTAAGCAAAATAGGTGATCTTTTTACCGGTTATTTCCTCCAGTTTTTGTGTAGGCTTATCAATTTGTATAACCCAGTCGTCCTTTTTGGGGTTAGGGTCATGCTTGTATTTGCTGGTCATGTGATGGTCCCAGGTGTGGCTGCCGATAACGTTGCCCGCGTCTGATAATGCCTTAACCTGCTCTTTGGTCATATAGTGCGGGCGGCCCAACGATACGGTCATTACAAAATAAACCGCCTTATAGCCGTATTTCTTTAGCTCGGGCGCGGCAATGGTATATTGATCTTCGTCGGTATCATCAAACGTAAGCATGATAGGTTTTTTAGGCAACGCTGCACCGGTTGTAAGGTAGGCATATAACTGATCTGGCAATATGGTATGATAACCGCTATCAGCCAGCATTTTTATGTGCTGTTTAAATGTCGCTATCTGTACAATATAATCTTTAGCATTTTTAGAATCTTTTGGTCGCCAATCGCGTATTTGATGGTAGCATATTATAGGCACTTGCTTGCGCGCCATAATAACTGCGGGGTTTGTTCCCTGGGCAATAACCGAACTGCGAACTGATAATAAGGTGAGGATTGATAGTACGGAAATAGATAATTTTGACATAAAGTAATGAATTATTGTTAAGCGTGTATGTCATTTCGAACGGTAGTGAGAAATCTATACATTGTTAAATAACATCAGGTGTATAGATTTTTTCGCTCTCACGGGCTTAGCTCAACCCGCTCAAGAGAAAGTTCTCTTCGTTCCTCGTCGAAATGACAGGTATTTTTTAATTTTTATGGTTGTAAAACAATTCGTTTGCCTTCGTTGATAGATCTTTTGGCAGCATCTAAAATTTCCATGGCTATCATGTTGTATTTTAATGATGGCTGGTCATCAGTGCCGGGTATCTGCCCGCGAATTACAGCAGTAACGTAAACTAATGGGTCATTATTGGGTGCAGGTATAACTTTAGTTTTGCTAACCAATCCAAAGTTCCCCTCTTTAAGTCTGAGCTGGACATTGGTGCCATCAAAAGCATGTATAACGCCCCGTTCTCCCCAAACTTCCATATCCTTTAAATTTAATGCCCAGTTCCATGATGCTTCAATTACCGCGGTTGCTGTAGGATATTCAACAATTATCTGCGCGTCGTCTTCAACTTTTGGGTAAACAGATGGTTTATAGTGTTTGGCAATAGCAGTAACCGCAATTGGGCGCTGGCCATGCATTAACCAGGTGGCCAGGTCCGAGCCATAGCAGCCAAAATCATTAAGCGCGCCTGCTCCGTTTAAAACCGGGTCGGTCAGCCAGGCCAAAAATTCAGGGCTGCAGCCAATTTCAACCGGGCCACGGTGGCCGTCTCGTATTACCATTTTACGTATTTTACCTATACTATCCTGGTTTACTTTATCATAAATATATTGGAACGATGAGTACCAGGTGGTTTCGTAATTGGTTAATAATTTAATATTGTATTTATTGGCCAGGGCCTCCATGCGTTTGGCTTGTGCCAATGTAGCTGCCAATGGTTTTTCAACCATAACCGGTATATGCAGCGGCGCGCATAGCTCAACAATATCAACGTGTTTGCCAACTGCATTGTAACCTAACATAACTTCGGGCCTGGTAGCCTTTATCATCTTGTTTACATCGTCAAAATAAATTGAATCTGGCAGGTTATAACGTTTCTTATATTTTTCCCATAAGGGCCTGCTGGGTTCATATACACCAACTACATTTGCGGTGCCTTTTTTCCATTGGTTAAAAAAACCAACAATGTGGTCATGGTTCAGGCCGTATACGCCTAAACGTAAGCGGGTGTCCTGCGCATTTGCCGACGCGAATGAGCAACTAAAAAAAACAGCTAATAAGATCAGCTTTTCAAAATAAAATTTACTTTTCATTTGACAGGGAATAAGGGAAAGAATTTTCGTTAATACCTCTAAGTTTATTTGGTTGGGCAGACATTTTGAAGTCGATTACACCTCCCTGTAACAGATCAGTATGGCTTACCCAGTTATAATTGTAGAGTTTTTGGTTAAAACTCATGGTGCTAATATACTTATTGTTTTCACTATTATTTGACGCGTTTATAATTAGTGTATTGCCGTTTTCAAGGTGCAATGTTAGGTTTTTAAACAGCGGCGCGCCTAATACATATTGGCCGCTGGTTGGGCACACCGGGTAAAAGCCCATAGCCGAAAAAACGTACCAGGCAGATGTTTGTCCGTTATCTTCATCGCCGCAATAACCATCGGGCGTGGCTTTATAAAGCTTATCCATTACATCACGAACGTGGTATTGGGTCTTCCAGGGCTCGCCCGCGTAATTATACAGGTATAACATATGCTGTATGGGCTGATTGCCATGCGCGTATTGCCCCATATTTACTATCTGCATTTCGCGTATCTCATGGATAACCTCGCCGTAATAACTGTCATCAAAAATTGGCGGGATGGTGAATACCGAATCCAGCTTCTTAATAAATTGCTGCTTGCCGCCCATCAGGTTAACTAAGCCTTGTATATCATGAAACACACCCCAGCTATAATGCCAGCTATTGCCTTCTGTAAAGGCATCGCCCCATTTAAAGGGGTTAAATGGCGACTGGAACTCGCCATTTTTATTTTTACCACGCATTAATCCGGTTGTTTTATCAAACAGGTTAACATAATTCATGCTGCGTTTTTTGTAAATATCGGTTTCTGCCGTAGGGCGATTTAACGCTTTGCCTAATTGATAAATGGAAAAATCATCATAAGCATATTCTAATGTACGTGCCGCGTTTTCGTTTATCTTAACATTATAGGGTACATAACCTAACCTATTATAGTAATTAACACCTTTACGACCGGTACCGTTAGGCCCCTCTTTATTGGCGCCATGTAGCAACGCTTCGTATAAAGTATTAATATCATAACCCCGCGCACCTTTTAAATAAGCTTCGGCAACTACTGATGCAGAGTTATTGCCAATCATCACATTAGCATATCCCGGGCTTGACCACTCAGGCAGCCAGCCACCTTCTTTGTAATCATTTATCAGGCCTTCCTGCATTTCTTTGTTGATGGATGGATAAACCAGGTTAAGAAATGGATAAAGCGCCCTAAAGGTGTCCCAAAAACCGGTTCCGCCAAACATATAACCCGGCATGGTCTTTCCGTTGTATGGGCTATAGTGAATTATCTGGTTATTAGCATCAACTTCATATAATTTATTGGGGAAGAAAAGCATGCGGTAAAGGCAAGAGTAAAACGTGCGCACCTGGTCTGTACTACCACCAGCTACGGTTAACCGGCTTAGAGTTTTGTTCCATACGGTCTTTGCTTTTTGCTCGGTAGTGTCAAAATCATCATTACCAATTTCTCTTTGCAAATTCAGTTCGGCCTGCTCCATGCTTATAAATGACGAAGCAACTTTTAAATGCACCTGCTCGCCTTTGGTGGTTTTAAATCCTATAACCGCACTGGCGTGTTTGGCTTCGAGGGATTGTCCATCTTTTAAGGTGCTGTCACTATAAGTATGCGATAAGGTAAAATCTTTATCAACATATATTACAAAGTAATTTTTAAAGTTTTTTAGCGGCCCACGGGCAAATTTGGTAGAGTAGCCAATGATCTCTCTTTTTTCGGGGATGATTTTTACAAATGATCCTTTATCAAAAGCATCAATCACTATAAATGAGCTGTCTGTTTGCGGGTAGGTGAATCTGAATTGCGCGGCGCGTTCGGTAGGAGTGATCTCTGTAGTAACATCATGATCTGCCAGGTAAACGCTGTAATAATAAGGCTTGGCTACTTCAGCTTTATGTGAGAACCAGCTGGCCCTGCTATTTTGCAATACTTTTAAATGGCGCGTTACCGGCATTATAGAGAACTGTCCATAATCATTCATCCATGGTGATGGCTGATGAGTTTGTTTAAAGCCGCGTATTTTATGCGCGTCATAAGTATATTGCCAGCCATCGCCCATGGCACCGGTTTGCGGTGTCCAAAAGTTCATGCCCCAGGGTAACGCGATAGCAGGGTAGGTGTTACCGTTAGATAGGTCATATTTAGAGTCGGTACCCATTAATGGGTTTACCCATTCTTCGGGGTTATTTACCGCGGTTTTAACCTGTTGTGCAAATGCTTGTACCGATGTAACCAGCGAAGCAAAAAGAAGTATTTTTTTCATTAATAAGGGTTAAAACAATGAAGGATTACCCCCTGTTTTTAATTTGCCTAAATGTTTATAGGCATTTTCTGTTGCCTCTCGTCCGCGGGCGGTGCGCATTAAAAAACCTTCCTGTATTAAAAAAGGTTCATAAACTTCTTCAATGGTGCCTTCATCTTCGCCAACGGCGGTAGCTATGGTTTTTAAACCTACCGGGCCACCCTTAAACTTATCTATAATAGTTGTTAAAATTTTATTGTCCATTTCGTCCAGGCCATGTTCATCAACATTTAAAGCATTCAACGCATATTTGGCAATTGTGGTATCAATATTTCCATCGCCTTTAATTTGGGCAAAATCACGTGTACGGCGCAATAAGGCATTTGCAATACGTGGTGTGCCACGGCTCCTGCGGGCAATTTCGTAAGCGCCTTCGTCACTTATCGGTGTTTTTAATATGGTTGCAGAACGCAATACAATGGTTGTTAATAGCTTGGCATCATAATATTCCAACCTTGAATTTATGCCAAAACGTGCACGCAAAGGCGCGGTAAGCAAACCCGAGCGTGTAGTTGCACCAACAAGTGTAAAAGGGTTAAGTGATATCTGTACAGAACGCGCATTAGGGCCGCTCTCCAGCATTATATCTATCTTAAAGTCCTCCATTGCCGAGTATAAGTACTCTTCAACCAGCGGGCTTAAACGGTGTATTTCATCAATAAATAAAATATCGCCTGTTTCCAGGTTAGTTAGCAAACCGGCAAGGTCGCCGGGTTTATCTAAAACAGGGCCGGATGTTATCTTGATACCGACACCCATTTCATTAGCAATAATATAAGACAGGGTAGTTTTGCCCAAACCCGGAGGGCCATGCAACAGTACGTGGTCAAGCGCTTCGCCACGCTGGCGGGCCGCCTGTACAAATACTCTTAAATTGGCTAATATTTTATGCTGACCGGTAAAGTCCTCAAATGCCTGCGGACGTAAAACTTTTTCAATGTCGCGTTCGGCAGGGGATAGGCGTTCACCGTCAGGATCAAGATTTTCATTCATTAGGGTAAAATTAGAAATTTTACAGAGATTAGTGATTAGCTGATCAGAGATTAGTTGAAGTGTTGAAAACTAAAGCGATTGGCACTAATCTCTAATCACCAATTAACTAATCTTTAACCCTCGGGATAATTTCTGAAAATACTATTTATGCGCATACGGATAACCCCCAAAACAGCTTCTTTAAATATGCCTTTTGACATTTTTGAAGTTCCGGCCGTTCGGTCAGTAAATATGATAGGTACCTCGGTTACCTTAAAACCGTGTTTTACGGCAGTATATTTCATCTCTATCTGAAAGGCATAGCCCACAAACTTGATTTTATGCAGCTCCACGGTTTCTAAAACCTTACGCTTATAACAAACAAAACCGGCAGTAAAATCCTGTATATTAACACCTGTAATAAAGCGCACATATACCGATGCAAAATAACTCATCAGCACACGGCTCATGGGCCAGTTAACCACATTTACACCTTTAATATACCGCGAGCCTACAGCTACATCGGCACCTTCAATACAGGCAGTTTTTAGTTTGTTCAAATCATCAGGATTGTGCGAAAAATCGGCATCCATCTCAAAAATATAATCATATTTGCGTTCAATGGCCCATTTAAAACCATGTATGTAAGCGGTGCCCAAACCTTGTTTACCTGCACGTTCTTCTAAAAATAAAGTATCAGGATAGGTGTTTTGCAAATGCTTAACAATTATTTGTGTGCCGTCTGGAGATCCATCGTCAATAATAAGGAGATGAAAATTATAAGGCAAAGAAAATACCTTGCGGATCATCCGCTCAATATTTTCCTTTTCATTGTAGGTGGGTATAATAACTATGCTATCAGGCACTTAGAAAAATTGGGATTTTAGGGTAAATTAATATGCAAAAAAAGCGATTTTTTTAGACAATTGGGTTATCCGGATGAATTTCATTTGTTCTGTCACCTCGTATATCAAGGCCAACAGCTAATACATCATCTGATAAATAAGCTTTTTCTTTTATGTATGGGCTAACTAAAACAAATACCACTACAAAACCAAAGCATATAGCTACAAATAACCAATAGTATGACGCCCCGGTGAAACCGCTAAATATACCACCCTTGGCAATACTGTTATTAACAATAGCATTAAAAAATGAACCCACCGAATAGCAAAAATACCAAATTGCCGTCATGGTACTTTTCATTGATGGAGGAGATTGCGTATAAGCGTATTCAAGCCCGGTAATAGATACTAATACTTCACCTGCTGAAAGTACAGCATAGGCAAATATTTGCCACCAAACCGAAGGATGTAAACCATTGTCAATTTTTGTTTGCAGAAATGCAATAATTACAAAGCTAAAGCCGGTAATAAATAATCCGAAACCTATTTTTTTAAGTGATGTTAATTTAATGCCCAATTTCCCTACTAAAGGATATAAGCCATAATTGAATATTGGGATCATTACTAATAAAAATACGGCATTAACAGTTTGTATTTGCGATGGTAAAATATGCCAATTAAATATCCCGATACTTAGATCCATTTTGGTTGATTGTAATACCCACTCGGCGCCGTTCATATCCCATAACGACCAAAAAACCGGGATAAATGCAAATACAGCCATTATGCGCCAAACAGCTTTAATTCCATCCACTTTCTCAACTCCATATTTATCTTCTGCACATTCCCAAGCGGTTTTACCGGTTGATTTGCTACCCCATTTACATGAAAGTGCATATATGCTAACAGATACAAAATTAGCTTTATTAATACCTTTAGAGGGTAGTTTTACATATCGCTTTCTACCGCTAAAGAAAATAATTGTAGCAATGGCCATTAATATACCAGGTACGCCAAATGCCCATTTAGCACCAAACTTATCATAAATTGATGGTATGAGATATAAACTAACCATTGAGCCTGCATTTATGCTGAAATAAAACCAACTGTAAATGCTGCTCATTAAGTGCTGGTTTTTATGGTCAAACTGGTCGCCAACGTTAGCCGATACACATGATTTTATGGCTCCTGCCGAAAATGCAATAATTATTAAACCGGTTGTAAAGCCACTTAATGACGTATCAAACATTGACAATAAAAAATGTCCAATGGTATAAATTAATGACCCTATAAGTATAACCCGGTATTTGCCAAAAAACCAATCTGCAAGTATAGCGCCAAGTAACGGAGTAGCATACACAAGTGTAGAAAAAGTGTGATTAATACTATTTGAATGAGCATTAGCTATTACCGAACTTTCGTGATTAAAGAATTGATGAACCAAAAATACAGCGAGTATGCTACGCATACCATAAAAGCTAAAACGCTCGGCAAACTCATTGCCAATAATATAGGGTACACTTCTTGGAATTTTTGCTTTTGCAGGTGTTGTCAGCGTTACGGTTTCTTGCATTATTAGTTTTTTGTTTCTAATGAAATTTATGCGCGGGTATAAGTTGAACTTGTATAAAGATATATTAATTTTTAACCGCTTTTTTAGCTGGTGCTACAGTTTTGCTTTCCACACCGCTTTTTGGGTCTATGTATGTGACATCGAGTTCATTCGGCACATTACGCATATCTATATTATCAACAAACTCCCATCGGCCATCTTTTAAACGATAGCCATTATAAGTTAGATCCGGGCCATAGGTTTCGGGTTTGTCTTTTAGCTTTTTATCCGGCGGAGCCAGATTATCAAATACAATTAAATGTTGCGATGGTATGTACTTTAATAACATTGATGTCTGGCGCGCATATTCAAACACTACTCTTTTACGTTTTTTGCCATTGCCATCAAAAATAGGTAAACCAAAAACCGGCTTGCCATTTTGGAAAGAAAGTATATCTATAACCTTTTTGGTTGATTTTACCGTATTTCCTTTCCAGCCCAATAAAACATAATAGGGGATAGCGGCGGTCTGCACGGGTACAATGGTATAGTATTGTGCACCGTACCATTTATTATTGTCTGTTACAGAATCTTCAGGATTTTTTATAAGAGGAGAGTAGTCGCCCAATGGATATAGCTTTAAGGCGCCGCTTGTGTTAAGTTGAATAGCTCCATAAAAACGATAGCTGCCGTCATCATTGGCAACATGCCAGCTAAATATCCGGAACGTATTATCAGGCGATTTTGTTATGGAAATAGTTTTTACAGAATCAAACGGGAAAGCAAATGAATTGGGTATTTGCAGGGTACTTACCAGTGTTTTTATAAAAGTATAGTTGGCGTTTTTCCGGTTGATATCATTATCATTATTAATAAATGTATAGCCAAGATGTTTCAGGCTATCCTGGTACATATTTAATTGCCTTGTCCTGCCACCATTATCCGCATGTTGCGCGAATGCACGGCCGCATATTAATATCAATACTATTAAAAGAAATTTTCTGATCACGCTAAAATATTTAATGCCACTTAGCCGTAAATATAATGATTTATCCTAACGTAAATTTTCAATAACAATTGCACTTGCGCCGCCACCGCCATTACAAATACCGGCAACACCATATTTGCCATTGTTTTGTTGTAATACACTTAACAGGGTAACAATGATACGGGCGCCCGAAGCACCCAACGGATGGCCCAATGAAACCGCGCCGCCGTTAACATTTACCCGCGCCGGATTTAATTTTAAGGCCTGGTTATTAGCAATAGAAACTACCGAGAATGCTTCATTGATCTCGTAATAATCAATATCGTCACTTGTTAAACCGGCTCTATGCAGTGCTAAAGGAATAGCTTTTGATGGTGCTGTGGTAAACCACTCGGGCGCTTGTTGTGCATCAGCATAAGCAATAATTTTGGCAATTGGCTTTATGCCTAACTCGTCGGCTTTTTCTTTGCTCATTAGTATTACTGCCGCCGCGCCATCATTTAGGCTTGATGCATTTGCCGCGGTAACGGTACCATCTTTTTTAAATACCGGTTTTAATGTGGGGATCTTATCAAATTTTACAGTTGCCGGCTCTTCATCATCACTAAATAGAGTAGCCTCGCCTTTTTTGTTTTTTAATTCAACGGGGGTAATTTCAGTAACAAATTTACCATCACTTTGAGCCTTTAAAGTTCGGTTATATGATTCTATTGCGTAAGCATCCTGATCTTCACGGCTAATATTACATTCGGTCGCGCATAGTTCTGCTGCAGAGCCCATGTGGTAATCGTTATAAACATCCCAAAGGCCGTCTTCAACCAGGCCATCAATAAGCAGGTCATTTCCTAATTTATAACCGGTACGGGCTTTTGCCAAATAATAAGGTGTATTGCTCATGCTCTCCATACCACCTGCCAATACAATATCATTATCGCCCGAAGCAATATTTTGTGCAGCAAGCATAATAGCTTTCATGCCCGATGCGCAAACTTTATTAACTGTAGTGGCCGGCAAGTAAGGCAAGCCGCCAAATATAGCCGCTTGTGTTGCCGGTGCCTGCCCTAAATTGGCCGACAGTACATTGCCCATAAAAACTTCCTGTATATGCTCAGGCTTTAACCCTGATTTTTCAACGGCCGATTTAATGACCATACTTCCCAGCTGTGTAGCGGTAAATGATGCTAAACTTCCGCCGAAACTGCCAATAGGCGTACGGGTGGCTGCTACAATAACTACTTCTTTCATCAGTTTGATTTTAATAGCGCAAATTTACCTATTTTATTTAAACAATTGCTATGCAAGCATAGTAATTTAAAACAAACGCATTAAAATATATAATCAATACCAAGCAATAAAAAAAACATATAGCATAATTTGTATTATTTTTGAGGGCTTAACTCAATAAATGGCAACACTTTCATCCTCACGTCAAAAGGCATTACTGCGCAAATACGCCCGTAACCTTAAATTTTTAATGATGGTAGTGAGTATTTGCTTAATTGTTTACTCGCTGCCCAAGCAAGCCAAGTTTAGCTATGAAATACAAGAGGGGAGGATCTGGAACCAAAAAGATCTGATATCACCTTACAACTTCGCTATCCTGAAAACAGCCCAGGATATTCAAAACGACAGAAAGAATGCACTTGCCAGCATCACACCCATATACCAGCTAAATCCCGGCATAGCCCAGCAACTATTAGAAGGTTTTAGGAATGATCTGGAAATTAAATGGCACAACTCGGGTATAGACGAGAGGCAAAAAGAAAAATATATTGCGGCGGGTTATAACCTGCTAAAAGAAATCTACAGTAGAGGTGTTTTAGTCCTGAATCCTAAATATCAGCAAGGCCGGCAAGGCTACCCAATAACCATACTGGAAAAAAACGTAGCGACTGATAAAAACACTACCGAGCTATATACCAAAGAACAAGCTTTAGCTTACTGTAACCAAATATTAAGCCAGCGTACCGATCTGAATAAAGCCTTTTTGCTCGACCTGCTGCAAAATCGTATTCAAAGCAACGTAGTATATGACGATAAACTAACTGCGCGGCTTGAAGCAGAAGTGCTTGAAGGCATATCATTAACACATGGTATGGTGCAAAAAGGTGATGTTATAGTAGCCAAAGGATCGGTAGTTAATGATGAGGTATATCAAAAGCTGGAATCTTACAAAAAAGCCTTCGAGGATAATGCCCGGATAAATGGTAACCCCAAACTGGTGTTAATGGGGCAGTTTCTGCTGGTTTCTATAACTATCGCGTTGTTAATGATATTTCTATACCTATTCCGTAGAGATATTTATGATGATAACCGGTTGGTGAGTTTAATATTGCTGGTAATAACGGCCATGTTATTTACTTTATCAATGGCTATAAAAATGCAGCTACCTAACTTATATTATATACCCTACTGTATAGTACCTATCATTATCCGTATTTTGTTTGATACCCGTTTGGCGTTAAATATTCATTTACTGGTAGTTTTAATAGCCGGCTTTTTTGTTCCTAACAGTTTTGAGTTTGCCTATTTTGAAATTACGGCGGGTATGGTATCTATTTACAGTATTAAAAACCTGATCAGGCGCGAACAGTTCCTTATTTCGGCCGTAATCATCACTCTTACCTATTTTGTTGCGTTTTTGGGTATATCATTAATACGCGAAGGCAGCCTGGTTACTATGGAATGGATGGGTTTTATTCCGTTTGTGGTAAGCGTGCTGTTAACACTGCTGGCTTATCCGCTTATTTATTTGTTCGAGAAAATATTTGCCATAACATCAGATATAACCCTGATAGAGTTAACCAATACCAACGCGCCATTATTGCGTGAAATGGCATTTACAGCACCGGGGACTTTCCAACATTCATTACAAGTAGCTAATTTGGCCGAGAACGCCATTTATACTATTGGCGGTAATGCTTTACTGGTTAGGGCAGGAGCCTTATACCATGATATTGGTAAAATGGAAAACCCATTGTTTTTTGTGGAGAACCAAAGCTCGGGCTTTAACCCGCATGATAAATTGCCTTATGAGGAAAGTGCCCAGATAATTATCAGGCATGTATACAAGGGTATTGAAATGGCGCAGAAAGCAAATATTCCTGAAATTGTAATAGACTTTATACGTACCCACCATGGTAATACGCGGGTAGATTATTTTTACCAATCATTTCTAAAAAATTTCCCGGAAAAGATCATTAATGAAAACACTTTCAGGTATCCGGGACCCATTCCTTTCTCAAAAGAAGCAGGGGTTTTAATGCTTGCCGATTCTGTAGAAGCGGCATCCCGCTCATTAAAAGAGCCGGATGAAAAATCAATAAGCAATCTGGTAGACAGGATTGTAAAATACAAGCTGGATCAAAACCAGCTGAAAGACAGTAATATAACTTTAAAGGATATTGAAACCATTAAAGAAATATTTAAAAGAATGTTGATGAGTATTTACCACGTACGGATAGATTATTAGTTTGATGGTTAATTGGGTTGACCAGGAGAGTGGTTCATTAAGTTAATACAGATCTGAAAATTACTATACTGATAGCCAGTTGTTTATAAGTTAAACATAATCAACCATTCAACATAATCAACTATTCACTAATTTTTTTTTGATGGCTTAGCCTAATTGCTATATTTGCAGTCCCTGAAAAAGGGGTTTATTAAAATAACATTGGTGAGGTGCCTGAGAGGCCGAAAGGATCAGTTTGCTAAACTGACGTACGGGAAACTGTACCGAGGGTTCGAATCCCTCCCTCACCGCAAATTAGTAGCGTAAATGTTCAAAAAAGCCTGTAAATCAACGATTTACAGGCTTTTTTGTTTAACTGAAAACCAAGAAAACGCCAAAACCCATGAAAAAGGTGCGCTATTCGTGTAGTGCGCACCACTGTTAGAAAAAAGCGCACCAAATGTACTTTAACATCGCATCGCAGTATTGATCGATGAAACTACTTTTACCTTTGAACCAGATGAAGAGGGCGGTTATCGGGTAATGACCAACCCGGAACAACCTGCTTCCACGGAAAAGATCGATGTTCAGTTGCTCCGGGCCGTGGCCGAAAAACTGGCCAAACTTGGCAACTGAATTATTGATAGGCCTTTTTTAGGGCCGCCACATCAACCTTCTGCATTGTCATAAAGATTTGCGTAACGCGCGCAATTTGTTCAGGGCTTCCGTTTTTCAGCGCTTCAAACATCACCGTTGAGGCCACTTGCCAGGACACACCGTATTTATCCTTTAGCCAGCCACATTGTCCCGGTTCACCGTCGGCTGTAAGTGCCGACCAGTAGTAGTCAATCTCTTCCTGTGTTTCGCAAGTGATCAGCAAAGAAACCGCATCATTAAAACGAAAACCGTGCTGATGCGCGCTGTCCATAGCGGCCAGCCAGGTTTGATCAAGATAATAGTCAGCGTACATGAGCGTACCTGCTTTATCAGGGCCCATATCTTCCGGGCGTGGGGCCGTGGTACCGCGTTTGCTATCCTTGAATATCGAGCAATAAAACTCGATAGCTTCATCGGCTTTACCCGCCATTGGTTCGGTGAACAGCAGTGAGGGAACGATTACCGGCCTTTGCTCACCGGCCGGGTTGGTCAGGATCAACTGCCAGGATAACCCGTATTGATCGCTCAACCAGCCATAGCGTTCGCTAAAAGGATAACGGTCAAGGGCCATTAGTACTTTGCCGTTCTCACTCAACTTGCGCCAAACCTCGTCTATATGTTTGGCCGCATCCGGATCGCGCGAGGGGTCGAAATTGATCATAAAAGATATGGACGGGTTAATCTTGAGCCCCTCATGCGGAGCGCTGATGCCCAGGAATGGTTGACCGGCAACGGTAAACTCAACAATTTCGCATTCGCCCCCGCCGGGCATTGGGAAATGGCTCACATAGTTTAAAGCCGAATCAGGCATTAACGATGCGTAAAATTCAGCAGCTTCCCTTGCTTTATCCTGGCCGAACCAGATATGTGGTTTGATGGGTAACATAGGTAAATGATTTAGTGGTGTTAGTATATTAAAAACCGGGGGCGTTAATTGTTTTGATAGATCGCGCTGCCAGCTAATATTTCGCGGTCGTAGGCTGTATCTAAATAAGAACTCATGGTTTTGATCAGGTCGCCCTCAAAATGATAAATATCGCAAAAAGCCTGGCGATAGGCTTTACCGGCTAAGGTTTCAGCTTCGATGATACCCTCGGTCGCGACGTTGTTGCCATCTGCCAGGATGTTGGTTACCGTGATCTTCGTTGACCCATCTTTTAAAGGTGCTTCGCTGCAGCACTTTAAAAATGCACTTTTACCGTGGATTGGTTTACTGCCGGAGATTTGCCAGCGGACATCCTCATGAAGATGCGCGGCTAAAAACTCCAAATCGCCTTTTTCAAAGGCCTGGTTGATCTGCTGGACCAACTGCTCATAAGTTGTTTTCATTTTCAGGAATTTAACTAATCAAAGATATAGAGTTCCGGGGATGAGGGTTAGGGGCATACAGGACATTTTTGGGGTAAATTGTGACAAGCGTTATAGACCAGGCAGAACGCAGTAATTGGAGTTTATGTATAACTATGAACAAATAAGCCGTTGGTTTCGATAAACGACCGGCTATATTCCACTATCGAAGAAGTAACACCCTGCCAGAGGCCGGGCGTTACTTCTTCAAAGGATATTTACCCTTAATGTGCGGATTGAACCGAATGACTTGACCGCCTAACTATGCAGCTTTAATATAACGGCGTGAATGATTGTTCCGTTTGAATAGCCTGGACAACCTTTTCTAAATGACCGTAGATAGTTTTATATAACAGCACCGCCATACTGATCCGCTTTACACCGCTTTCAGCCAGCGCTTCGATAGAGCCAAGTTTGGGCACACCTACCACGTTTACCGGCAGCGTGGCCGATGCGGTGATCTCCTGAACCAGCGACCTTTCTTGTACGCCGGTAACAAATAACCCATCCGCTCCCGCGTCTGCATATAATTTGGCCCTTTTCAACGTTGTTTCCAGCGGTGATTCCAACTTTTGCAAAAAGACATCCGTCCGGGCATTGATAAACAGCTGCTGGTTATTTTTAGCTAAATAGTTTTTGATGCTGGTCAGCTTTTTTAAGTAAATGTCTTCACCCTGTGCGTCTTCCAGGTTGATGCCTGCTACACCAAGGTCAATGAGTTTTTGGATATGGTCATTTAATTCGTTCAGGTCATCGGTATAGCCTCTTTCCAGGTCAACCGACAAGGGGATACTGATGCAGGCTGCTATTCGCCCAATGACATATAACAGTTCACTGAACGGAATCTTTTCACCATCGGCATAGCCCAATGAATCCGCGATAGCCCCGCTGGAGGTCGCGATAGCGGCGTACCCCTGAGCCTCGATGAGTTGCGCACTTTTGACATTCCACGCGTTAGCGATGATCAGCGGCTTTTCCTGGTGATGTAATTGCAAGAATTTTTCGTAATTATTCATAGTCATCAGTTTTAAAGAGCCACAACTTATTTCATCGAATGAAAAGCGACCCGGTTGCCTTCGGTGTCAATAAAACGCCCCATAAAACCGTTTGGGCCAATGGAAGTTTTGGGCAGGATGATCTTACCGCCGGCTGCTTCCACTTTGGCTAAAGGAATGTCCAGGTCTTCGCCGCCGTTCAGGTAGATCAATGCGCCTTGCTGTGCCGGCTCAAAACCTTCCTCTTCCGAAATGCCGCCGCCGATCTCGCCGTTCTGCATATCCGCCGGGAACATCGCGTATTTCATATCCGGAAACGGGGTGATCATTTCGATACCAAGTACCGCTTCATAAAAGGCTTTCGCCCGAGCTAAATTTTTGGCTGGAATTTCGAACCAGTTGATTGCATGTGCCATATTTATAAGTTGTTAAGTGCTTCATTAATTTTGACCATATCCGGCCCGGTTCCTGTTCCTTCGTAAAAGGACAGGTCTTCGTCTATACCTGCCAGCCGCAGGCATTGCCCGCCCGGTGCCTGGAAATACAGGTGCGGGTCAGGTATCTCCAGTTGGCGTATCAAACCAGAATCTAAGATCTTTTTGCGGGTCGCCGCTACATCATCAGATTTAAGTTCCAGCCAGATGGCGCGGGCGCTGCGGTGAAATTCGCCGGCGTCTTCGACCTCGCCATAAAGAAAGGCGATAAAGAAATCGTCGCCGAGGCGGATAAAGTCGCGGTCGGGATCGGCTTGCATCAGCTTGCCACCCAATACTTCAACGTAAAACTGATTGATATTATCCCGGTCTTTGCGCGGAACCAGTACCGAGGAATGATTGCCGAAAATTACTTTGGTCATAACGCTTTTGATTTTTGATAAGCAAATAAGGTACTGATCCCGGCCAGCAGCGAGAACGCCGCAGCAAATGGGAAGAAATAGATGAATTCAATAATAGCCAGGATAACCAGAAACAAACCCAATAAAAGTATCATGCTGCGTACCGGCGCTGATGACAACAGCCACAGTAAAATGCTGATCAGCAAGAATACACCGATCATGCTATAACCATAGCCATTAAAAAAGGAGGCCAGTGTTAATGACCTTCCCATGAAATCAAAGTGTTCGTTTTCCATGCCAGTAACAACGGCAGCCACACGGACATTCGGCGCGTTTTTCCAAGTCAGCGCGCCCACAGTGTGCCCTAATGTATGCAATAGTATGAGGACGGCTGCGATTCTTAATGCGATTTTCATTGGTCTGCGAATTGTTTATACAGGTTCATGATCTCTCCCCAGCCTTGGTCCATGCTTTCCACGACTTTGCCGTTACCCAGTTTGTGCAGGTCTTTATGCTCGAATTTGACGCGGGTGGTAGTAGGTCCTTCAGGAATAAATTCGGTAACTACTTCAGTAATGAGGTTAGGGTTGCATTTGAAATCGCCGTCTATCTGCCAGGCCAATACGAGCAGGTCATAAGGCTGATAGGTCATCACATAGCCGACATTTGCCTCGCTACCGTCGGTATGTTTGGAATACCATCGGCCATCCACGTGCGGCTCGACGACCATTTCAGTCATCCCGGCGCTGCCAATATGGTGGGTGCGAGGCCACCACAAATCTATTTTGCGGGTGAATACTTCAAAAGCGGTCTGCTGTGAGGCTTCGACCATAAATTCTTTTTTGATGGAGGTTAAGTTGATGGTTTCCATTATTTTCCTTTTTCAGTTTTTTCAGCCAATGCTTTGAAGTTCGCTAAAGCGTCATCCCAGAATTGGTCTAAGTAGTTTCTCATGGCTAAAATGCCCTCGCGGTTCAGTTCATAAATATTGTTATTGCCTACCGTTTTGAGGGTAATGAGTTTGGCTTCTTTCAGTACTTTAAGGTGCTGTGATACGGCGGGGCGGCTGATGGGTAAGCCATCCGCGATGTCAACCACGGCCAATGGCCGATACTGTAGTTTTTCGAAGATTGCCCGACGGGTCGGGTCGCCTAAAGCGTTAAAAGCTGCACTGTTGTTCATAATTTAAATAGTAATCATTAACTTACGGTAAGTGCAAACTTACTAATTGTTTTTAAATATGCAATACCTGAATTAAAAAAAAGCGGATGCAAGACACCTGGCTTATGGATTAGCTGTTTTTATTGGCTTGTTCTCTAATCCTTAAAGGCCTTCAGCCAGGCCGGAAAGTCGGCCGCCATGGCTGCTTCATTAGCCTGATGTTGTCCGATGATAGCGACAATGATGACTTGCTTATTTTTTACCGCATCTGCTCCCGTAGCGCTTCCGCGCCACGGGAGTTGGCAATAGCGACCGAATGTCCCAATTTTATAAATTTGGCTGCCAGGCAACTGCCAGTTTCTCCTGCGCCGATAATTCCGATATTTATTATAACTCAGTTTTTACGTTAATATCACCCAGCAGATGTGGCTGTCCTTGACCGGTGGTGATCAGCTGCTGTAAACTATGCAGAAAATAGTTCCATCCCTGGAAGCAGCTTTGATAACATTCACTTTCGGGAACCAACCCGATATGCGTGAAATGCAGTTGTGTCTGGTTGCCTTTTTTGGATATTTCGAAGGAGACTTGGGTGCTGGTCCATTCGTTTTTATCGTCCAGGAAACTTAAATAGCTGTCCGTAACCAGCCAGACGATCTTTTCGCTAGGAATTACTTCCGTTAATTTTTGTTTGGAATAGTGCATATCTGCAAAGCGGACTTCAAACTCGTCATTCAGTTTTGCTGAATGGCCTTTAAAATCCTCTGTCCACCAGCCACGGATATGGTTAATGGCTTGGAATACTTGCTCCGGGGTTTGGCCCACCAACAGGGTAGTTGTAAAATTTTGTGTTGTCATGTTTGTCGTTTTTGTGATGGTTTTAAAATAACTTTTCCTGCGGTGGCTTAACGCCTGCCAGTCGAAGATATACTGTTGTTTGCCCCCGGTGATGTACCTGATGTTCAAAAACCTTAGCCAAAGCAATTCTTTTAGACATATCGAAACTTCCAATCATTTTAATGGGTTGATCCAGTTGCGCGTTAGACAGCTTTTTGATTTGATCGATCACAAAATCATAGCTGGCCAACACGATTTTGCTCACATCAGCTTTGGATTTATCGCCGGTTTTTTCCCATATCCCCAGGTCAAACGGACTCTTTATGCCTAGTGCGGCAGAGGCTAGACCGTAGTTGGCATCTGCCAGATGTGAATTTTGTTCCGCAAAAGACCGCATTTCAGGTGTGGGCTTTAAAGCATAGCCGCTTTCTGGCATGGCATCCAGGTATTCTTTTGTATAAGCCTTTGACCTTTCCCATTCTTTTACCAGTTCAGCTATTTTTACCTGCGCCATTGTTAATTGGCTACTTACGACTAAGCATAGTGCGACCGTTAAACTTTTAAGTTTCATGTTTTTAAGATTTTAAAATGAGTATTTAGATTTTTTAATTGGGCAGTTTGTTATTTAATAAGTTTTCTAAATTTTTCAGCTTCGAAGCCCAGAACTGATCAAAATAGTTGAGCCAGGCCTGCAGCTCTTCAAATCCGTCTTTTTTCAGCGAGCAATAGCGTTCCCGGCCCATATCTTGAATAGAAATAAAGCCGGCGGTTTCCAATATCTTCACATGTTTGGAAACAGCAGGACGGCTCATGTCGAAATGATCGACCAGGCTGTTAATGGTCAGGCTATCCTCTGAAAGCAGCATGAGCATCTTGCGCCTGCTCGGATCTCCGATTACCTGGAAGGTATCAAGCGTTGGTATGGCCATGTGCGTTGGTATTTAAAAGTTTTTCGATATTCTGGAATTTCTCCACCCAGCCATGCAGCAGACCATGATACATGTCGAGATTCTCTTCCTGGTTAAATCCGCGATGATCTAAAAACACTTCCGTGCCATTTTCCCTGGCTTCCAGTTGCCAGGTCACGACCGACTCAAGGTTGATCTTGCTTTCGACCGGACCACAGTTCCATGAGTAAGCTAATTTTCTTAACGGTTCAATCTCCAATACTTTACAATAAAAGATGCCGTCAAAATTCAGGTTTGCTTTCGCGCCGGTCCTGAACTGGAACTCGTGGCCAACTACGGGCTCGAAATCGTTTTTCATGAGCCATTGCCCCATGAGTTCGGAGTTGGTCAAGTATTCCCAAACCGTCTCAATGGGGTGGGGGAAAAAATACTGATGTTTAATAACTTTTGCCATAATGAGTAACTTTTAAGTTACTCAAATGTATAGGTAACTTATGAGTTACGCAAATTTATTTTTTATTTTTTTGGATCGGATAGTCAATCAGCAAAACTTTCTGTAAGATAATAGTGAATGTTATTCATAAATATCTCATAATAAATAATTTGCATAAAATTTATTACTATTTCACAAAAAACCCACCGTTTTGAGTGGCTGAATCGTCAAAAGATAAAATCAAACAAAATGGAAAATCTAAAAGACAAAGTAGCCGTCGTATTTGCGGCACATCGGGAGAAATTGCAGGAGCAGTTGCCCGTTCATTTGCCCAGCATGGGGCCAAGGTGTATGTGACCGCACGGAATCTGGATGCCGTAAAAGCACTGGCCCAGGAGATCAAAGCGAGCGGTGGAAGTGTGGGAGCTGCCAAAGTGGACGCGTTGAATGAGGCCGAAATAGACAACTTTTTAAAAAAGGTCGTCGCGGACAACGGCAGATTGGATGCTGTGTTTAATGGTACCCGCCCGGTTAACTGTCCACACTTAACTGAAAAACATTTTGAGTGTCCACACTCAAGTGAACATTGGAGAATTCACAAAGTTATAGCTGACAAAAAAGCCTCAAATCTTTCGACTTGAGGCTTCTGACTTGATCAGGTAGCGGGAGCAGGACTCGAACCTACGACCTTCGGGTTATGAGCCCGACGAGCTACCAACTGCTCCATCCCGCACTGTATTTTTTATATATTGCATTCCGTCATAACTCGGAAAGTTCCTTCCAATTGTCAAAAATGCATTTTGCACTCCGTTTTAATTGGACTGCAAAGATATAATTCGTTTCTTTGCAGTCCAAATATATTTTTAATTATTTTTATATGAGTCATCAGGCAGGTTTTGTAAGTATAATTGGTAAACCCAATGCAGGTAAATCAACCCTTATGAACGCCCTTGTTGGCGAAAAAATGTCCATCATCACCCCAAAAGCACAGACCACACGTCACCGTATTTTGGGTATTGTGAACACCGACGACTACCAAATCGTATTTTCTGATACCCCGGGAGTGATCAAACCACATTATGCCCTGCACGAAAGCATGATGCACCAGGTTGATGGCTCCATTGTTGATGCCGACCTTATTTTGCTGGTTACCGACATTTACGAAGAATACGACGAAACCGACGTATTGAAAAAGCTGGAAGGCTCACTGGCCCCCATTGCCATACTGATCAACAAGATTGACCAAAGCGATGAGGAAACCGTAAAAAAGAAAGTGGAGTTTTGGCAGGAGAAATTAAAGCCAAAAGCCGTTTTCGCCATATCTGCACTGCTGGAGCACAACATTAAAGCGGTTATGGATTTTGTTGTCGAAAACTTGCCCGAGCACCCGGCCTATTACGAAAAAGACGCGCTTACCGATCGTAATGATCGCTTTTTCGCATCAGAAATGATCAGGGCGCAAATCCTGAAACAATACAAAAAAGAGATCCCTTACAGCGCCGAGGTTATTGTAACCGCGTTTGTGGAGGGCGAAAAACTGCACCGCATCAGCGCCGAAATTATTGTAGAGCGCGATTCGCAAAAAAACATCATCATTGGCGAAGGCGGTAAAATGCTTAAAATAGTAGGCACCTATGCCCGCCGCGATATGGAAGAGTTTTTCCAAAAGAAAGTTTTCCTGGAGATGTTTGTAAAAGTGATCCCCGACTGGCGCAGCAAAAAAAACTACCTTAAAAAATTCGGGTACGAATAAAACACAGATGTGAGATCTGAGATATTAGATTTGAGATAAATCTGGTATTTATAAATTAATCAAATAATTTTGATGTGGATTTGAATATGGAGGCTTGGAAAGGTCTAACATCTCAAATCTCACATCTCAAATCTAAAAAGAATGAGTAACATAGTAGCCATAGTGGGCAGGCCTAACGTAGGCAAATCAACTTTATATAATCGCTTAACCGAAACCCGCAAAGCCATTGTCGACGATTTTAGCGGTGTAACCCGGGATAGGCACTACGGTGTTGCCGAGTGGCTAAACCACCAGTTCACGGTTATTGATACCGGCGGTTACGTAGCCAATTCTGATGATGTTTTTGAAGCGGCTATACGCGAACAGGTTGACATTGCCATTGAAGAAGCTTCTGTAATTTTATTTATTGTTGATGTTACTACCGGCATTACCGATTTGGACGATGAGATAGCTACCCGCTTACGCAAAAGCAGCAAACCAGTTTTTGTAGTAGTAAACAAACTGGACAACAATAGCCAGGTGGCCGATTCCATGGTGTTTTATAGTCTGGGTTTGGGCGAAATTTATAGCATTTCATCCATGACTGGCTCTGGTACCGGCGAATTGCTTGATGAAGTAGTTAAACATTTTGAGGATGTGGTTATAGAAGAAAATACCCGCCCTAAATATGCTATTGTTGGCCGCCCAAATGTGGGTAAATCATCCATTATCAACTCACTTATTGGTAAAGACCGTAATATTGTTACCCCAATTGCGGGTACCACCCGCGATTCGATACACATCCACTACAACCAGTACGGGCATGATTTTATGCTGATTGATACTGCCGGGATGCGTAAAAAAACCAAGGTTAAGGAAAACATCGAGTTTTACTCTGTTATGCGTACCATTAAGGCGCTGGAAGAAGCCGATGTGATCATCCTGATGATTGATGCCGTTGAAGGTATTGAGTCGCAAGACATCAATATATTCCACCTTGCCGAGAAGAACAAAAAAGGCATCATGGTAGTAGTGAACAAATGGGATTTGATTGAGAAAAACAACAAAACCGTTAAGGTATTTGAAGAACAAATCCGCGAAAAAGTTGCACCATTTACCGATGTACCAATCGTGTTTACCTCCGTTACCGAAAAACAACGTGTGTTAAAAGTAATTGATGTAGCCAACCAGGTTTACCAGAACCGTGCCCGCAAAATAGCAACCTCCAAACTAAACGAGGTAATGCTGCCTATTATTGAAAACTATCCACCGCCATCCATCAAAGGCAAATACGTTAAAATCAAATACATCACCCAAATTGCAGGGTCATCGCCCATGTTCGCGTTCTTCTGTAATTTACCGCAGTATGTAAAGGAACCGTATTACCGCTTTATTGAAAATAAATTAAGGGAAAACTTTGATTTTTCTGGTGCGCCAATACAAGTTTGGTTCAGGCAGAAGTAGATATGCAGATTTCAAATGTGCGGATGTGCAGATGATTTTTTGATTGTGTGATTAAATGTGCTGGCTTTTATTTGCACATCTGAAATTTGCACATCTGCACATCAACTATATACTCAGCGCCTTTTTAAACGCCTCGTCGCGGCTGTTCATTACTTGGTAAAAGGCATTATCGCCCCATTTAAAGCGGGCGGCATTAGCTTTCAGTATGCTTTTGATATAATCCCTGGAGATCAGCAACTCGTGCGAATCCATTTCTTTGATTTTTTGTGATGAGTAAAGGATAAAGTTGTGGAAATCTTCATCACTCACATCATAGTGTTTTATAAAATCATCGCCGGTTGCAAACTTGTTTAAAACGGGCTGCATTCTGTCAATCACATAAGCCGAAAAAAGCTGCTGATCAAGCAGGTTTTGTATAAGCAAAGTATTTTGAGTAGTATCAGCCGGAACAAAAACATCGGGCATAATACCGCCACCACTAAAAACTTTACGGCCATTAAGGGTATGGTATGATGAGCCTTTAAAAATGGTATCGTTCAGGTTACTTTGTTCCGAAAACAATTCGCCTTTTTGCATGCGCTGTGCCAGCTCATTACGATAGCTTTCCAGACCACCTTTATATGATTTTTGTATTGACCGGCCCGATGGTGTATAATACCGGGCTACAGTTAAATTCACCGCCGAGCCATCGCCAAAGGGAAATTGCTGCTGCACCAGGCCTTTACCAAAAGAGCGCCTGCCAACTATGGTTGCCCTGTCCAGATCCTGCAGGGCGCCAGCCAATATTTCGCTGGCCGAAGCCGAATACTCATCTATCAGCACGGTTACCTTACCCTTTTGAAACACGCCTGAGTCTGTTGCAAAATAATCGGTACGGGGTTCATGAATACCCTTGGTGTAAACAATCAGTTCCCCTTTTTTCAAAAACTCATCGGCCATGGAAGTGGCCGCGTTCAGATACCCGCCGCCGTTGCCACGCAAATCAAGCAGCAGTTTATTCATACCATCAACCTTAAGCTTGTTCAGGGCTTTGCGAAAATCAATATCAGTGGTTGATGCAAATTTGTTTATTTTGATGTATCCGGTATTTTCATTGGCCATGTAAGCGGCATTTACGCTGCTCAGGTCAACATGCCCGCGTTTTATAGTATAAGTTTTAATTCCATCCCCATTAGCTACGCCAAGCAATATAACCGCGTCCTTTACACCCTTAAAAATGTTATTTACCCTATCGGCAGTCAGTTTAGTGCCCGAAAACTTTTTATTATCCACATTAATTACCCGGCTGCCTGACAATAAACCTGCTTTATCGGCCGGCCCGCCTTCATAAACCTGGGTAATAATCAAGGTATCGCGCAGTATCTGGTACTCAATTCCAATACCGTTAAAACCACCTTCCAGGCGCTCGTTAATAGATTGAGCTTGTTGTGGCGGCAAATAAAGGGAATGCGGATCAAGGTTTTGCAGCAACTCATTAACTGATGCGCCTTCAATGCTGTCAACATTTACACTATCAACATATTTTTGCCCCACCAGGTCTAAAACTTTTGATAGCTTATCGCTGCCCGAAAATGAAAACCCAAGGTTGCGATCAGCAAAATTATTATTGCTGATCAGCAAGCCAATAGTAATACCCACCAGCAACAGGATCATCGTCCTGAAAATAATACCCGCAGTTTTTTTCATATCCAGCAAACAAAGTTAATCAATGCCTGAGCAATAATTTTTATTGGCATCCTTTCATTTGATGTTTTTTACCGAATTTTGTTATAAATTATTTGATATTAATGGAAACCACTACTGAAAGGGAGTCATATTATAAAAATTTAGAGCAGTTATCCGTTCTTGAGATCCTTGAAAACATCAATAGGGAGGACAGAACCGTACCTCTGGCTGTTGAAAAAGCGTTGCCGCAAATAGAGCAATTGGCAATTATAACCGCCTCAAGGATGAAAGAAGGCGGCAGACTGTTTTATATAGGTGCAGGTACCAGTGGTCGTTTGGGTGTTGTTGACGCATCAGAATGTCCGCCAACCTTTGGTGTGCCGTATGATATGGTGGTGGGTATTATTGCCGGTGGCGATACCGCTATACGCAAAGCTGTTGAGTTTGCCGAAGATGATACCGAACAGGCATGGAAGGACCTTTTGGAGTTTGATATAAATGATAAGGATGTTGTAGTGGGCATAGCGGCATCGGGCACTACACCCTATGTAATTGGGGGGCTAAACATGGCCAACAAAAATAATATTATAACCGGCTGTATAGTTTGTAATAATGGCAGCCCCGTTGCCGCCGAAGCTCAATATCCGGTTGAAGTGGTTACCGGACCAGAGTTTTTAACCGGCTCAACCCGAATGAAGGCCGGTACCGCGCAAAAACTGGTTTTAAATATGCTTAGCACCAGTGTAATGATACAACTGGGCCGCGTAAAAGGAAACAAAATGGTTGATATGCAGCTAAGCAACAATAAACTGGTTAACCGGGGAGCCCGCATGGTGATGGAAGAAACAGGATTAAATGAAGCTGCCGCTGCTGCGCTGTTAAAAAAATACGGAAGCGTTAGAAACGCGGTAGAGAACTATAAAAAATGATTATTTGATGTGCAGATTACAGATGTGCACATTTGAAATTGAAGGAAGTATGCACGAGATAGAACCATATTACCGCTGGAGAGATGATTACATAGCATCAGAAGATGAATTTTCGCCTTTTTATGCTACTGAATATAATGAGTTTGAATTTGACAAGCAGGTTTATAACTACCTGCTGCACCCGCAATGGGATGCCTTTGGCTCAAACACCCTTTATCTTAAAGTTTTGTTTGCCGATTACGAGAAGGGGTATACCATTATTGAGTTTATTGGCGAATGGAACGATGCCATTAGTAACGACATCATGATACTAAAGCGTGAACTGTTGGACCTGATGGTTGACAGCGGCATTACCCGTTTTATACTGATAGGCGAAAACGTACTCAACTTTCACTCGTCGGACGATTGTTATTATGAGGAATGGTTTCAGGACATTGACGACGGATGGATTGCGGGTATCAATTTCCGCGAGCATGTGATTGATGAGTTTAAACGCAACAATATTGACTACTACATCAATTTTGGAGGCGTACTTGATGACCTGGGCTGGCGCACCCTAAAACCCATCCAGGTATTTAAAAAGGTGGAAGAACAGCTGGTGAGGAGGCTGAGTTAGGATTTAGATGCAAGAGAAAAGAGTCAAGATATAAGAAAACTTCTTTTCTTCCTAAATTTTGTCATCCTGAGCGATAGCGAATGATCTATTCATGAACTTTGCATATCGGAGATTAGACGCTTCACTACGTTCAGCATAACAAAGTTATCCTTAAAACTCCTCATGTATATACGTCATAATCCTTACCATTTCATCCCTCACCTCCTTAACCGGCCGGGTAAAATTATTGTTCATGAATGAGAATGCCAGGCGCTTGCCCTTCCGGGTAACCAGGTAACCGCTCTGGTTATAATTGTTGGATAACGATCCTGTTTTCGCCCAAACAAATACTTGTCCATTATCAGTTTTATAAGCATTTTTAAGGGTGCCGCTTGCTCCACCTGCTGGCATCAGGCTGTGCAAAAGTTGCTCGTCTTTTACCTCGTCTTGTATTTTACATAATAAGGCAATGATACTGCGCGGGGTAAACAGGTTTCGCCTGGAAAGCCCGGAGCCGTCAACCCATTGAGGCACATCAGGCAGATCATTCAAAAAATGAGCTTTAGAGTAGCTGATCACCGAATCAGTATTCAGCATGTTAAACTTTACTGATGAGCAGGTTAGTAGTAGTTGCTCGGCAATAAAATTATCGCTTGGCTGCAGCATACGCTGGTAAACAGAATCGGCATTTATATTATAAATGGTTTTGGCATTCCTGCTCATGGGCAGCGTTACGGGCCAAACCGCTTTTTTCAGCGTATCCCGCAACAGGGCGAGTGTTAATTCCGCACTTGTTTTCCAGGGAATTTCCTGCCTGAAATTGGGAGGTACCGACATCGCCGGATAAATAAACTTATTACTCAAAAAATCGCGCTTCACATTAAACTTTTCCGGGTGGTAGCTGGTATCGGTATTTAAAAACCGCTTAAGCCAGGCAGGCTTTATTTGTAGGTTGCCGTCGTGATCTGCATAGATCAGGGCTACGTTATCTTCTATTGGCAAGTCCGTTATTTCGGCCTGGTAATAGTCATTATAATCATCCCAGGCCCACCCCGAGCCGTATGGCCCGCCGGTATAGCCTGCTGTTGAATAATAAAGCTGTTGCTTGCTCTGCTGCAAAAACCGCGGTCCATTAACCCCTTTCAAATCACTATGCAAAAAGGAGGGGTCGCCTGTTCCCCAAAAAACCAGTGAATCATGCCTGATCTCATACCGTAAAGCCGGGATAGAATCGCCCAGCATTTTCAGGCAGGTATAAAACGTAAACAGCTTAGTGTTGGAGGCTGGGGTAAAATATTTGTCGGCATTTAGCTCATAAATCATCTTTTTATCATCCAGGTCATACAGGGCAAACCCGGTAAAATGATCATTAACTATCCGCGAGTGTTTAAACAGCTTTTTTATCTTCCGTTTTTTGATTGACCGGCCATATACAGTATCATTAAACAGCAGTAAGCCACAAATAATTGCCAGAAATATAAAAGTTGTTTTTAGCATAAAAATATCCGATTTAACCAATTATTGTTGTAAATTTAATATACCAACTATAATAACCTTGCTACTTATCTTTTTTCATAAAATAAAGCAATTTCGGGCATTATGGCTGACGTGCTTGCTTTCGTTTTGTTTCCTGGCAGCTCAGGCCCAATATTTCGACCTGGATTATCATAAAAAAAAGGTCACCATCCCTTTTCGGCTGGTACGCAGCCTTATGGTAATCAAGTTAAGTATAAATCATAAAGGGCCCTTCAACTTTATACTGGACACCGGCGTTGGGCTTATGATTATCACCGACCCTAAATTAGCTGATTCTATCTCCATCCCCAATAAGCGCACCTTAAAAATACCCGGGCTGGGTGAGGGTGAGGACTCCGAGGCCTATGTTACCTCGCCACTTGACGTTGAAATACCGGGGTTGGTAAGTTATGATGTAGCTGCAGCCATACTTAAAAAAGATTTATTCAGCCTATCTGGTTATGCCGGTATGCCCATACACGGATTACTGGGGTATGAGTTTTTTAATAACCTGGCCGTTAGAATCAATGTTCAGGACAGTACCTTAACTGTTTGGCGGCCAAAGGATGTAAAAGTATTCAGGAAGGGTGTACCCATACCAATAACTATTGAAGACAGGAAACCATATGTGGATGCCTGGGTAAAGCTGCAAAGCGGCGAAAATATAAAAACCAAGCTCATCATTGATCTTGGAGCAGGGCACCCGGTTTCGCTCGAAAATGTGGTAAAAAAATATGGCCTGCCTCAAAAATTTATTGCCTCGGCCAATTTGGGTATTGGTTTAAACGGGCCCATCAACGGCTTCATTGGTCGCTTAGAATCCCTTGAAATAGGGAAATTCAAAGTAAAGCAGGTTATAGCCTCTTTTCCTATCGACAATAATAACCAAAAAGGGTTATCTGTGCAGCGCGATGGTAATCTGGGTATAGGTATACTCAAACGCTTTTCTGTTATATTGGATTATTCCCACAATACCATGTATTTAAAACAAGCTTCTAATTTTAAAGAGCCATTTGAACATGATATGAGTGGTTTGGAATACTATGCTGCCGGCGATAATTTTGATCGGATAGTTATTAATCGCGTTGAACCAGGATCGGCGGGTGACGAGATAGGCCTGGAACGGGATGATGAGATTGTAACCATCAACTTTAAGCCCGTATCAAAAATGACGCTGGAAGAAATTGATGACCTTTTTAAATCAAAAAACGACCGTAGTTTATTACTTGATGTTTATCATGATAAAAGAATGGACAAGGTTGTGCTCACTTTAAAGCGCCGCATCTGATAATTATTTATATAACACAGGTATTACTGTTATTATATAGGTAATATTTTACTTAAGTTTACGATTCAAACTATTGCGTAAATGAAGAAACTCTACTTTGCAGGCCATTACTTGCGTGGCGCTGCGTGTATTTTTGCTGTTTTGGCCAGCTCTTGTGCTACTAAAAAACATACGGCAAATCAAACCCTAACCCTTAAAACCACAACCGGCCCCGCAGGCACCACAGCAACAGCAACAACCGGCGCACCCAAAAAAGAAGGTATTAAAAAATTCAGCGAAGTGATAACCGGCAAGGTTAAAGCCGATAGCGGTCTTTTTAATACCTATAAAGTTGATGGTAAGTATTATTATGAAATCCCTGATTCATTAATTAACCGCGAAATGCTGGTGGTTACCCGCTTTGTTAAAACTCCCGGCGGCTTAAAAACTTTTGGCCAGCAATATGGGGGCGAAGAGCTGAATGACCAGGTGTGGAAATGGGAACGTCATGACAAACAAATTTTTATCCGCGTACCCAGCTACTCCTTAAGGGCCGATAGTACTTCTGATATGTATCAATCGGTTAAAAACTCTAACCTTGACGCAGTGCTGGCATCATTTGATATTAAAGCATTCAATAAGGATACTACCGGCGTATTGATTGATGTTACCGATTTTTATAATGGTGATATATCAGCAATAGGCTTAAGTGATAATATCAAAAAGGTTTATAAAATTTCGGGGGTTGATAATACGCGTTCTTATATTGATACCATTAAAAGTTTCCCGATCAATGTAGAGGCGCATACCTTGAAAACCTACCGCTCTACGGAATCGCCCACTGACAATTCAAATGGCGCCGTAAGCTTTGAGCTTAATACCTCTATGCTGTTATTGCCTAAAACACCAATGAAGGCCCGTATTAGTGATGAAAGGGTTGGTTTTTTTGGTCAGCGCCAAACAGAGTATGGCACCAATGCGCAAAAGGCGCTGGTAACCGGCTATATACACCGCTGGAAACTGGAACCAAAAGATCCGGCAGCTTATGCAAAAGGCGATCTAACTGAGCCTAAAAAACAAATAGTTTATTACATTGATCCGGCAACACCTAAAAAATGGGTTCCTTATCTTATAGCTGGTATAAACGATTGGAACAAGGCTTTTGAAGCCGCCGGTTTTAAAAATGCGATTGTAGGCAAAGAGGCCCCAACAAAAAAGCAAGACCCTGAATTTAGCACCGAAGATGCCCGTTACAGTGTGATCAGGTATTTTGCCTCAGATGTGGAAAACGCTTACGGCCCCCATGTTTCAGACCCGCGAAGCGGCGAGATCCTGGAGAGTCACGTAGGCTGGTACCATAACGTAATGAGCCTGCTGCGCGATTGGTACCTGATACAAACCGCAGCCGTAAATCCGGCATCGCGCAAAGCCCAGTTTACAGATGAGCAAATGGGCGAACTGATCCGCTTTGTGTCATCACACGAAATAGGGCACACCTTAGGATTGCCGCACAACTTTGGTTCAAGCTACGCTTACCCGGTTGATTCCCTGCGTTCAAAATCATTTACTGACAAGCATGGCACAGCGCCATCTATTATGGATTACGCTCGTTTTAATTATATAGCCCAGCCAGGCGATGGCGTTACCCACCTTTACCCACAAATTGGCGAGTATGATTTGTGGTCAATACAGTGGGGGTATAGCTGGTTCCCGGGTAATAAAACCCCGCAGCAGGAAAAAGAAATATTAGCCGTTTGGACCGATAAAAAAGCCGGTAATCCACTTTATTATTATGGTCGCCAGGGCACATCAATTGATCCACGTTTGCAAAATGAAGACCTTGGCGATAATGCCATGAAAGCCAGCACTTATGGTATAGCTAATTTAAAGCGCATTTTGCCAAATCTTGAAAAATGGACCTACCAAAAGAACGAGAATTATAGCGACGTTGCTGAGTTATACAACGAGGTACTAGGTCAGTTTTACCGTTATATGGGCCATGTAACCACCAATATTGGCGGTATGAACGAAAACTTTAAAACCTACGATCAAAAAGGCCCCGTGTATGATTTTGTGAGTAAAGATCGCCAGCACGATGCCGCTTTGTTTTTAAACAAGCAATTGTTTGATACTCCGCTTTGGTTAATAAATAAGCCCGAACTGGCTAAATTTGATAATGGCGTTACGCTTAACCGTATCAAAGCCATGCAGGTTTCTGTACTAGGGAATGAACTTAATCCGTCAAGGCTGGCACGTATGTATGATAACGAGGCTAAAAATGGGGCTAGTGCGTACACCGTTGCTGAGTTACTAACAGATGTACGCGCGGGGATTTTCGTTACCGGTAAACCGGATGCCTTTAAACGCAACCTGCAACGCGGTTATGTTGAAAACCTGAAAAGCTTGCTGAATACAGATGTCAGCTTCTCCTTTCCAGGTGTAACTACCGCTCAACTGGCTGCTTACGGTTTTACACCAATAAACATTGCCTTGTCTGATATAAGGCCGATGGTACGTGCCGAATTAAAGAAAATAGACGCTGGTTTACCAAAAGGTGGCGACGCGATAATCGCCGCGCATTATGCTGATCTGCATTTGCGGATCAAGGATGCCCTGAACCCTGATAAAGCTGTTGTTAATATTTCAGGAACACTGATACGCAGTATAAATGCAGATGATATCATTAAAGAAAACAATGATGGCAGCTATATGAATTGCTGGCCAAAAACAACGCTTGATCAATAAGTTACCTTAACCGATAAAACGTCGTTAATAAAAAAGGTCCTGCTTATAAACTAAGCAGGACCTTTTTTATTTATGTACCCGAACGCAGCAATCGGGCGTAGCCAAACTGTGATATGGTATTATTTAAGCTGGCTGATATTTTCAAAAAAAGCAACCTGAAGATCAAGTAACGATCTTACATTAATTCTTTCGCCGTAGGCATCAAAACATAAAAACTTGGTGCTTTCCGGGTGATCAATCTTCTTTTTTTCGAAAAAATTAAACGTTTCGAAAAAATAATGATTGGTTGTAACGTGACTTTTAATGTTTGTTTGTGATGCATTTAGCCTAAAGCCGATCGCATCTATCCAATTATGCACTTTTGTGTGCAATGTGCTGCTAATGTTATTCATAGGTTAATGAGATTTTAATGATAACGAAACATATATCCGTTTTGTTGTAGCTTTTTTTAAACTTTTACACATTTTACAAAAATGTTACTTAAATTAAAGCCGAAGCCGGTACCAAAATCTGTTTCTGTATTCCAATCGCCTGAAACTAATTATCCACACATCCGTAATAGTGTCACTATTTAATTTAAACCTTCTACGTTTTATGAAAAAACTAAGCCCCCTTTTTACTATTTTATTCGTATGCCTGTTTAGTATTAGTGCCTGTAAAAATGATAAAACACCCGGCCCGGCGGGTACTAATGGTACCGATGGAGCACAGGGCCCTGCGGGCGCAACCGGAGCACAAGGCCCGTCCGGCCCACAGGGAGCAACCGGGGCCACAGGTGCAAACGGAGCTACAGGAGCAACCGGAGCTACGGGAGCCAATGGGACCGACGGAACTGTAAATGTTGAAAGCTACCTGCTAATTAATAAAAGTGTTACCCTAACCGGGTTTACCACCTTTTCAATACCGGCACTTACACAAAGCATTGTTGACAGCGGTGTTATTTTAGTTTACTTCAGAACAACAGGCAGCACCAGCGGTTATTTTGCCTTACCTTACAGCGAGGCCGGCCGCACCATAACCCTGTCTGACTTTGGCGTTGGGTATGTAAATATTAAAGCCAATTTTTCGCAAGACGGGCTCGACTTTAAAATTGTTCTTATCCCTGGTGGCGGCCTTACCACCCTACAAGTTGCAAACCCGGGTATCAATCTTAAAAATTATAATGAGGTGGCCGCAGCTTTGCACATAAATTAATTTTTTGCAGCCCTATATAAACAAGCAGAAAAAGCGGGATATTACCTCCATTTTCTGCCTGATATATGTAACAATAATATGATTGATAAGCCTTTAGCATAAATGTGTGTAACAATCGTATGCTTTTTTAACATTTAATACATTATAAATTGAACTTTTGCATTTGAGTTACGTCATATCACTTAATTGAGTAAAAAATTACAAGCTGAACAAACATATATGAAACCCCTTTTCCTTATTTTAAGTTTTATCCTGTTATGCGCATTTACTACATCCGCACAGATCGCTCATGATGTAAGCGGTACCGTTGTGGACTCTACTAAATTATCATTACCCGGCAGCAGTATCAAGCTGATATCAAACAGTGGCGATAGCACCATATCCATTGCTGATGCAAATGGAAAGTTTAACTTTCCATCAGTTAAAGGCAGCAAAATAACACTCACCATATCATCTATAGGCTTTAACGCCATCAAAAAACATTTTGCCCTTAATGACGATGGTGGCAAACCCGTTGACCTGGGTAATATTGTTTTATCGGCACAAACTCATATGCTGGGCTTGGTTACGGTTGTTGGCGTTACGCCGGTAACTTTAAAAGAAGACACCGTTATATACAATGCCAGCGCCTATAAGGTTCGCGAAAATGCCCCGGCAGAGGACCTTATTAAAAAACTGCCAGGCGTGGATGTAGACGTAAACGGGAACATTACCACCCAGGGTAAGCAGGTTACCAAAGTGCGTATAAACGGAAAAGATTTTATGGGAGGCGATGTTCAAAGCGCCACTAAAAACCTACCTGCCGATGTTATTGAAAACATACAGATGATTGATGATTATGGCGATCAGGCCAACTTAACCGGCGTTAAAACCGGCGAACCGGATAAGATCATGAACATCACCATCAGAAAAGATAAAAACCACGGTTACTTTGGCCAGGCAACAGCGGGCGATGGTGAAGATGCGCTGCCGCAAAGTCAGGGAATACCCAATAAAAACCGTTATATAGGAACGTTAAATGCTTTTAACTTTAATGGCGACCAGCAAATTGCCGTTCTGGGGAGTATCAACAACACCAATGTGAACACCTTCTCATTCGGCAGTACCGGCGGCGGCGGTGGTGGATTTGGCGGCGGTGGGTTTGGTGGCGGTGGTCGCGGTAATGCCGGCAGGGGTGGCGGCAATTCAGGGAGTTTGATCACTACGCAGAATGGTATTACTGATGCCCATTCCATTGGAGCCAACTTCCGTGATCAATGGGGTAAAAGCCTTTCGGTATATGGCAGCTACAGCTTTGCAGATAATACCGTAACAACCACAACCAATACCGTACAACAAAACAGGTCAGCAACCAACCCTACTTTACAAAACCAAAGCAGCGATGAAAAGGACCAGAACATTAACCACCGGTTTACCTGGAACATGGAGTACAAACCCGATACCATCAACTATTTAAAAGTTACACCTACCTTTTCATACGCGGGTACTAATACCAATGAGTCTGAAGCCGTAAATTTCAGCAGACAAGGAAATGTAACCTCGGCATATACGGCTGTTACCAATGGCGATTCGCAGGCACCTAATTATGGCTTTACCGCGTTATTTAATCACCGCTTTAAACATCGTCGCAACTTAAGTATCAATGCTACGGTAAGTTCGGCGCCAAGCTGGTCATATCAAAACCCGGTTTATGATTATACCGCCGGGGTGCCAACGGCTCCTATAAACCAAATGATTAATACCTATAGCCGCACCAACAGTTATGGCGCCAACGTATCATACCTGAATCCGATAGGCAAACGTTCATACCTGGAACTTAATTATGCATTTAACCGCGCTATCACCACTAATAACAAACAAACGGATACGCTTTATAACGCTACAGACTTTACTTTCAGAAGCGACAGTGCATTAAGCAATTTATATAACTATACCTTTACCACCAACAGGATTGGCTTAAATTATCGCTTTATAGAAAAGAAGTACAATTACACCCTGGGTATAGCCGTTCAGCCTTCTGTTTTGGATGGCGACTCGCCGGTAACAGGTGTATCCACCCATATATCATCATTTAATGTTATACCAACCGCGCGTTTTATCTATAACTTTTCGCGCAGCCAAACATTCAGCATAAACTATAACGGATCTAGCAGCACGCCAAGCTTTTCGCAACTGCAACCTGTAATTGACTTTTCAAATGCCCTTTACCCGGTTGAAGGTAACCCTAATTTGAAACCTCAGTTTACCAATAACTTTTCCATCAGGTACAACAACTTTAGCTTTGCTACCGGCAATGTGTTTTTTGCCAACTTCTCATTCCAGCAGGTACAAAACCAGGTAGTAACCAATACCATTACTTATCCGCGCTTATATGCTCCAAACCCAAGGTTTCAAAACACCATTTTAACCCAGTATTTAAATGCTGATGGCTATTACACCGCATCAGGCCGTTTAACGTATTCAAAACCCTGGGCCGAGCGTAAGTACACCGTCTCGCTTAACGGTACCGCCACCTATACCAACAATATTGGTTATTTAACTAATATTGATTCAACTTCATTTGCATCTACCACTGAAAAAAACATTGCCAAAAACCTGGTATTTACTCCGGAAGTGAGGTTTAGAGTTGATCTTACCAATATTATTGATGCCCAGATCTTAACCAACTATGCTATTAACCGAACCAGCAACTCTGTGCAAAACCCTTTACTGGAAGGAACCAACAACATCAGGACATGGAACATCGGACTTAACGGAAAAAATTATTTTGGCAACTGGACCTTTAGTTACGATTATACCAAAGCTACCAACTACGGTTACAGCTCAGATATCAAAGTAACCAATCCTAACATTTTGAATTTATATGTTGAACGCCGTTTCTTGAAAGACAACAGGGCAACTGTTCGCTTGTCAGGATTCGACCTTTTCAATCAAAACACTGGTTTTTCATCAACATCAACAGCAAGTTCCATAACGCAATCGCGTGTTAACAGGCTTGCAAGGTATTATTTGCTCACCTTTACTTTAAGGCTGCAAAAGTTTGCCGGCAAAGCTCCGGTACAGGATGACCGGGGTGGCCGAGGGTTCAGAGATAGCGGCGGAAGACGGGGTGGCGACGGCGGCGGCCCGGGCGGTGGCGCACCTGGTGTTCCCGGCGGACCTCAATAGTATAACAAAAAGCCCCATCTTAAAGTGGCCGTTGCGCAACTGAGCGGAGGTTTCCAAACAACCCAATCGAACACTGTTTGATTGGGTTGTTTTTTTCATAAGTATTTGATATTTAGTTGTTTGTTTTGTATATTAAGGACATGCAAGGC
>JAUCSE010000128.1 GCA_030445275.1 Mucilaginibacter sp.
GAGGTCGCGATCTCCACCGAAGGCGGCGTGCTGAGCTTCAACGGCAAGGCCGCGCACACCGCCGAGATCGCGCAATTCGAGGCGCCGATCCCGAAGCGGAAGCTGAACTGAGGCAGATGAAGTTAAAAGAAAGCCCCTTCCCGCCGCGCGGGGAGGGGCTTTCTCGTTTTCAATCTCAAAAACAAAATGAGGCGGGCTATTCAGCTACGCGAAATCTCTGACGACAGCATCGCCAATGGTTCCGTTCGGAATGGTCACAACTGCGCCATTTGACATCAGAAGTGCGATTAGTTGTATTCCGCGCATGGGGATTGCGATCTCCCCACGAGGCGACAAGCCGAAGTATCGCGTCCCGTTTTCACGAGGGCGCAGCTGTGTCGTCACACATCTCAAATTCCATTGATAAGCCCGCCAAGTCGATCGGCACGCTCATGCCGCCGGCACTTATCAGCGTGCGTGCTGCTGCGATAGCAGCGGGCATTATTCGTAAGCCAACCGATCCGACAATAACTCCGGGCAAACAATGGCACCGGGAGCTGGAGCGCTACCAAGGAGACGAGCCATGAAAAAACTGCTGTTCAAGCTGATGCTGGCAACCACCATAAGCTATCCCGGTCTTGCGCGCGCCGCAGACATCGATTGGAAGAAAGTCGATGCGGCGCTGGGGAAGAGTGCGGCCGTTTCGGGTGATATTCATCGTTACGGTCTGCCCAGATCCGACCTCAAGGTGACGCTCGAAGGCGTCACCATCAAGCCTGCTTTGGCGCTGGGAGGCTGGGTCGCCTTTGCGCCGATGCACGGCGAGGCGATGTTGATGGGCGACCTGGTGTTGCTCGAAACCGAAATTACGCCGGTCATGACCAGGCTGCTCGACAGCGGGCTCGACATCACCGCCATTCACAATCACATCCTGCGGGCTTCACCCGCGACTTTTTACATGCACGTCGGCGGTCACGGTGATCCCGAGAAGATGGCGGCCGCCATTCGTTCAGCGTTGGCGTCTGCCAGCAAGACACCGTTCGACCCGCCGCCGGCCGCGCCAGGCCCGGCACCGGCCATTGATCTCGATACCGCCAAACTCGACACCCTCCTGGGCGGCAAGGGGGGGGCCAATGGGGGCGTCTATCAATTCAACATCCCACGCCGCGATCCCATCATTGAAGCGGGCATGACCGTGCCAGCGGCGCTTGGTGGCGCCAACGTCATCAATTTTCAACCGACGGGCGACGGGAAGGCCGCCATCACCGGCGACTTTCTGGTGACAGGCGAGGAGGTGAATCCGCTGATCCGCGCCTTGCGGGCCGGCGATATCGAAGTGACCGCCATTCACAGCCACATGCTCGATGAACAGCCCCGGCTGTTCTTTATCCACTTCTGGGCCAACGACGACGCCCAGAAACTCGCCCGCGGCATTCGTGCCGCCCTGGAAAAAACCGCGATCGCCAAAATCCAGTGAGCCTGATTATCGGCCCTTGGCGTCGCGAGCCGGCTTATCATCAAAGGGTTAGCGGTTGCTGATCTGCCGTGCCGGCAATGGTCCGGCGGTGCCCGTTGCATCGGAGACCCGCGCGCTGCCGCGGTTGCTCATCTGGGCATCGAGGCGGTCGCGTTCTTTCTCGAAGCTGGCCATCAGCGGGCCTTCGAGCGAGCGGCCGCGCGGCAGTTTTACGCGCATCGGATCGACGAAGCGGCCGTTGACGAGGATTTCGTAATGGACGTGGGCGCCGGTCGATGCGCCGGTCGAGCCAACGAAGCCGATCACCTGGCCCTGTCTCACGCGCTTGCCGGGCTCGAGGCCCTTGGCGAAGGCCGACATGTGGCCGTAGGCGGTCTCGTAGCCGTTATTGTGCTTCAGCTTGACGAATTTGCCGTAGCCGCCTTCCCAGCCGGCGACTTCGACTACGCCATTGCCGGAGGCGAAGATCGGCGTGCCATAGGGCGTCGCCCAGTCGACGCCGGTGTGCATCTTGACGTAGCCGAGGATGGGATGGCGGCGGCTACCGAAGCCGGAGCGCATGATCGCGTTGTTGACCGGCTTGCGCACCAGGAACTTCTTCGCGCTCTTGCCGCTCTCGTCGTAATAATCGACGACGGAGTCGTCAGGGGTCTGGAAGCGGTAGTATTTCTTGGTTTCTCCGCCGACCGTGAGCGAGGCGAACAGCACCTCGGTCTTCTCGGTGATGGTGGCGCCTTCGTCTTCGCCGGCAAAGAACACGTCGAACGAGTCGCCGGGCTGCACCTTGCGCTGGAAATCGACGTCGTAGGAATAGATCTTGATCATGTCCTCGATGACGGTGGCGGGCACCTTGTTGCGCATCGCGGTCTCGTAAATGCTCTGGTAGAGCCGCACGCCGGTGCCATCATCCTCATCGTCCTCGCTGTCGGTGGCGGGCGCCTCGGCGACGGTGTTCATGCTGGAGACGTCGACGGCGACGTATTTGCCGAGATCCGACAGTGCGGACACGGCTTCAATGGTGGAATCGTTGGCCACCACTACGCGGTAGGGCTGCAGACGCTGGCCGAGACCGGACGGCGCCATCAGGATCCGCAGTTTCTGGCCTTCCTTGAGGCCGCCGTCGCGGCCGCGCGCGCCGAGCGTATAGGCGATCGCCTTGGCATCCTCGGGCGTCGCGCCCTGGTCGCGCAGGATGGTCAGGACGGTGTCGCCCTTCTTGACCACGTGAATCCGCTCATTGCTGGGATTGCCGCCGGTCGCCTGATCTTTGGTTTTCGCCAGCAGAGTGACGTTTTCCGGGACTACCCGGGTCTCGAAGCCGGCATAGGGATCAGGCGTGCTGCCTTCGGAGGCATAGGCCATCTTCAAATCGGGCTGCCCGCCGACGTCGTTCGATGCGCTGGCGACGGTGTAACGAATGCCATTGCCGCCGCGCCAGTTCGAGGCGTCGCGCACCCGCATCAGCACTTCGTCGATCGCCACGCTGGCGGCGATCTTGGCCTTCGGCAGCACCGGGGCGAGTTCGCGGGTGACGAACGACACCTCGGCGTCGGGCTCGATGGCGTCGGGATTCGCCGCGGCATCGTCGGTGGTGGTCGGCGCGGCGGTGCCGACGTCGGTCAGCATGCGCTGCGCATTAAAGGGCGGAATTTTCGCGGTGAGGTCGCTGGTGGCCATCGACAGGTTGCCGGAGATCCGGATGAAGGGCCGTACCCGCATCACGTCGCGGTTGCCGACGCGGGTCACTGTCGAGACCCTCAACACCTGACGCGCGGCGGTGGATTCGCTCGGCGGCGGCAGGCGATCGCTCTTGTGCAGGCTGGCCTGCTTGTCGTTCGCACTAAAGGCGCCGCGCAGCGCGCCTTCGACGCGCTCGGGCACCTTGGCGAATGTCATCTCGCCATCGAGTGACGCAAAAACGGCGCCGCCAATTAAAGCTGCGCCGCAGAGACCTGTCAGGATCGTGCCGCTGAACCATTGTACCGAGACGCTACGGCGATCGATCACCGCGGCTTCTGAGCCATCAACGGAGAGCGGCGGCTCGTGACCGAGGTCGATCACCCCGGTCTCACGATTATAGCTGCCCCCGCGTGACGTCCCGTGGCTCAAACCGGCATCCCCCAAAATTCCATCGTCATGCGAAGAGACTTCCCCAAGCACATCGCATCGATACCCGAACACGTGGAGCCAAAATGCTGGCCCGAATGCCGGACGTCAATGCTGCAAAACTATCTCGCTGCATCCAACTGGTCGCGCACATCGTCTCAAAACGCGATGCGCTCGTGCGAGCTCGCCGTCTCGAGACCCCGCTGAGCGCCAATCTGCCTCCGAAGACCGAAAAAACTTTTCGGGTCGGCGAAGTTTTTTCGCTCAACGAGGCTCCAGAACGCCGGAGCAATGTGGCTCTTGTACGGCGCAGCCCCTGTAAAACCTCAGCTTTTCGGCGTTCGCACAGCCTCGAAAATTGCGTGACGATTTTCTGACGATTGGCGTTGACAACTTCCGTAGCGGGGGCCTATAAACCGGCCACTGAGCGCGGCGGCGCCGGGGCCCACCGGCCCGGGCGGTTGTCTGTGTCTCAGAAAGCTCCTTCATTTCGAAGAGTGCATCAGCAGCCGATAGGTGTCGGTTGATGATTTTTCGTCGAGGTAAGGATGTCCGGCATCTAGGAATAGATGCTTGGCAGATCTTCTTCTTCAAGAAGGTTCGCGGGTCTTTCGAAAAGAAATGATCTTCGAATTATTTTGAAAAAAGAGGTTGCTTCCTTCCTCTGGAAGGTCTACTGGTTCGCTCCCTTCGGGGCGCTGGCATCCACTGGATGCCGCCTGTTGGATCTCACTTTGGAAGATCTAGAGATTGAGATTTCTCCCTCACGGGGAGAGTGGCGCTTCTGCGTCGGGCTGTTTGACAAGTTTAGATGAAGAAAGAGAAACGTGGACGGCGGAGTCCTTGCGGGTCTTGATCATAGAGAGTTTCGGCTTTCAAAGGATTGAGACCGGACGAAAGACTTCGGCGGTACACGTTTACATAGGTTACACCATGTCTCAGCAATGAGACGTGTGGATGACGATGTGAATCGTTGTCAACATTATATGGTGGGACCTCGTCAAACGATGTGATCAGCCGGTTCAAAGTTCAAGTCCAACTTGAGAGTTTGATCCTGGCTCAGAGCGAACGCTGGCGGCAGGCTTAACACATGCAAGTCGAACGGGCATAGCAATATGTCAGTGGCAGACGGGTGAGTAACGCGTGGGAACATACCTCTTGGTTCGGAACAACACAGGGAAACTTGTGCTAATACCGGATAAGCCCTTACGGGGAAAGATTTATCGCCGAGAGATTGGCCCGCGTCTGATTAGCTAGTTGGTGTGGTAAAAGCGCACCAAGGCGACGATCAGTAGCTGGTCTGAGAGGATGATCAGCCACATTGGGACTGAGACACGGCCCAAACTCCTACGGGAGGCAGCAGTGGGGAATATTGGACAATGGGCGCAAGCCTGATCCAGCCATGCCGCGTGAGTGATGAAGGCCCTAGGGTTGTAAAGCTCTTTTGTGCGGGAAGATAATGACGGTACCGCAAGAATAAGCCCCGGCTAACTTCGTGCCAGCAGCCGCGGTAATACGAAGGGGGCTAGCGTTGCTCGGAATCACTGGGCGTAAAGGGTGCGTAGGCGGGT
>JAUCSE010000046.1 GCA_030445275.1 Mucilaginibacter sp.
AATGAAGAAAGCATTAATATGCGGTGTTTCCGGTCAGGATGGGGCTTATTTATCAAAATTATTATTAAGTAAGGGATATAAAATTTATGGCGGCTCAAGAGACGCACAGGCCTCGTCGTTTAAGAACCTGCTTCGACTTGGCATTAAAGAAGAGATAGAGCTTGTCTCTATCAATATTTGTGATTTTAGAAGTACACTGCAGAGCATAATGCGTATACGACCTGATGAAATTTATAATCTTGCAGGTCAAACGTCAGTAGGTCTATCATTTGAGCAGCCTGTAGAAACACTGGAAAGTATTAGCGTGGGTACATTGAATTTGCTCGAAGCTATTCGTTTTTCTGCACAAAATATCAAGCTATATAACGCTGGTTCGAGCGAGTGTTTTGGTGATACCGGTGGTTTTCCAGCAAACGAGGATACCGCTTTTAGGCCAAGAAGCCCCTATGCTGTTGCAAAGGCAACCGCATTTTGGGAAGTTGCAAACTACAGAGAGGCTTATAATCTTTTCGCATGCACAGGTATCTTATTCAATCATGAATCACCGTTAAGACCCACACGATTTGTGACTCAAAAAATTATCAGCACCGCCGTGCGAATATATAAAGGCAGCGATGAGAAGTTAGTGTTAGGTAATATTGATATTGAGCGAGATTGGGGTTGGGCCCCTGATTATGTGGAGGCAATGTGGCTAATTATGCAGCAGGGCGAGCCTGACGATTTTGTGATTTCAACAGGTGTTACAAACTCATTGAAAAAGTTTATAACCACTGTTTTTCAATATTTAGAGTTGGATGCCGATAAATATGTAGTCACAAATGAAGAGTTTGTTCGCCCTACCGATTTAAAAACGGGCCGTTCTGATCCATCTAAGGCATATAAAAAATTGGGGTGGAAAGCTAAATCAACAATGGAAGATGTTATTAAATATATGATAGATGCCGAATTGGAGCAATACAAGTAGCGTATCCTGTTTGGGAAAAATGCAACTTTCATAATCTCGGATTTTAATCGCAGATTTTTCAGTTAATACCTGGCGGCAAGCCAAATTGAAAATCGGTGCAATACGCAATAGTGCTTTTTTAGGCTTTTTTTGAGGATCGTTAAATTAATAGTACCTTAGTGTACTATTATAATTTTGCTGTTGGTTTTATATGGTTAACAAATACTCAACATTTTTTAAAGCGATTAATCTTATTGTTGATTACATACTGCTTAATATATCAATGTTGACGGTGTATGTTTATTTGGACAGGCCAGCAACAATCTTTATCAACAATAAGCAATACCTACCGGTAGTTTTAGTATTCAATTTAATTTGGTTACTGTCTGCCAATATAACCGGGCTATACGAGCATGTGCTTAATAAAGATTCTGTAAAAACTTTCAGAAGCGTTTTTCAGACTTATTTACTTTTCCTAAGCCTTATTTGCGTTACTATTTTAATTGTAATTGGCACAAAGCGCTATTTTATTACGCGCTCGTATCTTTTTTACTCTATTGGTCTGTTTGGTATTTTTCTGGGCTTTTGGAAAGTGCTCTTTCTATACATCAGAAGGAGAGGTCGGGGATTACTAAAAGATGCAAGAAATGTTATTATTGTCGGAGCCGGCCGGGCCGGGCACGAGTTACGGACATACTTTAAACATAACCCGTTTGGCGGCTATAATTTACTCGGTTTTTTTGATGATGATCCTGAAAAGATAACAGAAAAGGCCCTTTACCTGGGGAGCACGGCATTTTGCATGGAATACGTTATTACCAACAGGGTTGATGAAATTTATTGTGCATTACCCTATTCGCAACATGATATTATCGAACGTTTAATGATCGACGCGGACCGAAATTTAATCAGATTTAAAATTGTACCTGAGTATCACGAATACATAAAAAAACATACCTTTCTACAAACTTTCGGCAATATACCAATCATCTCAATACGTCCCGAACCTCTCGAAAACTTGCTGAATAGAGGTATTAAGCGTGGTTTTGATGTTTTGTTTTCTATATTTATTATTCTGTTTGTTTTTAGCTGGTTATTCCCTTTACTGGCAATCTTGATTAAGTTAGAAAGCCCGGGACCTGTATTTTTTGTGCAGAAGCGCTCCGGTCGCGACAATAGCCCTTTTAGCTGTTATAAATTCAGGAGCATGTATGTTAACAAAGAATCGGATAAGTTGCAAGCAACGCGCGAAGACTCACGAATAACGAAGCTTGGTAAGATATTAAGGAGAACTAGCCTTGACGAGTTGCCACAATTTTTTAATGTATTGATGGGTAATATGTCTGTTGTAGGTCCACGCCCGCATATGATAAGCCATACCGAACAGTATTCGCAATTGATTGACAGGTTTATGGTACGCCACTTTTTAAAGCCGGGGATAACCGGTTGGGCGCAAGTAAACGGTTTGCGGGGAGAAACTAAAACTACCGAGGCAATGCTTGAGCGTGTAGAAGCCGATGTTTGGTACCTCGAAAATTGGTCGTTTGTTTTAGACGTTAAAATTATATTCCTTACCGTATGGAACTCCGTGCGTGGCGATAAGCACGCCTTTTAAGTAATGCAGCAAACGTTTACAGATCAGTTATCTCGTAAAATAGTTCTCGCCGATTCTCCTTTACGTATCATATCTTTAGTTCCATCGCAAACCGAGTTATTGTTTGACCTGGGCTTGGACCATTGCATTATTGGCGTTACTAAATTTTGTATTCATCCCGCAGTCTTGGTTAAGGATAAAATTAAAGTAGGAGGGACCAAAAAGTTACGTATCGACCTTATCCGCAGTTTAAAACCTGATCTCATCATCGGCAATAAGGAAGAGAATGAGCGCTCTCAGATCGAAGCCTTGATGGAAGAGTTTCCGGTTTGGATGAGTGATATTGCTAATTTGCAAGAGGCACTTGACATGATCAAAGGCATCGGCAAATTAACCAAAACACAAGATAGGGCCCGTGCTATCACATTGGAAATTGAACAGCAGTTTAAGTCGTTATTACCAATTACTAAACCTTTGCGGGTTATCTATTTAATATGGCAGGAACCGTACATAGCAGCCGGACAAGGTACCTTTATTAATGACATGTTGCAGTGGTGTGGCTTTATCAACACCATTGAGCAGGAGCGGTACCCAAACGTTAGCGCGGATGATTTGCAACGGGCTAATCCCGATGTGATCTTGTTGTCGTCAGAGCCTTATCCGTTTAAACAAAAACATATAGCTGAATTTACTGCAATGATACCCAAAGCAAGAGTTATCTTAGTTGACGGGGAAATGTTTTCGTGGTATGGCAGCAGGATGCTTTTGGCAGCGCGATACTTTGAAAATTTGATAGCCAAATTAAATGAGTGAAAACCGGGGATTTGTTAATATTCCGTTTTTTTAAAATTGCATTTTTGTTTTCCAAATTTTAGATTACCTTTGCAATCCTGTAAAAAACCAATAAATGCGGAAGTGGCGTAATTGGTAGCCGCACCAGACTTAGGATCTGGCGCCGCGAGGCGTGGGGGTTCGAGTCCCTTCTTCCGCACTGAATGAGAAAGCCCTCTTTAAAGCAATTTAAAGAGGGCTTTGCTTTTTTTAAAAGCGCGTTTTTAGCGTTTAAAACAAGTTTTCGAAGTGTTTAATTCCCATGTGCTCTTTGACATGGGATTATTGACGGTTGTTATCGGTAACAAAAAAAATGCTGTCTTTTTACTTTGATTACCAATATGTTAAAAGATCATGTTTGCGGCTATGGTGTTCAACGAGGTGTGCTGTATGTTGTTGAGCCTTCATCGGCTATTGAACACCCTCTAAAACCTGCTTTTGATCCGCTTTATCCACAGTGTCATCAGCATCATCTGTCGTATCTTTGATAATTATTTCTGTTATAAGTTCAGCCAGTAAATTCAATAGTTCAAGTTCTTCCTCATTGAATTTTGAATCTTTCTTTACGATCTGTTTCATAATATTCATTTAAGTTTTCTTATAAAGGCATGCAAAATATATATTAGCTAGTTACCGAAATTCCTTGGCCAGAATTTGCTTTGGGAGTTATGATTATTGCTATCTTCGTTAGCTGCATAAAGTATTTCCTAATTGCAAATGATGTACAGCCGAGCCAATCTAACCCGTTATTTTATTCTGATTGTATTGCTTTTTGCAGGTCGGGTTAGTGCTCAGTTAAAATGCAAGATCGAACACTATTCTACTGAGGATGGCCTATCTCATGATGCGTTAACCTGCATGATGAAAGATAAGGAAGGATTTATGTGGTTCGGAACCTGGGATGGGATCAACCGATTCGATGGGCATAACTTTGTATCGTATAAATCATTGCCGGGCGACATGTCTCAGCTCAAAAACGACAGGATCGATCAGATCGTAGAAGACCAGTCTTATCATTTATGGCTGAAGGCTTATGATAACCAGATCTACCGCTTTGATAAACGATCCGAGCAGTTTTTGCCAATAGCTGATATCATTCACCTGAAAGAAAAAAAGAAAGTAGCCTTTGACCGGGTAGTTGCCGCGCAAAGTGGTGACATCTGGCTGATCTCTTCCCACGATGGCCTGATCTATTTTCCGAAGAATGACACTAGCCTTCACCATTATGTTCTTTTCAAAAAGGGAGGCTCTGCCGGGGCGGTTTTGCCATCTAATACAACCCGTTTTTTTTATGAGGACCGGCAGCATAATATCTGGATAGGTACTACGGACGGTTTGGGGCTTTTAGCTAAAGGAGGACCAGAAAGCTACCGGTCAGTTTCGCTGGAGGCTTCCGTTGCCAAAGGTTTGAATTTCAATTCTGTTGACGAAGACGCTCACCAAATGTATTTCGGTACCAGCGATGGCCAGCTGGTGATCTATAATAAAGCTGCAAAAAAAATTATGGTTAGCCGGATTACCTCAAAATCCCTGAACTGCATCCTGCTTTCAAAAAAGACTCGAAATATTTACGCAGCCACGTCAGCCGGAGAAATTCTCACTGTGAATACACAGGATGGTAGCGTGATCGCTAAAGCGGTAAATGCTTCGGGGGCCTTCTACTCCCTTTATGAAGATAAAAAAGGGGTACTATGGATGACACCTGAAATGCAGGGTGTCGCCAGGTTTGATCCGGCCAATAGTTCATTTCAATATTTTTCTCAATCAAATGATGCAAAATTTAGGAATGGTAATCATGTGAGGGTGTTCGAAGACAATGAAGGCATTGTTTGGGTCAGCATGAAAGGTGGTGGCTTTGGCTATTATGATGGTTCCAAAATAGCTTACTTCTATAATGAGCCGGGGGCAGCAAACCGTCAGTTCTCCAATATCATCACCGATCTTTATTATGATCAGTCCGGAATTCTATGGCTGAACACCGATGATCGGGGGATAGATCGTATCATTTTTCAGCGGAATGACTTTAACCAGCATTTGATGGTGGATCCCGGAACTTTCAAATCGGATAATGAGGTCAGGGGGATTCTTTGTGATCATCAAAACCGGCTTTGGATCGGCGCGAAAAGCGGCAAACTCTACATCTACCACAATGGCAAACCGGTAAACGGCCTCTTTGTCAATGAGCCCAAAGAAGGCATTGGCCAGGTATATACGATGATGCAGGATCGCCGGGGGAATATATGGCTGGGTACCAAAACAAATGGTTTGTTCCGGGCCGCTCCGATCAATACTGATGGCACTCAGTATAAACTGAGCCATTACCTCGCTGATAAAAGCAACATCAACAGCATCAGTAGCAATGAAATATACGCCCTGGTGGAGGATCTGAAGGGCCATATTTGGGTCGGTTCGTACGATGGAGGACTAAATCTTGTAGATGGGGATGGCAGTTCAGGTAAATTTCTGCATACGGGCCCGGCTTTTACCGGTTATCCTAAAGGGAATTTTCATAAGATCAGGAACATGGCGCTTGATAAAAGCGGGAACATCTGGATAGCAACTACTGACGGGCTTATGGTACTGGATCCTGATGATCGTAAGTCTAACTACAATTATGTAACCTACAGTAAAATTCCCGGCGATAAAGCAAGCTTAGGAAATAACGATGTTCAGTATATATTTCGCGATTCGAAGGATACGATGTGGCTGGCTACATCAGGCGGCGGTTTGGATCAGGCCGTAGGCGATCAACCTCTTAAGTCGCTCAAATTCCATGATTTTACGACAAAAGACGGTCTTCCTAATGATTATGTTTTAAGCTGTACCGAGGATAGAGATAGCAATTTATGGATAGCGACGCAAAACGGTTTATCTAAATTCAATGTAAAGAATAGACAGTTCAGAAACTATGATTCTTATGACGGACTTCCCAAGGCTATCTTTTCAGAAGCCTCCTGCACCAGGCTTCCCAACTTCAATCTGGTTTTCGGAACGGTAAAGGGATATCTGGTTTTTGACCCGAAGCAAATCACCAACCGGCAGATTGCGGCAAACCTTGTATTTACCAACCTACAGATCAATAACGAAGATATTGTAAACAGGGCCGCCGATAAACTGCTGGCAGATAACATTAATTATTCGCCCGGACTGACGCTGAAATACGATCAGAACACGATCAGCTTAGATTACGCAATACTGGACCAAAGATCAGGATTCAGACAATCCTATGCGTACCGGCTAAAGGGTTTTGATGTTTCGTGGCGTAATAATAAGAATCAGCGCAGAGCGACCTACACCAACCTTCCGCCTGGTAGTTACACGCTGGAGGTCAAAAGCCTGAACACAGGCATGTATTCCAATTTGCCGTACCGGAGTTTGAAGATGACTATTTTACCCCCTCCGTGGCGCACCTGGTGGGCCTATCTGATCTATGGCGTCCTCATTATCATCCTGGCCGGGGCCATCCGGAGAATAGCGCTTACGGTTCTGCGCTTACGGCACAATATCGCGGTTGAAAAACGTCTCGCCGCCTTGAAAATGAGTTTTTTTACCAACGTATCCCATGAGCTGCGTACACCGCTCACGCTGATCCTCAATCCGATCGAAGAGATTGAAAAGATATTGGTCCGGGAAAAATTTTCCGATAAGGGTGCTGAATACATTAGCGTTGTGAAAAGGAACGCGAACCGGATGGTCCGTTTTATCAACCAGTTACTGGATCTACGAAAAATTCAAAGCGGAAAAATGGCGCTCCGAATTTCAGAGGTCGAGATGGTCTCCTTTGTTACCCAGATCGGAAGTTACTTCTCTGACATCGCGCGGGAAAAGAACATCCATTTAAAGATTGAGGCAGCAAAAGAGGTACAGGCCTGGATAGATGCAGAAAAGATCGATATTGTCATTTACAATATCCTGGCGAATGCTTTCAAATTTACCCCGGCTGAAAAAAGTATTACCATCAAACTGGCACAAGCGCCTGCAAAGGGAGTGCTGACGATCGCGATCTGTGACGAGGGCGGCGGTGTGACACCGGCGCACCTTTCTGATATTTTTGAATTATATTATGAAGGCGATCATGGCGATGGTAAGAACTTAAAAGGGACAGGTATAGGCCTGGCACTTTCCAAAGAGCTCGTTGAGTTGCATCATGGAAAAATATCAGCTCAAAATAACCCGGATCACGGGCTGACTGTGACCGTTGAGATCAGGCTCGGCAAAGATCATTTTGCGGCTGATGATGTGGTTTTCGTCGATCAGCCATCGATCGAACACGAGCATGAAACAACAATAGAAGGGTCAGCGTTCGATCTTCCGGGTGAAGCAAGTGATCATGCCCAAGGGGCACCACTTGTTTTACTGGTGGAAGATAACATTGAACTCAGGACGTTTTTGAAAGTTCAGCTCAGTGAATATTACAGGATCGAAACTGCTGAAAATGGCGCCGAAGGCTTGCGGAAGGCTGTCGAATTATTAC
>JAUCSE010000100.1 GCA_030445275.1 Mucilaginibacter sp.
AACAAGTATTTAATCTTTATCTTTAAAAAAAGACCCTGTATAGTTCACTTAGGATTAACAAACTCCTCTGTATAGTTATTACAGGATTTACTCACCAAAATGTATAGCCAAATCCGGACGGGTCAAACTGTATCGTAACCGAACACGTACTGTTACGTCTGCGGACAGTTATAGAAAATATTTTATATTAAGTGTCTGATTATTAATGTTTTAAATAATTGGTATGTATTTTAACTATTATTAATGGCTAATCGTACCATTATGCTTAAAAATTATATAAAAACTGCCTGGCGGAATTTAAAACGCAATAAAATATTTTCATTTATCAATGTGTTTGGTCTTTCGGTCGGGTTGGCTTGTTGCATGTTAATTGCCGCCTATGTTTATAGTGAATTAAGCTATGACAGATATCCACAGAATGCTGATCTGATTTATCGTGTAAGTCTTAAAACTATTGAAAATGCTGGTGTGAGCGAGTATCCAAATGTGGATGTAGCAGTGGCTAAAGGGATAAAAGATCAGTATCCGCAGGTAGCGGAAGTTACGAGGCTTACCGGCAATAAGCCGTCATTTATAGAATATAACGGGAAGAAATTTAAAGAAGAACATCTGCAAATGGTAGATTCTAACTTCTTGAAGATGTTTACTATCCCACTGATAGATGGCGATAGTAAGACTTGCCTCAAGGAGCCTTTCAGCATGGTAATCACCAAAGCTTTCGCTAAAAAATATTTTGGAAATCAACCAGCAGTTGGCAAATCATTGCTTGTGGACAATGATCTTTATAAGGTTACAGGGGTTATTGATAAGGTACCCGATAACTCCCATTTTCATGGAGATGCTTTTTTTAGCATGAACGCATATGCGAGGAATGGAAAGCAAACCTGGAGCAATATTGGTTATTTTACTTATATCAGGTTAAATAAAAATGCAGACCCCAAAAAACTGGAAGCCTCCTTTCCTAATGACCTGGTCAAAAAATTTGTAGTGCCTGAAATAGCGCATGATATGGATGTGAGTATCGCCGAGGCCAGCAAATCAGTAAATACTTTCCTGTTTTATCTGCAACCCTTAACAGATATCCATTTACATTCGGCTACAAAATATGAGTTAGAGGCAAATGGCGATATTCATTATGTGTACATTTTTGGTGCATTGGCCATATTCATCATGTTGCTGGCGTGTATCAATTTTACCAATCTATCAACTGCAAGCTCAGCAAAGAGGAGCAAAGAGGTAGGTATCCGTAAGGTATTAGGCTCAGAAAAAAGTAGTCTTATTTCCCAATTTCTTACTGAATCTGTATTGCTTACACTGGGGGCAATGGTACTGGCAATAGCTATTGTTTACCTGTTGCTGCCTGTGTTTAATGACCTGTCGGGCAAGCATATCAGGATTAGCTTTTTTCTGAATCTTAAAGCTATAACCATTGAACTTTTATTGTCAGTTGTGGTTGGTGTTATTGCTGGCATTTATCCAGCCTTTGTTTTGTCCGGTTTCCAGATCATCAGCGTATTAAAAGGCGGTACTGGCAGTGATAAACCTGCGGGCAAGAACTTTTTACGCAGCAGCCTTATTGTTTTCCAGTTTGCGGTATCTACAGCATTGGTTATTGCCACATTTGTAGTTTATCAGCAATTGAATTATATGCAGCATAAAAAATTAGGGTATGATAAAGATCAAATATTGGTAATTAATGACACTTATTCATTACGTAATAATCTTGATGCGTTTAAGAAAGAGCTGCTACGCAGCCCACAGGTGGTGAATGCCACCATATCCAGTAGTGTTCCGGGTACCGGGGTAGGCATTGATGGTACGCAGATAAATGCTAAAGAGTTTAATGATAAAGGCGGTCATGCCGAGATCCATACTGATATTTTCCATGTGGATGAAAGCTATATTCCTACCCTGGGGATCCAACTGGTAAAAGGCCGTAATTTTTATCCGTCATATCCCGGCGATTCAATGGCCGTTGTAGTTAATGAGGCCCTGGTACGTGATCTGGGCTGGGGTAAAGGTAATCCTATTGGTAAAACCATTGTCCGCACGGCACGAACTCAATACACTGTAGTTGGGGTGGTTAAGGATTTTCATTATGTATCAGCTAAACAGAAAATTGCTCCTTTAATGTTATTGGCAGGGCATGACATAAATTCAATTATGGTTAAGGTTAAAACCTCTGATATTAAAGGTTTAATTGCCGGTATGAAATCACAGTGGGATAATTTTAAACCCGATGCACCCTTTAGTTATTCATTTTTGGATGAGCGGTTTGCATCACTTTATGCGTCTGAACAGCAAACCGGCAAAATTTTTACTGTTTTTTCATGTGTTGCACTCATTATAGCCAGCTTGGGCTTGTTTGGCCTGGCAGCATTTATGATCAGGCTAAGGGTTAAGGAAATCGGTATCCGCAAAATATTAGGTGCATCGGTAAGCAATATTAATATGATGTTGTCAAAAGAGTTTTTAAAACTGATCATTATTGCTGTATTGATATCTTTTCCGGTAACATGGTATGCTATGCATAAATGGCTGCAGGATTTTGCATACCGGATAAATATACAGTGGTGGGTATTTTTACTGGCCGGTGTTATTGCTTTATTAGTTGCGGCAATTACCATAAGTTTTCAATCAATAAAAGCAGCATTTGCTAATCCGGTAAAAAGCCTTAGAAATGAGTAAAAGTTAAAGGGTAAAAGCCCAAAACTATTTAGAGATTAGAAATTAGTATTTAGAATTTAAGTATTATGATAAAGAATTATTTACGAAGTGCTATACGTAATATTACCCGGCACAAATTTATCTCGTTCATCAATATATTTGGTTTAACCATAGGCTTAACCTGCTGTATGCTTATTCTGATATATATAGTAAATGAATTAAGCTATGATAAGTTTAACAGCAATGCCAATGATATTTATCGGGTAACCCGTAGTTTTAATACACCGGATGGGGTAGAAACGCTTCATCTTGGAGCAGTAGCGCCGCCGTTTGGCCCTTTGCTAAAGAATGAGTTCCCGGATATTAAAAAAGTTACCCGTATACTGACAAATGGGAATGCTGTTATTCGCTATAAGGAAAAGCTCCTGACCGAGGAAAGTTCTTATTTTGCTGATGAGAATTTCTTTGATTTTTTCAGCGTAAAAACTATTAAAGGCGATCCGCATACTGCCTTATCTGATCCATTTTCTGTGATGATGACCGCGGATATGGCCCGCAAATATTTTGGTGATGAAGATCCTATAAATAAGGAGATTAGAATAGATAACAAGTTTAATTTTAAGGTTACCGGAGTATATGAACCATTTCCTGCTAATGCACAGTTGCATCCACAGATGCTGTTATCATTTAATACTTTAAAGGATAGCAGCACTTATGGCGAAAAACAGTTGCGAACCAATTGGGGCAACAATGCCTTCTTTACCTATTTGCTGATGCCTAAGGGATATAATATGGATCATATTGTTTCTTTATTTCCGGCATTTTTAAATAAATATGTTAGTCCGCAAGAATCAAAAGGTAGTAAATTATATATCCAGAAATTTTTGGATGTCCACCTGTATTCGCATCTCGATGATGAGTTGGAGCAGAACGGCGATATTAAACGGGTTTATATATTTTCGGCCATCGCCTTATTTATTTTGCTGATAGCCTGTATTAATTATATGAATCTTTCGACCGCCAGGTCAACATTAAGAGCAAAAGAAATAGGCATCAGGAAAGTGATTGGTGCGCAGCAAAAAGAGATCATTACGCAATTTTTAAGCGAATCAGTACTGATCACTTGTTTCTCGTTAATATTGGCGCTGGTACTTACCTGGTTGCTGGTTCCTTTCATTAACAAATTTTCAAATCTTAACCTGGTATTCCATAGCCTGTATCAACCCCAAATATTGGTGCCTGTATTGCTGTTACCGTTTGTGGTTGGACTCATCAGTGGTATTTATCCGGCTATTTTTATGGCATCATTTAAACCGGTTAAGGTTTTAAAGGGGATATTAAAAGTAGGTTCAGGCAATATTTCGTTTCGTAAAGTATTGGTGATATTGCAATTCTCCATTTCCATTATTTTGATCGTGGCCACTACCATTGTATTTCAGCAATTGCGGTATATACAGCATAAATCACTTGGTTTTGATAAAGATCATGTAATAGTAACCATTAACCCATTTTCAAATAGTGAGTTTGAGACGTTTAAAAATGAAGTAACTAAAAATACCGATGTAAAAGAGCTGGGACGTTCATCGCGTATACCATCAGGGCGCTTGCTTGATAATAATGGAATATCTGTTTTTAAGGGAAACGCATCGGAACAAATAAATGCTGATGTGAAATGCATAAATACCGATTATGGCTTTATTCCAACTTACGGTATGAAAATGGCCGCTGGCCGAAATTTTTCGCGCGATTTTGGTACTGATAGCAATAACTATGTAATAAATGTGGCAACAGTTAAGGTATTGGGTTGGAAGAACCCTGAAAACGCAATAGGTAAAGATCTGAGTTATGGAGGTGTAAAGGGGAAAGTTATCGGTGTGGTGAATGATTTTCATTTCGAGTCGCTTCATCAAAATATCGTCCCTTTATTAATGCAGATGCCCTCGTTTGCCAATAACAGTTATCGTAGGCTCTCTATTAAAATAAGCGGCAATAACATTAACGCGGCGATAAACACCATCCGGGAAGCCTGGCACAATGCCCAGCCCGAAAAGCCTTTTGGATACGGCTTTTTAGATGAGCGGTTTCAAAACCTTTACAACAGCGAACAGCAGCAGGGCGATTTGTTCACCATATTTTCATTTATTGCCATATTTATTGCCTGTTTAGGCTTATTTGGTCTATCGGCATTTACCATAACTCAACGGGTGAAAGAAATAGGGGTGCGCAAAGTACTTGGCGCAAGTATTCCCCAAATCGTTACCGAACTATCCAAAGATTTCTTAATACTGGTATTAATAGCATCAATCATCGCTTTGCCAATAGCTTGGTACTCCATGAGTAAATGGCTGCTTGATTTTGCCTTTAGGATCAGTATCCAGTGGTGGGTTTTTGTAATGGCAGGTGTTATAGCCGTGGTAATAGCCTTTGTGACAATAAGTTTCCAGGCTATTAAAGCAGCTACTGCTAACCCGGTGAAGAGTTTACGGAGTGAGTAAAATGACTGGAATTTATATTATGCTTAAATAATTGTGTTTGAAGTTTAAAACAACATAAGTATGCTGAAAAATAATTTAAAACTCGCTTTCAGGAATATTACCCGTAACAAGTTGCATACTGTTATAAACATTGCTGGATTGAGCACTGCCAGTGCATTTTGCATATTGGTTTTTCTGCATGTAAAAAATGAAAACTCATTTGATAAATTTCACCATGACCAGGATCAATTATTTAGGGTTGAAGTATCGGAACTGGATCAGCAGTTAAGTGACAAAACTGACAATAATTTCTTTTCATTTTTAATGAAGGATGCGGAACAAAAGAACGAGGTGGTAACACCGCCTGTTCTGGCAATTGATCTGAAAAGAAATTTCCCTGAAATTGAGAATGCTATACGTTTTGATCACCTTTATAAACCGGTTATTAAAGTTGGAAACCAAAGCTTTCTTGAAAATGATAATATAACATATGCAGATGCAGATTTTTTTAAAGTTTTTAACTATCCTTTAATTAAAGGGGACGCGGCATCCGTGCTGGGTGGCTTTAATCAGGTGGTGATCAGTGAGCGTTTAGCCAAAAAATATTTTGGTGATAAGGATCCGGTAGGTAAAACTTTGACCATAACGAGTGAAGACAAACCTTTGCTTTTAACCATTAATGCTATAGCAAAAGATTTTCCGGCCAATTCCAGCTTTCAATTTGATATGATATTGCCACTTGAATCAAAACCTGATTATCAGGAAAGGATTAAGAATGGTATTAATACATTTAATGAACCGCTCATTCTAAAACTTAAAAAAGGTGTTAACCAGATCGCCTTTAAACAAAAGCTGGATGCTTTTGCAAAATTGTATTTTAAAACAATTGTTGAATCGGATCGGGCATCAAATCCGAGTGCGAAAATTGACCAAATACATCTTTTTTTACGACCATTTGCTAACGCTCATTACAACCAAAGTTATTGGTATCATTATACCGACCTGAAAAATATCTATTATCTTACTTGCCTTGCTGCTATAATTCTGATAATTGCCTGTTTCAATTATATCCTGCTAACACTTACCAACGCTGTTTCCCGTTCGCAGGATGTAGGGGTGCGCAAAACTATTGGAGCTGAGCGTAAACAGATTATTTTACAATATTATACCGAAACACAATTACTGGCTTGTATATCAGTTATTAGTGGTCTTTTACTTGCTGTAACTATTATGCCGGTTTTTAACGCAGTAACAGGAGCTAACCTGCAAATGAGTTATTTTTCATTTGGTGACCTGGCTGTCTCTTTAACTGTATTAGCATTCCTGTTAGGTTTGTTGGCGGGTATTTATCCGGCTTTTGCCATGTCGGGTTTAAAACCACTGAACATTATGCGTGGGTTTTCGGCTTATCGCATAAGTCCGGTATTATCAAAAAGCCTGGTTGTTGTACAATTTACCATTTGCATTATATTGGTTATATCATCATTAGTTATCAATAAACAGATGAAATTTATAAGCCAAACAGAAATGGGCTTTGATAAAGATCAGGTGCTGGTGATCCGCGATCCTTACAATTATACCGAAAAACAAAGTTCAGCCCAACTAAAAGAAACTTTATATCATTTTACTGATACGGAACCTTACATACAGGATGTTACCGGCACCTCATTCAAATTTGGTGGATTTAACAGTAATGCGCATGATATTAACGGATCGAAAATGATGATCACGGCTTTGAATGTTGATTTCAATTATTTTGCCTTTAATAAAATAGCTATAGTTAAGGGGCGGGCTTTTTCATCTAGCATCGCAAGTGATAGTGCGAGGTTAACGCTTACAGATGCGCAAAGTACAGGTATGTATACTAAAGCAAGGCATAATGTTGTTGTCAATGAAACCTTATACAATTTGCTTGGTAAGCCACCTATCGATGCGTTTAATATGGGTTTAGGTGGGGTTATCATCGGTGTTTGTAAAGATTATCATAATGAAGATTTGACCAAGGCAATACAACCAACTTATCATACAGTAAACAGAGCCCCGATATCTTTTTACTGGATTAAAATAAAGGCCGGTCAAAGTATATCTCAAGTAATGGATAAGATAAAAGCAAATTGGAATAAACTCACCAATAAGCAGCCATTTGATTATACCTTTATGGATGAGGATGTTGCAAAAAGTTATGATGCTTATTTACGCTGGATGACCACCATTACCACTTCATGCATATTGGCCATTATTATTGCCTGTTTGGGTTTATTCGGATTATCAGCATTAAGTACCATTAACCGTACTAAAGAAATTGGCATACGGAAAGTTTTGGGTGCATCATTATCAAATTTGTTTGTGCTATTAAATCGTGGTACGTTGATACTCGCTTTTTGCTCATTTATAATTGCGGTGCCCATTGCCTGGTATGTAACCAATAAATGGCTTCAAAACTTTGCCTACCGGATAAAACCAGACCTCAGCCTGATTTGTGCTGCAGGGTTAATTGCATTAATAACAGCGCTTATTGCAGTAAGTTATCATACCATTAAAGCAGCAATTGCCAATCCGGTAAAGAGCTTAAGAAGCGAGTGATGAGTGAAAATGGCTGGCAATTTAGAAATTAGAGTTTAGTATTTAAGGCTTAGAATTTAAAACATATGATAAAAAATTATTTCAAAATAGCATTGCGCAATTTTGGGCGGCATAAGCTTTTTACATTCATTAATATCATAGGCTTATCCATCGGGATCAGTTCGGCGTTGGTTATTTATTTGATTGTACATTTTGATTTTACTTTCGATAAATTTCACCCGGACAGTGATCGGATTTACAGGGTGGTAACTGAATTTTCCTTCTCAGGAGAAGTAGGGTATAATGGTGGCGTAACGAGTCCCTTATCTGGCGTTGTTCAGAATGAGGTAAGCGGTGTGGAGCGTTCGGCTCCCTTTTATACTTTTGAAACAAATGTTTTTATACCACAAAATACAGGTACGCCCAAGAAATTCAAAAATCAGGAGAATATAATATTAGCAGACGGTCGTTATTTTAACCTGTTCAGCTATAAATGGCTGGCAGGTTCGGCCAAAACTGCATTGGATGCTCCTTACCAGGTTGTGTTAACATCAGATCAGGCTAAAATTTATTTCCCATCTACCTCTTACAATCAAATGCTTGGTAAAACTGTTATATATGACTCCATTAAAACCACAGTTACAGGCATCGTTCAAACTATACAAGAAAATACAGACCTGTACTTTCATAATTTTATATCGTACAGTACAGGTGCCAGCAATAAGCAATTAAAGGAGGATATGGGGTTAACTGAATGGGGAAGCACAACTTCGGCATCGCAATTATTTGTTAAACTTAATAAAAATGTGGCGACAGCAAACGTTGAAAAACAACTGAATGAGCTATTAAAAAAACACCATCCGCCAAAGCCTGAGGATAAGGGTAGTACAACGGTTTTTCATTTGCAACAGTTGGATGATCTCCATTTTAATCAGCTTTACCATAACTTTGATAATGGGCGTACAGCAAGCAAAACAACACTGTACGGACTTTTAATCATAGGTATGTTCCTCTTGGTTTTAGGTTGTATTAACTTTGTTAACCTTACTACTGCACAAGCATCGCAAAGAGCCAAAGAAATAGGTATACGCAAAACCATGGGCAGCACACGCGGGCAGCTCATATTACAGTTTTTAAGCGAAACCTTTTTAGTTACGCTATTTGCTGTAATCATAGCTATTTTAGCGGCTCCTTTTATTTTAAAATTGTTTGCAGATTTTATTCCTGCCGGTGTTAAGGTTGATTATATGCATCAGGCTAATCTTATATTTTTCTTAATAGGGTTAACGCTTGTTGTAAGCTTTTTATCAGGTTTTTACCCATCATTAGTTCTGTCCGGATATAAACCTGTTCAGGTTCTCAAAAATCAGGCAAATTCTGGTACTAATAAAACACGAAATGCGGTGTTGCGCAAGTCATTGACTGTAATTCAGTTTGTAATAGCCCAGTTTTTTATTATGGCTACTGTATTAGTGAGTAAACAAATTCATTATGCTTTACACAAAGACCTGGGTTTTAAAAAAGAGGCCATATTAAATGTAACTATACCGTTTAAAAGTATTAATACTGATAAGAAACAGGTGTTTATGAATATTATCAACACAATACCGCAGATTGAGATGATTAGCACAGGTGGGCCAGCACCATCATCAAGTAGCACCAACTCAACCGAGGTTAAATATAAGGATGGTAAAAAAGAGATAAGAACTGATGTTCAGCAAAAGTTTGCTGATGAAAATTACATTAAAATTTACAAGATAAAATTACTTGCCGGCCGTAATCTGCAAACTTCAGATTCGGCAAAGGCCATACTTATCAATGAAACTTATGCACGTGTGCTGGGTTTTAAAAATCCAACAGCTGCTGTTGGACATATGTTGGATTATAACGATAAAAAAAAGGAGATTGTAGGTGTAGTTGGTGATTTTTATCAGGGATCACTCCACTCACCTATAAAATCGTTGGCTATTTTAATACCGGATTATAATAATTATAAATATAATGGCCGGGTATTCCATTTAGCTTTAAAACCGCAAACTGCTGGTGGCAACGAATGGAAAAAAGCTATAAGCAGTATTGAAAAAGCGTGGAAGCAAGTTTATCCTGATGATGATTTTGACTATCACTTTTTTGATGAAAACATCGCCAAATTTTATAAAAGCGAACAGCAAACTTCAACCTTACTTACCTGGGCTACAGGTTTATCAATATTTATAAGCTGCCTGGGCTTACTGGGACTAGCGATGTATACTACCAACCTGCGTACAAAAGAGATAGGGGTGCGTAAGGTGCTTGGTGCCTCGGTAACGCAAATTGTCACCCTGTTATCAACTGAGCTCATCATGCTTATTGTGCTTGCTTTTGCATTAGTTACACCACTTTCCTGGTATGCCATGAATAAATGGATGCAAAACTTTGCCGACCGCACCACCATTAGTTGGTGGATATTTGTTTTAAGTGGTGCAGGTATGTTACTGGCAGCGCTGTGCACCTTAAGTTTTCAAACAGTTAAGGCGGCAATTACGAACCCGGTTAAAAGCTTAAGGAGTGAATAGTGATAGATGAAAGTGATAAGTAACTTAAAGTTTAATATTAAGAAATCAGAGTTTGAGAATTAAAATTTAGAATTTAAAACAGTATGTTAAAAAACTATTTCAAAATAGCGTTGCGCAATTTTGGGCGGCATAAGCTTTTTACGTTTATTAATATTATAGGTTTATCCATTGGTATAAGCGCGGCTTTGGTTATTTACCTTATTGTATATTTTGATTTTACTTTTGATAAAAACTTTAAGGATAGCGACCGCATTTACCGGATAGTTTCAAATTATACCTGGGCGGGCCAACCTGGTTATAACCGCGGTGTTTGCGGACCTTTGCCCGAAGCTGTTAGTACTCAAGTGAGCGGTGTTGCAATTTCTGCTCCATTTTTTAGTTTGTATCAACCCAATGTACTTATAGCTACAAAATCTGGTGCGCCCATTAAGTTCAAGCTTCAAGATAATGTTGTACTGGCTGATGAACGCTATTTTGAACTTTTTAGTTATACATGGCTTGCCGGTAAGCCTAAAACAGCATTTAATGGCCCTAATCAGGTAGTGCTAACTACGGATAAGGCTAAAAAATACTTCCCCAAATTATCCTATAATCAAATGCTTGGGCATGTGGTAATGTACGATACTTTAAGCACAACGGTTACCGGTATTGTGGAGCCATTGAAAGGTAATACCGACTTTGTTTCTTCTGATTTTATATCTTACTCATCTGCACAAAACAACAATAAGTTAAAAAATACATTAAGGCCGGAGCATTGGGGCGGTACAACCCCGGCCTCACAGCTTTTTATCAAGCTATCTGCAAATACCACAGTAGCGCAAGTTGAAAAGCAACTCAATGAAATACTAAAAAAACACAATCCGCCAACAGCATCAAACAAAGGCAATACCCGCAGCTTCGCTTTGCAACCGCTTAATGATGTCCATTTTAATGATCTGTATGGAACGTTTTACGGTGGGCGTACCGCCAACAAAACAACTTTATATGGTTTGTTCGCCATAGCGCTGTTTTTATTGTTATTGGGCTGTATCAATTTTGTTAATTTAACAACGGCACAAGCAACGCAAAGGGCTAAAGAAATTGGTATCCGTAAAACAATGGGTAGCAGTCGGGTGCAATTAATAGTTCAATTTTTAAGTGAGACATTTATTATTACCTTGTTTGCAGTCATTATTTCGGTAGTAATAGCCCCGTTGATACTAAAACTCTTTCAGGACTTTATTCCTGCAGGGATAAAATTAGATATCCTGGGGCAGCCTGATCTAATCGTTTTCCTTTTATTGTTAACGGTTGTAGTAAGCGTTTTATCGGGTTTTTACCCGGCAATTTTATTATCGGGCTATAAGCCAGTATTGATACTTAAAAACCAGGCATCAACCAATAGTAATAAAACCCGTAATGCCTGGCTGCGTAAATCATTAACTGTAACCCAGTTTGTTATTGCTCAATTCTTTATCATGGCGACGGTGCTGGTAAGCAAGCAAATTTATTATGTACTGCATAAAGATCTTGGACTAAAAAAAGATGCTATAATCATTATAAACTCACCCTGGAAAACCCGCACGGAAAGCAGTAACCAGGTATTTTTAAATAAGCTGAATGCCCTGCCACAGGTACAATTAGTAAGTGTGGGTAAAGACGCTCCTGCATCAGACAATGGCAACTCAACTGAGGCTACTTACCGGGATGGTAAAAAAGAAATAAAAATGGAGCTGGGTGAAAAATTTGGCGACCAGAATTATATCAACGTTTACAAGATCAAATTAGTAGCCGGTCGTAATTTGCAGCCTAGTGATACTTCAAAAGCATTCCTGGTAAATGAAACCTATGCCCGCGCTATCGGATTTAAAAACCCATCTGATGCTGTAGGTAAGTACGTTGATAACTTTAATGGTGATGTAAAAATGCAGATCATTGGTGTTGTGGCCGATTTTCATGCAGAATCATTGCATGCCCCAATTAGTCCCATAGCTATTTTAACCGAAAATAATCATTATAACAATGGTACATTCCATATTGCATTAAAGCCGCAATCGGGTAGCAATGACTGGAAAGAGGCCATTGCAGCAATGGAAAAATCATGGAAGGAAATTTATCCTGAAGATGATTTTGAATATCACTTTTTTGATGAAAATATCGCCAGGTTTTATAATAGTGAACAACAAACCTCAACACTGCTTAACTGGGCTACTGGCTTATCTATATTTATAAGTTGCCTTGGTTTGTTAGGTTTGGCCATGTACACCACCAGCCAGCGTACTAAAGAAATAGGTATTCGGAAAGTGCTTGGTGCTTCTGTTGCTCAGATCGTGACCTTATTATCAACAGAATTGGTGTGGCTTATTGTATTGGCTTTTGTACTGGTTACTCCGCTGGCCTGGTATGCTATGAATAAATGGATGCAAAGTTTCGCCGACCGTACCACCATTAGCTGGTGGATATTTATTTTAAGTGGTGCAGGCATGTTACTGGCCGCATTGTTTACACTAAGCTTTCAAACCATTAAAGCGGCAATTGCCAACCCTGTTAAAAGCTTACGGAGCGAATAGTCTTTAACATTATTTAACTACTTATTTAAAGTATTTTAGCTAACATCGTATAAACAATAATATGATACATAATTATTTAAAAATTGCCTGGCGTACTTTATGGAAACATAGGTTTTACACATTGATCAATGTGTTTGGTTTATCATTAGGGATAGGTTGCAGTATTATTTTATTTCAGTTTATTACATATCATCTTAGTTTTGATACTTATCATCATGATGCCAAGCAAGTTTATAAAATTATTACTAACCTGCATCTTCCGGATGGAGGTATTGAGAATGAACAAGGCTCGCCTCTGGCATTGGGAAAGGTTCTGAAAACTGATATCCCTCAAATTAAAGATCAGGCGGCATTGTTGCGAATACATGACGCTACTATAGGAATCCCCCAAATAGGAAAAACAAACGCCCAATTATTTGCCGAGCATGAAAATATAGCCCTTACAGATAATCACTTTTTTAACCTTTTTGATTATGAATGGGAGCAAGGGAGTAAAAGCAATGTTCTTACTGAACCCAATACCGTGGTTTTAAGTCATAATTTAGCACAAAAATATTTCGGAGGCCAAGACGTTATCGGTAAAACTATTAGGGTTGATAGTAAGAACACCTTTAAAATAGTGGGTATTGTAAAAGACCACCCTGCTAATACGGATCTTAAAACGGATATCTTTTTATCATTATCGTCGCTTAAATCGATGAATCCCGAATGGGAGCAACAAATGCAAACCGACTGGGGATTCATCAATTCTACCACTGCTACATTTGTTTTGTTACCGGAGGGGGTATCTGCAAGCAAAATTAATACTGATCTTACTGCAATAGTTAAACGATATACCGGCGACAGGGCTTCTGTTTTTGAATTTAAGTTGCAACCGTTGCAAGAGGTGCATTTTGATGGTCGGTATAGTGGTGTTATACAAAAATCATTGTTAGTTACTTTGAGTATAATAGGTCTGCTTCTTATTGTTATAGCCTGCGTTAATTTTATTAATATGGCAACGGCCCAAAGCTTTAAGAGAGCTAAAGAAATAGGCACACGTAAAGTTTTGGGTAGTACGCCATCGGCTATATTTTTCCAGTTTATTGCCGAAACGGCCAGTATTACCTTCTTTGCGGCCTTACTAGCTATACTTTGGGTACTTGTTACCTTACCAGTAATTAATATCTGGTTGCAAACCAACCTTGTGCTTAACTTTATAAGTGATCCTAAACTGATCTTGTTTGTATTTATTTTATTGGGGTTTATTATTCTGGCGGCAGGTTTTTATCCGGCATTGATATTAAGCAGGTTTAAACCGGTGAATGCTTTAAAGAATCAACTTAATCAGAATACCCAATCGGCTGGCTTTGGCCGTAAAAGCCTGATTGTTGTTCAAAATATTATTGCTCAGGTTTTGATTATTAGCACTATACTGATAACCATGCAGGTCAAATTTTTAAAAACCGCCGATCTTGGGTTTAACAAAAATGCAGTACTGGTATTACCTGTTCCGGATAATGCTAAAACTAAAACCAATTTTCTGCGCAACCGATTATTGGCATATCCAGGTGTTAAAGAGGTATCTTTTTGCTACAGACCGCCGGCATCCACTTCTGACAAGGGAGGATCCATTAAATACGATAGCCAACCATGGGAAAAATTCATAGGGAAAACAATTATTGGTGATGCTGGCTATGTTAAAACCTTTGGAATACAACTTATTGCCGGGCGAAATATTATGGAAAGTGATACGGCCAAAGAATATTTGGTGAATGAAAAACTTGTTCAAAAATTAGGATTACAAAACGCACAACAAATCATTGGTCACCGACTTGCCGCTGGTGATATTAGTGATCAGCAAGGCACTATAGTAGGGGTAATAAAAGATTTTCATTCAAAATCCCTGTATACAGCAATTGACCCGGAATACATTACCACATTAAGAAGCGGATATCAGTATATGGGGGTTAAAGTCAATTCAAATGAATCATTAGTGGTTATTGAGCAAATAAAAAAGGAATGGCAATCTGTTTATCCCGATCATGTTTTTGAGTATCATTTTTTGGATGAACAAATAGCCGACTTTTATCAAAAGGAGGACCTATTGAACCGACTTATCAAATCAAGCGCTGTCATTGCAATTTTTATCAGCTGTTTGGGATTACTTGGACTCATATCTTTATTAACCCTACAACGCACCAAGGAAATAGGTATTCGCAAGGTATTGGGAGCTTCAGTTACTCATATTACCGCTTTACTATCAGTTGATTTCTTGAAATTAGTATTTGTGGCAGTAATCATAGCCTCGCCAATTGCCTGGCTTATGATGAGCAAATATCTGCAAGGATTTGCTTACCGTATTGATATACAATGGTGGGTGTTCGCACTCACAGCAGCTATAGCTTTATTAATTGCTTTTGTAACTGTAAGCTTTCAATCTATCAAAGCGGCAATGGCCAATCCGGTAAACAGCTTACGAAATGAATGAACAGCTTCATTATCAGCTTTATCTTCAATAATTAAACTATTGACTCGTCCGCCAAAAACTATACACGAAAAAGAAGTGTATGAAAACAGAAACAGATCAAAACGAGCCCATCCTGCGCCTTTACGACCGAGGTCACTTTCAATTAGACTTACGAGCAGAGATCA